>JBJEFI010000048.1:233089-319386 GCA_051873875.1 Bacillaceae bacterium | reverse complement strand
TGTCGTTTTTTAAAAGGTCAGACCCAATTTCGATTTTTTGAAGAGAAAAGGGGCCATTTTAATGGTGTAGAGAAAGTGAGACTTCCATCAGTGATACTTTTCACTGATGGTTAGTTGAACCAATCGGGTTCATCGTGACACTTAGTTACAAGTTAACGTTTGTTGGATTTTATAAAATGGTTAAAGGGCGCTTTAGTGTCAGTTAAGACAGGATAAAATTTTGAATATGAATGTAGTAAGGAGAGGAAAATATGATACAAATTCCACGTGGAACACAAGATATTTTGCCTGGTGTAGTAGAAAAATGGCAGTACATAGAAAATACTGCACGTGATATGTGCCGTCGATATAATTATAAGGAAGTAAGAACACCAATTTTTGAACATACAGAATTGTTTCAACGAGGTGTTGGTGATACAACAGATATCGTTCAAAAAGAAATGTATACATTTACAGACCGTGGTGAGCGTAGTTTAACATTACGCCCTGAAGGAACAGCACCAATTGTTCGTTCATTTATTGAGAACAAAATGTTTGGAAATGTCAATCAACCAGTGAAATTGTATTACATTGGTCCAATGTTTCGTTATGAACGTCCGCAAAAAGGACGTTATCGTCAATTGCATCAATTTGGTGTAGAAGTATTAGGAAGTAGTGATCCAAGTATTGATGCAGAAGTAATTGCTCTTGCAATGGATTTTTACCGTGGTTTAGGGTTAAACAAATTAAAGCTTGTTTTAAATAGTTTAGGTGATGTGGAAAGTCGTAAAGCACATCGTGAAGCATTAATTGCTCACTTTAAACCAAGTGTTCATGAATTATGTAGTGATTGTCAAAATCGTTTAGAAAAAAATCCATTACGTATTTTAGATTGTAAAAAAGATCATAAACACCCATTAATGGAAACGGCACCGTCGATTCAAGCTCACTTAAATGAAGAATCGCAAGTGTATTTTGAAAAAGTGAAAAAATATTTAACACTAATGAACATTCCATTTGTTGTTGATAGCAACCTTGTTCGTGGTTTAGATTATTACAACCATACTGTTTTTGAAATTATGAGTGAAGCAGAAGGATTTGGAGCAATTACAACGTTAAGTGGTGGTGGTCGTTATAACGGTTTAGTTGAGCAGTTAGATGGACCAGAAACGCCAGGTATTGGGTTTGGTATCGGTCTTGAGCGTTGTGTAGCTGCATTAGAAGCAGAAGGTGTGACATTACCAATCAAAGAGCATATTGATGTATTTGTGATTGGATTAGGTGAAGAAGCAGAAAGTTATAGTGCAAAAGTGTTACACAATTTAAGAGCGGCTGGGTTAACAGCAGAAAAAGATTATCAAGGTCGTAAGATGAAAGCTCAATTTAAAGCAGCTGATCGCTTACAAGCGAAATTTGTTGTTGTTTTAGGTGATAATGAATTACAACAAAATGTCATTAATGTAAAAGATATGACAAATGGTACACAAGAAGAAGTATCTTTAGAATTATTTGTTTCTTATATTCAAGAAAAATTAATACGATAACCATAGGGGGAAGAAAAATGTTGCAAGAACGTACACATCATTGTGGTCAAGTATTTGAAGAACATATTGGTCAAACAGTAAGCTTAAAAGGTTGGGTTCAAAAACGCCGTGATTTAGGTGGATTAATTTTTATCGATTTACGTGACCGTACAGGGATTGTTCAAATCGTCTTTACACCAGAATCATCAGCGGAAAGTTTAAAAATAGCAGAAGGAATTCGTAATGAATATGTACTACATGTTGAAGGAACAGTAGTTTCTCGTGGCGAAGGCGCTATTAATAAAAAATTACCAACAGGTCACGTTGAAGTTCAAATTAGCAAAGTAGATATTTTAAATAAGGCAAAAACAACACCTTTTGTTATTGATAATAATGCGGAGGTATCAGAAGATCTTCGTTTAAAATATCGTTATTTAGACTTACGTCGTCCGGTTATGTTTGAAACATTACAATTACGTCATCGTGTCACATCTGTAATGCGTAACTTCTTAGACCGTGAAGGGTTTTTAGATGTAGAAACACCAATTTTAACAAAAAGTACACCAGAAGGCGCTCGTGACTATTTAGTACCAAGTCGCGTTCATGAAGGTGAATTTTACGCATTACCACAATCACCACAATTGTTTAAACAATTATTAATGGTGGCAGGATTAGAACGTTATTATCAAGTGGCTCGTTGCTTCCGTGATGAAGACCTTCGTGCAGACCGTCAGCCAGAATTTACACAAATCGATATTGAAATGAGTTTCTTAACTCGTGATGGTTTACTTGAAATGATGGAAAGAATGATGGTTGAAGTTGTACAAGTGGCAAAAGGCATAACAATTCCAACACCATTCCCTCGTATGACATATGATGAGGCAATGAGCCGTTATGGTTCAGATAAACCAGATACGCGCTTTGGAATGGAATTAACAGATATCTCTGAGTTTGCAAAAGGCTGTGGCTTTAAAGTATTTGCGAGCGCAATCGAAAATGGTGGTGCTGTAAAAGCAATTAATGCGAAAGGTGCGGCAAGTAAGTATTCTCGCAAGGATATTGATGCATTAACTGAATATGTAGGACGCTATGGTGCCAAAGGATTAGCTTGGTTAAAAGTAGAAGATGATGGTTTAAAAGGTCCAATTGCTAAATTCTTTAATGAAGAAGACCAAAAAACATTATCTCAATTATTAGATGCAGAGACTGGTGACTTATTATTATTTGTCGCTGATAAAAAAGGTGTAGTAGCAGATAGCTTAGGTGCACTTCGCTTAAAATTAGGAAAAGAATTAGATTTAATTGATAACTCTTTATTCAACTTCTTATGGGTAATTGACTGGCCATTATTAGAATATGATGAAGATGCTGGTCGTTATTTTGCAGCTCACCATCCATTTACAATGCCAGTTCGTGAAGACTTAGATAAGTTAGATAACAATCCTGGTGAAGTTCGTGCCCAAGCGTATGATTTAGTATTAAATGGTTATGAGCTTGGTGGAGGTTCTTTACGTATTTACGAACGTGATATACAAGAAAAAATGTTCGAAGTACTTGGCTTTACAAAAGAAGAAGCGAAAGAACAATTTGGTTTCTTATTAGAAGCGTTTGAATACGGTACACCACCACATGGTGGAATTGCATTAGGTTTAGACCGTTTAGTGATGTTACTAGCAGGTCGTACAAACTTACGTGATACGATTGCATTCCCGAAAACGGCAAGTGCAAGTTGTTTATTAACAGCTGCACCAAGTCCGGTAGCATCTGCTCAGTTAGATGAGTTGCATCTGGCTTTAAATGTTTCTAAAGAAGAGAAGTAAGAATGTAAGGACTATGTGCATACTACTCACATAGTCCTTTTTTAGAGAAATTATATTGTTATCGAGATAGAACTATCTAACCTTTGGCTGTCCTTTTTTAGGTACCTTTTGCTTAGGGATATCTAAAGGATAGCCTGTGGTTTTTCTGAGGAGGAAAATAAATGTTACACCAATTTTCAAGAAATGAATTAGCCTTTGGAAAAGAAGGTTTAAATATATTACAAGGTAGTACGGTTGCTGTACTAGGAATTGGCGGAGTTGGTTCTTTTGCTGCGGAGGCACTTGTTCGTTCTGGTGTAGGTCGTATTATTTTAGTCGATAAAGATATAGTGGATATTACAAATGTGAACCGCCAAATCCATGCGCTATTATCAACAGTTGGCCGCCCAAAAGTAGAAGTAATGAAAGAACGTCTTCTTGATATTAATCCAGACTGTGAAGTAATTGCTTTACAAATGTTCTTTACAGATGAGACTGTTGAAAAATTCTTTGAAGTACCGCTTGATTTTGTAGTAGATGCTTCTGATACGATTTCCTATAAAATTTTATTAATTAAAGAATGTTTACGTCGTCGTATTCCGTTTATTTCAAGTATGGGTGCAGCAAACAAAATGGATCCAACTCGTTTTAAAGTTGTTGATATTACAAAAACAACAACAGATCCAATTGCAAAAGTTATTCGTACAAAATTACGTAAGGAAAAGATAAAAGGAAAAGTACCTGTTGTCTTTTCTGATGAAAATCCAATTGTTATTCGTGAAGATATTCGAAAAGAAATCGTTAGCGATGAAAACACGCCAATTCGCAAAGCGAAAATGCCACCATCTTCTAATGCTTTTGTCCCATCAGTGGCAGGGCTTATTGCTGCAAGCTATGTTGTGAGACAATTAATTAAAGATGTACAAGTAAGTCGTATTGGGCATGAATAAATAAAAAACATCCATCTTCTAAGGAGGTGGATGTTTTTTATAAGGGGGAATGTACATTTCTTTTCGGTTATCTAACCTAGTATATTCTCTTTGGAATTAGTATATTATCACTTAGCAGGATATTTTTTATGATTCCTCTTTATAAACGGGTATGACAATGAGAACAAATACTAGTTCCATTTGTAGCTGATGAAGTTTGATAACAATTTGAACAAATAAGTAGTCGAGTGCTTTTGTTTATAGCGGCAAGAGCTACATTGGATTTTGGGCGAGTAAACCACTTATAAACACCAAAAAAGATAATCCACGTTGCTAATAGCGTAAACAATCCCATTTTTTCATCACTCCTAATACTGTTTGTACTTTTATATATTAGACAAAAGAAGGAAATATTCCTTTTAATTGAAACTAGATTTGTATGACAAAAAGCGACAGAATTATTTTTTTTAAATAATATCCAAATTTCCATCTTGGTCTAATTTAAAAATAGGAGCCATTGTATGGTGCGTTTCTTCTTTTGAAACCATTTTTCTCGCACGGTTCATGATGTTTAAAATTGCTTCATAGTCTTCTTGAATAATATGTTGTTGTTCTTGTAATTTTTTATATTGCTGTAAGAGAGATTGGTATCGATCATTTAATTGTACATTTTCTTTTTTTAACATGTCATTTTCTATTTGGAGGTGGGTAACTCCAGTAGAATAGTTATTTTGTAAAAATGTTATTACATCTTCTAGTGTAATATCTTTTGTTAATACAGGGACAAGTTCGGTAGTCCCCTCATGATGAAAAGTAGATTTTTCCGGTTGTTTGCTTTCAACTTTAGTTGCTCGTTGAACTTTTTTAGGTGTATTTTTTAATGTATAGTTTTTTGCTAGTGCTCGTTTTAATTCTTTACGTTGTTTTTTAGCTAGTTCTATTCCTTTTTCATATTGTTTTCGAATTTCTGCATTCCAACGAAATCCACATGCAGCAGAGGTTCGATTTAATTCATCGCCTACTTCTTCAAAAGCATTTAATTGTGTACTTCCTTCTCGAATATGACGAAGGACTGTTTCCGCTAATAACAAATCTTCTTCATGAGACCATGCATCTGAACGAACTTTCATACATTACGCAATGGAGTGTTATATCCGGTTATTCTCCACCGCTTCCTCCAATCTATTCTTTTTTAAAAGAATGAATACATGTTACATAGGTTTAATAGATATTTTGTCTATAGCTTTTCATAAAATTTCCTTTTTTATTCATTTGAAAATACAGGGGAAAAATACCTAATTATTTATTTTGAAAATAAAATGTTAGGTAAATAGCCCAATGTGAATTTTGGGTGTAATGTCGTAAAATGACAATGAATAGGGAATTAAAATAAAGGGGGAAGATTGAAATGTTTAAAAAGCTAGCAGCAGTAATATTAGCATTTGGTTTAGCAGTATCAGTTGTGCCGCAAGTAAATGCAGCTCCAGTGGAGAAAGCATCAAGTACGGTAGTGGTAAAACAATCACCTTTAGAAAAACAAGTTAAAAAGATTGTAAAAGAGACAAATAAAAAAGTTGAGAAAATGATTAAAGAGGCACAAAAAGAAGCAAAACGTGTAACATCTGAAAAAGAATTAGATAAAATTATTAAAAATCTTCAAAAAGATTGTGGAAAAGTAACAAACCAAGGGATTAAAGAATTAAAAAAACTTGGTGTTCATGCAGAATGTGAATATATAGAAGTAACAATTGGTTGGAAAACAGTTTTAATTGATCCAATAAAGGTTGTTTGGTAATAACCCGATTGTTTTCTTCTTACATCGAAGAGTTACAATTTGGAGGGTACTATGAAAGGGTTGTATATTGGTTATGCCCAAAACTATAATCAAGGAAAAGATGTTGACACATCTTTTGAATTGTTGGCAAGTGGAGATGGCACAGATGTAGTGATGCAAAGCATCAAACCTGGAAAGGATTTCTGTGTTTATCCTGGAGAAGACCCTGAGATGTTGGAGTTTTTCTTTGTTGTTGAAGGGAAATGTTTATTTCAAAATGAAGATATAACGAAAGTTATAAAGAGTGGCGATTATTTTTATGCCAATCAATTAAGGGAAATTGCGTATTTTAAAACGTTAGCGCCAACAAATTTATTATGGTTTTCATCTCGGCCAGTTTTTCATACTACGAATGAGGAAGTAGAAAATCTTAAGGCAGTTGTAAAAAAAGTAGAATTAATGGATAAGTATACGTATTATCATAGTTTGAGGGTACAAGAATATTCATTTAAAATTGCCAAAGAAATGAATTTATCTCTTGAAGTATTGTCTCGCTTGTTTGACGCTGCAACCCTCCATGATGTTGGGAAAATTAAAGTTCCTGAAGAAATATTAAATAAACCTGGTCGCTTAACTGCTGAAGAGTTTGATTGTATGAAAAGTCATAGTTTAGTTGGCTGTGAAATGGTAAAAGAATCATATGATGAAACAGTTGCAAATATTATTGCACAACACCATGAACGGATAGATGGCTCAGGGTATCCGTACGGTTTAAAGGGAAATGACATTCTTCTTGAAGCGAAAATTATTGGTGTTGCAGATACGTATGATGCAATGACATCTGATCGACCGTATCGAAAAGGGTTGAGTTCTATAATTGCTATTAATGAATTAAAGCGCTTAATTAATGTTCATTATGATAAAGAAATTGTAGACGCTTTTGAGCGAGTATTAATAAAAGAAGGTGCTTTACCAGAGGTAGAACCTGAATCTGATAAAAAACAACTCGAGAACATGTAGTACAGTTTTGGAGTTGTTTTTTTGCATCCGAAGTGTTACGGATGTGTGTTGTTAAGAAATTTTAACATTTTTTCAAAAGAATTCTCCTTCCTCAAAAATTCTGAAGGACTGATAAATCTAATTTTAGTTGGGAGATGAATTTTGATTTGGCAAAGCCAAAAGGACTTTCCTCGCTTACAACTCTACCATCACGGGCAGTGTAAATTGGTGCTCTTAATGAAATTCGACGTAGGAATAAATAAATATTATAGTCAAGCTATCGCCTCTTATTTCAATTGTCAGTAGGTGGGGGTATTTCACATTTCTGTGAAAAAACAATAAGGTATGTTTGAAGATGGATGCATGGTTGTTTAAAGTGGAATGGGCATTAGAGAAGCGCCAGTAAAGGTTCAACAAATTCAAGCAAAGAAAAAAGAATGGGTGATGGGGGGAAGTAGAATGAAGGGGTTACGAATAGGTCGTCTTTTGTTAGTAATTTGCGTAGCTGTAGGTGCTTTGATTGCAGGTGTGCAACTATTACCAAAGATAGCCAAGGGAGTTGGTGCGTCAGTAACTTACGAAACCACTCACTCTTATACATCTGAGTGGGGTATTGTTTTCGAAACGGATTCGGATACATGGACAGAGGAAAAGCTAAAAGATTTATCAGAAGAACTGTTTGCTAATAAAATAAGCAGCGAAATTCGTATACTTGATAAAGTGGTATTACTGAAAGAAGGTAAAGGTAATACACTTGGGGAATCAGATATTTCTTGGTATGAGCCCTTTAAAAAAGTGAAGAAGGATGCGGTGATTTATCTATATAATGCCGATAAATGTGAATCAGTTGAGGATTTTGCCTATCTCCTATCACATGAGTATGGTCATGTATATACGTATTATTGGTTTCTTGACAAAGGTATACATCCTGCATCGGAAAATACTGATTGGGCAAAGATTCGGAAACAAGAAACCAGTCAGATTAAATGGAAGAATGATAAAAAGGAAACAATCGAAGATTATCGATGGTCTGCGCAGGAACTTTTAGCGGATGAATACGTGATGGTATTTGGTTCACCTAACGCTAAAAAGCACTTTGGTCGAGCTGCCACTACGAGGCTGTCTTCGCCGTGGAACAATCAAAAGCTCTTGGATTTTTGGGGAACTTTCGGAGAAGAGAATATTCAATTGCAAAGGATAGAAATCCCAAGAGTGGATAGTGTTCAAGTAAATCAAGAGTCTTCTGCGATTTTAGATATTTCTTTTGTGTGGGAAAGCGACTCGAAACGTACAAATGGCTATCTAGTGTATCGCCCCAAAGGAGAAACAAAAGCGAAAGCGTATTTTGCGAAGGAATTAAAGAAAGGAAAAAATACAATTCACATACAGAAACCTAATGACAATGAAGAATGGGAATTTCAAATAGTTGTGTTTGACTCTATAAATTATCAGTTTACATATACACCTTTTCATCCCTTAACCAGTTAAAAAGGGATGTTTTTTTGTCTAAAAATAGTTCTTTTAATATTTTCTGCGTCGAAAACAGCATATAAATAGAATACCACAAAAAATAATAGATATTTAGCAAATATCAGTAAGGAAAAAAGATAACTTCATCGTTGGATAAAGTGACAATGAGAGAAGATGTGACCAGTATGGTAAAAATGGCTGATAAAGAAATGAATCAGGAAGAACAAAAAGAACATATTGGATAAAAACGGAGTACGGCAATTAAATGGAGATATTTAACAGTTGTACTCTATTTTTTGTGAAATGAAGAGTTTTTTGGAAAAGGATATTTGTAAAGGGATGTAGAAAAAATAAGATTGTGATAGATTATTCATTACATATGTTTGTGTTAAATAAAGAATAAAGGGCAAGAAGTGTGGTTCTTAAGATAAAAAAGCAACTAAAACAACATATTTTGTAAAATGAAAGTAGAATCTATATGTGAAAAAATATCTAAAGTAGAATTTGAAAAAATGAAAAAATATGAAAATGTTTTAGAAGGATACAAAATTACTGAGGAAGTAGCAAAAAGATTTTTGAACATTGTTTTCCCGATTAGAGAAAAAATTGAAAGTGTAGAAGTGGCTGAGAAATATATTAAACAATTGCCTCATATGGAAAGAAATGCTGCGAAATATGCGGAGGAAGGGTTATAGGATGCTTTGTATGATATGACAGAAGGGTGCATGATGTGGAGTGATACTATATGTCATTTTATGTCTCGACTGTTTATTGAGGAACTGAAAGGTATGGAGTACGAAGAGATGATGGCGCGTTTACAGAAATATCGAGTAATTGATATGAGTGTCTATGTGTAAGTAGCTCCAATTTCTATTCGCTATTTAATTGAAATGGAATAATGAAGAGACCTCTTACGAAGATAGTAAGAGGTTTATTTTTGTTTTTTAAAAGCTTCATATAGTTTTTTTAATCTTTCTTCGTTACCTGCTTCTTTCGGAGCGTAGTAAGTGGTGTTTTTTAATGAATCAGGTAGATAGTTTTGTTTTACCCATCCACCAAATTTTCCTAAATGAAAGTCATGTGGATATAGGTATTCGATTCCTCTTCCTAATTCTTTTGCACCTTTGTAATGGGCATCCCGTAAGTGTAGTGGGATGGCTCCAGCTTTCCCTTCGTGAATATCTGCAATAGCAGCATCTAAAGCCATATAAGGAGCATTTGTTTTTGGTGATAAACAAAGTTCGATAACGATGTTTGCTAAGGGGATACGAGCTTCTGGTAATCCTAAACGTTCAACAGTTTGGACTACAGCTAAGGTGTGAGCTCCGGCATCTGGATTTGCTAACGAAATATCCTCATAGGCAATAACTAAAAGGCGACGACATATACTTTCTAAATCTCCAGATACAATTAATCGAGCAAGATAATGAAGGGCAGCATCGACATCACTACCTCGAATTGATTTTTGAAAAGCGCTTAGTGTATCGTAGTGAGCATCCCCATCTTTGTCGTGAACAAAGCTCGTTTTTTGCATACATTGCTTGACAATCGCTAACGTGACTTCTTTATGCATATTAGAATCAGTTGGGGCAACGACGATGGCTAATTCAAGGGCATTTAGAGCAGTTCGAATATCTCCACCTGCACCCTTTGCGATATAAAGAAGTGCTTCTTCTGTTATAGTTGTTTTGCTATATTCTTGCTTTAAGGCTCGCTCTAATCCTAGGTGAATATCCTTCCATGTAAGAGGTTGTAATTCAAAGATGTGACATCTACTTCGAATAGCTGGATTAATAGAAAAATATGGATTTGCGGTTGTTGCGCCAATTAAAGTAAGCAATCCAGATTCTACATGCGGAAGTAAGAAATCTTGTTTTCCTTTGTCTAAGCGATGGACCTCATCGAGAATAAGAACTAATCCATTGGACATTTTAGCTTCGGCTACGACCGCTTCCATGTCTTTTTTATTGTGAGTAGTTGCGTTTAAAATACGATAAGGTAAGCCGATACTTGTTGCTAAAGCAATGGCAATACTTGTTTTTCCAATACCAGGATTTCCGTATAAAATCATGGAAGACAGTTGTTTTTCCTCTACCATTCGGCGGAGAATTTGATTTTCGCCAACTAAGTGTTGTTGGCCTAAAATATCGTCTAAATTTTTTGGTCTCATTTGAACAGCTAATGGTTTTTTCATATAATCCCTACTTAATACATCAGTTTTATATTATTATATCACATTCAATTGTAGAAAAATTTTTCGTTTAGATGTATATTTAATAGGATAAAGATAAAAGAATGGAGATGTGTAGACGTGAAGATTTCAACAAAGGGACGATATGGATTAACAATTATGATTGAATTAGCAAAAAGATATGGTGAAGGTCCGATTTCTTTGAAGTCAATTGCACAAGCTCATGATTTATCGGAGCATTATTTAGAACAACTAATTTCGCCTTTACGAAATGCGAGCCTTGTAAAAAGTGTTCGTGGTGCTTATGGTGGATATATGTTATATAAAGAACCGTCGGAAATTTCTGCTGGAGATGTGATTCGAGTGTTGGAAGGTCCGATTCAAGTAGTGGATTTTTTAGAGGAAGAAGAGCCAGCAAAACGTGAATTATGGTTACGTGTTCGTAATGCGGTAAAAGGAGTACTAGATACGACGACGCTAGATGACTTAGCTTCTCATAGTGATGATAAAGAGGAAGATGGATATATGTTTTATATTTAATAAAGAAGGTGACAAAATGGAACGTATTTATGTGGATCATGCAGCAACTTCACCTGTTCGTGAAGAAGTAGTTACTGCCATGATTCCTTATATGACAACCTTATTTGGAAATCCGTCTAGCATTCATGCATATGGCCGTGAAGCAAGACATGCCCTAGATGGAGTGAGACGTGTATGTGCAAAAAGTATAGGTGCGCTACCGAATGAAATCATTTTTACTAGCGGTGGTACAGAGAGTGATAATTTGGCAGTGCGTGGAGTTGCTTATGCAAATCAAAACCGAGGAAAGCATATTATTACAACGGAAATAGAGCATCATGCTATTTTACATACGTGTCAACAATTAGAAAAAGAGGGATTTGAGGTAACGTATTTACCAGTGAATCAAGAAGGGCGTATTTCAATTGAAGATTTGAAAGCGGCTCTTCGTGATGATACCATTCTAGTGAGTGTTATGTTTGGGAATAATGAAGTAGGTACGATTCAACCAATTGAGGAAATTGGGCACATTTTAAAGGAACATCAAGCTGTTTTTCATAGTGATGGTGTCCAAGCTTATGGGTTAATGGATATAAATGTTAATCAATTAGGGCTTGACTTATTTAGTATATCTGGGCATAAAATAAATGGACCGAAGGGAATCGGTTTTTTATATGTTCGACAATCTGTTAATTTAGCATCGCAGCAATATGGTGGAGAACAAGAAAGAAAACGAAGAGCAGGAACAGAAAATGTTGCCGGTGCAATTGGTTTAAAAGTAGCAATTGAATTAATGATGGCAGAGCGTGAAGAACGTGTACATCAATATAACGCATTTAAAGAAAGAATGCTTACGCTATTAACACAATCTGAAATCGCCTTTTCTGTGAATAGTCCAACGAATGACTGTTTACCACATGTGATGAACATCTTTTTTGAAGGGACAGATGTGGAGCGAATGCTTGTAAGCTTAGATTTAGTAGGGATTGCGGCTTCAAGTGGTTCGGCTTGTACAGCAGGTTCTTTTGATCCATCACATGTATTAGTAGCGATGTTTGGGAAGGATAGTGAACGAGGAAGAGGGTCGATTCGTTTCAGCTTTGGCTATGGGAATACAATCGAACAAATTGAAAAAGTAGCGAGCGAAACAATTAAAATTGTGGAGCGATTAAAAAATAGATAAGAGGAGAAACGAAAAATGACAAAACAACCACATGAAACACGCGTTGTTGTTGGTATGTCTGGTGGAGTGGATTCCTCCGTGGCAGCACTTTTATTAAAGCAACAAGGATACGATGTTATCGGTATTTTCATGAAAAACTGGGATGATACAGATGAAAATGGATTTTGTACAGCAACGGAAGATTATGATGATGTAATTGCTGTATGTAATCAAATCGGTATCCCATATTATGCAGTAAACTTTGAAAAACAATATTGGGATAAAGTATTTACGTACTTCTTAGATGAATATCGTGCAGGACGTACACCAAATCCAGATGTAATGTGTAACAAAGAAATTAAATTTAAAGCATTTTTAGAACATGCCATGGCCCTTGGTGCAGATTATTTAGCAACGGGTCATTATGCACGCGTTGTTCATGAAGATGGCATGTATAAAATGTTACGTGGTGTTGATGAGAACAAAGACCAAACATATTTCTTAAATCAATTAACACAAGCTCAATTATCAAAAGTAATGTTCCCGTTAGGGGATTTAACAAAGCCGCAAATTCGTGAAATTGCCAAAGAAGCTGGATTAGCGACGGCAATGAAAAAAGATTCAACAGGAATTTGTTTTATTGGTGAGCGTAATTTTAAACAATTTTTAAGCAATTACTTACCAGCACAACCTGGTAAAATGATGACGTTTAATGGTGAAGTAAAAGGGCAACATGATGGCTTAATGTATTATACATTAGGACAACGCCATGGTTTAGGGATTGGTGGCAATGGCGACCCTTGGTTTGTTGTAGGGAAAGATTTAAAGAAAAACATTTTATATGTAGATCAAGGCTTCCATAATGAGTTACTTTATAGTGATAAAATTATTGCGACTAATGTAAGTTGGACGCTAGGAGTGCCGAAAGAAAAAGAATTTACATGTACAGCTAAATTCCGTTATCGTCAGCAAGATAATGCGGTAACTGTCCAAGTATTAGATGACGATAAAATTGCTGTCATTTGTGATGAGCCGGTTCGTGCCATGACACCAGGGCAAGCGGTCGTTTTATATGATGGTGACGTTTGTTTAGGTGGCGCTACAATTGATGAAGTATTCCGTAACGGTGAAAAATTAACATACGTTGGTTAATAAAAAAAGAAGGGGATTATGCCAAACATAATTCCCTTCTTTTTATTGTTTATTTTTTGTAAGCCATTCTCGATAATCATTTTCATTTTCGGATGCACCGACGAAACGATCAACTTCTTTTCCATCTTTGTAATGGATAAAGGTTGGCGTGCTTTCAATTCCATACTCATCCCAACCCTCTTCGAATTCCAGTAAATTATATAACTGTAAGTTAATTCCCATTTCTTTTGCCATTGGTACGATTACTGGGGCAGCAGCTTTACAATGAACACATTCTGGGCTAAAAAAGAAAACCATTAAATCATCGCTGTTTTTTAACCCTGCTTTTAGCTCTTTAGGTAAGATGATATTTTGATAAGTAGAATCATCTAAATCTTTAATCGTAGAAGGGTGTAATTTGTCTTTTTTATAGACGTTATTTTCTACTTTTTTGTTATTTTGAATAGAAGTTAGGACACCGAGAGCGACGAGAATCGCAATAATAATGGCTCCGAAAATAAGCATTTTTTTCATTTTTATTTGCTCCTTTGCAACAAAATCATAGATATGATAATTAATAGAAACGCAATTAAACAAAGCATTGGGATTGTGATAAAACCAAACCAGTTTAAGTAATCAATTGTACAAGGTACTCGTCCACATGCATCGTGAGATTCGCTAAGGAATGGAATCTTTTGAATCGCAATATGATAAAGGGAAATGCATGCGCCAGGAATAGCTAGTCCAAAAATATAAGGTGCGATAGTTGTATCTTTTTTAACGATTGCAACTCCGATTAGGATAACGAGTGGATACATAAAAATACGTTGATACCAACAAAGTTTACAAGGTTCATATAACATAAATTCAGAAAGGTATAAGCTTCCTGTTGTGGCAACAAACGCGACAATCCAAGCGAAAAGGAGTAGATACTCTCGTTTTGTTTCCTGTTTCATTCTTTACCTCCAAAAAACTGTTGTCATTTTAACTATACATTTTTGAAAGAATATTTCAAATAATTGAGACGGATGAAGATATATTTAATGAATAAGCTCTGTTACTATTCCTGCTGATAAATTTAGTTTCAGATGGCAAATATCATCTAAAAAATCATGTTGATGGGATGAGATAAGAATGGTTGCTCCTTGCTCGTGTAAATGAAGGATTATTTGTTTTAGTTGTTCTGACCAAGTAGTATCTAATCCATTTGTTGGTTCGTCTAATAGAAGTAATTTTGGTTGTCCAATAATAGCTTGAGCAAATAGTAATCGTTGTTTCATTCCTTTTGATAGTTTTGTTGTTCGTTCTTGTTGGATATTTTCAAGACCGATAAGTTTGAGTGTATGAACAACGTCTTCTTTCTTTTTATTGCGCAGTGCTGCGTAATAAGCTAATGCTTCATAAATACTTAAGTGTGTCGGGAAAGAAAAATCATCAGGCATGTAGCCGACAAGTGTTGAGTAAGCTTTCTTACTTTCTTTAATGGAAAGATTATTGAATGTCCAATCTCCTGATGTAGGTTGTAAAATCCCAGCAAGCATTTTTAATAATGTACTTTTTCCTGCGCCATTATTGCCAAATAAACCGAAGATTACGGGCTTGTCTAACACAAGGGAAAAAGAGGTTAATGCATCTGTTTTTTTATATGTTTTTGTTAAGTTGTTAATGGTTAACACTTTTCATCCCTCCTTAAAGCAAAAATGCTACTTACCATGAAGATTCCATATATGAAAATAGTATAGATACTAGTAAAAATAATACTCATTTTACCAGTAAGGGTAGCCACAAATGTGGCATGTGATGTACCAAAAATAGTTCCGCTATTAAACTGTAATAAATACAATAAGCGCATGTATTCAGCTGGGTTAAAAAAGATAGAGCCTCTCAAAAATAATGGAACAAGTGAAAAAGGTAGTAAGCGTGAAACAATAATAATGATACTAGACCATAAGATGATGGAAATAAACCAAACAAGTAAAGAGAAAATGAGACCTTGCCATTTGTTTGTACTCACACAACCGATGAATGTTCCAATTAACGAATAAAAGAAACTTAATCCGATAATAAAAAATAAAGTTACAAAATGATACTGATTGAAAGAGAGATGAAAAAAGAGTGTGCCAATTACTGTAATAATATGAAAGCTTAGTGTAATAAATAACACATTTCCGAGCCATTGTGCTAGCCATTTTCCATTTATAAATTGAAAATGGGAAATCGGATATGTTTGTAGTAAACGATATTGACCTGTTTCTTTTTCTTGTAAAATGGAAAAAGAAGACGTAAGTAAAGAAATGATGGGAATAATATAAAGCAAAAGATGACTAATAGCTGTCACTGTATATGTATAATTGCGCTCTAAGGCAAGATTAAATTGGAGTAAAATTATACCTAGCATTAGTAAGCTATAGAGAGAAAAAAGAAGATAGGAAAATTTTTGCCGAAACATTCCTTTCCATTCATAGATCATAATTGTCCACATGATTATTAGCTCCTTAAATAAAAGCCGAATTGCATAAAATTCGGCTTTTACGAAATGTACGTTATAAAAAGAAAATGAGTTACATATTCATTTTCATCTTCATTTGTTTCCAGTCGTGTTCTTTTAATTGATCGTAATTCAATATTTTGCCGTTATGTTCTTTCGCATATTCATCTGCTTTTTTGCTGTCTTTAAAGGAAACGACACCGTATCCCATTGGTGTTTTTATGTGCATGCCATAAACATAAGTTGCATCTTCTGCTTTCATCCATTTTTTTGATTCAAAGTCACGAATAAATGTAGCGGCAACTTTCTTTGTTCCATTTTCTTTTTCCCATTTATGAAGACATCCTAAATCATCAAATGTTAATACTTGTTCATCACTCAAAATAATTTGTGTGGCAAATTGATTGTCTGCTACTTGCATATTACAAATATCACAAGTATCTGTGTCCTTAATTGCCCTTGCTGCTAACTTTTTTTCTCCACATCCAACCAACACAAGTGAAAATAAAACGGTAAAAATAATTGCTACTTTTCCTTTCATTTTGAACTTCTCCCTCCGATATACCATAAATATGATAAGACTACGATTAAACCAATACTGAACCATATATTAGAAGCGCTTTGCTCTTTTTTTTCGTGAGAAATAGATGAAGTTAATAAAGGTGCTTCATCCGTTAGTGCACTTTCTTTTGCTGGAGGCATAAGCGTTTCTAAAATAGATAATCCAGGTTGATTAAATAGTAGTGAATATCCTTCGTTCATTCGTTGTAAACGAATAAAGAATGATTGCAGGTGATAGGGAATGTCACTGTTATTATCTCCATTCCAATCAATAGCTGTGTTCGTATCCCAGTAATTATGTTTAATTGTATTTTTAGTAGAACCGAGATTTTCCGCTGAAACGGCATTTCCGATAAAGTTATTTTCGGTAAATGTATTTGTATGTGACTGCAAAAATTGCATAGCGATAATATTTTGAGAAAATAAATTAC
Organism: Bacillaceae bacterium; assembly: GCA_051873875.1. GTDB lineage: Bacteria > Bacillota > Bacilli > Bacillales > Bacillaceae_G > JBJEFI01. The sequence continues at coordinate 302,430 of JBJEFI010000048.1, read as the reverse complement.
GTGTTAAATCATTTTGCTTTGCATTTTGAAGAATAATACCATAGCGATTATGCTTAATTATATTGTTTATTACTTCACAATTAGTTACATCAAAAATAGTGATGCCGGAAGCGTTAACATTTTCTAGTTGATTTTGAACCGTATTGTTTTCGACTTGGATATGTTCGGTAGACATGATCATAAATCCGATAATGTTATGGCTAACGTTATTAAACTGAAGTTTATGATTGTTTCCAAACATAATATGGATTCCATAGCGTCCTTTTTTTATTGTGTTTTTTTCTAATAGAAAATCTGTGCAATATTCAAGGTAAATGCCATCTTTTGTATGGGAAAGTTGATTGTTTGCTATTGTGGCATGTGCTGTTTTTGTAATATGGATGCCGTTATGTGTCGGTACACCATCAATGGTATTATTATTAATAAAACTATTTGTGCTTTTATTCACTTGAATGCCTATTGTGTTTGTGTGAATCGTGTTATTGATGAGTGTTGTATTTTTACCGCTGCTATCAATTGCTGCAGTGGCATTTTTTGATTCATTAAAAATAGATACACCATCAATGGTAACGTCGTTGCTACGAATTGTAATTGCTGGTTTGTTTTCTTTTACTCGAAAAACTCCACCCTTTAAAGTGAGTGGTTTTGAAATAGTAATGGGTGTTGTGTATTGTGTGTTTTTTAAATCAATAACATCGTGTGGTTTTGCTTTGTTGATGGTTTCTTGCAATTCATCGGCAAAACTAACTGTAGGAATAGATAAGCCAATTAAAAAAGTAAGTACAAAAAGTATTTTTTTCATTACATCATCACTTTTTAGAATAGATTTTATATTTAGATATTAACATGTAGAAGATAGGGATATCAAAAAATAAGTCGTGTATAAGAGGTGGAAAATTATTGTTCTGTGTTTTGGCTAATAAATTGAAATAAACTCCTTTCCGTGGAAATTTCACTTTATAATAAAAAGAGAATAAAGGTTAGAAAGGTAGAGAAGATATGTTATTAATTAGTGCTTGCTTAATAGGTGAAAATGTAAGATACGATGGCCGTAATAATTTACGCTTGAATCTAAAACAAATGGTTGAAAAAGGTGAAGCGGTAGTTGTGTGTCCAGAAGTGTTGGGGGGATTGGCTATTCCGAGGGAACCGGCTGAAATTGTAGGTGGAAATGGTGAGGATGTATTGGATGGAAAGTGTAAAGTGCGAACAATTTCTGGGGAAGATGTAACGGATGCCTTTCTAAAAGGTGCTTATGAAACCCTTTCGATTGCAAAACAACATGGGGTGACAAAAGCGATTTTGAAAGAAAAAAGTCCGTCTTGTGGTAGTAACCGTATATATAATGGTGAGCATAATGGAATCGTAATAAATGGATTTGGGATAACGACTGCGTTGTTACGAAGAAACGGCATTGAAGTTATTTCTGAGGAAGAGATTTAGATAAGGAGATTTCAAACAGTATATTTCTGTTTGAAATCTCCTTTTTGAAATTTTATTAATAATTTCAGTTAAAAATTGAAAGGGTAAAAATGGAAGTGTTAAATAAGGTTGTATCATCAACTTTTCTGTCTAGTTGTATAAAAAACATTTCAGTTTTAAATTGAAATTTAACTTTTAATTATACCACTTTTATATGCTTTGTAAATGAAAAAAATATTACAGTTGTGTTACAAATAAAAATAAAGCGTTTTAATTTTTGAAATTTCTGATATATTTATGTTGCATAAAGAAATTTCGATTATGCATGTCTATAAATGGGAGGGGTATGTGTGAAAGGGAATGCAGTATTTGGTTTTTTGGAACGATATTTTGTTCCGATTGCAGGTAAGATAGGGGCACAAAGACATTTAGTTGCAATTCGGGATGGGTTTGTTGCTATTATGCCTCTGGTTATCATTGGATCTATTGCAATCTTAGTAAATGGATTGCCGATTGAAGGATTCCAAAAATTTATGTTAGACACGTTTGGAGAAACATGGAAAAGTGTAGGAGGAAACATTTGGACTGGGTCTTTTGCGATTTTGTCTTTGTTATTATCTTTTTCAGTTGCGTATAGCCTTGCGAAATCCTATGGTGTGGATGGATTAAGTGCTGGACTTGTTTCATTTGGTTCTTTAATTATGATTTCTCCAACGGTTAAAGATGGATTAGCTTTTGCATGGACAGGTGCTCAAGGATTATTTGTAAGTTTGATTGTTGCACTTATAACAACTGAAATTTTTCGATTTTTGATTCAACGAAACATTACAATTAAAATGCCGGCAGGGGTTCCTGATGCAGTATCACGTTCTTTTGCGGCATTAATTCCAGGGTTAGTTGTTTTTGTTATTGTTGCTTTTGTACAATTGCTACTTACAAAAGCAGGTATAAGTGCCCAAGAATGGATTTTCCAAACGATTCAAAAACCATTGCAAGGAATTTCGAATACGCTTCCGAGTGCAATTGTTGTCGCTTTCTTAGTTCACTTATTATGGTTCTTTGGTTTACACGGCACAAATATTTTAGGTCCAATTTTAGATTCTATTTACTTACCAGCACTTGTAGAGAATACTAAATTATACGAAGGTGGCACATCTGCATTCAGTGATAAATTAAGTATTATTACAAAGCCATTTTTTGATGTGTTTGTCTACATGGGTGGAGCTGGAACGACATTAGCGTTGATTGTAGCTATCTTTCTTGTTGCAAAGAGTGCCCAATATCGTGCAATAGGTCGTGTTACAGCACCGGGTGGATTATTTAACATTAATGAACCTGTATTGTTTGGATTACCGATTGTTTTAAATCCATTATTATTAATTCCATTCGTAGTAATACCTGTTGTTTTAACAATTACTACTTATTTTGCAATTACATGGGGATGGGTGCCGAAAACAGTTGTATTAGTGCCGTGGACAATGCCACCACTATTTAGTGGTTATCTTGTTACAGGTGGTCATTTTTCTGGTGTAGTTCTTCAGATTTTCAACTTCGCACTTGCAGTATTAATGTATATTCCGTTTATTAAAGTGGCAGATAACAATCTTGTGAAACAAACAAAAAAATCAGAGAGTGATTCAACCCTTTCTGTATAAAGGTTACTTTTTACGAATAGAGTTGTTGTAAGTGATTAAGGTTGAATAAAAAGAAAGAGACTATCAGAAATAAGATAGTCTCTTTACGTAAGTCGTTTTTTTTGCTGGATTGTATTATGTGTATCGATAATATAGTTAACAGCTTGTTCACCTTTTTTATTACAAATTTCTGTGAAAATTAAATCGATAATGGTTAATTGGGTAATTCTTGTTGTCATCGTTGCGATTCGCAAGTTTAATTCTTCTTTTGATGTACACAAGACGACATCTGCTTGTTTGCTTGCAGGAGATTTAGGTGATTGTGTTAATAAAATGATTTTTACACCACGCTTTTTGCCTACTTCAATTAATTCAAGCACTTCTTTTGTTTTTCCAGATAGGGAAATTAAGAAGAGAACGTCGTCTTCTTTCATATTTGTTGCGTATAGCATGGAAATATGACTATCTTGAGAGAAGAACACATTTTCATTAATGCGAATTAATTTATAGTAAGCGTCCATTGCAACTAATGATGATTCCGATGCTCCGTAAAAACAAATTTTGTTGCTTTTTTCAATAAGTGAAATAGCTTGTTCAATGGCGTTTAGATCAATGATGTTTTGAGTTTTTAGTAAGGCGTTAATATTTTGTTGGATAATACTTTCTAAAGAAATAGCTTGTATATTGCCTACTATTTCTTTTGTTTCCAATTGATGTTTATTTTCGTTTTTTAGTTCCAGTGAAAGTTGGACTTTTAATTTTTTAAAACTATCAATACCGATGCGTTTGCAAAGTCGGATAATGGAAGCTTGGGATGAATCTGCTAAATAAGCCAATCTTTTAGTAGACATTTGTGTAATTTGCATTGGATTTTCTAAGATAAAAGTTGCAACTTTTTTTTCTGCCGGGCTACACTTTGGTAATTGCTTCTCTAATAATTCGGTAATGTTAAAAATAAAAATCTCTCCTTTTGAATATTAAATAAATAATGAAGCCTTTTCAGAAATCATTTCACAGATTAACTGAAACTTTTTTTTATATTAATATTTTCTGCTGAGTAAATGATAAGCAGAAATGAATTGAAATTTTTTCATGGTTTTTGTATAAAAATAGGTAGATAGACGTTAATAATGTGGGTGATAGTTGTTGTATTTATAAGTAGTCTACATTATTTTTTGAAAGAAGTATATTTGTTTTTTATGTGCTTTTGATTTATCTGTTGATAATATTTCAAGTGAATGGTGAAATTATTTCAATCACTTAGAACGAATTATTTTAAAAAATCAATACCTAAATGTGAACAATTTGTGAAAAAATTAAGTAAGCGTTTTACAAACGTATTTGTTTGTGGTTATATATTGATTGCAAGGAAGACAGATAGCAGAGTAATAATGAAGGAGGAATTTACAATGAATATTATGTTAGTATGTTCAGCTGGTATGTCTACAAGCTTATTAGTATCAAAAATGAAAGAGGCAGCTGTTGCAGAAGGATTAGAAGCTACAATTTGGGCTATTCCAGAAGCACAGTTACAAAACGAAATTGATAAATGTGATGTTATCTTATTAGGACCTCAAGTTCGTTTCCTATTAAGTAAAATTCAAGCTGTAGCAGAACCAAAAAATATCCCAGTTCAAACAATCGATATGATGAACTATGGTACATTAAATGGAAAAGCTGTTTTAGAGCAAGCGAAAAGCATGTTAAATAAATAATTGGATGAAGCTTGTTTTTATGTAAGTATAATAACAAGCTTCCTTCTCACAAAAAAAGTATTGGCTAAATATAAAGAATATTCAAAAAGAGAGGTAGTAAAGAATGAACAAGGTGTTTCAGTTTTTAGAGCGTTATTTCGTTCCAGTAGCTGGACGAATTGGCTCACAGCGTCATTTAGTTGCAGTTCGTGACGGGTTTGTAGCGATGATGCCATTGATCTTATTAGGATCATTAGCAGTATTAGTAAACAATTTACCAATTAAAGCATATCAAAATGCCATGGTTTCAATTTTTGGTGAAACTTGGACGCAATTAGGTGGAAACATTTGGACTGGTTCCTTTGCAATCATGGCATTATTAGTAACATTTGGAGTTAGTTATAATTTAGCGAAATCATACGGTGTTGATGGATTATCAGCAGGACTTGTATCATTTGGTGCATTAATTATCTTAACACCACAAACGGCAGATGGCGGTCTAGCGTTAGCGTGGACTGGTGCACAAGGATTATTCGTATCTTTATTTGTAGCAATTATTGCAACAGAAATTTTTAGATGGTTAATTCAACGTAATTTTACAATTAAAATGCCAGCAGGAGTTCCAGATGCAGTATCACGTTCTTTCGCGGCATTATTACCAGGTTTAGTTGTATTTACCGTATTTGCTGGATTACAAATGGTGTTCACAGCATATGGAACAAGCGCACATGAATTAATTTTCAAATTTATTCAAGCGCCATTACAAGCGTTATCAAATTCATTAGCTTCAGCAATTATCGTAGCTATTTTAATTCACTTATTATGGTTCTTTGGATTACATGGTACAAATATTTTAGGACCAGTAATGGAAACAATCTATTTACCAGCAATTGAAAAAAATGCTGACTTATTCGCACACGGTGTAGCCGCTACAAGTGATCAAATGCAAACAATTACGAAAGTATTCTTTGATGTATTCGTTCACATGGGTGGAGCAGGTGCAACATTAGCGTTAATCGTAGCAATTTTACTTGTTGCTAAGAGTGCACAATATAGAAGTATTGGTAAAATTACAGCTCCAGCAGGTGTGTTTAACATTAATGAACCAGTATTATTCGGGGTACCAATTGTATTAAACCCATTATTAGTAATTCCATTTATCTTAATTCCAATCGTGTTAACAATTGTAACTTACTTTGCCATGACGACAGGAATCGTTCCCAAGACTGTAGCGTTAGTACCTTGGACGATGCCACCAATCTTCAGTGGTTACTTAGCAACTGGTGGTAGCATTATGGGTGTTGTATTACAAATTGTAAACTTTGCAATCGCAGTAGCAATGTACTTACCATTTGTAAAAGTAATGGATAGACAAGCATTAAAACAAAACAATGATAATGTAGCTTAATAAAGTAACAAAGGGAAGAAAACAGACGGAAAGGTTTTGAATAATATGGAAATGAAAATTATGAACTTAATTTTACACAGCGGAAATGCAAGAAGTTTTGCAATGCAAGCAATGCAAGCTGCACGTGAAGGAGAATTTACACAAGCGGATGAACTTCTTGAGCAATCAGCAAATGAATTATTAGAAGCACACCGTTCACAAACAGAATTAATTCAAGGTGAAGCTCGTGGGGAAGTAACGAACATTTCTATGTTATTAATTCACGCACAAGATCACTTAATGACAGCAATGACATTAAAAGACTTAGCAATTGAAATTGTAGATTTACGTAAAAAACAATAATAAAAGTAAATAAGAAGGGAGATGCTCCCTTCTTATTTCTTTAAATAATGAGGTGAAGAGATACAATGAAACGATTAGGGATTTCTATTTATCCAGAACATAGTACGCCAGAACGTGATAAAAAATATATTAGCTTAGCTGCTAAGTACGGTTTTAAACGTGTTTTTACATGTTTATTATCTGTAAAAGGTTCAAAAGAGCAAATTAAAGAAGAATTTCGAAATGTAATTGGTCATGCAACTTCTTTAGGAATGGAAGTTATTTTAGACGTAGCTCCAAATATTTTTGATGATTTAGGAATTTCGTATGATGATTTAAGTTTCTTTGCTGAATTAGGTGCAACAGGTATTCGTCTAGATGTTGGATTTGATGGACAAAAAGAAGCGGCCATGACATTTAATCCATACGGTTTAAAAATTGAAATTAATGCAAGCCAAGGAACAAAGTATGTAGATAACATTTTAAGTTTCCGTCCAAACCGTGACTTATTAATTGGTTGTCATAATTTCTATCCACAAGAATATACAGGTTTAGCTTTTGATCATTTTATAAAATGTAGCAAACAGTATAAAGATCTTGGTATTCGTACGGCTGCGTTTATTACTTCTCATGATGCAACGTTTGGTCCATGGCCAGTAGGAGATGGATTATGTACACTTGAACAACACCGTCGTCTACCGATTGTGACACAAGCAAAACATCTTTTTGCAACAGATTTAATCGATGATGTACTGATTGGGAATGCATATGCAAGTGAAGAAGAATTAAAAGCTTTATCTGAAATTAATCCAAATAAATTATCATTACGTGTAGCGTTTAATGAAGATACAACAGAATTAGAAAAGAAAATTGTTTTAGAAGAACCACATTTTAACCGTGGTGATGTATCAGAATATTTAATTCGTTCGACACAAAGCCGTGTGAAATATAAAGCAGAGGCTTTTCCGAAACATGACATGACACCTATTAAACGTGGAGACATTGTCATTGGAAATGATGATTTTGGTCAATATAAAGGGGAACTTCAAATTGCATTAAAAGATATGCCAAATGATGGACGTAAAAATGTAGTAGGTCGTATTGTCGAGGAAGAACTTTTCTTATTAGATTATATTCGTCCTTGGAGCTTTTTTGATTTTAAATAAATTGATAAGCTTTAAAAACAACAGTAAAGAATGAAGTGGGCGGGTACTTATATAAGTATCCGCATTATTTAAAGTATATGTATTTTATTGTAGGAATCAGAGAAACAAATAAAGGCAAAGGACGTGTATGTTGGGGATAGTGTGAGGATCAATAATATTTATCGTCATAATCTAGAGGTGAAATACAATGATGAATGTAATTGTCGTAAAAAATGAGCAAGAATTAGCCCAAAAAGCGTTTGAAAAAATAAATGAAGTAATTGAAAAAAATAATGAAGCTGTGCTAGGAATGGCCACTGGTGGTTCTCCACTTGGTATTTATGAATTAATGAGAAAAAACAAACCACATACAAGTGGTATTACAACGATTAATTTAGACGAATATGTTGGTGTTCCACATGAACATGAAACAAGTTATCATTACTATATGAATGACGTGTTGTTTAACCATTTACCATTTAAGCAAACATATGTGCCAGATGGAATGGCAGCTGATTTACAAGAGGCGTGTAAAGCGTATGATGCTATTATCGAAGAAAATCCTGTCGATCTTCAATTATTAGGAATTGGAGAAAATGGACATATTGGGTTTAATGAACCAGGAACGCCTTTTACAACAACGACTCATATTGTGGCATTAACAGAATCAACTCGCCAAGCAAATCGTCGTTACTTTGAAAAAGCAGAAGATGTGCCGACAAAAGCAATTACAATGGGAATTGCATCCATTATGAAGGCAAAAGAAATATTATTAATTGCAGCTGGGGAGAAAAAAGCAGATGCAATTTTTGAATTACTTTCAGGAACTGTAAGTGAATCGTGTCCTGCAACAGTTCTTCAAAATCACCCTAATGTAACAATTATTGTTGATGAGGCAGCTGTAGCAAAGTATAAAGCATCTAAATAAGGTTATCCTTCCATCGGTAGGGTCTTCCTTTATCTTTTATAGTGGTTAGTTGAATAAATCATGTTCTTGCTTATACATTTCGCCCTTAAATTTCTTTGTTATTCTGAAATTTTGAAGCAAGAGTTTTTAGTGTCAGCAAGAAAAAGATAAAGTTGAAAAGCTATCAACATGATGTGTTGATAGCTTTTTACTGTTAAGAAAGGTTAATATACAGATGTCTAATTTTCGTTTTTTGTCTTTAAAAAGAAGCAACGAAAATACTTCTGACCTCATCTGGTTGTAATGGTTTATACCCGCCAACTGTTTCTCTTCCAAGCATTGTTTTTTCCACTAGTTCATCTAATTTAGAATCATTAATATTGTAATCAGCCAGGCGAATTGGTGCACCAATAGAAGTCCAAAATTGTCGTAGGGCATTAATTCCTTCTAGTGCAACATCTAAATCCGTTTTTCCTTCTGGGTTTACATGGAAAACGTTGATGGCCATCATTTTAAACTTCTCTGGTTTAATCGTAGCAACATGACGCATCCAATTTGGCATTAAAATAGCTAAACCGCCACCGTGTGGAATGTCATAAATAGCAGAAGCAGCATGTTCAATTTGATGAGAAGCCCAGTCTCCTCCTGTTGTACCTGCATTTAATGTTCTGTTTAATGCTAATGTACCAGCATATAAAATCGTTTCACGATAGTCGTAATTTTCTAAGTCATTTACGAGTTTTCCTCCAGCATCTATAATGACCCTTAATAAGGCTTCACAGTAACTATCGTTAATTGGTGTGTTTGGTGCATTATGATAATAATGCTCAAATATATGGCTCATCATATCAACAATGCCATATGCCGTTTGTTTTCTTGGCACTGAAAATGTATAGGTAGGGTCTAAAATAGAAAACGTTGGATTTGAATAAGGACTACTCCAACCACGTTTTTCATTTTTTTCCCAATTTGTAATAACAGAGTTTGCATTCATTTCTGAACCAGTTGCAGCTAATGTTAACACAACTCCAAATGGAAGAGAGCCAGTAATAGGAGCTTTACGTGTAATTAAATCCCATACGTTCTCTTTACTAACTGCGCCAATTCCAATTGCCTTTGTACAATCAATGACACTTCCACCACCAACAGCTAACAAATAATCAATATTTTCACGTTTGCAAATATCGATCCCCTTTTGAACCGTTGTTACACGAGGGTTTGGTTCTACGCCCGCTAATTCAAAAATAGAACATTCACCCTTATGTAGTTGCTCCATCACATCATTATATACACCATTTTGTTTAATACTACCTCCACCATAAACAACTAGTACTTTTTTCTTTTCGCCAATTTCGGTGTGTAGATTCTCAATCATTCCCTTTCCAAATAGTAATTTTGTAGGGTTATGAAAAATAAATGGAATCATCGTCATTCCTCCTTCGTTGAAATATGTATGCATATTTACCATATCATATGTAATACGAATGATGGAAATTATTTGGTAAGCAGGATAATGAACTTGTTTGTCAAATTTAACAAGAGGAGGCGTTGTTGATGAATAAAATGATAATAAAGGTAGGACTTTTTTTTCTCTTTTTTTTAACAATTGCTTTAATAGGACGGTTTTTACCTAATACATTAAGTAAGCAAGCAAGCACAGAAGCAGGACAAGTATTTATAAAGGAAATAAAGAAGAAAAATAAATCCACCTATGAAGTAAAAATTGTGAAGAAGAATGGACAAGTTGAAAAAAAATTAACAGATACAGATCGAGAAAAATTAGATTTTTATATGATTAATCTAGAAAAACCAACAATTAATAACATAAAAGCGAAAGCAACATTTAAAGGGAACTATACCTTTACATCTAAAAACAATGGAAATCTGGTCGTTGTAGAGGCGGATAATTTAGACGTTTTATCTTTTGATAAAAAAAGCCTTATTAATAAGAAAGAAGAGGAAGAATTTAATCAAGATTATTTAATGACAAAAAAGATAAAGGGAGTTACATTTACGTTTATATATAAACGACTTGTTGAAAAAGTAGAAAATCGTTTACAGTTACATATAGAAGGTAATAAAAAAATAGAATGCGAAAAAATATATATAATGGATACAGCATTATCCATGTTTTCAATAAAAGAAGAAAGTGTGAAAAATGGAAAGATAATGATGGATATTTCATATCCTCATAAAGGAATGTATGTATTATTTTTTATAATGAAAATAAATGGAGAAGAAGTAGCGGTTCCATTTAAACTAAACGTAAACGAGGCGATAAAGAAATGAAACAGCTAGTTGAAAAATGTAAAATAATTATCTTTGATTTAGATGGTACTTTATATGAAGGAACAGGTCACTATGATTATTATGCAAATGAAATAGGAAAGAAAGTAGAAAAAGAAAAAAGAGAGGCATTTTTTAATGACTATAATCAAATAAAGGTAGGGAATCATTTACTAAAGATTGGAATGGTATATGATCGAAAGCGAGATCGTATTTTGGCTTACGATCCATTTACAAATGAAGTAACGAATGTATATACATGGGAAGGTCAGGAGTTATTTGGAGAGGATGGAAGCCTATATTATAAGGAAGGAATTCGATTAGATGAAACAGATATGATTGCAATTGGTGATGGCTGGTGGTATACATATGTGGCTGGTGCCCATTATGGAGCAGTAGATACATATGAGTGTTACAATCGGACGAAGGAGTATATGGCATCAGAGGCTTTTTCAATTCCTAAAATCAAGGGGTTAAAAGAATTTTTGCAATTAATAAAAGGAGAGAAAATAACGGTGTTAATGACGAACTCAGATCGAGAGGATGTGACACGATTATTGAAGCTTCTAGATTTAGAAGGGATGTTTTCATTAGAAATTACAAGTGCGATGAAACCAATGAAAACAAAAGAACATTTTCAGCAATTGTTTCAAACGTATGATGTAAGACCAGAAGAAGCCGTTTCCATTGGGGATAATTTTATAAACGAAATAGCTCCTGCTTTGCAACTAGGTATGCACGGAATCTACCTTTCTCTTCATCCTAGCTTATATAAAGGAGAAAAATTATTTGTTACAAATAACTTATTAAGTTTATTTGAATAAGGATTTTTCTACATATTTCCACTTCTTTTTTTCCATACTAAATGGTACAGGAAAGGAGCGAATGGTAGTGATAGTAAGAAGTCTTTTCATTATAATGGTTTCTTTTATGTTAACGTTATCTCCTATCGTCGCGACGGCGTCTACTCAACTACCACAACGATTGAAAGTATATTTCTTAGACGTGGGACAAGGGGATGCTATTCTACTTATATTTCCTAATCATAAAAGTATGCTTGTAGATGGTGGACCGCCAGAACATGCCCAACAATTGATTAGTAAAATTCATAATTATGGAGTAAAGAAATTAGATTTGGTTGTTTCTACTCATCCTGATATTGATCATATTGGTGGACTCATTTCTGTCATTCAAGAAATACCAGTAAAGCGTATAATGGATAGTGGGAAAAGACATGATTCGTTTACATATTATTCTTATTTAAAGAGTGTTCATAGTAAGCAAGTTCCTTTTTATATTGCAAGGGAAGGGCAATATATTCCTCTTGATCCAATGGTTAGTATTCGAGTGCTGAATAATGGAGAAGAAAAACGAGAGAATAATGAGTCATCGATAATTTTAAAAGTTTCATTTGGAAATGCAGATTTTTTATTAACGGGAGATGCAGATGTAGAAATAGAAGAAAGAGTAGCGGAGAAATATGATGTACGCGCAGATGTCTTAAAAGTTGGGCATCATGGTTCTTACACATCATCATCTTCTTTTTTTCTAAAGCAGGTGCAACCGACATTTGCTGTTATTACATATGAACATGGGAACGATTATAATCATCCCCATCGAAGTGTTGTTAATCGCTTAAAGAAAAATAATATTCAAATATTACGAACAGCGAAACTAGGCGATATTAAAGTTGAAACAGATGGTTTAACGTTAAGAATTAATGAAGGCGAATTAGTTTCTACATATTAAAGCGTAATTGTACATTAGTGCAATTGCGTTTTTTTTATATAAAAGAAGTGAGTCTATGTAACAATGAATGAGATGTATTATTTTGGGGAAAATAACGGTCAGAAGTGTTATGGTATTTTAATTTTAGGAGGCTAAGGCATGTTCAAAAGTTTCTTTGGGGTATTGCAACGAATTGGGAAAGCGTTGATGTTACCTGTAGCATTGTTACCCGCAGCCGGTATTTTACTTGGTTTTGGGAATGCATTTCAAAATACAACGTTACTTGAAAAACTTCCCTTTTTACAAGCAGATTGGTTTCAACTAGTTGCAAGGGTAATGGAACAATCTGGTGATATTATTTTTGGAAATCTACCAGTATTATTCGCAGTTGGAGTTGCAGTTGGACTAGCGGATGGAGAAGGCGTTGCTGCTCTAGCAGCCATCATTGGTTACTTAATTATGAATAAAACAATGAATGTAATCGTATTTCGAAATCTTGCTGACGTTACTACTGATGGACAAACCCTTTCAGTAGCAGATCAAATTACAAAGCTAGTAAGTGAAAATCCGGCTTATGGAAATGTATTGGGAATTCCAACACTGCAATCCGGTGTGTTTGGTGGGATTATCGTCGGAGTATTAGCTGCATATTGTTATAATCGATTTTATAACATTACCCTTCCAGCCTTTTTAGGTTTTTTTGCAGGGAAACGATTCGTACCGATTGTTACAGCAGCTTCTGCTTTAATATTGGGGATTATTATGTCATTTTTATGGCCACCAATTCAAAATGGTCTTAATTATTTCTCTGAAAGTATGATTAGTGCTAATTTAACTTTGGCTGCATTTATCTTTGGGGTTGTAGAACGTGCATTGATTCCATTTGGTTTACATCATATTTTTTATTCTCCGTTTTGGTTTGAATTTGGATCATATGTGGATTTGAATGGAGATATTGTTCGAGGCGATCAACGAATTTTCTTTGCACAGTTAAAAGATGGAGTGCCATTAACAGCAGGAACATTTATGACAGGAAAGTATCCGTTTATGATGTTTGGCTTACCAGCAGCAGCGCTAGCTATGTATCAAGAAGCGAAACCAGAAAATAAAAAAATCGCTGCTGGTATTTTAGGTTCAGCAGCGTTAACGGCTTTTCTAACGGGAATTACAGAACCGATTGAGTTTTCTTTCTTATTTGTTGCACCATTGTTATTTGCTGTCCACTGTATTTTTGCAGGCTTATCTTTTATGACGATGCACTTATTAAACGTAAAAATTGGAATGACCTTTTCGGGTGGATTAATCGATTATCTGTTATTTGGTGTATTACAAAATAGAACAGCTTGGTGGCTTGTTATTCCATTTGGATTAGTACTTGCTGTTATTTACTATTTCTTATTCCGTTTTCTTATTCGAAAATTCGATTTAAAAACACCAGGACGAGAAGTAGTTGAAACAAAAACTACTACAACGACAACGAATGATGATTTACCTTATGAAGTATTAGCGGCTTTTGGTGGAGCTAGTAATATTGATAAATTAGACGCATGTATTACCCGTTTACGAGTGACAGTAAAAGATAAAGGGCAGGTTAATAAAGAACGACTAAAAGAGTTAGGGGCTGCAGGGGTACTTGAAGTAGGAAATAATATTCAAGCTATTTATGGACCATTAGCAGATATTTTAAAAGGACAAATGCGTGATATTATGTCTGGTAAAACACCAGCAAAAGCTCCCGAAAAACAAGTAGATGAAAATGTGTCCCCAATAAAAGGAGAGGGAATTAATGGTGTCGTTTCTCCGTTAACGGGTAGAATTATACCAATTACAGATGTACAGGACCCTGTTTTTGGTGGCAAAATGATGGGAGACGGTTTTGCCATTGAACCAACAGAGGGGATTGTTGTGTCTCCTGTAGATGGGGAAGTAGCTAATTTATTTCCAACGAAACATGCGATTGGGATTGTTTCTAGTGAAGGGTTAGAAGTGTTGATTCATATTGGAATGGATACAGTGAAATTGAATGGTGAAGGATTTAATGCGCATGTTAAACAAGGTGATAAAGTGAAGAAAGGACAAGAGTTAATTACGTTTGATTTGGAATATGTAAAAAATAATGCTCCATCTATTATGACGCCAGTTGTGTTTACAAATGCCCAAGATAAAGAAGTTGAAATTGTAAAAACAGGAACTGTATCAAGAGGAGAAACGGGAATTGTACGTGTAAAGTAACATATAGAAAAGGATAAAGGAAGAAAAATGAATCGTGAATTTGCTACCTTAAACGATGGAGATATAAGTAGTAAAGGGTATACATGTAATTAGGGAAGAAAAATAATAGGGAGATCATAAGAAATCCCTATTTATTCCTTTATGCTTTCTTAAATAATACATAAAGTACCAAGAAAGGTGAAAAATACAATTGTACACGTATTTCTCCATAAAAAGTTCGGAAATTTTTCATATTGTTTCAAAAAACTTCAAGTTTGTTGAAGAAATGCGTTGACTAATAAATGGGACTTTGTGTACAATTGCAAGACGTAGGCGTTCTATAGTATAGAATGATTATGTTAAAAAAAACACAAAACCAACCACAATATATGAGTATAAAGGAGATTAACGATTATGGAAAAAATCTTTAAAATCACTGATGAGTCTGGTATCCATGCACGTCCAGCAACTGTATTAGTAAATACTGCAAGCAAATTCAATTCAGATATTAACTTAGAGTTCAACGGTAAATCTGTTAACTTAAAATCTATCATGGGTGTTATGTCATTAGGTATTCAACAAGGCGCTGAAATCAAAGTAATTGCAAATGGTGATGATGCAGCTGAAGCTGTAGCAGCTATCGCTGAAACAATGAAATCTGCAGGATTAGGCGAATAATCCATGTCTTTACACATTCAAGGGATTGCCGCTTCAAGCGGGATCGCCATCGCAAAAGCTTATCGCCTAGAAAACCCAGAACTAAACATCGAGAAAAAAACAATTGCTGATGCTGATGCTGAAATTACTCGTTTAGATGCAGCAATTGAAACATCAAAGGTTGAGTTAGATGAAATCCGTGTTCACGCTTTAGCAGAACTTGGAGCAGATAAAGCTGCAATCTTTGAAGCTCACTTATTAGTAGTAAGTGACCCTGAGCTTGTAAACCAAGTAAAGGATAAAATTAAGTCAGAAAATGTAAACGCTGAATTCGCAATGAATGAAGTTGCAAACATGTTCATCATGATGTTCGAATCAATGGATAACGAATACATGCGTGAACGTGCTGCAGACATTCGTGACGTAACGAAACGTGTAATGGCGCACTTATTAGGTGTTCGTATTGCAAACCCAGCGACAATTAAAGAAGAAGTAGTTATTATTGCAGAAGATTTAACACCATCTGATACTGCTCAGTTAAACCGTAAATATGCATTAGGTTTCACAACTGATATCGGTGGACGTACATCTCACTCTGCAATCATGGCACGTTCATTAGAAATTCCAGCTGTTGTAGGTACAAAAGAAGTAACGGCTAAAATTGAAAACGATGTAATGGTAATCGTTGATGGTTTAGACGGTATGGTAATCGTTGATCCTACTGCTGAAGAATTAGCTGCTTACCAAGAGAAGAAAGCGAAATTCGAAGAGCAAAAAGCGGAATGGGCGAAGTTAAAAGACGAGCCTACTGTAACAAAAGACGGTCACCACGTAGAGTTAGTTGCTAACATCGGTACGCCAAATGATGTAGAAGGTGTTATTAACAACGGTGGTGAAGGTGTAGGTTTATACCGCACTGAGTTCTTATACATGGGCCGCGATAACTTACCTACTGAAGAAGAACAATTTGAGGCTTATAAAGCGGTATTAGAAGGTGTAGGTTCTGACAAGCCAGTTGTCGTTCGTACATTAGATATCGGTGGAGATAAAGAGCTTCCATACTTACATTTACCAAAAGAAATGAATCCATTCTTAGGTTACCGTGCAATTCGTCTTTGCTTAGATCAACAAGACATTTTCCGCACACAATTACGTGCATTATTACGTGCTAGCGTATATGGTAACTTAAAAATCATGTTCCCAATGATTGCAACGCTTGACGAGTTCCGTTCAGCAAAAGCAGTTTTAATGGAAGAAAAAGAAAAATTAGTTGCTGAAGGTACAGCTGTATCTGATAGCATCGAAGTTGGTATGATGGTTGAGATTCCATCATCTGCAGTAATCGCTGACCTATTTGCAAAAGAAGTTGACTTCTTCTCAATCGGTACAAACGATTTAATCCAATACACAATGGCTGCAGACCGTATGAACGAACAAGTATCATACTTATATCAACCATACAACCCTGCAATCTTACGTCTTGTTAAGATGGTAATTGATGCAGCTAACAAAGAAGGCAAGTGGGCTGGCATGTGTGGTGAAATGGCTGGAGATCAAACAGCTATTCCATTACTAGTTGGTTTAGGCTTACATGAATTCTCAATGTCTGCTACATCTGTATTACCAGCTCGTTCATTAATTTCTAAGCTTTCAAAAGCAGAAATGACTGAATTAGCGAATAAAGCACTTAACATGTCAACAGCAAAAGAAGTTGTTGAATTAGTAGAGAGCATTCAAAAATAATAAATAAAAGCCATGTACGTCCATGTACATGGCTTTTATTTATTTTAAAGGATACATTTTTGAATATATACAATTGTATAACTTTCAGTTGGGCTTCTTTCGGATTAGTTAATTTGCTATATGCATGAAAGTAGCTATCTACAGATTTTTTATCAATTTTGGACGAATATCTATTTTTTTGATATAATTTTTTTATTTATTATAGAAATTAGGGTGAAATAATGAATCAATATACAAATTATGAACAACAATTACAATCTATTCTTTCAACAGAAAACATAAAAGTAAACGAACCACTAAAACTACATACATCGTTTAAAGTAGGTGGACCAGCAGATTTATTTGTTACACCAACAACGTTATCAGAAGTGCAAGGTGTTTATAAGTTTGCTCTGGAAAATAATATTCCATTATTCTTATTAGGAAATGGCTCTAACTTACTTGTTCGTGATGGTGGTATTCGTGGGATTGTTATGAAATTTGATCGATTAAATGATATTACCATTGAAGATGACATCATGACTGTTCAAATGGGTACACAAATTATTGATGCATCAAAAGCGGCATTGGAGGCAAACTTAACAGGATTAGAATTTGCTTGCGGTATTCCTGGTACAGTCGGCGGTGCTTTAGCTATGAATGCAGGCGCATATGGTGGAGAAGTAAAAGATATTTTAAAGAAGGTATTAGTATTAACAACAGAAGGCGAGTTTGCTTCTTTAACGTTAGAAGAAATGGAAATGAGTTACCGAAAAAGTGCTATTTCTAAATATGGATATATTGCATTAGAAGCAGTATTGCAATTAAAAAAAGGCGAATACACGAATATAAAAGAAACGATGGATGATTTAACAGCTCGTCGTGTTGATAAACAACCACTTGAGTATCCATCAGCGGGTAGTACATTTAAACGTCCAGAAGGGTATTTTGCTGGTAAGCTTATTCAAGATAGCAACTTACAAGGTGTTATGATTGGTGGCGCACAAGTATCTGAAAAGCATGCGGGGTTTATTATTAATCGAGATAATGCAACAGCAGCCGATATTATTAAACTTATTAAACATGTTCAACAAGTTGTGAAAGAAAAATTCGGTGTACAATTAGAAACAGAAGTAAAAATTGTCGGTGAAGATTTATAATCAATATAAAAAAGAGGAGTAGCATAAATGCTAACTCCTTTTTTATTTATTAAAAGGTGTTTATTCTTCTTTCTCGCTTTTTGTTAAAGCTGCTGTAATCCGCTGTAATCCTTCTTGTAAAAGTGATTTTTGAGTACCGATATTTAGACGGATAAAGCCATCTCCGCCTGTTCCATACTTTAATCCATCTTCAACGATAATGTGCCCTTCTTTTTCTAAATAAGCTTTTACGTTGCCAATTTTTTGTTCATAATAGGAACAATCAAGCCAAAGTAGGTATGTAGCTTCTGGTTGAAACCATTTTATATGTGGTAGATGCATTTGTAAGTATTGTTTTGTATATCGAACATTTTCTTCAAGATAAGCAATCTGTTCATTTAACCATTGTTCACCTTGCTCGTATGCTGTTTGCAGAGCAACGATACCAGCTTTGTTAACTTCGCCTGTTCCTTGGCACTGTTGAACATGAACAATTTTTTCACGTATTTCTTTGTTTTCACAAACGATAACAGATGCCTTAAGGCCAGCTACATTAAATGTTTTACTAGGAGCAAATAATGTAATTATATTTTCTCCATACCCGAGTGAAGCTGTTGGAATGTGTTTGTTTTCGAATAAAATTAAATCGTGATGAATTTCATCAGAAATAATGGTTGTATTGTATTTTTTACATAAGGCTATTAGCTTTTCTAATTCTTCACGCTTCCAAACACGCCCAACAGGGTTATGAGGGGAGCAAAGAATAAACAATTTAACACCTTTTGCTAATATATTTTCTAATCCTTCAAAGTCCATTTCATATGTACCATTGTTTAAATGTAATGGGTTTTCATACAATGTTCGATTGTTTAGTTTTACAAGATTCATAAATGGAGGATAAACTGGTGGCTGTACGACAATGCCATCAGTTTCATTTGTTAATGCATGAATGATTGTGGCAATGGACGGAACAACCCCACTGTGAAAGAGAATCCAGTCATTTTCAATTGAATAGTTGTGACGTTTTTGAAGCCAATTGCGTATTGCATCTCTTCCTTCTTTATTAAAGAAACTGTAACCGAAGATACCATGATCTACTGCCTGATGTAGTGCTTCAATGACAGCTTCAGGAGCGCGAAAATCCGTATCGGCAACCCACATTGGTAACGCATCGGTCGGAATATCTCGTTCCCATTTAACGCTATTTGTACCCCGACGATTGGAGACAGTATCAAAAGAAGATGTTTCACTTAGTTTATAATCTGTTGTGTTTTTCATATGTGAATGCTTCCTTTCATTTGAATAAATGCATTGTTTAGGTCATGAATTAAATCTTCACTATTTTCAATTCCAACTGAAAATCGAAGTAGTCGATTACATATGCCATTTTCAATCCGAATTTCTTCTGGAATATCCATATGTGTTTGAGTAGCTGGATATGTAATGAAACTTTCACAACCACCTAGGCTTTCAGCAAATGTGATTAACTGTAGATTTTGTAAAAAAGAATTAATATATTTTTCATCCTGTATACGGAAGGATAACATTCCACCTTTTCCGGGATAAAGTACTTCTGTTACATCATCGTGATTCGATAAAAAAGTAGCCATATCTTTTGCGTTTTTTTCGTGTTGTTTCATTCGAAGGGATAATGTTTTCATGCCCCTTAACAAAAGCCATGAATCAAAAGGTGATAGGACAGCACCAGCTCCATTTTGAAATTTAAAGATTTGTTCGCATATAGCAGAATCTTTCGCAACGATTAAACCTGCTAGTACATCATTGTGACCACCTAAATACTTTGTTGCACTGTGTAAAACAATATCAGCACCAAGTAAAAGTGGCTGCTGTAAAATAGGTGTGTAGAAGGTGTTATCTACGATTAATAGTAGATTATACTTTTTAGCTAATTGACTAATTTTTTCTAAATCTACTTCTTGCATAAGTGGATTTGTTGGTGTTTCAATGAAAAATGCTTTTGTTTGCTTTGTGATACGCTGTTCTACTTCCTCTAAATCAAAAAAAGTGAAATAAGAAAAGTGCAATCCAAAATTTTTCATACCTGTTTCAAAAAGACGATACGTCCCCCCATAAAGATCTTTTGAAACAAAAATCTCATCTCCACTTTGAAATAATAACATTAGTGTGTGAATAGCAGCCATTCCTGAACTAAATGCAAAGCCGCTATGACCATGCTCTAACGTTGCAATTGCTTCTTCTACGACTTTTCTTGTCGGGTTTCCTGTGCGACTATAATCAAATCCAGTGGACATCCCAATGCCTTCATGGCGATAAGCCGTCGATAAATAAAGTGGTGCGCTAACAGCTCCAGTTAATGTTTCGCTTCGATTTCCTAATTGTGCAAGTGTTGTTTCTAGGTGATGCCCTTTCATAGTCGTCCCCCCTATAAACATATTTAACGATAAAAGGTACTTTTCATTAAGTGTACGTGAATTATGGAGCGAATTCAATATGGTGTCTAAATTTTCAGGATATAAAGTGGAACGTCCCTCAACGTTTTTTCGAAGGTTTGTTGAATCAAGCGTTACTGACACTTATCTAGTCTATATAAATTTTATTTTTACTAATTTGCAAATTGAAGATATTGATGTCAGGTAGAACGGGATAAAGTAAAATTTCTCTTACTTATTCTTTTTCTACTAAGGACAGGTTGGACGAAACGGAAGAGAAAGGGGGCACTTTTTCTTATTTTAAAAAATTAAAATTAATCATTTCTATTAATAATTATACATGTATTTCTAATGTTCCTTTTAGTTTGTGTTATTGAGAAAGTTGTATAGTTATAATAAATACAATAAATGTATAAAATAGATTGAAATATTCTGTACAAATACCATTGAATAAATATCCACTATATTATATATTTATAAATAAATGATTTAGAGAATAATCAGGGGGAAATGAAAATGGCAAAAGAAAAAATCGTATTAGCATATTCTGGAGGGCTAGATACATCCGTTTGTATTAAATATTTACAAGAATCATATGGATATGATGTTGTTGCATTAAGTTTAGACGTAGGGGAAGGGAAAGACTTAGCCTTTGTTCAACAAAAAGCATTAGATGTAGGAGCTTGTAAATCTGTCGTTCTTGATGCAAAAGAGAGATTAGCAGATGAATATTTACAATTAGCATTAAAAGGAAATTCTATGTATGAAGGAAAATATCCACTATCTTCTGCCTTATCTCGTCCGTTAATTGCAAAATTATTAGTAGAAGTGGCAGAACAAGAAGGAGCTGTGGCAGTAGCACATGGCTGTACAGGAAAAGGGAATGATCAAGTTCGTTTTGAATTATCAATATCAGCTTTAAATCCAAATTTAAAAGTAATTGCACCTGTTCGTGAGTGGGGGATGACCCGTGATGAAGAAATTGCATATGCAAAAGAAAAAAATATTCCAATTCCAGTTGATTTAGATAGCCCATATTCAATTGATGCTAATATTTGGGGACGTGCTTGTGAAGCTGGAGTATTAGAAAATCCATGGACAGAAGCTCCAGAAGAATGCTTTGATTGGACAAATTCACCAGAAAATGCATTGGATGCACCAGAATATATGGAACTTATATTTAAAGATGGATTGCCTGTTTGTTTAAATGGAGTTGAAATGAATCTTGCTACGATGATTGGTCAATTAAACGAAATTGCAGGAAAGCATGGTGTAGGACGCATTGATCATATTGAAAATCGTTTAGTTGGAATTAAATCTCGTGAAGTGTATGAATGCCCTGCTGCAACGGTATTAATTACTGCTCATAAAGAATTAGAATATTTAACACTTCCACGTGAAGTTGCCCATTTTAAACCGATTATTGAACAACAATTAGCACAAGTGATTTATAATGGCTTATGGTATTCACCAATTAAATCCGCATTAGAAGCATTTATTAACGATACGCAGCAATATGTAAATGGCACAATTAAATTAAAATTATACAAAGGTACTTGCATGGTTGTCGGTCGTCAATCATACGAAAGCTTATATTCAGAAGAATTAGCAACGTATTCAAAAGGTGACTTATTCGATCATCGTGCTGCTGAGGGATTTATTAAATTATGGTCTTTACCAACTACCGTATTTTCAAATGTACAAAAAGAAAAAAAGAGTGGTGCTAGCTGTGAGTAAACTTTGGGGAGGACGTTTTACAAAACAAACGAATGAATTAGTAGATTACTATACATCCTCAATTGGGTTTGATCATTTGTTATGGAAAGAAGATATTAAAGGAAGTCTTGCTCACGTTAACATGCTTCAGCAACAAGGTATTCTTTCTAAGGAAGAAACAACCTTAATTGAACAGGGACTTCATTCTGTTTATAAAAAAATTGAACAAGGTGAACTAGTATTTTCTGTTGAAGATGAAGACATTCATATGAATATTGAAAAAGCACTAATTGAGGAAATTGGCGAGGTTGGTGGAAAGCTACATACAGGGCGTAGTCGTAACGATCAAGTTGCTACTGATATGCATTTATATGTTCGTGAACAAACAAAAGAGATTATTCACTTAATTGAGAGTTGTCAGCAAGCGTTAGTAAATAAAGCCTCCGAAAATGTAGAAACGATTTTACCTGGCTATACTCATTTACAACGTGCACAGCCAATTTCCTTTGCCCATCATTTATTAACGTATTTTTGGATGTTGGAGCGAGATAAAGGACGTTTTGAAGATAGTTTAAAGCGTGTAAACATTTCCCCATTAGGAGCAGGAGCGTTAGCTGGGACAACTTTTCCAATTGACCGTTATTATAGCGCACAATTAATGGAGTTTGAGGATGTTTATCCAAATAGCTTAGATGCAGTTAGCAATCGCGATTTTATTGTTGAATTGTTAAGTAATAGTTCCATGTTGATGATGCATTTATCTCGTTTTGCTGAGGAGTTAGTACAGTGGTCATCAAAGGAGTTTGATTTTATTGAATTAGACGATGCTTTTTGCACAGGTTCAAGTATGATGCCTCAAAAGAAAAATCCAGATGTGCCAGAGTTGATTCGTGGGAAAAGTGGTCGTGTATTTGGAAATTTATTTGGATTATTAACTGTATTAAAAGGATTACCACTTGCGTACAATAAAGATTTACAAGAAGACAAAGAAGGAATGTTTGATACAGTTCAAACGGTAACGATGACATTGGAAATTGTCGCACCATTAATTGAAACAATGACAGTAAAGAAAGATCATATGTATGAAGCAGTTACAGAAGATTATAGCAATGCAACAGATGTGGCTGATTATTTAGCAGCTAAAGGGGTACCGTTCCGTCAGGCTCATGAAATTACAGGCCGTCTCGTATTATATGCAATTAGGAAAAAATGTTATTTACAACAATTAACGATAAAGGAATACAAGGATTTTAGTGCTTTTTTTGATATGGATATTTATGATGTATTAAAGCCAGAAAATGTTGTTAACGCAAGAAATAGCGAAGGAGCAACAGGAATGGAGCAAGTAACAAAACAGCTTGCCTATGCAAAATCAAAATTAGAAAAAGCCGTTAAATGACATTTAACGGTTTTTCTTTGTTTACAAATTTATTGACATCAGCCGAGAAAAGGGTAAACTATTCCGTAATAGGAATATGAAGGAGAGGGTATGTATGACATTAATTAACGATATTCTTACATACAATGAAACGTTTGTTAAAAATGGGGATTATAAAAAATACGAGGCGAGCAAGTATCCAGGAAAGCGTATGGTTATTCTTTCTTGTATGGATACAAGATTAGTAGAATTGCTACCAAAAGCAATGAATATTGCAAATGGTGATGTGAAGATTGTAAAAATAGCTGGAGCTCTCGTTTCTCATCCATTTGGAGCGGTAATGCGAAGTTTACTAGTTGCTGTTTATGAACTTAATGCAGATGAAGTATGTGTGATTGGACATCATGATTGTGGGATGGCGAATATAAAGGCAGAAAACGTTATTGAGCATATGTTAAGTCGTGGTGTAACAGAGAGAGACATTAAAACATTAACATATGGAGGCGTAGATTTAAATAAATGGCTTCATGGGTTTGACCGTGTTGAAGATAGCGTAATGCATTCAACAGACATTATTCGAAATCATCCTCTTTTCCCGAAAGATGTTCCTGTACACGGCTTGGTCATTGATCCTGCTACTGGGAAGCTTGACTTTATTGATGATGGTTATAAAAAAATAGCATCTAAAGAGGAGCAAAAAGTAGTTGAATAGAAATAGTATAAATAAAAAGGACTACAACAATGGTTGTAGCCTTTTTTGTTTATTAAGCAAATAAATCTTTTAATTTTGTAATAATACTGCCCAAAAAGTCCCAAATTTTATCAAAAAAACCTTCGATGGACGTCATTAATTTGTCAAAGAAGCCTTGGCTTGCTTCTTGGAATGAATCGCCCCATTCTTTTTTTGCAATGTCAATTTGTTCTTTAATGTTGTCCCAATCTACGTTTGCTTCCTGCATTTTTTGAAATAAAGCAACTAATTTTGTTTCTGTTTCTTGATCAAGTTGAATAGATAAATCCTTTGCTACATCTGTAACAATCCCATGAATTTCCTTTTCTGTAGTTGGTTCTTCTTGGGCCATTCGTTCTTTAATATTTGTAACAAGGTTGTTGGCTTTCTCATCTCCAATTTCACTACCTAGTTTAGCAGTTGTGACCATTTCTTCATTTGCTACTTTTTTTGTAGCGTCATCAATTTCTTTTCCAGATGATAACTCATATGCCTTCATTAAACCAGTTAAAGCAGCTGTTCCAGATACGTTAAGTGGGGCTGTAACATATACTTCGGCATCCTTCACACCAGCAGTAACGAGGGCGTTTGTATACATTTTTGGTGTTACCCAATTGATATTTTTGGTAATTACGATAATTCCTGTTTTATTCTCTTTCATTGTAATTTTACTAGAAGAAAGAGCTTTTGTCCCAATTTGTGCTGCTGGGATAACGCCTCCTAAATACGTATGTTCTTCTTTATTGGATACAGTAATAATTGTCTCGCCGTCTTTATACTCCATTTCCTTCAGCAATGCAGTACGTTGTTCTTTTGTTAAGTCTTCTCCAAAGGTATAGATATTTTGACCAACCACTGTATCTGCTTTTGCAACTGATGACATGATGCCAATGAAAAAGAGAAAAGAGGCTAGTAAGGTAAAGCATTTTTTCATCATTGTAAATCCCCCAAATATGTATTTATTTAGCTCAAATTGACACTAACTTTAACGTAGTAGATTTACATTTAACAACGTATAAGTGTCAGTAAGAAGCTAATTTGTTCAACGAACGATCAGTGAGAAGGAAAGCAGTCTGCTCATGAATGAACGTTTTCTTTTATATTTTCATAGTGTAACAAATAGATTGAAAAGGGACAATGCTCTTCTTCTTTTTTCAAGTACCTCTTACAAGAGAGGATTGAGAAAAGCGTGCTAATCTGTTAATTCATCAAAAAAATAGTTAATCCATGCATCGATGCCACTCACAATAATGATTGTTAAAATTGGCCAAGGAGATGCAGGCGTAAAATAGAAAACACAAAAAAAGAAAACCCATATATTAATAAAAAATTGAAAAAGCATTAAGAGAAAAGAGGTATGTGAGGTTGTAAATAATTGAATAATACGGATGATAAATTGTTCAATCGTTACTTCATATAAAAAGAGAATACTAGAAAATAAAAAAAGAATTTGTATCAAAGAAAAAAAAGAAAGTGATGGAATGAAGGAAGGTGTAAAAAATAAACCAATCCATATAACGACTAGTAAAGGTAATTGCATAATAAAAATTCCAAAAGCAGTACCAAGTGTAGTTGTTAATGCTTCCACGATAGAAGTGCGTTTAGGTCCTTCTTTTGTTGAGGAGAGTGCTAGTTGAAATAATAAGAAGTAGATAAAATAAATTGCAAAGATGAGGATCATAACCATCCTCCTTTCCGTAAAAACGTCATATCCATATATATGGAGGAAAAAAGAAAAATATGCTGTCATCATTTTGTTGTGAATATGTCATCCTTTTGTCATAAATGAATAAGATGGTAGTGTAAGTTACACTTGAAAAAGGAGGAGAAGATCAATGGAAGTAATTAGTTGGATTGCATTTTTCTTGGTTGTTGTTGGTGCTCTGAATTGGTTATTATTTGCTTTTAACTATAATCTCGTATCTGCATTATTCTCTAAAGTACCAGCACTAGAAAAAACAATTTATGTATTAGTTGGGCTATCAGGCTTGTTTTTATTATATGAAAAGTTTATGTAGCGAGATTGTAAAAGAAAGTTTGGCAGAACTGTCAAACTTTCTTTTTTTGTTCATATATTTTCTTAGGGGGGATAGATATGCTAAGGTGGGCTAATGAATGGGATATGCCAATTATTCGTTATTATAGCAAGCAGTTGTTTACTCAAAAAAATAATCAGTATGGAATGAACCTAGATAAATATGAAGAGTTAGTAAATATGTATATTACAAATGGATGGGCACATTATTTAGTAGAGGAAAGAGAAGGAGAAATGGTAGGATGGATTTTGTTTGGTAAAAATGTAGATCCAATGGATGGAAGTGAAAGAGGCTTTTTATATGAGATGTTTGTTTTGCCATTATATCGCCGTCAAGGAATAGGACGTTTGTTAATGAATACAGCAATTGAGGAGTTACTTAAAAGAGGTTACACAGATATCCAGCTAAATGTCTATGCAGGGAATGTAGGGAAAAAACTGTATGAAGAATTGGGATTTGTAGATAGACAAACGTTAATGATATATCAGAAACAGCGAAAGCCATGAAAGCATGGCTTTTTATTGTTTTATTCATTTACGATTTAATAATAACCATAAGGTGTTGCATATGGATATCCATAACCATATCCATAACCATAAGGGTAATAGCCTCCGTATGGGTAGCAGCATGGGCGTGGTCTTCCCCAACCCCAACCCCATCCTCCTCCCCAGGCAGCTCCGGCTAAACCAGCTGCAAAAAGAAGAGGAAAAAATAAGAAGCGTTGATCGTTTGGATCAATTTGTTGTTCAGTTTCATAAGGTGTGTAATAAGGATACATTTTTTCACCTCCAATCTGAATTATTATCGATTCTAAAGTAGTATATGGAGATGGTTTTGAAAACGAGCAAGGACTTTTCCTAGGTAAATGACTAGTTTTTTCTTGTTACTATAATAAAATATTGTTAGAATCTAAATGATAATAAATAAAGGTGGGAGTAAAAATGGCAATAACGGAACAAGAATTGTCACTGCTACAATGTTTAGAACAAAACGGTAGATTAAGTGATGATGTATTAGCAAAAATGGTCGGTGTAACGGTTGAAGAAGTACAAGCAATGATGAAAAAATTAGAGGATGACAATGTTATTCTTCGTTACATTACATTAATCGACTGGGGAAAAACACCAGCAACAGAAACGATTACAGCAATGATTGATGTAAAAGTAACACCAAAGCGTGGTGTTGGCTTTGATGAAATTGCGGAAAAAATTTATCGTTATCCAGAAGTAGACTCTGTTTATTTAATGTCTGGTACATATGATTTATCGATTGTTATAGAAGGAAAAACGATGACAGAAATCGCCCAATTTGTTTCTCAAAAACTATCCACATTAGATTCTGTATTATCTACAACGACTCACTTTATTTTAAAACGATATAAGCATGATCGAATTGTTTATCATAAACAACCGGATGATAAACGAATGGTGGTGCTTCCGTAATGAAATACCAACTTTCAGAAGCGGCACTTTCGCTTAAACCATCAGGAATTCGTAAATTTTTTGATTTAGCATCAAGTATGGAAAATGTCATTTCTTTAGGTGTAGGTGAGCCTGATTTTGTCACACCATGGAGTGTAAGAGAAGCGTGTATTTATTCACTTGAACAAGGCTATACTGCATATACATCAAATGCAGGGTTACTTGAATTGCGTCAAGAAGTTTCGAAATATTTATTTGATAAATTTCAAGTTACGTATAATCCAGAAGATGAAGTGATTTTAACAGTAGGTGCAAGCCAAGGGATTGATATTGCCTTACGGGCAATTTTAAATCCAGGTGATGAAGTCATTATTATTGAACCGTGCTTCGTTGCCTATGCGCCATTAATCACAATGGCTGGTGGAGTACCTGTTATTGTTTCTGCAACAGGAGAAAATGATTTTAAAGTAACAGGTACACAAATTATGAGCGCTATCACAGAAAAAACAAAAGCTATTTTACTTTGTAATCCGAATAATCCAACAGGAGCGCTTTTAACGAAAGAAGAATTAGAAGAAATTGCTTCTTTAGTGACAAAGCATAATTTATTAGTTATTAGTGATGAAATTTATGCAGAGTTGGTATACGATGAAGACTATACAAGTTTTGCAGCCATTGAAGGAATGAAAGAACATACGATTTTAATTTCTGGTTTTTCTAAAACGTTTGCTATGACTGGTTGGCGCTTAGGAATTTTATGTGCCCCAGCAGAATTAATTTCGTATATGTTAAAAATTCATCAATATAGCATTATGTCTGCACCAACCATGTCTCAATATGCAGCTTTAGAGGCATTACAACATGGTGACGCTGCCGTTAAAGAAATGAGACGTAGCTATAAGCAAAGACGAAATTTCATAACGAGTGCGTTTGAAGAAATGGGATTAGCTTGTCCATTACCAGGTGGGGCTTTCTATGTCTTCCCATGTATTAAAGAAACAGGTTTAACATCGGATGAATTTGCTGAACAATTATTGAGACAAGAGCGAGTAGCCGTTGTTCCAGGTTCTGTATTTGGAGAATGTGGGGAAGGTTACATTCGTTGTTCCTATGCAACAGGAATTGATCAATTAGTAGAAGCAACAAAACGTATTCAACGTTTTTTAGTAAGCTTAAAAGTAAATGTATAAATAAGTAAAGGCTGTCCTATTAGCGGGACAGCCTTTATTTTTGTTCTATGGAGTGAAAATATTTATTTAAAAAGAAGAAATTAAAAGAGAAATGAAAATATCACTATTAGTAAGATTCTTTTCCATATTTCTTCTCAATTCTTTTATGTAAAATTTTATTTTTTTTTAACATATAATATGATGAGTGAGAGATAATTTGAATTTGCAATGGCTCTGAGTGGAGATACTATCTGAAAATATGGTAAAATGACCTTAAGTTAACACTTATTACATTTCGAGTGTTACTTGTTTATGATAGTGTAGACAAGTATGTGTAATGTATAACAAAATGAAAGCGCTTTTGCTTTGGCGGGGGGACATATCTGTATGCAACTTGAATTCTTAATTGAAACAGAAAAGCTACCAGTTAATGCAAATAAGTTATTAGTATATTTGCTGAATGTAGCGATGGGACGCGTTTCACGTGGACGAATTGAAGATGTGGAGAAAGACTCCACAAAGGACAAAAAGAACGCAATAAAAGTATGTTTATCAATTGGTGACTTACCTGTTAAGAATGATCACTACGTTGTAAATGGAAATGTAAAATGTACAGTACAGTCTAATAGCCCAATTTATATTATGGAACTTATGTATGGCTTACAATCGATTCGTTTATTTACGCATTGTCAATATCAGTTGAATTTGAAAGAAGTGTGCATTACAGAACGAGCAGAGAATGAACGTGTTCAATGTTTTGTTCATCAAGGATAAAGAAAAACTTTCATTATTGGATTTTTTTCTTTATTACTAAACGTTTGATGAACAAATTTTAAGGTTAGTTGGAATAAAAAGAAAACCCGAACCTATCAGATTAAAGAAGAGGTTCGGGTTTTCTTTAGCTTATAATAAGAGCTGGAAGAATAACAGATGCAATAAAATAAATGCCTAATAGGAATAAAAGAACATTATATACAGGGTCAATTAAGGTGTTGTTTTCACGACGTTCAATGAAGAATAGAAGTGACACAACAATGATTTGAAACAGCCAGCAGCCTAAAATAAGTAAAATGGCAAGAGGACTGTTTATAAATGCAAGAAAGAACCCAATTATATAGCCAATTAAGCTTAGCATGCTAATATGCATATATCGAATAAATAATAGCTTTACAGTTGTTTTACTACGTTGTATTTTCACAATACCGATAAAAAGCAAGATAAAAGATACTTGTATAAAGACTACAATGAAAAAGATCGCAGTCGTTGTTTTCCAAAAAGGCAATAAAGACATAAGCGTATCAAGATAAAAGATACCTGTTGTATGTAGAAGTTGACTAAAGAATAAATAAATCGTACAAGGAAGGATAAGGATTGTTAAAAGAAATAATGTAAGTGAAAATGGAAATTCTTTTTCTGTTACACTGATTGTAGATGTAAATGGTGCCTTTAATCCTTGTTTTATATAATTGAAAAAGGAAGTTGTATATATTTTCACAGTATTTTCTTTTTCTTCATCTAAGGATGCTGAATTAGAAGTATCAAGAATTACTGGTTGTTCATCATTGTTTAATGTTGGTTCAATGATTAATGGATCTTTTTCAATGTCTTCTAGTACGGTATGTTCTTCTAGTTCATTTTCTTTCATAAAATCTTGTTCTTCTTCTTTTTTCTCCACCTTTGTATCTTGTACCTCTGTTCCACATTTTGGACAATAGCGCTGTTCTTCATTTAGTTGTGTTTGACAGTGTGGACAAATCATATAGTCATTCCTTTCATAAATATCATTATGATTAGTATACCAAATTTAAAGGAAGTTTGTGTAATTTACTTTTTCTTGTTCTTCATAAATGAAATAACGACTTTTATTTCATACTAATAGAGAAGATAGTTGAGAATGGTGGGGAATAGATTGAAATGGTTAGCAATTTTTAGTCTCTTTTTTACATTAATGAATCCAATATTGAGCAATGAAAATAGGGGAGAGAAGGTGTTTAATCAGGAGTATTATCAAGAAAGCAATCCAAATACAACGTATGATGAAAAAGAGAAAAAAATCGTGTATTTAACGATTGATGATGGTCCTACTCTTCAAACGCCTAAATTTTTAGATGTTCTTAAGCGCTATGGGGTGAAGGCAACTTTTTTCTTAATTGGTTCTAATATAAGCGGAAATGAAAAGGTAATAAAGCGAATGAAAAGAGAAGGACATTACATTGGTCTTCATTCCATGACACATGATTATAAAAAGCTATACAGTGAGGGAGAAATAATTAAAGAAATGAAAACGGAGCAACGATTATTAAAACGAATATTAGGGTATAGCCCTGTTTTATTTCGTTCTCCATATGGTTCAATATCAGGAATGACAAAAGCGTTACGAGATGAAGCAGTTAATGCCCATTTGAAAATGTGGGATTGGACAATAGACTCTTCAGATTGGCGACATCAGGATGATCCAGAAGAAATTTTAAAAGAAATAGAAGGGCAATTAACAAATAAAATGGAAGTCATTCTTATTCATGATCGACCAGCAACGTTATCTGTTCTTCCAGAAATTATTGAAATGATTAAGAAGAAGGGATATACATTTGAAGTGTATAGGGAGTATAATCATTTTCCATTAAATTTTTGGAATGATCCAAGGTTATAGAAATAAAAAATGCCGTGCTAGTTGTAGCACGGTTTATTGGTGTATATGCGTTTACGGCGGATAAACGTCATATGAGAGCATCCACTTTATCATATATATTAGTGAAATTAAAAAAAATACCAATTAATTGTTAAAATAGGATAATGGGATAAACAATCGAATTATATTGTACGATAATTTTCCCTAGACACTTATTGAAAACGATGTCATAATTTAGAGAAAGATAATAATTATGAGGTGATACATAAATGGAACGAATTCAACTTCGAGATGATTTATCCTTTTCAAAAATAATTCATGGTATGTGGCGTTTAGAATCATGGGATTTTTCTACAGCACAATGTATTGATTTTATTGAGAAATGTATCGAAATGGGTATTACAACTTTTGACCATGCAGATATTTATGGAAGTTATACGTGTGAGCAAATTTTTGGGGAGGCATTAAAGGAAAAGCCTGCATTACGTGATCAAATTGAAATTGTCACAAAATGTGGTATTTCTCTTGTATCTCCAAATCGTCCTCAATATACGATGAATCATTACAATACAACAAAAGAACATATTATTAAAAGTGTAGAAACATCTTTACAAAATTTCCATACGGATCAATTAGATGTTGTTTTAATTCACCGTGTCGATCCATTAATGAATCCAGAAGATGTTGCTTCTGCATTTCAACAGTTAAAGCAAGAAGGAAAAGTAAGACATTTTGGTGTTTCTAATTTTACAGTTCCTCAATTAAATATGCTACAAGCTTATTTAGATGAATCGATTGTTACAAATCAAATTGAAGTATCACCTTTATGCTTAGAACATTTCCAAAACGGTGTGATGGAATGGTTAGCTCAGTATAAAGTAAAACCAATGATTTGGTCACCACTAGCTGGCGGTCGTTTATTCACAGATGAAGGAGAAGATGCGGTTCGCGTTCGTGGTGTACTAGCTAAAATTGCAGCGTCTCATGGTGTAGATATTGATACAATTGCTTATGCATGGTTAAATATGCATCCAGTTGGCATGATGCCAATCGTCGGCTCAGGTAAAATTGAGCGTGTACAAAAAGCTGTTGATTCATTAAAGGTTACGTTAACACGTGAACAATGGTATGAAATCTTTATTGCTGCTCAAGGATATCCACTGCCATAATAAAAAGGCTGACCAATTATGGTCAGCCTTTTTTTGTGGCTTCAGAAATCGTTTTATTCCAATCTACTGTACAAGCTTGTTTTGAACAAGAAGCTTCCACGTGACAACTACTACATTTTCCAGCTTTTTGTTTTTTTATTGTTTTATACAAAAGATACATTGCAAAAATGACAATACCAACAACAATGATGATACTAACCATCCCATTTTCCCTGCTTTCTTTTTATCGATAATGTTTAACTAAAAAAGGATATTTCCAATTGTATAGACAAGTAATGCGACAACATATGCTGTGACTAATGGATATATTACACTAAAAATAGTCCATTTTAGCGAAGCCGTTTCTCTACGAATAACAGCTACCGTAGCTAAACAAGGAACGTAAAGTAAGACAAATGTTAAAAATGCATAAGCAGATAAAGGTGTAAATGCACTAGCAATTGTCGTTCCTAATGCACCTTCTGTAACGCCATAAATAATACTCATGGATGAAACGACAACTTCTTTTGCTAAAAATCCAGTTAATAATGAAGCAGAAGCTTCCCAAGTACCAAATCCAAGTGGTGTAAAAATAGGGGCAATTACGCCACCAATTTTTGCAAGGAAACTTTCGTTCATATCTACATTAATGCCACCTGGTCCAAGGTATGTTAATAACCAAATTAAAACAGATCCTGCAAAAATAATAGTTCCCGCTTTGCGAATAAATCCTTTTCCCTTTTCCCATGTACTACGCCATAATGTTTTCCCCTGTGGAATGCGGTATGGGGGAAGTTCGATAATAAAAATAGACTTGTCCTTTTTCAAGAGTGTTAAAGATAAGATTTTTGTAACAATTAAAGCTAATACAATTCCTAGTATATATAAAGATAAAATAACGAGCGATTGATTTTTGGCAAAGAATGCACCTGCAAATAAAGCATATACTGGTAACCGTGCAGAACATGACATAAATGGTGCAACAAGAATCGTTAATAGGCGATCTTTTTCTTGTTCAATTGTTCGTGCAGTCATAATACCTGGCACATTACAGCCAAAACTAACGATCATTGGAATGAAAGCTTTTCCGTTTAAGCCGAAAAATTCCATAATCCGATCCATGACAATGGCAATTCGAGACATATATCCGCTATCTTCTAGTAATGAGATAAAGAAGAACAATACGAAAATTTGCGGTACAAATACAAGTACCCCACCAACACCGGAAATAATGCCATCTAATATAAGTGCTTGTAACGTATCGGAGGCATGAACGGTTTGTAAAAGGGACTCTACAGCTGTTGTAAACGGTCCTGTTATAAAGGCATCAAGCATGTCCGAAAGAGGTGTACCAACCCATTTAAATGTCGTCTGAAAAATAAGATACATTAAGAAAAAAAAGATTGGCAAACCAAAAAATGGATGTGTAAAAAGTTTATCTAATCGTTCAGACCAATTTTTTTGTGCTGAAGAATTTGTTGTTACACATTCGTTAATAACGGTATCAATATAAGCCTGTCTCGTTGCATAAATGTGCTGTGCTAAAGGTTTCTTCATTGTATCTTGCAATGTACGCACAAAGTTAAGAATTGTTGTATAGTATTCTTTTTCTTCTAGTTCTTTTATAATAGCGTTGTTCTCAAGTAAAACTTGGATAGCGATCCATCTAGATAAAGAGTCGTATTCATTGCTCAATATGTCACATATGTCCTCAATACAATCTTCCATTTCTATCCCATAGTCTAGTGAAAAAGAATGAGTTGGAATTGGTTGATCGAATGATTCAATTAATTTATCTGTTCCCTTACCTGTTCTTGCAATTACCGGGATAACAGGAACGTGTAATAAATTGCTTAATTTATCTGTATCAATAGATAACCCACGTCTTTTTGCTACATCCATCATGTTTAAGGCAATTGTCATGGGCTTTCCTAATTCTAATAATTGAATGGTTAATTGAAGGTTACGTGATAATAAAGATGCATCTAAAATATTTAAAATTGTATTATATTCATCATGTATCAAGAAGTTTGTTACAATGTTTTCTTCTTTAGAAAGTGGAGTAATGTCGTATATACCAGGAAGGTCAATGATTTTTCCGTCTTTATTTACAAGAGTCCCAACCTTTTTTTCGACCGTTACACCGCTCCAATTTCCAACATAGGCATAAGAGTTTGTTAGTGTATTAAATAAAGAGGTTTTTCCCGTGTTTGGATTGCCTAGTAAAGCTACAGTTTTCATTGAGGTGCCACCTCAATTAATTGTGCATCGCACTTTCGTAAACTTAACTTTTGTCCTTTGCACTCAATAATACAAGGTCCACCGAAAAATGTTTTTTGACAAAGGCAAACTTGACAACCTTCTGTAAGTCCGAATGCAATTAATCGTTTTTTTAATATGCTATCTATATTATTTAATGATGTAATTGTAGCTGAATTCCCAGATTTTAATTGTTGTAAGTTCATAGTGCATCCCTCACTTCTAATTGAAAATGATTATCATTTTTATCATCGTATCATGATTACTTGTTTATTTCAAGAATGAAAAATTTCCTATTAATAGTTTAAAAGTAAGTGACAACTGCTCAGTGTATAGGGAGTATGTTGAACTATGAAAAGAAGATTTTAGATAAGGTTTCTACATACACCTTCTATTAGTTATGGAAGAATCAAGGGGAAATTCTCCATAATAGTTAATATCTTATAAAAAAGTATTATTTCTTTTTCTCTTAGGATGATTCATAACGCATCGACTAGTCGAACAAGGGGGATATGCTTATGTGCATATAATGAATATACCTATACATTTTGAAGGATTAATAAAATCCTTACTTATCGAGAAAGAGGGTAAAGTAGGAGGGAGAAAATGAAAAAACTCGTTTTGCATATTGTGGCGATTTTATTGATTGGAAGATGAAGTGTTGGAAAAAGAAGAAACATTATATACAAAGCTAGGTAATTCAACGACATTATTAAAGAAATTGAAAATATAGTTAATGGTTTAAGTTTAGAATATAATAATATATCAACGCTAACTAAATAATTTAATATACTAACAAAAGATTACAATGATAGAAAAGAAGCTTTTTATCTTTATATAACAAAAAATAAACGTCTAATTTTGTCGAACGAAAAAAATTGCCTTTTTTTATTTAGCTAAGATACAATAAAAGGCAATTAAATGATGTAAATTGATGAGTAAGAGTAGTATGATTATTGGATACGTTACAGAGAGCTAGCGGTGCTGAGAGCTAGTACGATAAAATAATCTGAATGGACTTACGAGAGAGTAGCTGAACAGCTAAGTAGGCGCTACGGATTTCCACCGTTAAAAGGATGCGGATATGACGAAACAGTTGTTTCAAGTATCTTAGAGTGGGAAATTTCATCTTTCCAATTGAGGTGGCAACACGGTACATATATCGTCCTCTACATGCATTTTTTGTGTGTAGAGGACTTTTTTATTTTTCAAGAAAAAACAAAGGGGAGTGAGAAGGTGTTTTTATTAGAAAGTGGAGATAAACAGGTAGATAAAGGACGCTTTACCTTTTTAGGATATGAACCGTATGGCGAAATTATCGGTTATGAACATAAAACAATTGTGAAGATTGGAAAAGAGGTGAAGGAATATACAGCACCTTTTTTAGAAGTTATAAAAGAGTATATACCTATTATGGAGGATGAGGATGAAGTTCCTTTTGTTGGAGGAGCCGTTGGATTTATTGGCTATGATATTATTCGACAACATGAACAAATTGGCACTTCCTTGCCTAAAATAGTAGCTACACCAGATGCCCATCTTTTTTTGTACGATGATATTTATGTGTATGACAATGTAAAAGAGGTAGGGTATCGCTATAAAGGATATAAGCGATGTGAGCAAATAAGTAAAGAAATCTTTTCATTGCATATAAAAAAACAAGCCTTTCAAATGACCAATAAACAAGCCAATATGACAGAAGAGGTGTTTATTAAGAAAGTAGAAAAAGCAAAAGAACATATTCTTCGTGGAGATATTTTTCAGCTTGTTTTATCCCAACGATTTCAGTTTGATTTTCAAGGAAATACGGTGGCGTTATATGACGCACTTCGTCACCATAATCCATCTCCATATATGTATTATTTGGATTTTGAAGCATATCAACTTATTGGCACATCACCAGAAAGCTTAGTAAGTGTTCAAAAAGATATTGTCAAAACAAATCCCATTGCTGGAACTGCACCGAGAAAAATAACAGAGCTAGAAGATAAGGAACAAGAAAATGTATTAAGAAAAGATGAAAAAGAATTAGCTGAACATTATATGTTACTTGATTTAGGTAGGAATGATATTGGAAAAGTATGTGAGATTGGATCTGTCACAGTGAATCGATTTTTAGATGTAGAACGCTATCGAAGTGTGATGCATTTAGTATCAGAAGTAACAGGACAATTAAAGAAAGAATGTACAATGCTTGATGTGTTAAAAGCATGTTTACCAGCTGGAACGGTATCTGGAGCGCCAAAAATACGAGCAATGCAATTGATTAATGAATTAGAGGAAGAACGTCGAGGAATATATAGCGGAGCAGTAGGATACTTATCGGCAACAGGTAATATGGATATGGCATTGACGATTCGAACGATTGTTGTCAAAGATAAAAAAGCATATGTGCAAGCAGGTGCAGGCATTGTTTTAGATTCCATTGGCAAAAAAGAATATGAAGAAACGATTCATAAAGCAAAGGCGTTGGTGGAGGTAGGGCAAAATGATTTTGTTAATCGATAATTACGATTCCTTTACGTATAACTTGTATCAATTGCTAGCAAGTTATGACGATGTAACAGTAATTCGAAATGATAGTCCACTTTTACAAGGAGATTTAACTGAATATTCAGTTATTGTTGTTTCACCAGGACCAGGAACACCAAAAGAGGCTGGATATGTCATTGAAGTTATTCAAAGGTATAGCGGTTTTATCCCCATTTTGGGGATTTGTTTAGGCCATCAAAGTATTGTAGAGGCATATGGTGGTCAAATTACACATGCAAAGACAATTAAGCATGGAAAAACATCAACGATTACGCACAATCAAGATTCCTTATTTTATGAAATTCCTTCATCCATTCAAGTAATGCGATATCATTCGCTTATTGCAACAAGAGAGGAATTGCCAAATTGCTTGGATATTTTAGCGGTTTCGGAAGATGATAATGAAATTATGGCAATCAAACATCGGGAGTATGAGGTGTATGGGGTACAATTTCATCCGGAATCATTTTTGACAGCATATGGTTCTGTATTAATTCGTAATTTTATCGAGGGGGTATATAAGGATGCGAAACGTATTAACAAAATTAGCTCATCGACAACCGTTAAGTGAGAAAGAAAGTTATGAAACGATGAATATCGTTTTAAAGGATGCCTCTACAGATGGAGAGATTGCTGCTTTTTTAATGGGATTGCGAACAAAGGGAGAGAGAATAGAAGAATTAGCCGGCATTTTACATGCACTACAAGATAATGTTCTTCTAATTCCGTATGAGGGAGATTTCTTATTTGATAATTGTGGTACAGGAGGAGATGGATTAAAAACATTTAATGTTAGTACAACAACAGCTTTTGTTTGTAGCGGGGCAGGCATGACGGTGGCAAAACATGGAAATCGATCCATTACGAGTAAAAGTGGAAGTGCGGATGTTCTTCAAGCACTTGGAGCCAATATTCATGGCACACCGGAACAATTAGCTAATCAATTATATACAAATGGTATTACCTTTTTATTTGCTCAACATGTTCATCCGAAACTAGGGAGAATTGGTCGAATACGAAAAGAATTAGGGATTGTTACAGCTTTTAATACGCTAGGACCTCTTGCCAATCCAATGAAGCTTACTCATCAGTTAGTTGGGGTTTTTCAAAAAGAAATGATTCACGAAACGGCACAGTTATTACAAAAGCTTGGCCGAAAAAAGGCCATTGTTCTTCATGGTTCACCAGGTGTAGATGAAGCAACCTTGGCAGGGGTGACGGATATGGCAATTGTGACAAAAGAAACAATTACATTTGAACAAATAGATCCAAGGCAATTTGGTTTTAAAAGACGGGGGATTGAAGAAATAGTTGGGGCAGATAGTTTAAGAAATAAAGATATTATGTTGTCTGTTTTAAGAGGAGAACAAAATGCTTATTATGAGACTGTGTTATTAAATAGTGGATTATGTTTATATGCAGGAGAGTTTGTTTCAACAATTGAAGAAGGAATTGAATTGGCAAAGGAAACGATTAAAGAGAAGAAGGCGTTAACTAGTTTATACAATTATGTAAGAAGTAGTCGAGAGGGGATGGGGAAAGATGACCTTTTTAGAAATGATCTTATCAGCAAAGCGTGAAGAAATTGAAAAAATGGAGGCGGAGATGAAACGAGTTTCTTTATATGAAACATTAAAGACAGGAACGACATTAGGCGTTATTGGTGAAATTAAGCGATATTCACCATCAAAAGGCCTGTTATTAAATGAAGGTAATGTTATCGCTAGGGCAAAAAATTATGAAGAAAATGGTGTTGCTTGTATTTCCATTTTAACAGATAGCAAATTTTTTAAAGGCTCTTTTGAGGATTTACACATTGTTTCTAAAGAAGTAAAAGTGCCATTGTTATGCAAAGATTTTATTCTTTCACCTATTCAAATTGATAAGGCCAAAAGTAATGGAGCCTCTGTTATTTTACTTATTATCGCTATCCTCACGACAGAACAATACCAAAGGTTGTATGAATATGGGGTTTCTCGTGATTTAGAAGTAATTGTAGAAGTTCATAATGAAGAAGAATTAAATCGAGCCTTTACAATTCAACCGAAAATAATTGGCATTAACAATCGAGATTTAAAAACATTTACAGTTGATTTGCAAACGACAGCTTTTTTAGTGGAGAAGGTAAAGAAATTAGATAAGGATGTTGTGATTATTTCTGAAAGTGGCATTAGTAATAAACAAGATGCTCAGTTTGTAAAAGAATGTGGCGTACAAGGGATATTAGTAGGGGAAGCACTAATGAAAGCAGTTGATTATGGGCGTGTCATTAGGGAGTTACGTGTATGAAGGTAAAGATTTGTGGCATTACGGATTTACAAACGGCTACCTACGCCTGTCAAGATGGAGTTGATGCATTAGGATTTGTGTTTGCGCAAAGTAAACGAAAAATCACGCCAGATGAAGCAAAGTATATTACAACTAATATCCCAATGAATATATTAAAAATTGGTGTGTTTGTAAATGAAGAAATCGAGACAGTTCAGCATATTTATGACAGTTGTTTATTGGATTATGTGCAATTACATGGAGACGAAGATGAACAATATGTTTGGAAATTAAAACTACCAACAATCAAAGCTTTTTCAGTGACAAAGGAACAAGACATTGAGAGGGCACTATGCTTTCCAAGTGAATATGTTCTTTTTGATAGTCCAAGAGGAAAGCAATATGGCGGAAATGGAACCCTATTTAATTGGGATTTGCTAAAAAAAAGAAACATAACAAAGAAAATAATTTTAGCAGGTGGATTAAACAAAGGGAATGTGACAGAGGCGATTCAAGTAGCACATCCTTATATGGTTGATGTTTCAAGTGGGGTAGAGCGAAATGGTCAAAAGGATAGACATGAAATGCGACAATTTATAAAAAAAGCAAAGGGAGCGATGAGATGAATAAATCAGTATTACCAAATGAAAATGGCTATTTCGGTGAGTATGGTGGTCGATTTGTACCAGAGACATTGATGGAAGCAATTGTGGAACTAGAAGAAGCATATACGCTTGCGATGAAAGATGACACTTTTCAACAAGAATACCAGTATTATTTAAGACATTACGTAGGGAGAGAAACACCGTTATATAAAGCCACTCGATTAAGTAATCATTTTGGTGGAGCAACCATTTATTTAAAACGAGAAGATTTAAATCATACAGGGGCTCATAAAATTAACAATACGTTAGGACAAGGGCTATTAGCAAAGAGAATGGGCAAACAGAAAATTGTTGCAGAAACAGGGGCAGGACAACATGGGGTGGCAACAGCAACAATTTGTGCCTTACTTGGCTTAGAATGTGTTGTTTTTATGGGAGAAGAAGATATTAGAAGACAAGAAAGCAATGTTTATCGAATGAAATGTCTCGGTGCGAAGGTTGTAAGCGTGACATCAGGAAGTAAAACATTAAAGGATGCTGTAAATGAAGCAATGAAATATTGGGTGACAAATGTTCGAGATACCCATTATATCTTAGGCTCTGTTATGGGACCACATCCATATCCAAAGATGGTTCGAGACTTTCAAAGTATTATTGGGAAAGAAACGAAGATACAAAGCCTTATTATAATTGGGAAATTACCAGAACACATTGTTGCCTGTGTTGGCGGGGGAAGCAATGCAATAGGTATGTTTCATCCTTTTTTAGAAGACAACGTTGCTTTATATGGAGTAGAAGCAGGAGGAAAAGGGATAGATACAAAGGAACATGCAGCTACGTTAACAAAAGGAAGCATTGGTATTTTACACGGAGCCAAAATGCATCTTTTACAAAATGAAGATGGGCAAGTTCAGCAAGCCCATTCGATTTCAGCAGGATTGGATTATCCAGGTGTGGGGCCAGAACATAGTTATTTAAAAGAAATTGGTCGTGTTCGCTATGAAAGTATAACCGATGAAGAGGCGTTAGCAGGTTTTCATCTCTTAGCAAAAACAGAAGGGATTTTACCGGCTTTAGAAAGTGCTCATGCCATTGCCTTTGCAGGAAAATTAGCCAGTGAAAAAAACAAGGATGAAACAATCGTTGTATGTTTATCTGGCCG
Source organism: Bacillaceae bacterium (assembly GCA_051873875.1). GTDB lineage: Bacteria > Bacillota > Bacilli > Bacillales > Bacillaceae_G > JBJEFI01. The sequence goes on along the minus strand of JBJEFI010000048.1, from coordinate 260,692 downwards.
AGGAGATAAAGATTTACAAACTGTATTGGGGTGTGAAAAATGAATCGATTAGAACAACATTTAACCATGTTAAAAAAGAAAAAAGAAAAGGCCTTTGTTGCGTATTTAATGGTAGGAGAACATGGCGTAGAAGAAACGAAAAACCAAATTCGTTATCTCGATCAATGTGGTGTAGATGTGATTGAATTAGGAATCCCTTTTTCAGACCCTGTTGCAGATGGACCGGTTATCGCGGAAGCGGGACAACGTGCATTAAATAGAGAGATTACAATAAGAGCTATTTTTGAAATGGTAAAAGAAGTTCGGCAATTTACAGATACTCCAATTGTGTTAATGACATATGTGAATCCCGTTTTTCAATATGGAGTAGATGATTTTTTTGCAGCTGCTTCTCAAGTGGGGGTAGATGGGGTTATTTTACCAGATGTGCCGTTTGAAGAAAGAAAGCCTTTTTTGGATGTGTGTGAACAAGAGGATATTTGTTATATTTCCTTTATCTCTTTAACAAGTTCTCTCAAACGAATGGATGCTATCTTAAAAGAAGCAAGAGGTTTTATTTATGGGATTACAGTAACGGGAATTACGGGAAAGCATCAAGCTTATGAGCAAGAAATTTTTCATTTATTAAAAGAAGCGAAGGAAAAAACAAATATACCACTTTTCGCAGGGTTTGGTATTTCTTCTCCAGAACATGTTCAGCAATTTATAAATGTGTGTGATGGTGTGATAGTAGGAAGTAAAATTATCGAGCTTTTTAATCAAGGTTGTTATGAACAAATAAAGAATCTTATTTATGCATGTAAGCAAATAGAAAAAGAGACTAATAGATAGTCTCTTTTTTAGTAATATAATCTTAGAATTTAATAATACCAATTCCATTTAAAAATACTAATACAACAATAATTGGAACGATATAACGAACGGTAAATAACCATGCGCGAATAATTTTATTGTTACCAAGTTCATCGTGAATAATTGTATGCTTCATTATCCAGCCGACAAAGATAGCAATAAATAAGCCAGCAAGTGGTAATAAGTAGTCAGATGAAACAGTATCAACAAAATCAAATAATACTTCACCTGCAAAAGTGATATTTCCAAATACAGAGAATGGGAACATTGTAAGGAAAGAGATACCTAATAAAATACCACCTAATAAGGCTACTTTAAATAATTTAGAACCAGAAACTTTCTCACAAATAACAGCATATTGTACTTGTAATAAGGCGACAGTAGCTGTTGTACCAATAATAGCGGCTAATGCAAAGAAAGCGATAGTGAAAATATTTCCACCTGGTAAATTTGCGAATGCTAATGGAACGGTATTAAATAACAGTCCAGCACCTTGTGTTGGCTGTAATCCAAATGTAAATACAACTGGAAATAAGGCCATTCCTGCTAGTAAAGAAACAACAACATCGGCAAAAGCAACTGTTACAGCTGTTTTTGGGATATCTGTATCTTTTGTGAAATAAGAACCATACGTAATCATTGCAGCTGAACCAATTGATAGCTTGAAGAATGCTAATCCAAGAGCTGAAACAATAACTGCTGGTGTAATAGCTGATAAATCAAATTTAAATAAGAAATTCATTGCTTCGCCAAAGCCATCTAAGCGAATAGAATTAAAGAACACAATCATTAAAAGAACAAGGAAAATAGGGCTTAAAATACGTAGGGCTGCTTCAATTCCTTTTGCGATTCCTTTATATAAGATAAAACCAACTACAATGATAACAAATGCTTGTGCTATAAATGAACCATAGCTGTTTGTCATGGAAGAAAAAGTAGCATCTAAAGCTTCTGGGGATGGATTGCTTAATTGACCTTTAATCGCTTTTAGTAAATACGTATATACCCACCCAACAATAACTGTGTAAAATACAAGAATTAAAAAGTTTGCTAGAATACTAATCCAGCTAACGATATTCCATGCTTTATGAGCACGTAATTTTGTAAAAACAGTTGATACATCTGATTTTGTGCTTCGTCCCATTGTGAATTCACAAATTAATAATGGAATTCCGACGATAAAAGTAGATAAAATGTAAATAAAAACAAAAGCTGCGCCGCCATTTTCACCAGTTAATGTTGGGAATTTCCATAAATTACCTAATCCAACAGCAGAAGATAAAGCGACAAGATAAACCATAAAGCGGCTTGATAATTGCTCTTTCATGTAAACCTCCTGTTATTATTTGAAAATTTTAAATTTTCTATTCCTTTTATTAAGATAATATTTTTGTATATCTTACCATACCCAACAACATGTGTCATTATAGAAGATTATAAAATTTTATAGAAAAAACAGCTGAATTGCTAGGAAAAGTTGATTTAATCACGATGGAAGCGTTATTTAAGAAAGACAAATGTTTGTCAAAAATTTCACGTATTATATATAAGTACAAGTTTCTTTATATTTTTATGCAAAAAATCGAATAAAAATAAAGACTATCGCCATTAAATAGATGGACAATAGTCTTTTTGAAAAGTATTTAAATGCTAGCTCCTATCTATTTTGTTTAAAAGATAGATAAGTCGTATTTGTCACCAAGCATTTCTAATAATTTTAGACCTGCAATGCTATTTCCTTTCTCATCAAGAGCAGGACCATATACACCGATACCGTAGCGGTGAGGGACAGCTCCCATAATACCACCAGCTACACCACTTTTGGCTGGAATGCCCACTTTAATTGCAAATTCACCGGATGCATTGTACATGCCACATGTAACCATAAACGTATTACACAATCTTGCGATATGAGGAGGAATCACTCGTTTATTTGTTAGTGGATTAAAACCTCCCATTGCAAAGACAAGTCCGATTTTTGCAAGGTCAATTACATCTACTTCAATTGAGCATTGTTTTGTGTAAAGATCAAGTAATTCTTCAATATCTTCATTAATGTTATTGTATTGTTTCATATAATAACAAAGTGCTCGATTTAAATGAGCTGTTTCGTATTCAGACTGGGCTACAGTTCGATTATATGTAATGGATGAATTACCTGATAGTTCATGAATGAATGAGATCAATTTATTTAGTCGTTCTTCTACGCTCATCCCTTTAATCATATGGGTAATGGATAATGCACCTGCATTAATCATTGGATTCAAAGGTTTAGCTGGTTTCATTTCTTCTAATTTAGCGATGGAGTTAAACGGATCTCCAGTTGGTTCCATTCCCACTCGTTCAAATACATAATCTTCGCCACGCTCCATTAAAACAAGAGCTAGGGTGATTATTTTTGAAATACTTTGTAATGTAAATTTATTGTCTAAATCGCCAGCGCTAAATAAAACACCTTGTGGTGAAATCATGGCGATAGATAAGTCTTTTTTATTTGCATACTGAAGTTCGGGAATATAATCTGCTACTTTTCCATATTTTGTGTATTGCTTTGCACATTGGACAAGTTCATCTAATGTATGGTTCATGTTGAGTCCCCTTTCTAAAAAACTAATCGTGCATTTCTAATCTGTGTAATAGTATTTGCAAACAGCATAACATCATCCAAGAAAGAATATTATACTGTGCTGGAAAGAAAATGTACATCTTATCCTAACATATTCATTCGTTTTTTAACCATACTATATACATATAGGAATATAAGGGAGGCCATTCGTTATGCAGAAAAATGCACATGGATATGTACAAGATTGTTGTGGAACATTAGAACAAGCAAAACAAGCTTTGCAAAGTGCACTACAAACAGTAGAAAAAGAAGACAATCGTCAACGTATTGAACAATCATTGCAATCTTTAGAACAAACGTTGCAACAATGTCATTCTACCGAAACTATTCTTGCACAAGAATAAAAAAAGCGAGAGATACGTCCTCGCTTTTTTACTCTTTTAATTGTTTTTTAGAAATTTTGCTTCATGATATGAGAAGAATTTTACATCATATAAATAAAGAAAACAATCGCTAATAAAAATCGGTAATAAGCAAAGTAAGATAAAGAAATTCTAGATACAAGATTTAAAAATGCGACTATTGCTAATAAGGCAACGATAAAAGCTGTTACAAATCCAGAAATAAACAATGGTAAATCAGCTACCGAAAGAAAGTCCAAACTTTTAATTAAGTCTAATCCAGTTGCCGAAATCATAATCGGAACAGCGACGATAAAGGTGAATTCAGCTGCTACTTTACGTGTAGCTCCTACAAGCATTCCACCTGAAATAGTAGACCCAGAACGTGAAAAACCAGGCCATAGCGAAAGAATTTGGAAAAGCCCGATATAAAATGCTTGTTTATACGTTAATTCATCTAGTGTTTTTGTAGAAATAGTAGGGTGAAAGCGCTCAGCGATAATAAGAAGAATACCCCCAATTACTAAACCAACCAATACGGTTTCATAGCTAAATAAATATTTTTTGATGCTATCATGAACAAGAAGTCCAATAATACTTGCTGGTAACATGGCAATAAGCACATGAAGAAGGTTTAAAGAAGGGCCACTTTTCTTTCTCCCAATACCAACTAAGCTCCATAATCGTTTCCAAAATACAACGACTACAGCAAGAATAGAACCAAGCTGAATAACAACTTCAAATGTTTTTGCTCTTTCACCTTCAAAGCCAATAATGGTAGAAGTAAGAATTAAATGCCCAGTGGAAGAAACAGGCAAGAATTCAGTTAATCCTTCTACTAGTCCTAGTAAAATTCCGATAATCCAATCTGCCATAAAGAAATCTCCTAACTATCCATAATGTTTTTATCTCGTTCTAACTAGCAAAAATGCTTGTACGTTAATATTTAGCGAAATTAATGAAATGTAAGTAGAAGATAAGTGCCAGTAAGAACTCAATTGATTCAAATAACCATCAGTCATCCCTACTGATAGAAGTTTCATCTTATTGTACGAAAAAACGATGTATTCTGACAAGTTAAACTATAAAAAAATAGCCTTTAAGGCTATTTTTTATACTCATAAGATGTCTCATAAATAGTATTTCCACTGGAATCTTCTAAAAATAATTGAAGTGTATCATCTATTTTTAACGTTGTTTCTGGAATAAATATGAGATTAGTTGAAATAAATTGAATTGGTTTCTGACGATTATTTACCGTTGCTTGTATTCCTTCAATGAAGTTTTTTCCGTAAACGAGAGTTCCGCCTTCAGTTTCTTTTGTATGTGTAATAGTTGGATTATTTAGTACATATCGAATCGGTTTAATTGGATAAGGGAACTTATCTTTTTTATAGGCATACATATTTCCAAAAATTAAATCATATTGTAAAAGGCTTTGCTTCTCCACTAAATAAGGATCTTCTTTATACACGCGTAAAAATTGATTCATTAGCGTTCCACGTTCTTGTAAGGAATCCAGTAAAAAGGTGCTAAGCATATTTATATCTAGATCCTTATCCTTTTTTTCTAGACCAATATTATCCCAAATGGCATAAGGCGTAATGAATTTTTGTTTATCAGAGAATCCTAAATTTTTATAAAAAGAACCATGTTCTCCAAGTGTTGGTAAGTGGTCTCCATAAAAGACAATCACAGTTGGTTCGCCCCAACTATTGGCACTATCAATTAACTTTTTGATAGCCGAATCAACTTCATTCATTTCATGAAGGTAATTTTGGAAGATAATTTTTTCTTCTTCAGATAAATGGTTGCTTTCAAATTCAATTTTTTCATTATATAAAGGAACACTTGGATAATATCCATGTGTTTGAACACCGACAGAGAAGATGAAATCTCTATTTTTCGTTTTCTTAATTGCATCATTAATAACATCGACAATTAATTCATCTTTCATCCAATTTGTTTCATTGTATGCTTTTTTAGGGAATCCTTCTTTTCCAATAAAGTAATCAAAGCCCATGTTTTTATAGACCTTGTTGCGAGAAAAGAATGTTTGCTCATGATTATGAATGGCATATGTTGTATAGCCTTTTTTTCGATAATAATGAGCCAATGATTCAATTGGCTTGTCCTTCAAATAATTGACATAAGGGACTGTTTTTGGTGGAAAACCTTGTGTAGTAAAGCCAGTTAACAGTTCTAATTCACTATTAACTGTTGTTCCTCCAAACACAGGAACATGAAGGTTGCCGCTTGTAAACTGTTCTTGTAGTTCATGAAAAAATGGAATTGGATCTTCTTTAAATGTTATATTTGGCAATGTATATGGGTCAAAGAAAGATTCTAATTGATAAAAAATAACATTTACATTTGTTCCGTTAAAGGATGCTTGTTTTGTTAATGGCTTCACTAATTTTTCCACATTTTCTTTCGTATATCCTTCAGGTTTGTCTACTTTTAATGCTTCACCTGTTTCAAAGAAGGAATAGAAGAAACCATTTTTGGAGTAGCTTTGTGTCATATCTTTTGTATCTGCTTTTACTTGGAAGCTTTCAGCTAATCCAGGTAGAAAAAAGAAAAAAGGTACACTAAAGAAAGCTAAGTACCATGTATAGGTAGCACCTTTTTGTTTTTTAAATAGCCAGTATGAAAAAATAACTAGCAATACTACATATAAAATAAATAAGATTATGTGGTAAAACTCAATATATTTTGTGAAAATACCGTTAATATCTTTTAATAATAAAAAATCTTGAAAGACAATTACTTCATCTTTAAATAATAGTTTAAAATAATTGACGATGCTTAAAAAATATAACAATGTTGCGCTAAGTGTAATCCATACCCACGAACGCTTGAAGGCAAAGAAAACACAATGAAAGCTAAAAAATAAAAGAATGTTTAAAAAGAAGGCAGAAGGCTCTTCTTGTATCCAATGAAAGACTTCATTGAAAGATAATCGAAACACATATTCAATAAAAATGACACTAAAAATAGTAAGTAGTAATAAATATCCAAGTTGTTTTATTGCTATTTTCATTTTCTCTTGATTGCTCAAATTCATTACTCCTTTAGTACAATGCTTATAGCATTTAATCTTGTTTTGCTTTTAGTTCTTTAATCATATTCTCGTACCAGTTTATTTCTGCTTCAAGTAATGTTCTTCGATGAGACATAGCTAGATTAACACCAATTCCTTCATGAGATGGGACTTGTGTATAAAATGTTAATAAGGCTTTAATTTTTTCTACTTTTTCTTCTAATAGTATAATACATTCGTCAATTGGCAAATAATCTAAAAACATAATACCAATTTCTCCAGTAGGTGTCATATTTTCTCTTTTTTTCAATTCTTCTTTTAATAAAGTTAAAAAAAGCTCTTCACCTTTTGCTGTGATAGAGTACACTTGACGAACTGGGCGATTACCTTCTTGAAGCATTTCAAAGTCAACATAACCGTCTTTATGTAGCCTTTTTAAAATCGCATAGGCGGTTGCTTTTTTCATTTCTCCAACTTTTCCGAGAATATTTTCGATAAATTCAAACAATTGATAGCCGTGTGCATTTTGTTTTTTTAATATACCAAGTATTAAAAGAGCACGTTGGTCCATTTGTTTCGCCTTCTTTCTAATGACTATTCATATTAGAGTATATTATAAATGATTTCAATTGAAATTTCACGGTTTGAATAAAATTACTAGGAAAGAGGTATCCTATCTAATAGTAATTTTTAAAGGGTGAAAAAGATGGAGAAACAAAATGAAGTCGCTGATCGTGGGGCATGGATAAGTATTATTGCGTATATCGTTTTATCTACTATAAAGATTACGATTGGGGTTATGAGTGATTCAGAAGCACTACGAGCTGATGGCTTTAATAACCTAACAGATATTATTTCTTCTGTTGCTGTATTGATTGGATTGAAATTATCACGTCGACCAGCAGATGAAGATCATTCTTATGGACATGGACGGATTGAACAAATTGCCTCTCTTGTTGCTGCTTTTGTCATGATTACAGTAGGGGTACAAGTAATAAGTGAAGCAATTAAATCGTTTATTTTTCAAAAAGAATCTACACCGGAATTAATTGCTGCATTTACAGCTCTTTTTTCTGCTGGAGTTATGATTGTTGTATATTTATATAATAATAAGTTGGCGAAGCGGTTAAATAACATTGCGATGAAGGCTGTAGCAAAAGATAATTTATCCGATGCACTAGTCAGCATTGGCGCCTTTATTGGAATTATAGGGGCAAATATGGGAATAGGTTTATTAGATTCAGTCACTGCTTTTTTGGTTGGAGTTATTATTTTAAAAACAGCTTGGGATATTTTTAAAGAATCGGCTCATATGTTAACAGATGGTTTTCATCCGGAAAAGCTAGAAGAATACCGAAAGAGCTTAGAAGAAGTTGATGGCGTTAAAGAGATACGTGAATTAAGAGGGCGTTTTTATGGGAATCGGGCCTATGTAGATGTGGTGATAGGGGTCAATGGGAGTATTGATACGGCAGAAAGTCATCATATTGCAGATAAGGTTGAAATTATTTTAAAAGAAAAATTCCATGTACTTGAAACAAGTGTACATATCGAACCAATATAAAAAGAATCGATTTTATCACAATCGATTCTTTCTTGTTTTAATGTTTTAATTTATAAATAACATTTGCAATCATACCAGCTACAAAATTAAGGGGACTTCCTTGTAGTGCAAACATTCCTTGTTGTTCTTGAAAAGACATTTTTTCATATAACTCTGGTTGAGTAAGTTGATAGTTTCTTTGACGTTCTTTTAAGTCGGCGATTGTATGATAAAGAATCGGAATCATTACAATTGTATAAACGACGTATATACCGAGAATAATCCAAACGACAACCATAGCTAACACCTCCTTATTTACTATTATAACAGAAAATTCAAAAAACATACATATAAACTAAGTTTTTGTGACAGAGGAGGCTTGACCTCTGCCACAAAAAAATAATTACTTTTTGGAATCTTTATCGTCAAAGTAGCCACGGTTAGATATTGTTAGGTTGCTAAGAACGCCAAAAGCAACTAATAAGCTTAAAATTCCGTTTTATTGCTACTGTATATTTTTCAGGGGAAATAGTAATGTTAAATATTTGAAGGATGAGTAAAAATAAGGATGATAAGGAGAGCCATAATCTATAATTTCTCCAACGACTCATCTGCTCACCACCTTTACTAGATTACTATATAATATGTAGGAAAAGAATGTTTGTTCATTTCTTTCTATCCATTCATAAAAAGAGGCAAGTAAAATAAAAAAGAGATTCAAAAGTTTTCCTTTTGAACCTCTATGAAGATTACAAGAAGAATCCGCCGAATCCAAATCCACAACGGCAGCGATTAAATCCACAACGGTTACAACATCTTCGTCCACAGCGAAAACCTCTATTAAAACCGTCACAAAAATCGTCGTCATCTCTGTCACAATCTCTATGTCTATTGCAGCATCTGCACTTATGACAAGAACAGTCTCTATCATCATGATCTCTACAACTCATTGTTTATTCATCCCTTTCCAATGTTTCTACACTGCTATCCTATTCATTCTTTAGGAGTAGTGATATGGACAAAAGCTTAATTTATAAGAAATAGACAAATGACATAAAAAGAAATAGAGAGAAAATGATAGGCACATACCTTTTCATATACAGATTTTTTTATGAATTAATAAAAATTAAATAGGAGAAAAAGAAATATAAAATAACCAGTATAATAGATGGGATGCTGTAATATTTACTTGCTATATTTTTTTTAGTAGCACTCATTAAAGAAATAAGCATCAATGTTAATCCACCTAATAAAGTAAAGAGATGAACTGGCTGTGCGGCTTGATAAATGCTACCTTTTACATAAATCGCATCAGTAAAAATAGCAATTAATAAATTAAATAAATTACTACCATATATACCAGCAATTAATAATTTAATGTTATTTAATTTGACAGCAGTAAAACTAGCAATTGCTTCTGGAAGAGAGGTAGCTGCAGCAAGAAAAAATGTGCCAGCAAAGCTTGTCCCAAGTCCTGTTATTTCAGCAATACGATCAACACTAATTGTTAAAATACTACCAAATAACATAATAAAAATAGCGGCAATTGCAAAGAAAATAGATGCTTTTTTTAATGAAATGCCTTCATCCTCATTTTCATCCTCTTCTTTCTCTTCTTCACGATAACGACCAATTATTTTTACACCAATAACATAAATGATAAGAAGAAAGATTGTTTCAATACCTACTGTTATTAATTTGAATGGAATTTTAGTGAGAATTGCTACCATAGAAAAAGCAGAAAGAACGATGACAAGTACCCCAGTCAAACGTTGTTCTTTGTTCATTGTGTTATAAACACGTTTTCGAATAAAACATAGATCTACAGAAGCAAGAACAAGCAAATTAAAAAGGTTAGAGCCATAAGCATTTGCTAATGCTAAGTTTGGTTCATTTAATGAAATAGATGTGATGGATGATGTGATTTCTGGTAAAGAAGTAGCACCACCGATAAGCAAACCAATTAGAATTGCGCTCAAATTTCCTTTTCTTTCAATAACATCCCCATACTTTGCAAGCTGCATAGAAAAAAAGATTGTAAAAGCTGCTGTAATTAAAAAAATGAAATAAGCCAAATGTTGAACCTCCTCGATGTCAATCATATGTAGTATGTCCAATTTGTAAAAAAAACATGAATGTAGGGAAGTGGAGCATAAGAAAAACAGTCATGGTGCAATCATGACCGTTTATTGTTGTTTAAATATTCATCTCTAAGTATGCTGTATATGCAAACATCTACATATTTCCCATGCAATAATTCTGCTTGGCGAAGAAACCCTTCTCTTGTAAATTGTAATTTTTGAAGTAGATTTTGAGTTCGAAGGTTGTTTGCCTGACATCGCACTTCTACTCTATGTAATTCTAAATGAATGAATACATATTTTAAAACAGTATCTATTGATTTAGACATGATTCCTTTCCCTTGTAAATCGGGAGAAATCCACATACCTATCGTCGTTCTTCGATTAAGCCAATCAATAAATTGTAACCCAATGACACCGACGAGTTGTTCTTTGTACCAAATACCTGCATGGAAACCGTTTTTCATTGCTAATTGCTTTAAAGACCGTTGAATAAAATATTTTGTATCTGTCACATTATTTGTTCTTTCAATCCAAGAAAACCATGGTGTTAAATGGCTTCTAGACTGTTGTGATAATTCAAATAGTTGATCTGCTTCTTTTAATTCAAATATTTTAATCGTGATGTCTTCGTCAACTGTGAGTTTATAATATTTATACATACTCATCCCTCAGATTGCATATTTTTTTCATTACTATTGTATTAATATCGTTTGTTTTTGTAAATATATTCTTCAAAAAAGCATATTGATAATAAAACGAGCTTTATTAAATAGGAAGAAATAGGAAACAACCTATTGGTCGTTTCCTAATTAAAAAGGAGAGGTTGTTATTTTGTAATGCAGTTTATTCGAATGCATCTGCTTTTGTGCTTGGCTACTAAATGGGAAATGAAAGTGAATAGTGGAGAAAGGCATGGTGTAATTTATGCAATTTTTTATGTATGGATTATATTTTTATAGTATAATGGAAAGTAATAATAAATTTTGGAGGTGAATACTCTTTATCTAATAAAAGGATAAAGGGGGAAATCATTGGACATAGCCAGTTTGATTTTGGTAGTAGTTTTAATTGCATTGACAGCATTTTTTGTAGGGGCAGAATTTGCCATTGTTAAAATTCGACCTAGTCGGGTCGAACAACTTGTGCTTGAAAAAAGAACGGGAGCACTAGCAGTAAAAAAAGTAACAACTAATTTAGATGAGTATTTATCTGCTTGTCAATTAGGGATTACAGTAACTGCATTAGGATTAGGTTGGATTGGTGAAAAAACGATCTATAATATAATTCATCCACTTTTTTTAAGTATTGAAATTGGAGATTCTGTTGCAAAGGTGGTGTCGTTTGCAATTGCATTTAGTACAATTACCTTTTTCCACGTTGTACTTGGAGAACTAGCACCAAAGACAATTGCAATCCAAAAGGCGGAAGCCATCTCGTTGGCATTTGCACCAATATTAGTTTGGTTTTATCGACTTGCCTTTCCAATTATTTGGATACTAAATGGATCAGCACGCTTCTTTACGCGTTTATTCGGATTTAAAGGAGTGTCTGAACACGAAGAAGGTGCACACTCTGAAGATGAACTTCGCATTATTTTATCCGAGAGTTATGAAAGTGGTGAAATAAACCAAGCAGAATATAAATATGTAAATCGAATTTTTGAATTCGATGAGCGTATTGCAAAGGAAATTATGGTTCCGAGGACAGAAATGGTAGGATTTTATTTAGATAATAAATTAAGCGACCATTTAGAAACAATTCGTCAAGAAAAATACACGCGTTATCCTGTATTTGGAGAAGATAAAGACGATGTTATCGGAATGATTAATGTGAAAGATTACTTTATTAATAGACTTGGTGAAAAACCAACATCCTTAGAAGACTTACGGGATTATATGCGCCCTGTTTTAAAGGTAATGGAGACAATTCCTGTTCATGATTTGTTACTGCGTATGCAGCGAGAACGAATTCAAATGGCCATTTTATTTGATGAGTATGGTGGAACAGCTGGTTTAGTAACGTTGGAGGATATTGTTGAAGAAATTGTTGGAGAAATTCGTGATGAATATGATGGCGATGAACAACCACCAATACAAGAAATTAATGAGAATCATAAAATTGTAGATGGTAAAGTATTAGTAAGTGATATAAATCGAATCATTGATGTGGATATTGATGATGATGAAATAGATACAATCGGGGGCTGGATGCTAGCGCAAAGTCATTCACAACGATTACGTAATGGGTTCTCTGTTCGAGTAGGAGGGTACTCTTTTACAATTTTAAAAGTAGATAATAATCATGTAGAGCGAGTTGAAATAAAGCGTATCGAAAACATTCATTCCGCTCAAATAATGTAAAGAAAAGAGGGAGTATATTCTTCCTCTTTTTTTTGTGAGAACTTTTATGAGGAGAGGGGGGATAGCTTGTTTCTGACTATTTATATAAAAAATGGTAAGATAAAAGAAAAAAGATAGAGGTGGAAGTATGAATTTAACAAAGCAAGATGTAAAAATTGGATTTATTGGTATTGGAGTAATGGGAAGAAGCATGGCTTCTAATTTGATGAAGGCAGGATATGATGTTACTGTTTACACAAGAACACCATCAAAAGCTGCTTCTTTAGTTGAAGAAGGTGCGAAGTGGGTAGATTCTGTAAAGGAAATAGCTAGTAACTGCAATGTCATTATGACAATGGTTGGGTATCCTAAAGATGTTGAAGAAGTATATTTAAATGAAAATGGACTTTTAGAAAATAGTAAAAAAGGTACATACTTTATTGATTTTACAACATCTACGCCTTCATTAGCGAAGAAGATTGAAGAAGAAGCGAATGAAAGAGGAATGCATGCACTTGATGCACCTGTTTCTGGTGGTGATATTGGTGCGAAAGAGGGGAAACTAGCAATTATGGTTGGTGGCTCTAAAGAAGTATATGACACTTGTTTACCAATTTTAAATGTATTAGGAACAAATATCATTTATCAAGGAGAAGCAGGTGCTGGTCAACATACAAAAATGTGTAATCAAATTACAATTGCATCAAATATGATGGGTGTATGTGAAGCAATGGCTTATGCGAAAAAAGCAGGATTAAATCCTGAACGTGTATTAGAAAGTATTTCAACAGGAGCTGCTGGAAGCTGGTCCTTATCGAATTTAGCTCCAAGAATGTTACAAAAAAATTACGATCCAGGTTTTTACATTAAACATTTTGTAAAGGATATGAATATTGCAATTGAAGAATGTGAGAAAATGGGACTAATCGTACCTGGTTTAATGCAAGCAAAGAAATTATATGATGCAATGGTACAAAATGGTGACGAGGATTTAGGAACACAAGCGTTAATTAAGTTATATGAATAATAAATAAAAGATAGCGTTGAGACGCTATCTTTTTATATGCAATAAATAGAATAAAAAGGAGATTAGTTAAAAATCGTATCTAGAACAGTGGATAGTTCTTTTTCTTTTTTTCCAACTAATATAGTTGGATTGTATATTTCTACATATCCACAAGAAGTGCAGCAAACAAAGAAATAATCATTGTCTTCTAAATCAAATAGTTTCCCTAACTTAGTATTTGTTAAGGTTACTTCTGTTATAATCGCTTGGCTATTTTGACATTTTAAGCATATATAGCGCTCTTTTATTGCTTCTATTACATATTTTTTCATTATTCCGCCTCCTCAAATGAGAATAATAAGGCAAATGAAAGGAGATTATGTCTCCTTTTGAATATTTTGCTGAAGAATCTTAATGTTATAAATTTCTGTATATCCACAATTAGCACAACTGACAAAGGCATACTTTGATTGCTGCGAAGGAAATAATGGCATAAAACTTGAATTAGAAATATAGCCTTCTTTAATAATAGATTGACGGCATCGACACTTCACACACATAAATGTCGATGTACTGTTATATGCTGAAGATTTGTTCATTGTCTCACCTCAATTTTAGTAGTACTACTTTTAGTATATATAAAAGTAACAAAAAAGTAACAAAATATATTGGAAAAACAGAAGGATTGGGTTAAAATAGAAATGTAAAGGTAAAAACTTTTGTAGGCAAATGTCTAGTTTTGTTTTTGGTTATGGTATTAGAGTTGAACAGGGCGAAGTTCAACTCTTTTTTATTAATAAAAATTATTATTACGATAATAATTTTTAATTTTACTTTTATACTAAAAAAGTATACAATACGAAATGTGTTACAGGTTGTGACACTTGATATGACTCATGTCCCCCCATGTTGTCATACAACTCAACTAGGCGTATTTAAATTAGATATCCCCTCTAATTTAAATACAAATGGTCTAATTGCCCTAAATGTTTTACTATTGTATGCTAATCATATAATAGTACGATTACAAGCTATAATGGTTCTATTATGCTCGTGATAGAATTCTTAATTGTACTTGTATTCACACATCCCCCCTTGATATGGTTGCTGACGTACGGTTGTCAGCAACCAATTTATAGTTTTGACGTTATATACATATTATATAAAAAAAGAGAAGTATAGTTAATACTTCTCTTTTTTTATATATTTACTTTCTACGTGGGAAATGCTAACATGGGCAGTACAATGGTTTTACTATTTTTGTATAATAAGGAGCATTTAATCATGAAGCAACAAGAGTTAGCTACAACAATAAGACGTGTATTTGGTTATTTGATTGATGTATTTGTTATCTCTATTCCATTATCTTACGGAATGATTTTAGTATTTGGAGTAGATAAAGCACAAGTATTTACAGCAAAATATGGAGCATTAATTTTCCTATTGTATTTAGTTATTTCAATAACCCTATGGGCAGGAAAAACAGTTGGGAAAAATTTACTTAAATTAAGAGTTGTACGATTGGATGGCCAAAAGATAGATGCTTGGACTGCAATTAAGCGATATATTATTGCTGGAGTTGTATATGGCTTATCGTTAGGAATTGGCATGTGGGTAAGTTTATTTATGATGATTTTTAGAAAAGATAAACGTACAATCCATGATTTTATTGCTGGAACAATGGTTGTTCAAGAATAATAAAGTAGGTGTCTAAATGTTTCAATCACTAACAAGTCCTAGATTCGGAAAGGTAGCAACACGTTTTGCTTCTTTTATTATAGATGTGTTTGTCATATCACTTCTATATGGTTTAATTGTAGGTGTTGTTTCTGGAAATATGGCAGGAATATTTTCTCGATTTAATGTAAGTACAGGAAATCACACAATCGATTTTTTTGTTGGTTGCTTTATATTTCTTCTTTATTTTTCATTGCTACAAGCTTATTGGAATGGACAAACAATAGGAATGAAAATGATCGGAATAAAGGCTGTAAATGTGGAAGGTGAAAAGATTACGACGCTACAAGCTTTTTTACGTAATATTTTCTTTTTAACCACAACTATTTTAACAGTAGGAATCACAGTTGTAATTAATTATATACTGTTAGTTTTTACTGTAAAACAAAATACGATACACGATATGTTAAGTAAAACATATATTGAGAACGTTAAAAAATAAAAAAACCCAACTATAATTGGGTTTTTTTATTTTCTAAGTGATAGAGATGGGTTCCACTTGTGTGTAGGGGTTAAAATAAACTGTTTCATTCTTTATTATATTCTGTATATTCGCGAAAAAGAGTTGCGTGTTTTGACAATTGTGTTAAATCGTATAAAAAATGAAAAGATAAATTGAAATCTGGAAATAAAACCTATTATACTATTCATAACATATATTTATTTATATCTAAAAATACAAAAGAATGAAATGGATAGACAAGAATAAAAGAAAGTGATATATTGGTTGGTATTGTATGACATAACGCAACATAACATCAGTTAGTCAATAGATCACATTTAGAAAAATCAGTGATTAAAAAGGCGAGAGGTGATTAGTAATTATGAAAATTGTGAACAAACAATCAAAGTGTAAAATGATATATGAAACAGTAAAATTTCCGTTATTAGCGGTTTTCTTTATGTGGATGCAAACGTACTTTATTACACGTTTTGCGTTTGATGTAGGCGTAAAAAACATGATTCAAGAATTTGAAGTTTTTGTAACTCCAGTTGCATCTATTTTAGCGTTAATTGGTTTGGCTTTACTTGTAAAGGCAAAGTATCGAAACAGAGTAGTTATTTTTATTAGCTTCCTTCTTTCGTTCCTATTAGCTTCAAATATTGTGTTCTATGGTTTTTACGATGATTTCATTACAATTCCATTGTTATCACAAACAAGTAACATGAAAGACTTAGGATCATCGATTACAAGCTTATTAGATTGGAAAGTATTTGCAACATTCATTGCACCTGTATTGTTATTAATTATCAATGCAAAGTATAAAGAAACATTTAAAGCAAGAGCTGTAAATTGGAAAATCACAATTCCGTACTTTATGAGTGCAGCAATGATTTTTGTTGTAACATTAGGGTTAGCATATACACAACGTCCAGAATTATTAACACGTAGCTTCGACCGTAAAGAGCTTGTAAAAGGACTAGGTTTATTTGGATACCATATTTATGATGCAACATTCCAAGTAAAGCAAACGACACAAAAAGCATTTGCAGATAACGATCAATTAACAGAAGTGCAAAACTATTTAAGTGGTAGAAAAAATATTGTAAATGAAGAATTAACAGGTAAATATAAAGATAAAAATGTGATTGTTGTAACATTAGAATCCATGCAAACATTTATGATGGACAAAGAAATTAATGGTGTACCAATTACGCCGTTTTTAAATGAATTAAAAAATGAAACGTATTACTTTGAAAATCATTACCATCAAACAGGACAAGGGAAAACATCTGACTCTGAGTTCTTAATAGATAACTCTATGTATCCGTTAGGACGTGGAGCTGTATTCTTTACAAATGGTACAAATACAACAAATGCAACGCCATCTGTTTTAAAAGATTTAGGTTATTATTCAGCAGTATTCCATGCAAATGATAAATCATTCTGGAATCGAAATGTTGTTTATAATAATTTTGGATATGATTTATATGCAGATGTAGCAAACTATAATGTAACAGAAGAAAATTCAGTTGGTTGGGGCTTAAAAGATAAAGAATTCTTTGCTCAAACAGTTGAACATTTAAAAACATTACCAAAACCATATTATTCACGTATTATTCCGTTAACAAACCACTATCCATATGATTTAGATCAAGAGGATGCGGTAATTGATAGATTTAATTCGAATGACCGAACATTTGACAATTATTTCCAAACAGTTCGTTATTTTGATGATGCATTACGTGAATTTGTTACTTCTTTAAAAGAATCTGGAATTTGGGATGAATCGATTGTTGTTTTCTACGGTGACCATTATGGTATTTCTCAAAACCATAATCGTGCAATGGCACAATTTTTAGAGAAAGAATCAATTACATCGTACGATACAATTCAATTACAACGTGTACCAATGTATATTCATTTACCTGGTCAAGAAAAAGGGAAAACAATTTCAAAAGTAGTTGGTCAAATTGATATTCGTCCTACACTTTTAAATTTACTTGGTGCAACAGAAGAAAATATTAGCTTCGGTGTAGATGTATTTGCAAAAGAGCATGAGCCATTTGTTGTTCTACGTGACGGTAGCTTTATTACAAATGAATATATATATACAAATAGTCAGTTTTATAATCGCGAAACAGGAGAAGCTGTAGAGGTTGAAAATGGAGAAGCATTAATAAACCGTGCAGTAGAAGAATTAAGTATGTCTGATAAAATTATTACAGGCGACTTAATGCGATTCTTTGACAATGCTTTTAATTCGAAAAATCATAAATTAGATACAAAAATAGAAAAACAACCTCAATAGAGGTTGTTTTTTGTTATATATGGAAATATTTCAATTAAAAAAGGGAAGTACCAATATGCAATCAAGGTTTATATTTTTCATTTGTAAAATAATGTATTATAGTTAAAGTAATAATATTTAGAGAAATACGTTAAAAAGCAATGAGGGAGGATATAAGATGATTCGTATTGCCGCATTTCAATCAGATGGAAATGTACATTACTATAATTCTATAGATGAAATTTATGAAGAATATGAGTGGATTTGGTATGATTTTATGAATCCAGCAGAGGAAGAAGTTAAGCTGTTAGATACTTATTTTTCTTTTCATCCTCTCGCAATAGAAGATGCAGTTGGGGAATTACAGCGACCTAAAATTGATTTTTATAAGGATTATTATTTTGTTATTTTACATGATTTATGTGAAGAAAGTTTTAAAGCGTCGGAAATTGATTTATTCGTTAGTGAAAAATATATTGTGACGGTGCATCAGAAAAGTTCTAAAGCGATTGATGAGTTGCTTCTTGAATGCAAAGAGCCATCTCAAGGAAAAGTAGTTCCTATTCAATTTAGCCATCGGATTATTGATCGAATTGTTGATTATTATTTTCTGGTTGTATATGAAATAGAAGATAAATTAAACGAATTAGAAGAAGAGATGGGGAAATTTATTCAAGTCAAAACAATGAACAGTCCGAATGAAACGATGGAAAAAATATATCGTACTCGTTCCAAAGTATCCCGATTAAGAAGAACGATTGTACCAATGCGGGAGTTGTTATATCGAATGGTTAATTCACAACGATTAAAACATATTTCTGATCACCGGATTTATTATAAAGATATCTATGATCATTTGTTAAAGCAGAGTGAAATGATTGATGTCATTCAAGAGTTAACAAGTGATTTGCGAGATACTTATTATTCATTGAATGCTCAAAATATGAATAAAACAATGAAAGGGTTAGCTATCCTCTCTGCCTTTTTTTTACCCCTATCCTTTCTTGCTGGTGTATATGGAATGAACTTTAAATATATGCCATATCTAAAAATGGAAAATGGTTTTTTTGTTATTGCATTTTTTATGGGAGCACTTGTTGTAATTATGTATTTTTGGATTAAGAAAAAGGGATGGTTTGATTAACAGAAATGTCGATTTTACACTTCTTTTGTAGAAAAATTGTAATTTTCAGTCAAATAATTCAAAGGTTGTAGATAGTTTGATATAATTGTCTAAAAGTAAGCTTGGAGGGGATAGGGTGTATAATTTAGGAGATGTTATTTTACAAGTTGCTATTGTTATACTACCATTTTTTCTATACGATGCATTATGGTTAAATCGTTTTCATCACCAAGTACCCAAGCAAAACAAGTTCGTTATATGTTCGATTTCAAGTATAAGCGTCATTTTGAGTTATATCGTTAAAGCAGATATTGACCATCCGTATTTTTTAAGTTTTTCTACAATTATTATTATTAGCGCCATTTTATATGGTGGTGCAAAGATTGGAATGGCTGTTCTTTTAATTGAATTAGCAAGTTATTATTTATTTACAAGAGATGGAGTATTTATTTATGTATTAAGTACAATCTTATATACGATTTATCCATTTTATTTATCTCTTTCTTGGGAGAAAATAAACCCGAAAAAGAAAATTATTCATATTTGTTTCCTTACTTTGTTATATGTCTGGATTAGTATTTTTACTTTATTGATTGAATTGACGACAGATGGGGTATCTTCAAATAATTTATTTGAAACTTTATCTACCTACACAATCATAGGGATTGTCCTGACAGCTACAATGATGTTTCATATTTATTTACGAGAATATATGTATGAGAATGCGGAATTACGTGTCAAGGCACAAAATACGGAAAAGCTAAATATTATTAGTGAGTTAGCTGCAAGTGTAGCTCATGAAGTTCGAAATCCATTAACTGTTGTCAGAGGCTTTATTCAGCTTTTAGAAACGCAAGAAAAGGGCGAGAATAAAGAGTATATGAAGCTGGTTTTATCAGAGTTAGACCGAGCAGAATCAATAATATCTGACTATCTAAATTTAGCAAGGCCTCAAATTGAAGAAAAACGTCTTGTTCATTTTTCGGAGCAACTAAAAGAAGTAACCACGTTAATGTCTTCTTATGCAATTATGAAGGGCGCTTTTTTACAAGTAGATGTTGAAAAAAATTTATTAGTAATTGGCGATCAAGGAAAATTAAAGCAAGCAATTATGAACATATTGAAAAATGGAATAGAGGCCATTAATACACGCAAAGGATATATTCGAATTACAGCTAGAAAAGAAGGTGAAAATATTGTTGTTCGTGTAAAGGATAATGGAGTAGGGATGTCAAAAGAACAACTTGAACGGTTAGGACAACCCTATTATTCGTTAAAAGAAAAAGGGACAGGACTAGGATTGATGGTAACTTTCACAATTATTCAAGCACACGATGGGCGAATTCGTTATGAAAGTGAGCCAGATATAGGGACAGAAGTAATTATTATTTTACCGGCAGCACCAAATAAAAGTGCACTTAAATTATCAAGTGAGCAAAAAAAAGACCGTAAAGCAATGGTTGTGAATCAATGAAGGAAATAAATCCCCCTTAGTATGGAATGTTAAGGGGGATTAGAAAACAAATACGTTTTTTATGAGAAATGTATGGTCAGTTAGACACTATCACTTGCCTTATCGTTATTTACAATTGTTTTCATAATGTTTACTTTTACTTTTTCAAAGAGCGATGGTTGTTTTGTAACGGCAATCATCTTTTTTGTTTCTTGTATTTCACGGATAGTAGCCATAAGCTGAACATCTCGATTACGCTCTTGGTTATTTAATTTTGCAAGGATAATTTCTAATTCTTGTTCGGTTGTTTCTTTTCTCTTTAATAAATGCGTATTTAAAGCAATGATTTCTTGATTTTGTTTCGATAGTAAATCGATTGCATCCATAAATTTTTCGAATTTTTCATTTTGATCAGCAATAATTGTTTGTGGATCTGTCTGAATTTGGCTAAACTGATTTTTCTTTAATTGTTCCAATGTTAGTTGGGCAATTTCTTCAACCGTTTTTTCTCCTGATGTGAAATTTTGATGCATTTGTTTAATAAGGAATAAGTCTTTATTAAAGTAATAGCGCTGTTCGCCTTTTTTAGAAAACGTATAATTTGCTTTTTCTAAAGCAGAGCTATAGCGACGAATTGCATTTGCAGGGATATTTGTTCTATTTTCAATATCTTTTGTTGTATACATTCCAATCCTCCATTATAAAAGTTGTTATTGAATAATTTCTTCGTTTTTTATTTTTTTCCTTTGATAGATTTTGTCGTATAAAAATGACTTTTCGGCAAAGTTTGCATCCGCTTTCATTAATTAGTTGGAAAAATCGGTACCAATCTTATTTATAAGTATCGATTTTTATGAATATCATTTCGTATGGACATCGTTTTGTTCATTTTTGCTGTGTTAGTTAGTTCAACCCGTGTATTTCCCATTAGTAAAATAAAAATAATAGTGATTAATATACCGATAAAGGAGATGGAAAAAGTAACGGTTATAGAATGGGACATTGCTTCAATGATTTTTGTTAAGATTGGTTC
This sequence comes from Bacillaceae bacterium, assembly GCA_051873875.1. GTDB lineage: Bacteria > Bacillota > Bacilli > Bacillales > Bacillaceae_G > JBJEFI01. The sequence goes on along the minus strand of JBJEFI010000048.1, from coordinate 238,780 downwards.
AGGAATTTTTACTCGTTCACTAGTCTTGAAAATTGTTCGTATATCGCCTAGATTGGTTAAGTTATTGAAAGAGCTATTAGTGAAAGACTCTTTTAATTCATTTGTAAATGTATTTATTTGAAGACTACTTAATATGGTAATTCTCAATGTCATGCCTAAAGAACGAAAAAAGCATTTGTTGAGTTTGGGCTTCGGCGATATTGCATTGGGAGTTCATGAATAGTTGCATTTTGGAGAAGGGAAAATGAAAATCCAATGCCAGCTAATATAATCCGTTATATACGCTCCTAAAAGTGGTCCAATTACAGAGGCAGAACCAAAGACAGCACCAAAAATTCCAGTTATTTCTCCGCGTTTTTCAAGAGGGAAAATATCAAAAATAATCGTAAAGGCAATAGGCATTAACGCTCCACACCGATTCCTTGGATTGTCTGGAAAATGCTTAGTTGAATGATATTTTGCGATAGTCCACAAAGTATAGAACCAATTAAGAAAACAGATAGACCGAGAATATAAAATCATTTTCGCCCATACATATCAGAAAGCTTTCCAAAAATAGGCATCCCAGCCATGACTGCAACCATATATGCAGAAGTAACTCAAATAAATTCGTCTAGATCTCCTAAATCATATACAATTTTCCCCATTGCAGTTGCTACGATTTTGTTATCTATTACGGACATTAATATGCCTAGCAATAATCCAATGATAACTAGGTTTGTGTTACTTTCTTTTGCAACCATATATTCACTTCTTTTTAAGCGTTTTAAAATGGAAATCTTTAGTTAGATTATAGTCAACGATGACTAAATTACGACTATTAATATAGGAGAAAAAACGACAAAAAGAATAATTAACGATAAAATTATGCCTTGCATAATATAAAAGAGGAGGGAGTCTAAAGAAAGGAGTGATAAAAATGTTTTATCAAAATAAACCAGATGCTAGAATGCTACAGCCATTTACTGCACCACAGCATGGATGGCAAAAGCGTTCTGGAGGATGTAATACTTGTCGACCAGCAGAGCCCGCAGATCCTTATATTGGATTAGGGAAACAACCTGCCTCTCAGCCAATTATGTATGGACCATTTCAACAATATCCATATAGAAATCATTATTTCGGGGATCAACAGCAATAACAATTTGTAAGAAGAAAACAAAAAAAGGAAGAGCGGCGAGGCCTTACTTCCTTTTTCTATGAAACGAATAAGAAGAAGTAGAAGATAATGGCATTCCTAAAGTAGATACTGTTGATTTTTTTTGTTGTACCTCTTCTTTTAAACCTGTATAGTTGCACAATAATTTTTTTGCATACGAAAGAGACATCTTTGTTTTGGGGTTTCGATAATCACTATTTAGTGTTCCTAGATGTGGCAAATTTGTAAAATCTTCTTTTGAAGGAGGCATATGAAAATAATAATTTCCCACTTTTACAATGACATCTGATTGTTGTTTGCTAAAGCGAGGATTTTTTGAAAAATGCAATCCTTCTTTTTTAGCAAGACCATTCTCAATTAATTTATGTAATGCCATTTTTTTTAATTTATACAAAAAGGATGGATTTGGCGCTGTTTTCGCATGCTTATTCACGGTGAAAATTGCTTGTGCTAACAATAGCTGTAATGATTCTTGATCTGACATATGCATCTATAGCTCCTTTCCTATTTTGTGTATTGTTATTATTATACATGAACTACAAACTTTTTCCAAAATAGTTTATAATGAAAATAATAAATCTGAAAGTTCAAGGGGGTGTGTCGATTTGGAGAAATGTAGTGTTATTGATATAGGATCTAACTCGATCCGATTAGTTATTTATGAAATGCTGGAGTCTGTATACATAAAAGAGTTGGAAAATTGTAAAGTGACTGCCAAATTAGATAATTTTTTGACGGAGGATTCCGATTTAAGGATAGAAGGAATAGATATTATTGTAAAAACATTAAACTATTTTAAAGAGTTATTAAAAGAGTACAATGTGACAAAAGTTGTCTGCGTTGCTACTGCTACAATAAGAAAAGCAAATAACGGACATGAAATTGTAAAGCATGTATATGAAAAAACAGGCCTTCATATTCGAATTTTAACTGGAGAAGAAGAAGCAACTTATGGGTTGTTTGGCATTTTACATGCTACAACTGCAAAGGATGGATTTACAGTTGATATAGGTGGGGGAAGTACAGAAATAACGTATTTTTCTAATCGACAAGCAAAACACGTTATTAGTTTTCCTTTTGGTATTCTTTCTTTAAAGAAACGATTTGTGAAAAAAAATGTACCTACGGAAAAGGAACAAAAAATAATTGAAGATTTTTTAGTAAAGCAATTTAGTAAGCTTACATGGATTCATGAGCAAAATGGAGATGTTTTTGCCATTGGTGGGAGTGCTCGGAACGTTGTAAAAGTATACCAACATTTAACCAATTATCCGTTAGATAATACACATCTTTTTTCAATGGAAAAAGAGGGAATTGAATTTGTTTTACAATTCATTCGATCACTAACTTATGAAGAATTGCAACAGTTGGAACCGTTATCAAAAGAAAGGGCAGATACGATTATTCTTGCCTTATTGGTTTTTAAAGTGATGATGGAACTTGTAAATGGACAACAATTCACACTATCTGGAAAAGGGTTAAGGGAAGGAATTTATTACGATAATTTTGCATTTAAAAAAGTAAACAGTCAGTTAAAGGAAGATAGCGTTCAATCATTTCTTCATTATTACCAAGCCACTACATTTACAAAAACAACATTAACAAAACTTAGTTTAGATTTATATGAGCAATTGGCTCCGTTTTTAACGATAAAAGAATCGATAATAGCAATCGATTTTTTACGATGGGGAGCTTCTTTGTATAGCTATACAAAAAAATATAGTATTAGACAAAGTGAATTTACATTCTATTTATTAAGCAATGTAGACCTTGATGGCTTTTCACATAAAGAAAAAATAACATTAGCACTTATTGCTTCTTATAAATCAAAATCACAGGTAAAGAAAAATATTTCTTCTTTTGAAAGTTGGTTTACAAAAGAAGAAATAGAATGCATTTGTGCATATGGAGCCATTATTAAAATTGCCAATGCGTTATGTATTTCAAGCAATCCGCTTGTGAAAGAAATATGTGTAGAAGCGTATGGTGATGTAATACAAATTTCGTTTTATTGTAAACGAGAATGGATTATTGAGGAACAAAGAGTGCAAAAGCAACTAAAACATTTAGAAAAGGTAATGAAAAAAAATATTGTTGTGACGTTTACACAATAATTGTTTAGTTAAAGGGGAGATGGAAACGATGGGGATTAGCGATTTTAAAATGTTCAATCCTAAAAATCCTAATTATTTTAATAATAGGGAATTAAGTTGGTTACGATTTAATGAACGGGTACTAGAGGAAGCAGAGGATAGTAGTAATCCTTTATTAGAGAGATTGAAATACCTTGCTATTTATAGTTCAAATTTAGATGAGTTTTTCATGGTTCGTGTTGCGGGAACTAAAAATATGGTCAAAATGGGGGTAAATATCCCTGAAAATAAAGCGCAGCTAACACCAAGAGAACAATTAAAGCAAATAGGTGAATTAACGCATCAGTTAGTAGAGCGGCAGTATAAGTTATGGAATGAACAAACGAAACCGAATTTAAAAGGGGAAGGCATTTATTTTTATGACATGGATGAGTTAACAGATGCCCAGATGGCTTTTATTGAAGCTCATTATGATGAACAAATTTTCCCGGTTTTAACACCTGTGGCAATTGATGCGTATCGCCCTTTTCCAAAATTATTAAATGGTCGTTTAAATATCGTTGTCCGATTATACGATGATGAGGAAGAAGAGGAAGAAAAACGTGAAAAAATGGGTGTAGTACAAGTACCAGCTGTTTTAGGTCGTTACATTCAAATTCCAATGGGAAGTAATGAATCTATTTTTGTTTTATTGGAAAATGTTATTAGTCATTTTCTATATAAATTATTTAGAGGATATAAAGTATTAAGTGCTACCCAATTTCGAATTACAAGAGATGCAGATATTACCATCCATGAAGAAACAGCAGAAGATTTGTTAGAAGAAGTAGAGAGAGAATTAAAGAAACGAAAATGGGGCGCTGCTGTTCGGTTAGAAATTAGTAAAAAGGGATATGATGACAACATTTTAGCCTATTTATTAGAAGAGCTGGAAATAGATGTGAGTGACGTTTACATTATTGATGGACCAATCGATTTTAAATTTTTATTTGCTTTTTATAAACATTTAGAAAAGAAATATGAACAATTAGTATATAAAACAATTTTGCCTGCGACTCCTCAAGATTTGATTGGTGAGGGAAATATCTTCAAAAAAACGTTAGAGCATGATGTTTTATTTCATCATCCATTTGAATCGTTTCAACCTGTTGTTAACTTTATTGTAGATGCAGCAAATGATCCAAATGTATTGGCAATTAAGCAAACATTGTATCGAGTTAGTGGGGATTCCCCAATTATTCAAGCGTTAAAAACCGCTGTCGAAAATGGAAAGCAAGTAACGGTGTTAGTAGAATTAAAAGCCCGCTTTGATGAAGAAAATAATGTGAACTGGGCCAGAGAGCTTGAAGAGGCGGGATGCCATGTTATTTATGGAATGAATAATTTAAAAACACATAGTAAAATTACTCTCATTGTCCGAAGTGTAAATGGAAAAATCCAACGCTTTGTTCATTTGGGCACAGGCAATTACAATGATGCAACTGCAAAAATATACACAGATTTTGGCTTAATTACATCGAAAAAAGCATTTGGAAAAGATGCTACTCATTTTTTTAATTATTTAAGTGGTTTCACAGACAAACCAACGTATCATCATATTGTCACGTCGCCAGATGATTCACGAAAATTCTTTATACATAAAATTGAAGAAGAAATCGAATATCATCGAGAATACGGAAATGGTTATATTATTTTAAAAATGAACGCTTTAACAGATAAAAAGATGATTATAAAACTATATGAAGCCTCTTGTGCAGGAGTGAAAATTGATTTAATTGTCAGGGGGGTATGTTGTTTAAGACCAGGCATAAAAGATGTTAGTGAAAATATTACAGTTATTAGTATTGTTGGAAGATATCTAGAACATAGCCGTATTTATTATTTTAATCATAATGGAGAGGAAGATATTTATTTATCTTCAGCAGACTGGATGACTAGAAACATGTCAAATCGGGTGGAAATTTCTTTTCCAATTTTAGAGGAACGATTAAAATCTCGTGTTATTGATGTATTAATGTATCAATTAATGGACAATAAGAAAGCAAGGTATCAAACGAATACAGGGATTTATATAAAACGAACAGTGCGAGCAGGGGAAGCACCATTAGATAGTCAGCTATTAATTAATGAATATCATCGACAAGGGAAAAAGGATGAGAAAAGAGGCTAAAAATAGCCTCTTTTCGAAATATGGATTCTTTAAAATCTATATTGTTTTATTTACATTACCTGTTATATTACTTGGGAAATTTGTATTTGGTATCGGATATGTTTGAGGAGCTTGGTAAGGGTATCCACCACCATAAGGAGCTGTCGGATAAGCTGGTGGGTATGGTGGATAAGGTGGGTAAGGTGGGTATGGCGGTGGATAACCGTAATACGGGCGATTAATAAGAGCGCCTGCAGCAAGACCACCTAAAAAACTAACTCCTAATCCTA
>JBJEFI010000048.1:216763-232989 GCA_051873875.1 Bacillaceae bacterium | reverse complement strand
CGATTAATAAGAGCGCCTGCAGCAAGACCACCTAAAAAACTAACTCCTAATCCTAATCCCAAAAATGGAAATGCACAAAATCGTTGGTCATCATAGTTAATTGTTGTATTTTCATAGTAATAATAAGGGGATTGATTGTAATATGGATAATACATAGTTTCTCTCCTTTCATTAAAAATAAATACACCTTTTGGTGATATACGTATGAATTCAATTTGTTATTCACTGTTAAATATTTTTAAGAAGTTATATAAATAGAAAAATAGGCTTTTTACATGATAGATGTGAATTTGTAATATGGTATGTATTGTGTATTTAAAGAGGGAAAGTCCTTATGAAAATGATGATAATGACCTATGCCTATTTTCTAATGAATATGTGGAGAGATAGAAGAAGTTAAAAAAGAAAGATATAAGTAAAAAGTAAACCTTTAGGTGGCTAGAAGTATTATTAACTGGATGCTTTTGATTCATATGGACGTTTTTCCTTCACTTCTTTTCTATTATTCTTTCCTTTTTGAAGGGGGAGGTTGAATGGACAGTTAGTACTGGAAAAATAAGCTTGATAGCTCATAAGGAAGTACTACATTTTTGTTGAAAGGACATTTTAACAAATGGTAAATAATAAAGAACAACTGGCATTATTGAATAGCTTATCAGATTTGGTTTTTATTGTGAAATATGAACATAATAATTTTTATATTACTTTTGTAAATGATACGTTAATAAAAAATGCAGGGAATAAAATGAAGCTAGTAGGAAGGACGCTTGAAGAGATTCTTGATAAACAATATGCGAAACAAGTAGTAAAGTATTATTACAAGGTTGTCGAGACGAAAAAACATCTAACTTATGAAGCGATGGTACCTGAAAAAAATAAGCGTATTATCTATGGAAAAGTAACACTAAGTCCTATTTTCAATGCTGATGGAGATGTGGAAAAAATTATTGGGATTACAAGCGATATAACAGACGCATATTTAGAGAAAAAAGAAATTTTAGAGCAACAATTGCGATATAAATCCTTATTTGACCATAATATGGATGGCATTATTAAGCTAGACATAAATGGAACCATTCTTGGTGTAAATAAGATGATTCAATCGATTTTATGTTATGAAGAAAGTGAATTACTGCACAATTCAATTCTCGATTTAATAGGGATAAAAAGCATCAAGGCATTCTATTCTATTATTTCACCTACATTGTTAGGGAACTGCTCCGAATCTTCTAAGTGTGACATGTTACATAAAGATGGAAATTATATTTCTGTTTATTTTAAGACTGTCCCAATTGTTGTTAATGAAAGTGTAAAAGGGATGTTTTTAATTGTTAGAGATATCACAGAGAAAACACAATCCGAAGAAAAGATTCGCTTTTTAGCTGGTCATGATCATTTAACAGGGTTATTTAATAGACAATCTCTTTTAGAACATATAGAACAATGTATTTCAAAATATCATTCACAACATACTGAGTTTGCTATTTTAATAATTGATATTGATCGCTTTAAAGTATTAAATGCAACCTTTGGATATTCTGCAGGGGATGAAGCTCTTAATGAATTTACAAATCGCTTGAAAGCATTTACTAGAAAAGGTATACAGGCTTATCGAATTGGCGGAGGTGAATTTGCATTATTAATTGATCCTTGTAATCAACGGAATGCTGCTAATATAGCACAAAAAGTATTAGAATCTGTTTCAAAGCCCCTTTTATTAAATCATAGTGAATATTATATGACTTGTACAATTGGAATAGGAATGTATCCTGTTGATGGAAGAGATAAAAAGTTATTAATTCAAAATGCAACAGCTGCTTTACATAGTAGAAAAGAACGTAGCAGGGGAGCTTATCAATTTTATAATCCAGATATTCATCAGTTTAATCCGAAAATAATTGGATTAGAAACACAATTAAGAAAAGCCCTTTCAAATAATGAATTAGTAGTTTATTATCAACCGCAAATAAATATTGATAAAAATAAAATTTATGGAGTAGAAGCATTAGTTCGGTGGAATAGTCATGATTATGGATTAGTGCCTCCGAATGAATTTCTTCCAATCGCAGAAGAGACAGGGATTATTTTGCAAATTGGTGAATGGGTTATTGGAGAGGTTTGTAGACAACTAAGGAAATGGCTTGATAAAGGATACGATCCACTACCTATCGGGATTAATTTATCTCCTAAGCAATTTTTATCGCCTACGCTTTTTGAAACAGTACAAAGTGCATTGTTAACTAACCGTCTTCATCCTTCTTTAATTACAATTGAAATTACAGAAAGTGCTATGTTAGACCCAGTACGAACGATGGAAGTGTTAAAGCAATTAAAGGACATAGGTGTATATATTTCTGTCGATGATTTTGGAACAGGGTTCTCTTCATTAAATTATTTAAAAAATTTTCCAATTGATATTTTGAAAATTGATCGTTCCTTTATTAATGAAATTACATCAAGTGGAAAAGATGCTGCGATTACAACTGCGCTTATTCAATTAGCGCAATTATTACAATTAGATGTTGTAGCTGCCGGAGTTGAAACAAAAGAACAAGTTGATTTTTTACATGCAAAAAACTGTATGCATGCTCAAGGTTATTTTTATAGTGAGGCGATTCCAAAAGAACAATTTGAACAAAAATATTTAGTGAAAAAGGAATAAAGCGTTTCTTTTCCTTTTCTATTTTTATCAATTTCCTTCTATTAATCACCTTTTTTAATTTTCTGTAAATTGATTTAGTGGTAGAATAAGAGGGTAAGTATATAGTGATGGAGAGGGGAAAAGGGGATGAAAGGGAAAGTAGTAATTGTAACGGGTGGTTCTAGTGGAATGGGGAAAGCGATGGCAGCACGTTTGGCCAAAGAAGGGGCATATGTTGTTATTACAGGAAGAAAGATGGAAACGTTAGTAGAAACAAAGAAAGAAATTGAAACATTCGATGGACAAGTGTTACCGATTACGATGGATGTTCGAAACGTGGAAGATGTACAAAGAATGGTAACAACAACTCACGATACATATGGTACAATTGACGGTTTAATCAACAATGCAGCAGGAAATTTCATTTGTGCAGCAGAGGATTTATCGTATAATGGTTGGAATTCCGTTATTAATATTGTACTAAATGGTACATTCTATTGTAGCCAAGCAGTAGGAAAGTATTGGATTGAAAAAGGAATCAAAGGAAATATTATTAATATGGTTGCAACCTATGCGTGGGATGCAGGACCTGGTGTTATTCATTCTGCTTCTGCGAAAGCAGGTGTACTAGCAATGACTAGAACATTAGCAGTAGAATGGGGAAGAAAATATGGCATTCGAGTAAATGCAATTGCACCAGGCCCAATCGAACGTACTGGTGGAGCAGAAAAATTATTCCTTTCTGAGAAAGCAGCAAAAAGAACGTTACAAAGTGTTCCATTAGGGCGTTTAGGAACACCAGAAGAAATTGCAGGATTAGCTTACTATTTACTTTCAGATGAAGCGGGATATATCAATGGAGCATGTATGACAATGGATGGAGGACAACATTTAAATCAATATCCATTTTAATAAGAAAAAATGTAAGCGGTCTTTTGGTCGGTCTTTCTAATAGTAAGAAAGACAAAATTCTTATAGAAAGACAGCTGAAGATTAATGAGTTATTTGTATCGCTAATAAATGTATCCTTTTTATTTTTATACAAAAGACTGCTTACGTATTTTAGGCGTAAAGCAGTCTTTTACTTTTTTCTGTTTTTTTGTATAATAAAATGACAGTTTAGAAAATTTATAGGTTTGTAGAATGAGGAGCATAAAATGGAACAGCAATTAAGGTCAAATAGAAGAAAAAGACGTTTACGAAAAAGAAGAGTATTTATGGTCATTATGATTCCTATATTAATTGTAATCCTTGGAATAGGAACATATGGTGGTGTAATTTATTCAACAGCTAAAAAAGCTTGGAATAGTTCACAAGAACAGTTAGAGCGTGGAAATAAATCTGTAAAGCGTAGCCATGTAGTAGATCCAAGTAAAGATAACGTTTCTTTATTAATTGTTGGTGTCGATTCAAGTGAAAAGCGTTCAAAAACCCACCCAGGGCCAGAACGAACAGATGCAATGATGGTGGCGACATTTAGCCATGAAGACCCAGCTATTCAGCTTGTAAGTATTCCACGAGATACGTATACGTACATTGATGTGGAAGAGAAGAAGGATAAAATTAACCATGCTCATGCTTTTGGTGGAATGGATGCAGCTATTGATGCAGTCGAAAATTTATTAGATATTCCAATTGACTATTATGTCAAAGTAAATTTTGATGCATTTAAAGATGTAGTTGATACAATTGGTGGTATTGAAGTGGATGTTCCAGTTACGTTTACAGAGCAAAACAGCCAAGATCAAAAAGGAGCAATTACCCTTAAAAAAGGATTGCAAACGTTAAATGGTGAGCAAGCATTAGCGTTAGCAAGAACGAGAAAAATCGATTCAGATGCCATGCGTGGCCAACGTCAAATGCTAGTTGTTGATGCAATCTTTAAAAAGCTTGTTTCCTTTAAGTCGATTACGAAAGCTGGAAATCTTATTGAAGCAGTGCAAGATGATATCCATACCAACTTGGCGTTTAATGATATGATTTCTTTTTACAAATTCGGATTAAAAAGCGGTGTGAAATTAGAGCGCCAGCAAGTAGAAGGATATGATGAGTACATTAATGGTATTTATTATTACGTCCCTTATAAACAAAAATTAAATTCATTACAAAATCATTTAAAAGGCCATTTAGGATTGAAAACTGAATAATAAAAGGAAGTAGTAAAGTATACTTATGGGAAATGAAGTGACGATAAGTATACTTTTTTACTATTACGACATATATCCTTTATATGCATATAAAAACGAGATAGGGATGGCGTACGAAGAAGAAACGAAGGGGGATAACATTGTGGATGCACTAGAGATTATGACGAATTTAGAACATGTTCATCCATATTTCCAAGCTGTTTTTAGTGGAGAGGAACAAGAAGTAGTTGGCTATGAAGTGTTAGGGAGGATTACATTTCAAGGAGAAGTAAAAAGCTTAGGGGATTTCTTTTGGGATGAATCGATTCCAAATGAGTATAAAGTAGAAGTAGAAAGTATTGTTATTCAAAAAGCAATTGAAGCGATTTTAAGTGAGGACAAGGAATATATTCTTTTTTTAAATCAAAACCCAAATGTACTCGTTTGGGATGAAAAGGAGACGATTCTACAACTTTTGCTACAATATGAGGAAAAGGGACTTCAGTTAAGTCGAATTGTTCTTGAGATAACACCTCATCTCTATGAAGGAGATATTCACTTTTTGAAGAATTTAATATCATATTATCGTACGTACGGTATCCGGATTGCAGTAGATCGAATTGGAAAAGAAAGCAGTAATTTAGACCAAATTCGAATGCTCCATCCGGATATATTAAAAATTGACTTACATGATTTAAAAGTATCCATTGAAGCACAATCTAATTATCAAGATGTGTTAGTAGCTTTATCTACATTAGCAAGAAGAATGGGAGCGACTCTTTTATTCGAAGAGATTGAAGATGAACATCATCTTCAATCTGCCTTTGTTCATGGTGGAAGGTATTATGAAGGCTATTACTTACATAGACCATCGCCTTGTTTTGTAGAGAAAAAGGTAAAGAAAGATTGGTTAAATGAAAAGTTTCAAGTTTTTATTCGCCATAGTAAGAAAAAGCTCTTCTCTGTGCATCAATTTTCGGAACGATTCAATGAGCAAGTAGCAAGCCTTGTGAACAAAGGTGAAAGTACAAATATGGAAGAGATGCTACAGTATTTATGTCAGTCTCTTCATACATATAGCTTTCGATTGTATATTTGTAATGAAGATGGTATACAATTATCGCCAAATTTTGTGAAAAGAAATGAAAAATGGATGTTTGAATATGAATTTTTAGGGAAAAACTGGAGTTGGCGTCCTTATTTTTTAGATAATATTGTTCGAATGAAAGAAACAAAAAAAGGACGATTATCAGACGTATATACGGACATTGAAACTGGTAAGACAATTCGAACTTTTTCTTATCCTATGGAGAAGGACACGTATTTATTTATTGATATTTCATATGAATATTTGTACGAAAACCACGTTTTATTATAAACGAGGAAGGAGCTTGAAATATTGAATAAATTCATTCGAATAGCGTTTATTGCAATGAGTGTACTTTTTTTATTTTTATTTTCTATCGGCGAAACGAAGGGGAATTTTGATAAAGAGGAATTAATAAACAAAGCGCAATCAGTAGAAAAAATACAACTTTTCTTACATAGTAGCATTGAAAGTTTTGATTCCATTTATAAAAAATTCGGTCCATATTTCACTGAACAGTTTTTGCAGGCATATGTAAATGAAAATGCATATCTTGTAGAAGGAGTATATAGATGGAAAAAAGTAAAACCTTTATTAGTTCCTCGGATAGATAAAGAGAAAGTACAATTTTATGAGAATGAAAAGCATCGTGTTATTTACATGTATCAAAGAATTTCTAAAAACAGGTATCAAATTATTACCTATCAGTTAGAAAAGAATAGTTGGAAAATTAGTGGTGTCCTAGTAAATACCCAATTGCCTCCAGAAATTAAAAAGCCAGAAAAAGAGGAGAACTCCTTTTGGGATCAATTAACGAAAAATTTAAAAGCAATTCGATTATTTAACTAAAAAACCTCAGACAATCTGAGGTTTTTAGTTAGATAAAGAATGCAAAGGGGGCTATAACAACGTCTCTAATGAGCTGATTGTATCACCTGTTAATATATGTTCTCCCTCGTTGATTATGACAGTTGGAGTAGAATAGCATTCATATTGTGTTAAAAGACGTTTACGAGCGTTCATGTCCTTCTGAATGTTATATTCTGTGTAAGTAATGTTTTTATCTTGTAATAATGCCTTTACCCATTGGCAAGGTGGACAGTTTGGTTGTGTATACACATCAATTTTCATAAAAAATGCAGCTCCTTTTTTTGTTATCTTTCTATACTATAGTATAAGATGTGCGTTTTTTGTCGATTTTTCAAAAAAAATTACTGTTAGATGTTGTATTTCTGTTCATAGTGGATTATGCTATTTAGGGGAATTTTCTTTCAAATGGATAGAAATGATTGTACGGTAGATGCTATAAATGAGTTATTTAACGTACTACCCTTTTAAAAAAGGCGAGTTTTAGAAAGGAGAGATCTTATGTCTCTGCTACAAGGTATTTTAGATCGTTTAAACAATTTAAAGGAACAAGCAACTTCTGGTGAAGTAGCACAGCGTTATTTTGAAGTAAATGGCGTTCGTATGTGTAGCGTAAAGTATTTCGAGAAAAACGAAATGTACGAATTAGAAGTTTACCAAGCTGGCGAAAAGCCTAAGACATATCAATATGACAATATTGATTTAATTGCAATTGAAATTTATGATATGATTTCATAAAAAATGCCCACTCCAATGAGTGGGTATTTTTTATTTTTATATGAATAAAATGGATTAGGGGGGAAAAAAGGGTGGTGAAGTAGTTGGGTGATACGTATCAATTTTATAACCTCTCAATGAAAAAAATGACGATAGAGGATGTGTATAACGCGCTATATCGTTTTGTTTTGCAAGACCCAACTAGTATGTATCGATTTTCGATTGGAACGGATTCACAAGTGTATCGAAAGTCGACAAAGTTTATTACAGCTGTGCATCTTCATCGAATTGGTAAGGGAGCCTGGGGATGCTTATGTGAACACGTTCAACCTAGAAAAATACATAGCTTACGAGAAAAAATTTTATTAGAAACGCTGTATAGTAGGGAAATTGCAATGATTTTTAATGATGAAAAATTAAGACCGATTAATCAATTATTAGTAGCGTTAAATGGTAATCTTTTAACAGAATTTCATCTTGATGTAGGAAAAGGTGGATTGACAAGGGAATTGATTCAAGAGGTAACCGAAATTGTCCACCAAACGGGGATGAAACCAATTATTAAGCCTGAATCCTATGCAGCTTTTTCATATGCAAATCGTTATACAAAATAAACCATTTGGAAATTTAATTTTCAGATGGTTGCTTTTTTATGTTAAAATGAATTGGAGTATTTAAAGTTTTTGTAAGGGGGAAATAAGATTGATTAGTTTAAATCCCGATGATATTGAAAAATTAACGATAAATCAATTAATGATACCAGCTGAAAAAGTAGCTCACGTTCAAGTGAAAAATAGCTTAGAACATGCGTTGCTTGTTTTAATTAGATCAGGATACTCTGCTATTCCAGTGTTAGATCATGAATACCATTTACATGGTTTAATTAGTACAACAATGGTAATGGATTGTATTTTAGGATTAGAACGTATTGAGTTTGAACGATTATCAGAGCTACTAGTGGAAGAAGCAATGAATAAGGATATTCCACGTTTACGTACAGATGATTATATTCAAAAGGGAATTGATTTAATGGTAGACCATCCTTTCGTTTGTGTGGAAAATGAAGATGGTTTATTTGAAGGAATTTTTACGAGAAGAGCTATCTTAAAAGAGTTAAATCGTAGTATTCGTAAATATAATGTAAGAAAGAAACCACCAATATTAGATGAAATTGAAGAATAAAGTTGCTAGCAATAGCAACTTTTGTTACATTTAAAATAATATGAAAATTGGAATAAAAGGGGGATTTAGGATGGATGCGTTTGAAATTATTTCGTATATTCAACATAGTAAAAAGAAAACACCTGTGAAAGTATATGTAAAAGGAAAATTACAACATATAAAATGGGGAGAAGGAATTAAACATTTTACAAGCAAACATAGTGGTGTGGTTTTTGGCGAGTGGGAAGTAGTTGCTAGTAAGCTTGAAGAGTATAAAGATGAAATTGAAGATTATGTAATTGAAAATGATAGACGTCATTCTGCTATTCCATTATTAGATTGTAAAGAAGTGAAAGCACGAATCGAACCAGGTGCAATTATTCGGGAAGGCGTAGAAATTGGCGATAATGCAGTCATTATGATGGGAGCCGTATTAAATATTGGTGCTGTTGTTGGAGAAGGAACAATGATTGATATGAACGCTGTTTTAGGTGGACGAGCAACAGTTGGAAAAAACTCTCATATTGGTGCAGGAGCAGTTTTAGCAGGAGTAATTGAACCACCTTCTGCTCAACCAGTTATTGTTGAGGATAATGTATTAATTGGTGCTAATGCGGTTATCTTAGAAGGCGTAACAATTGGAGAAGGTGCGGTTGTGGCAGCGGGAGCCGTTGTTGTAGAGGATGTTCCCCCTTATACAGTAGTTGCTGGTACACCTGCTAAAATAATTAAAAAAATTGATGAAAAAACAAAAGCAAAAACAGAAATGAAGCAGGAACTTCGTCAACTTTAAGTGAGGTGAGAGTATATGGGAGGATATGAAAAATTCATTGCGATACGACGAGAGTTACACGAAATTCCAGAGTTAGGCTTTCAAGAATTTAAAACACAACATTATCTTCTTACGTATATTCAATCCATTGCAACGGAGTATGTAGAAGTAAAGACGTGGAAAACGGGTATTCTTGTAAAGGTACACGGATATGAACCATCTAAAACGATTGGTTATCGAGCGGATATGGATGGTTTACCAATTCAAGAAGAAACAAACCTGGCTTATCAATCTGTTCATGACAATTATATGCATGCATGTGGACATGATTTTCATATGGCAATTGCTTTAGGTGTATTGACGAATGTCATAAAAGAACGAGTAAAAGACGATGTTGTCTTTTTGTTTCAGCCGGCAGAAGAAGGGCCAGGGGGGGCATTACCAATGCTTCAAAGTGATGTATTTCAGCTTTGGAAACCAGATCTTATTTTTGCCCTACATCTTGCACCTCAATATCCTGTTGGCACAATTGCAACGAAGCAAGGCTTATTATTTGCTCATACATCTGAATTATTTATTGATTTAAAAGGAAAAGGTGGACATGCAGCTTTTCCTCATAAAACGAAAGATATGGTTGTTGCAGGGGCCCATCTTATTACTCAATTGCAAACAATCATTGCACGAAATATTGATCCACTAGATAGTGGTGTAATTACGATTGGAAAAATGACTGGTGGTACAGTTCAAAATATTATTGCAGAGCAATGTCGATTAGAGGGGACAATTCGAACATTGTCTAAGCAATCAATGATACAAATAAAAGAACGTATTGAACAAGTTGTAAAAGGAATTGAAATTTCTTTCGATTGCCAAGCAATGATAGACTATGGTTCTATGTATTGCGGTGTGTACAATGATGAAGCATTAACAGAGCAATTTATGGCATTTACTCGTGCAAATGATAATTGGAAACTTATTGATTGTGAGCAAGCAATGACAGGTGAAGACTTTGGTTATTTTGTTGAAGCAATCCCAGGGTTTATGTTTTGGTTAGGAGCAGATGCATCTTATGGACTTCATCATGCAAAACTACAACCTAATGAAGAACTACTTTCTAAAACGATCCCATTTGTAACAGGATATATTCATTATTTATCTGAATCTAACTGACATTGAACTCCTTTTTGATATGGAGAAATATGATTGTGTCTTCTATGAATGACATAGTAAGGAAATCGAACATTCATAGAAGAGACACGTTAGAAAATAAAATTTGAATGGCTGAAATAGTTTGTGATATTATTCGCATATAGACACTAATTTCATTAGCAATCTATGATTGGAATAAGGAATGGAAGGAGGGCGATGATAATGAAATTATATGAGCAATTACCTTCACTTAATGGGGCAACAGCGACACTAAATGGAACGATAAATAGAGATGAATTATTAGGAAAAGCTATATTCATTCATTTTTGGGCTACTAGTTGTCAATTGTGTAAAAATGCAATGCCAAATATTAATAAATTAAGAGATGAATATGAAGATTCTTTACAAGTGATTTCCATTCATGTGCCAAGATGTGAAGAAGACCTAGATATTTCCCTTGTAAAGGAAATGATAAAGAAATATGATATAAAACAAATTACATTAATAGATAATGAGCATGCTATTAAAGAAGCTTTTGATAATAAATGTGTTCCAGCTTATTATTTATTTGATAAAGAAGGGAAGTTAAGACATTATCAAGCTGGTGGAAATAGTATGGTGATGCTGGGAAAGAGATTGATTCGGTTGTCGGAGGAGGCTAAAAATAAGTAAGAATAAAAATGTATAAAGGATAGGAGAGGAGATGTAATTCAATTATTTCACATCACCTCCTTTTTTGTTTTATACTTACGGTACGAATAAGTAGTATAAAAGGGGTACGGAAATGGAGTTTTACTATCAAATTGCCTTGGCAATACTTTGGATTATTTTATTCTTATATATATTTTTTGCATCTATTGATTTCGGAATTGCTTTTTTTGTTTTACATGCGAAGTATCGAATGAAAAATTTAAGGCTAGTTGAATATTTAAAAGGATTTTTGTCACCATTATGGGAAACATCTAATATGCTATTTGTTTTTTTTATTATTGGGCTAATTGCCTTATACCCTTCAATTGCGTATTATTATAGTACCGCATTTTTTGTACCAGGTTGCATCGCCATCATCTTTTTTGTTGTTCGAGCTATTTATTTTGTTATAATAGCAAAAGAGAGAGAAGAGGCGATGGAAGTAAATATACCCTATGCACTTACAGGGATATTAATTCCTATTTGCTTATCATCTGGTCTTATTATTTCCGAGGGTGGATTTATTTTAGAGAATGAAGACCAGTTAACATTTTTATGGATGGATTTTTTGCGTTCACCTTATACGTGGAGTGTTTGGTTTTATGTAATTGTATCCATTATGTATATTAGTGCAATGTTTTTATGTACATATGCTGCACATGTGAAAGATGAAAATAGTTTTTATTTTGTCAGAAGATTTACCCTAGTTTGGGCAGCAATACTAGTAGTTGCAAATATACTTGTATTTCATACATTAAAACTACATAGTCCTACGCATTTTGAGCGATTATTAGACTTTAAGGGCCTTATTGTTATTTCAATGATAAGTTATTGGATATCGGTTTTCTTTGTGATTAGAAAAACAAAGCTAACGTTTGCGCTTATTATGACAATTTCTTATTTGTTTTTTGCGTTTTTTGCATATGGAATTAGTCATTTACCAGCCATATTAAGCCCTTATGTAATGTTTAATCAAATTGCACCAAGCCGTGAAATAACAATTGCAGCAATGATTATTTTTGGTGCAGGTATCGTATTAATGATTCCATCTAGTATTATTTTAATAAAAAAATTTAAAGTGAAGTTGGAGAACCATTGGAGGGTTTAAGGTGAGAAAAAAAGAGTTTGCAGTAATTGGATTAGGGCGATTTGGTGGGAGTGTCTGCCGTGAATTATCAGAAAGAGGAATGGATGTATTAGCAATTGACACAGATGAAGATCGCGTAAATGAATTTGCTAATATTGCTACTCATTCTGTTATTGCAGATTCTACAGATGAAATGGTATTAAAAAGCCTAGGGATTCGTAACTTTGAACATGTTATTGTTGCAATTGGAGATGATATCCAAGCAAGTATTTTAACAACCCTTATTTTAAAAGAATTAGGTGTTCAAAATATTACAGCAAAAGCACAAAATGATTATCATGAAAAAGTTTTAAGAAAAATTGGAGCAGATCGCATTGTTCACCCCGAACGAGATATGGGGAATCGAATTGCAGCTCAAATGGCATCAGATATGATTCTTGATTACTTAGATTTATCGGATAAACATTCGATTGTAGAAATTAAAGCAAATCATAAAATAAATGGAAAAACATTTGGTCAGTTACAAATTCGTCGCCGTTATAAAATTAATATTGTTGCAGTTAAACGAGATCATGAAGTTATTATTTCGACAAGTGCAGATCAAGAAATCTTAGATGGTGATGTACTTGTTGTTATCGGAACGAATGAAGATATTCGTCGTTTTGATGAAAGCATGTCTAGATAAAAAAGAAAGCCAACCGATTCGGTTGGCTTCTTTTTATACTTCCATAATGATTGGTAAAATCATTGGTCGACGCTTTGTTTTCTCATATAAGAAAGGAGAAAGCAGATCTGTAATTTCATTTTTGATTTCAGACCATTGTGTTGTACGACGATCCATGATTTTATCTAAATGATTTGCAATAAGCTGTTGAGCATCATTAATTAAATCACTGCTTTCGCGCATATAAACAAATCCACGGGAGATAATATCAGGACCTGCTGCTACTTTGAATTCTTTCATATCAATGCTTACTACAACAATAACTAATCCTTCTTCTGATAGGATACGACGATCTCGTAGTACAATGTTTCCGATATCACCGATTCCATTTCCATCAATAAAGACATTGCCTGAAGGGATTTTTCCAGCAACATTAGCTTCGTCACTACGTAATGCTAATACTTCACCATTATCCATGATGAAACAATTTTCTTCAGGAACCCCACATTGCTGTGCTAATTTTGCATGCATACGTTGCATGCGATATTCTCCGTGAATTGGAACAAAGAATTTAGGATTCATTAAACGAAGCATTAATTTTTGTTCTTGTTGACCACCGTGACCACTTGTATGAATATCACTTAATGAATGGTGGATGACCTCGGCACCAGAGCGATACAATTGGTTAATTGTACGAGAAACACTTACTGTATTTCCTGGAATTGGTGAAGAAGAAAGAACAACTGTATCACCAGGTATAATTTGAATTTGACGATGTGTGCCATTTGCGATACGAGATAGGGCTGCCATTGGCTCCCCTTGTGAGCCTGTACATAAAATAACAACTTTATCTGCAGGTAAACGATTGATTTGATTTGGTTCAATAAATGTATCTTTTGGGCAACGAATATATCCTAATTCACGACCGATTGTGATAGCAGATTCCATGCTACGTCCGAATACAACAATTTTACGACCATGTTGCGCTGCTGCTTCAGCCACTTGCTGTAGTCTGTGAATATTAGATGCAAACGTTGCAAAAATAATACGACCATCTACTTTTCTGAAAATCTCATGAATTGTATCGCCAACACGACGTTCAGACATCGTAAAATGTGGAACTTCCGCATTTGTACTATCAGAAAGAAGACATAGAACGCCTTCTTTTCCGTATTCTGCCATTTTTTGTAAATTTGCAGGTTCACCTACAGGAGTGAAGTCAAATTTAAAATCACCAGTATGAACAATGTTTCCGTTTGGTGTTTTAACAGTAATACCATAGGAATCAGGAATACTATGAGTAGTTCGAAAGAAAGTAACGGATGTTTTTCGGAATTTGATAACATCTTCTTCTTTAATCTCGATTAACTGTGTTCTTCTTGTTAATCCATGTTCATCTAGTTTGTTTTTAATTAATCCTAACGCTAATTTTCCACCATAAATTGGAATATTAATTGCTTTTAATAAATAAGGAATCCCACCAATATGGTCTTCGTGTCCGTGCGTGATAAATAATCCTTTTATCTTTTCTTGATTCCGAACTAAGTAAGTGTAATCAGGAATGACATAGTCAATTCCTAATAACTCATCTTCAGGAAACTTAATTCCTGCATCAATTAAAATTATCTCATCTTGATATTGAACACCGTATGTATTCTTTCCAATTTCCCCTAAGCCGCCTAATGCAAAAACGGCTGTTTGATCGTTCTTTAAAAATTTCATATGATTAAACCGATTCCGTTAGTTTAAAATCAGGGTTTTGTTTTTCATATTCTAAATGTGCATCAGAAAGTTGTTGGATAAATTCAATATTGTACGGCTTATGAGATAATTTTTTACGAACATCTACAACTGATGTAGCTTCGATGTATAGTGCTTTCGAGTTTTCACGAACTGGTACGGTTTTCTTATTTTCTTGGTATATTACTTTAAAAATCATTAAAATACTCTCCTTTTAATTCTCGTCTTTTTCTTATTATATAGGATAATGAATAGAATTTCATTTGTTTTAAACAAAACGTAGCAAATATAAACAATCCTATTTTAGAATACATATATTATCCACAAACTATTAGACATATACAAGGTTTTTTCATAAAATTTCCGTTTTTAACTTAAGTAATGTAGGTTACTTGTAGTATTTGTCATGAAAAGGGAATCATGTATGGGTATAAATGTAATTTATGCAGATAAATGTCCCGCTTTTCTTTCTTATTAAATTTGTTAGTTAACGTTCTAAAGCAGTTGCGTTTTCAGGAATTGTAAAAGGATTTTCCTTATTGATTCGGTCGTAAAACATAATCCCATTTAAATGATCAATTTCATGTTGGAATACAATTGCAACTAATCCTCTTAGACGTAGTTTTACTTGATTACCATCTACATCATATCCTGTTACAGTGATTCTTGAATGTCTTGGAACATACCCAGGAACAGATCGATCCACAGATAGGCATCCTTCGCCACCTGATAAATAGGTTTGTTCGACAGAATGGCTAATAATTTTTGGATTGAAAAGGGCATGACTATGTAACGTTCCTTTTTCATCTGTTACATGGATTGCAATCATTCGTTTGCTAACATTAATTTGTGGCGCAGCTAAACCGATTCCAGGGCGCAAATCATATTTTGCTGCAATTTCTGGATCTTGGCTGTTTTTTACAAACGTAAGTAAATCCATTAAAGTTTGTTTCTCTTCTTCACTCGGTGGCATGGCAACATCCTTGGCGATTTCTTTTAAAGTAGGATGACCTTCACGAATGACGTCTTTCATTGTTAACATACATCTTCCTCCGATACACCTTATAATAGTACATATTGTATCAAAAATTAATTCATTCGTCATGTTTATTTGGATACTTCAATAAAAAAAGGAAGGTGATGAACCTTCCAAAGAAACATTGGGGATTTGAAGATGAACAATAATGGTAACCTACATTTCCATTTCATACTGTTTTAACATTTACATGGTGTTTCTTTTTCAATTAAATGAAGATGGAAAATGAGTTATCTAATAATAGAGTGGTTTCATTTTTGTTACAATATGTTCGCTTATTAATTCGCCAATATTAATAAGTGACGATATTGTTTAATTTGGGTGGTATTGTTGAATTAGCAAATCCAAGCAGCACCAACAATAATTAATAGGATAAATAGTACAACGATCAATGCAAATCCACGGCCGTGTCCGCCACCACCGCAACATCCACCATATCCATAACCGTATGCTGGCATTGGAGCTGGCATTGGAGCTGGCATTGGAGCT
>JBJEFI010000048.1:19849-216663 GCA_051873875.1 Bacillaceae bacterium | reverse complement strand
GCTGGCATTGGAGCTGGCATTGGAGCTGGCATTGGAGCTACATTAGGAGTTGGCCCCATATTTATATTACCGCCCATACTTAATACCTCCTTTACATTCTCCGCCTTAGCGGGTAATATACATTATGTGATAATAGTCATAATGTATAGACAGATGCCTATGTTTGCTGCTAAATTTTAAATAAATGAAATAACAATATATGAAGACGGAGTGAATATTTTGAGAAAATTATTAGTAATAATGTCATTTCTTCTTGTCATAACTGGCTGTGCAAAGCAAGAAGAAACAGTTTCTGAGATTTCGAAGCATGTGGAAAAAGCAGTCGTTCTTGAAGGAAATGTACAAGACGAAAAGAAATTACTTGAATTAGAAACACAAGAAGAAGAGCTATACAAAAAAGTTGTTGCCCTTATGAGTCAAGGAAAAGAGAAGGAAATTAAAGAGCAGGCTCAAAAAGCATTACAAATCGTAAAGCAACGCCAAGAATTAGTAACTAAAAAGCAAGAAAATATAGCGGCATCTCTAGAAGAAATGACAAAAGCTGAAAAGCTAGTTTCTAGTTTAAAAAAGAAAGAATCTAAAGCTAGCGGCGAAGAAATGATAAAAGTAGGGGAAGAACGTTTAAGTAATAGTAAAAAAATGTTTGACTATTACATAACTGCTTTAAAACATGATGAATCTTTGTATACTTTTTTAGTAAAAGGCGAATTTGCTAACGATAAAATTGCTAAAGAAGTAGATGCTTTAAATGAAAATTATTCCAACGTATTAAAATTAAAAGAAGAAGTAAATAAGCAAACAGAGACATTTAATAAGAAAAAAGCAGATTTCTTTTCTGAAGTTGGTTACGAAGGCGAAGAAAAAGAAAAAAAGTAAGATAGAATGTAGAAATGCCACACATATTGATGATGTGGCATTTTTTATTGTTTAATAGAGCAATTTTTTCACATTGACCATTTCGTTACAAAATATAAAAAATAATAGATATAACTGGTTTTATTTATAAAAAATATAGTTGGTTATTATAAAATTTAAAATCGTTATAAATAAAAAAGCCAATTCAGTTTTTTTTGCAATTTTCTTTGGTAATTTGAATATAATTTATAATGTTTC
Source organism: Bacillaceae bacterium (assembly GCA_051873875.1). Lineage (GTDB taxonomy): Bacteria > Bacillota > Bacilli > Bacillales > Bacillaceae_G > JBJEFI01. The sequence continues at coordinate 215,550 of JBJEFI010000048.1, read as the reverse complement.
TATATGCTTATCACTTAAAGAAATGGATGGCTTATAGTGGAGATGATGAAATTGGATAACTCTTTTATTTGTGAACGCATCGAGCAAGAATTGAAATTCAAAGAGTTTGGCAAAAACATTTGTATCTGATTTGTTTATATGAGTTGAAGTTAAGCCGAAAAGATTATCTATTCTTCAAAGTATCATATGTTGTATCAATAGTATTTGAATGTTTAGTGGATGATTTTCTAATGGTGAATTATAAAATAAATTCAATTACCTCATTGGTAATGTGTATTTTTATATATGGAAAATAAATTGAAAAAGGTATAGTTTTTATACGTTCGTTGTAATTATATTTATCATATCTCTTCCTCTCACTGATTAGTAGGAAGAGAAATATTATTGATAGTATCACTTAAAAAATCGTTAGTTTACACGTTCAACGATGTAACCAAAGATATGATTGTATCTCTTCCGAAAGGACTTGTTTGTATGTGGGATATACCAATATTTTTGAGAAAGGTATATAAGATGAATTTTGAACTGGATTAAAGAATAAGCTAGATAAGCTTTCAAAAGGAAGAGATAGTACAGACAAAAGTAAAATTGACTATCATGAACGGACATATTGAATTTGAACAAAAAAATTGAAAACCAAAATGGTGCGGGTCCTATAAATGAGGCAAGAAATTGTTTTTCATGCTTCCTTTAGGGGCTTTTTTTAATAGAAAAAACAATAAATGTGAAAAGAATCTTTGGATTTTCCTTCTTTCCAATGAAAATGCAAGAATAAAACTTTTCTTAATTCTGCTATTTTTTTGTATATCTGAACGTGATATGATTAGGGAAGATTTTTTTAGAAACACGCATGTGTATATAAATAAGAAGGAGAGGGATTTTACTGGATGGCACAGACAAAAGAAAAAATTGCAGCATTACGTCAAGCAATGATTGAAAAGGGCATTAGCGGATACATTATTCCGTCTTCAGACCCGCACATGAGCGAATATTTACCCTCTTATTATGAGGCACGAAGTTGGTTTTCGGGCTTTAATGGTTCTGCGGGTACACTCGTAGTTACACTCGATAAAGCTGCGCTATGGACAGATGGTCGTTACTTTATCCAAGCTGAGCATCAGTTGGCAGGAAGTGGTATTGAGTTAATGCGAATGCGTGTAAAGGGGACACCAGAGCCTGAAGTATGGTTGACTGAAAATCTTCCTACTGAAAGTATTATGGGGTTTGATGGAATGGTAGTCTCAGCTGAATTTATCAAAAAATTTCGAGTGGAATGTTCTAAAAAGAATATATCACTTTTAAGTGTAGATCTTGTTACACCATTATGGCACAATCGTCCTGCATTACCTGAAACACCTGCATGGTTATTAGATACAAACTATGCTGGGCTTAGTGTTGCTGAAAAACTCGATCAACTACGTGTACGTCTTAAAGAAAAAGGTGCCGATTCAATGCTTGTATCACGTCTTGATAGCGTAGCATGGTTACTTAATCTTCGTGCTAGTGATATACCTTACAATCCTTTTGCACTTGCTTATTGCCTTGTGCTTCCAAACCGTACGATTTTGTTTATAAATACTGCACGTTTGCCAGAAGATGCTCAAGTGGAGTTACATACCCAGGGGGTAGAGACGGTAGTGTATGAAAGCATTACTGAAACAATTGCTGCTATTGACCAACCTTCAGTATTCCTTTGTGAAACTTCGGGTACGAATGAAACACTTTTTCACATGCTACAAAATAATCCGAATGTACGAGTTGTAGAAGGAGAAGAGCCAATTCAGGCATTGAAGGGTGTAAAAAACGAAAAAGAAATTGAAAATACGATAAATTCTCATGTTAAAGACGGTGTTGCAATGACACGGTTTGCTATATGGCTTGAGAAGGTTGTTGCATCTGGTGAACATGTAACTGAGTACGATATATCTGAAAAGCTACTCGCTTTACGTCTTGAACAACCAGAAAGCCTTGGGGCTAGTTTTGAAACAATCGCTGCATATGGACCAAATGCGGCAATGATGCATTATCATCCTACAATTGAGAAATGCAGTAAATTAGAAGCTCGTGGTTTTTTACTTGCGGACTGTGGGGGGCAATATCGTGATGGAACGACAGACATTACCCGTACATATGCATTAGGAACCCTTACGGATATGGAACGTGAATATTACACACTTGTACTTAAAAGTCACATCAATCTATCCCGTGCAATCTTTCTAGAAGGATGTACGGGGGGGAATCTTGATATCCTTGCCCGTGGTACTCTTTGGCAGAGAGGTATCGATTATCGTTGTGGTACAGGTCATGGTGTAGGTTTTGTCGGAGCCATTCATGAGGGGCCTCAGGATCTTCGGATAACAAATAATGTACCTTTTGAAGTAGGAATGACAATTACGAATGAACCTGGGATTTACGAAGAGGGAATTGTAGGTATTCGTATCGAAAATGAACTTTTATGTAAAGAGTGGGGCACTACGGAATATGGTCGTTTTCTATGCTTTGAGCCTATCACCTATTGTCCTATTGATACTACACCTGTGATTGTAAATATGCTTGATAACGATGAATTGAATTGGTTAAATAATTATCACAAGGTCGTATATGAAACGTTAATGCCACATCTTAATGAAGGAGAGCGCACTTGGCTTGAACAAGCATGTGCACCAATTGAGAGATAACAAGATGAACGTAGTAATTGCTATACTTTTATTGTTTGCATTGTTAGGGGTAGTGGACAAAATTTTAGGGGGTAAACTTGGCGTTGCCCGAGAATTTGATCATGGCCTTTCAACAATGGGCTCACTATGTCTTTCTATGGTAGGTATTTATTGTGTTGCTATTACAGCTTTACGTGCCAATCCTGAAGTTATTGCATCCCTTAGTAATATTTTGCCATTTGATGCCTCCCTACTTGCGGGAGCGCTGCTTGCTCCTGACCTTGGTGGTTATGCTATTGCCTCTGAAGTGGCGGCTACATCACAAATCAGTATATACACAGGGGTATTGGTTGCTTCCACATTAGGGTGCCTTATTAGTTTTGTATTACCTATTTCATTAGGTAGTATCAAGCGAGATGAAGTGATGGATTTCATGCAGGGGGTGTTGTGGGGAATTGTTGCCTTGCCACTTGGTCTTGCTATTGGTGGGGTCGTGATAGGTATCAGTTTGCCAACACTTGCCGCTAACCTTTGGCCTGTACTTATCTTATGTGTTCTGTTATGTATTACGCTGTTCGCTGTGCCAAAAGTGTGTATTACCGTACTTGCCATGATAGGTCAATTTGTGCGCATAGGTGGTATTGTGCTATTTTGTGTAGTGACCTTTGGGGTGTTTGTGCCTACAAAAGCCCTTGTACCAGATACATTATTTTGGGAAGTGCTTGTTATCGCCTTTAAAATTACTGTGGTAGTATGTGGGTCCATGGTGGCAAGCAGGTTAGTACTCGACTATTGTGGACGAGTTGTAAAAGTCGCTGCGAGAATATTACATGTAAATGATTATGCTATAATCGGATTGTTCATTAGTCTTGCTACTAGTATTTCGATGCTACCATTTTATTCTAAAATGGATAAGCGTGGTAAAGTAATCAATGCAGCCTTTACTGTTAGTGGTGCATTCGCTCTCGGTGGCCAATTAGCCTTTGTATCTTCTGTAACAAGTGGGATAAACGTAGCTGCATATCTAGTATGTAAGTTTTTAGGTGGAATCGCAGCAGTATTATTAGCTTCTCGATTTACAAAGGATCAATCTTTACAGAAATGAAGCTAATCTGCTATGCTAATTGACAAATTAAATATGCTACCATTTTCTATCTATAGACCAATTTTTGTAACATAATAAGGAAGATTTAGAAAGATTCTATCATCTTTTGTATTATAGATAGAATGGAATTTGTAAAAATTTATAAGGTATACTATTTTAACAAAAAGTCCTACTTCAATTTGAAGTGGGACTTTTTATGTGTGCCATCTGGGCATAATGTATAGAGAAAAAGTCCTTCGTTATCGAAGAAAGTAGGATTTAGATTAAGGCAAGAGATTGTTATGAGATCGAGCTTAAAGAAAGTTAAGAAAAATCTTCAATTGAAAAAATATCAATTACATATAAAGTAAAGACATTAAGTGAGGGGATACAACAATTAATTAACATGTATTCTTCTAGCCTTTTGAAGATTTTTTCACAATCAAAGGTATTATTAAATTGATAGTTTTTTGAAATTATACAAATAAAGATATTTTATGTAAGTGTTCTGTTTAGATTGTGACGTTTTTGTGAAGGGGAGTTGATATTTTTGATATTTCAGTCATATTTCAGTACAGTATGAATAGGTATTTTTATATAGTTTCTTTTTTGATAGAAACTGTATATAACAGATTGAAATATTTTACTAATACAGTTTGAAAAGGGGCTGAAGAAAAAATCTTTAAAATCAAAAGTGCAAAACTGTTGAGAATGTTTTTAGGGTGGTGTAAACTAAAAATATAGTTAACACTATTGTGATAGTGTTAATGTTGTTTTTATTAATACAGATAAAGATTTTTTTTTGATAACCCAATAATAGGGAGTAAAAGTTATCGTTTTAAAAATGAAAAAGTAAAAAATTGAAAAGGAAAGAGGGATTGGGAAAATGAGCACAAAAAATAAAGCTCAACTTGATTTTCAAAGTCAATTAGATACAATTAGCGAGCATTTTCAAACTTTTCAAATTTTAAATGAAGAAGGCGAAATTGTTAATCCAGAATATATGCCTGATTTGACAAATGAAGAACTTCAAGAATTAATGACTCGTATGGTATACACTCGTGTGTTAGATCAACGTAGTATTTCATTAAATAGACAAGGTCGTTTAGGTTTCTATGCACCAACAGCTGGTCAAGAAGCTTCTCAATTAGCAAGTCAATTTGCATTAGAAAAAGAAGATTTTATTTTACCTGGATACCGTGATGTACCACAACTTATTTGGCACGGTTTACCATTACACCAAGCATTCTTATTCTCAAGAGGTCATTTTCTAGGAAACCAAATTCCAGAAGATGTACATGTAATCTCACCACAAATTATTATTGGCGCACAATATGTTCAAGCAGCTGGTGTTGCCTATGGAATGAAATTACGCAAAAAAGCCAACGTAGCTGTTACATATACGGGCGATGGTGGCGCATCTCAAGGTGATTTTTATGAAGGAATGAACTTTGCAGGGGCATTTAAGGCGCCAGCTATTTTCTTTGTTCAAAATAATAGATTCGCTATTTCCACACCAGTAGAAAAACAATCTGCAGCTCGTACAATTGCCCAAAAAGCAGTGGCAGTAGGTATTCCTGGTATTCAAGTAGATGGTATGGACCCACTAGCTGTTTATGTGGTAACAAAAGCGGCTCGTGAACGTGCTGTCAACGGAGAAGGTCCAACATTAATTGAGACATTAACATTCCGTTATGGCCCACATACAATGGCTGGAGATGATCCAACTCGTTATCGTACAACAGATTTAGAAAATGAATGGGAAAAGAAAGATCCAATTGTTCGTTTCCGTAAATTTTTAGAAGGAAAAGGATTATGGAATGAAGAAATGGAAGAAGCTGTAATTGAACGTGCAAAAGAAGAAATTAAAGAAGCAATTGCGAAGGCAGATGCTACACCAAAACAAAAAGTAACAGACTTAATTGAAATTATGTATGAAGAACTTCCATATAACTTAAAAGAGCAATATGAAATTTATACAGAAAAGGAGAGTAAGTAAACCATGGCACAAATGACAATGATTCAAGCAATTACAGATGCGATGCGTCAAGAATTAAAACGTGATCCAAACGTATTAGTATTTGGAGAAGACGTTGGTGTAAACGGTGGTGTGTTCCGTGCTACAGAAAATCTTCAAGCTGAGTTTGGAGAAGAGCGTGTATTTGATACGCCGTTAGCTGAATCAGGAATTGGTGGATTGGCAATTGGTCTTGGTTTACAAGGTTTCCGTCCGGTTGCAGAAATTCAATTTTTTGGTTTCGTATACGAAGTAATGGATTCTATTTCTGGCCAAATGTCTCGTATGCGTTATCGTTCAGGCGGAAGATATCATTCTCCAATTACAATTCGCTCTCCATTTGGCGGTGGTGTACATACGCCAGAAATGCATGCAGATAGTTTAGAAGGATTAATGGCACAACAACCAGGTTTAAAAGTTGTTATTCCATCTACGCCTTATGATGCAAAAGGTTTATTAATTGCAGCTATTCGTGATAATGATCCTGTTATTTTCTTAGAACATATGAAATTATATCGCTCTTTCCGTGGAGAAGTACCAGAAGGGGAATATACAGTTGAAATCGGAAAAGCAGATGTAAAACGTGAAGGAAAAGATGTTTCCGTATTCGCTTATGGTGCGATGGTTCATGCTGCATTAAAAGCTGCTGAAGAATTAGAAAAAGAAGGAATTTCTTTAGAAGTAGTCGATTTACGTACAGTTAGTCCATTAGATATCGAAACAATTGTGGCATCTGTTGAAAAAACAGGTCGTGCTATCGTTGTACAAGAAGCTCAAAAACAAGCAGGTATTGCGGCTAATGTAGTTGCTGAGATTATGGAACGTTGCGTTCTTTCATTAGAAGCACCTGTATTACGTGTAACAGCGCCTGATACTGTATATCCATTCTCAGCTGCTGAAACTGTATGGTTACCAAAACATACGGATATCATAGAAGCAGCGAAAAAAGTAATGGAAGACTAAGAAAAGAGACGAACATTTTAAAATATAAAGGAGCGAAAGAAATTCTTTCGCTACCTTCCTTTTAAAAATATGTGAGGGGGAAGTAACGTGGCTTTTGAATTTAAACTACCAGACATTGGTGAGGGTATTCATGAAGGTGAAATTGTAAAATGGTTTATTAAGCCAGGTGATGAAGTAAATGAAGATGATGTACTTTGTGAAGTGCAGAACGATAAAGCGGTTGTAGAAATTCCATCACCAGTAAAAGGGAAAGTATTAGAAGTATTAGTGCCAGAGGGAACGATTGCTATCGTTGGTGATACGCTAATTCGTTTTGATGCACCAGGATATGAAGATTTAGTATTTAAAGGAAATGAAGAACAAGAAGGCGCAACAGAAGAAAAACAACAAGTAGAAGAAACAGTTGTAAAAGAAGAGAGTGCGGAAAAAGTACCGACATTACGTGTTATTGCAATGCCTTCAGTTCGTATTTATGCTCGTCGTCAAGGTGTCGATATTCTTAAAGTAACAGGTACTGGTAAAAATGGTCGTATTCTTAAAAAAGATATTGATACATATGTAGCTGGTGGAGCGGTGTCACCAACTACTACAGAAAAACCAGTTGTAACAGAAACACCACAAGTGAAAGAAGAAAAACAAGCAGAACCATTAAAAGCCTATGTTCCAGTTGCTGGTCAACTTGAAACACGTGAAAAATTAAGTGGTATTCGTAAGTCGATTGCCAAAGCAATGGTAAATTCAAAACATACAGCTCCACATGTTACGTTAATGGATGAGGTTGATGTAACAGATTTAGTTGCACATCGTAGTAAATTTAAAGGATATGCGGCAGATAAAGGCATTAAATTAACATATTTACCATACGTTGTAAAAGCTCTAACATCTGCATTACGTCAATTCCCAGCTTTAAATACATCTATTGATGATGCTGCTGGAGAAATTGTGCATAAACATTACTATAATATCGGTATTGCTGCGGATACAGACAAAGGTTTATTAGTTCCAGTAGTGAAAGATGCAGATCGTAAATCAATTTTAGCTGTTAGCCAAGAAATTAATGAATTAGCAACAAAAGCGCGTGAAGGCAAACTAGCGCTTGATGAAATGAAAGGTGCATCATGCACGATTACAAATATTGGTTCAGCAGGTGGACAATGGTTTACACCAGTTATTAACCACCCAGAAGTAGCAATTTTAGGAATAGGTCGTATTTCAGAAAAACCAGTAGTGAAAAATGGTGAAATTGTAGTTGCGCCAGTATTAGCATTATCATTAAGCTTTGACCATCGTATTATCGATGGTGCAACGGCACAACATGCATTAAATCATATTAAACGCTTATTAAATGACCCACAATTACTTGTAATGGAGGCGTAAGGGTATGGTAGTAGGAGATTTCGCAATTGAAGTAGATACACTTGTTATTGGAGCAGGACCAGGGGGATATGTGGCAGCTATTCGTGCTGCCCAACTTGGTCAAAAAGTAACAATCGTTGAAAAAGCACACTTAGGTGGTGTTTGTTTAAATGTTGGTTGTATTCCGTCGAAAGCATTATTATCAGCAGGTCATCGCTATGAAGTAGCGAAACATTCAGATGATATGGGGATTACAGCAGAAAATGTAAAAATTGACTTTTCAAAAGTACAAAATTGGAAAGCCAATGTTGTGAAAAAATTAACAGGCGGTGTTGGTAGTCTGTTAAAAGGCAATAAAGTAAATGTTGTCATGGGAGAAGCATATTTTGTAGATGAAAATACAGTCCGTGTTATGGATGAAAATTCAGCACAAACATATGTATTTAAACATTGTATTTTAGCGACAGGTTCTCGCCCAATTCAAATTCCGGGCTTTGCATTTAACAAACGTGTGATTGATTCAACAGGTGCCATTAATTTACCAGAAATTCCGAAAAAATTAGTCATCATTGGTGGCGGTTATATCGGGATGGAATTAGGAACTGCCTATGCTAACTTTGGTACTGAAGTAACAATTTTAGAAGCTGCAGATGAAATTTTAAATGGTTTTGAAACAGCTATGAGTAACATTGTGAAAAAAGGATTAAAGAAAAAAGGCAATGTTGAGATTTATACAAAAGCATTTGGTAAATCTGTAGAAGAACGAGAAGATGGTGTAACTGTACATGTAGAAATTAAAGGAGAAATGAAATCTTTTGATGCTGATTATGTATTAGTAACAGTAGGTCGTCGTCCAAATACAGATGAATTAGGATTAGAACAAGCAGGTATTCAATTAACAGAGCGTGGTTTAGTAAAAATTGATAAACAATGCCGTACAAATATTCCACACATTTATGCAATTGGAGACATTGTTGAAGGGCCACCATTAGCTCATAAAGCATCTTATGAAGCGAAAATTGCGGCAGAAGCAATTAGTGGACATCCGTCTGAAATTGATTATTTTGCTATTCCAGCCGTTGTCTTTACAGATCCTGAATTAGCGACAGTAGGATATACAAAAGCAGAAGCAGAAGCAGAAGGTATTGCTGTTGACGTTTCTAAATTTCCATTTGGTGCGAATGGTCGTGCCTTAGCTTTAAATAGTACAGAAGGTTTCGTTCAATTAGTGACACGCAAAGAAGATGGATTATTAATGGGTGCTCAAATTGCCGGAGCAAACGCATCTGATATTGTTTCTGAGTTAGGATTAGCAATTGAAGCAGGTATGACAGCTGAAGATATTGCTCATACAATTCATGCTCATCCAACGTTAGGTGAAATTTCGATGGAAGCGGCTGAAGTAGCAATTGGCACACCAATTCATATCGTGAAATAAATAATTCTATAAAACAAATAAAAAAGACTCGAAAAATTTCGAGTCTTTTTTTATTGCATGGAAATATATAATAATAACCTATTTTTTATTAAAGAGAGAAAGGAGTGAAAGGATGAGTTACTGGCTACTTAGTTTGATACAAGCTTTGCTTTGGAGTGGTTTTTCTTTTGTTTTATGGCTTTCAAATAAAGACCATTTTAATGCGAAATTATTACTTTTTCTCGTTTTTGGATATGTCGCCTTTTTGATTGCTAGAAATTTTTATGAAACAAGTAGAAAGGCTTTATCCATCTCTTTTTTTAATGCAGCTGCCTTTTTTATGTGTAAATATGTATTTTCACTTCTTTACCTCGTTTTTATATAGGAAATTATCGTTTGTTATAATACATGATTCGTTCGTTAAATAAGGTAAGCTGACCTTCGTATTTTTTTGCTAAAAATTTAGCGAATTCCGTTGCCTTTCCTTTATCGCCAAAGGTAGATTGATTGGTTAAGGCAATAAAAATAACGTTGGCATCTTCTGTTGTCTGAGCATCTTCTCTTTTTACACCAACATATATTTCCTTATATCGATCTTGTGTAGAAGTTAGATGAAGTAATGGGACTGGTTGTCTTTCTATTGTTGAAATATCATATGGAAACGCTCTTTCTGTATACTGCCAATCTAATTGTTTACCTGTTTTGCTCATGATTTCTTTATAGTATGTAAATTGCTGTAAAACTTCGTCTAATGTAATCGTAGATTGTAACGATTTGTTTACAAATGTAACATATGCTATTTGTGACAAGGAAAATCCTCCTCTTCGTCGAATTATTATAATAAGTGCTAGTTATATTGTAACATTAACCTAAATTTTCTAACAACTTTTTATTCCAGACAGCTAAGTTAAAACATAGAATAATATACCTAATAAAAAAGGAGAGTGACGAAATGAGCAAATTTGAAAAATTGTATAATGAAAGCGAAAATGCCAATGTAAGATTCATTGGATTTATGACAAATGATGTTCGCTATGATTATGGAATTATTTACACATCAATGTTTTATGGAAAAACATTAGTTGTATGTATTCAAACAGGACGTTCTTGTTTATTAGGACCGGATGATATGTTTAATATCGAATATATTCAAGAAATATTTAAAATTACATCAACAGAAGAAGCAAAATCATTAGCAGAGGCATTAAGTGGTCTGTTATCACATACGAATTATGCTGAACAATACGATTGAAAAGGTGGGGTGGTCAAAAATTCGTTTTTGACCACCCTTCTTTTCTTTTTTTTAATTTTTGTAGGAATGATAAGTATTAAATCTTAATTATTTCATAAAAATAACATAAAATGTTCGTATTTTATGTTGACGTTGTTGTTACCCTTTGATATGATTCTTAAGGGATTTACAAAGGGAATCGGAGGATATAATGATGAATACAAACTACGATGTAATTGTTGTTGGCGCAGGTCCAGCTGGTATTTTTACTTGTTATGAATTAATGCTAAAAGCACCGAATAAACGTGTGCTACTAATAGATAAAGGACATGATATTTATAGTAGAAGATGTCCGATATTACAAAAAAAGATTGATAAATGTCCACCAGCAGCAGGGCGTAAAGAATTTGCTGGATGCTTACCAGCTTGTTCAATCACAAATGGTTTTGGTGGCGCTGGTGCTTATTCAGATGGAAAGTTTAATATCACAACAGAATTTGGTGGATGGATGACTGACTATTTACCAAATTCAACAGTGCTAGAGTTAATTAAGTATGTAGATGAGATTAATTTAAAGCATGGTGCCACAGAGTCCATTACTGATCCATTAACAGATGAAGTGAGAGACATCGAACGTCGTGGATATGCAGTAGGATTAAAATTATTACGTGCACAAGTACGTCATTTAGGAACAGAACAAAACTTAGAGATTTTACAAAGTATTTATGAAACGTTAAAAGATAAGATTGATATGCTCTATAAAGCAGAAGTAGAAGATGTGATTGTTGAAGGTCGTGGCAAGGACATGATTGTAAAAGGTGTCCAATTAAAGAATGGAACAGATATTTATGCAGAGAAAGTTGTTATCGTTCCAGGGCGTGATGGTTCACATTGGTTATCAAAAATATTGAAAAAGCGTCGTCTAAAAATGGCCGCGAACCAAGTTGATATTGGTGTACGTGTTGAGACGTCCAACGTTGTAATGGAAGAAATAAATAAGCACTTATATGAAGGAAAATTTGTGTTTAATACGTCAGTAGGGACACGCGTACGAACATTTTGTTCAAACCCATCTGGGCATGTAGTTGTTGAAAATCACAGTGGGATTATGTTAGCAAATGGGCATGCCTACAAAGATCCAAAGCTAGGGTCTGATAATACGAACTTTGCTTTACTTGTTTCTCATACTTTCTCTGATCCATTCGATCAACCAACGGAATATGCCCATGAAGTATCTCGTTTAGCGAATATGTTATCAAATGGTGGTTTAATCGTTCAAAAGTATGGTGATATAAAACGTGGACGTCGCTCTACACCAGCTCGTATTAAAGAAGGATTTTTAGAACCTACTTTAAAAGAAGCAGTTCCTGGTGATTTGGGGTTAGCGTTACCATATAATACGATGAAAAGTTTAATTGAAATGACAGAAGCATTAGATCATGTAACGCCGGGGATAGCCAGTGAGCATACACTGTTCTATGGCGTAGAGGCAAAGTTTTATTCTGCTCGTCCAAAATTAAATGAGCACTTTGAATCAGAGATTACAGGTCTTTATGTTGGTGGCGATGGTGCCGGAATTACACGTGGTCTTGCTCAAGCAAGTGCTTGTGGTGTTTGGATTGCAAGAGATATTATGGAAAAATCAGCGATGTAAAAATAGAAGAACTAGTAAGATAAAAGGTTGCTTTAGCAACCTTTTTTTGTTAAATCCATATTTATAAAAACTAAGGAATCGCGAATGTCTCTTGACCGATGGTAGCTACAATGAATTTTTTGCGTGTTTGGGTTGTTGTAATGGTTGTTTGAATTTTTGATTTATTTGCATATTTTTGCATTTTTTTAGAGTCTAATCGTGTTGTTAAATCCGTTAAATAAGCGGAAATAAAGGCAAATGGGATGCGTTTTAAATTTAAGTAGAAAATAATTTCTTCCGCTGTTTTTATGCCTAAGCCATGTCCGTAAAATGCATTAGGGCCTAAGACAACTACATTTTCTCCTTGCCATTCTGGTTCATAAGGTGTTACTTGTGGATTTTTAAAATAGATTATATCGCCAATAATATGAGACCCTTGTGTGTTAGTTTGGAGAGCTAGATTATCATTGTAATTCCATGTATACAAATAGATAGAAGGAAAAAGTTTATCGAAAGTTTCATCATCATATAGTTGGAGTAAGGCGCCATATAAAATAATAATCATTGCTGTTGCACATTCTGTTGCATATAGAGAACCATTCTTAAAAATATCTTTTATTGCTTTGCTTGAAGAAACATCCCTTCGCTGTTGAAAACCACCGTTATTTGTACGAATCCAATAAGAAGGATTGCATGTTGATTTAGTAAATACTTCAAATGTCATTCCACTATTTAATAAGGCATAAGAAGCTCTTACAATTGCATCGCGTAATGCAACATCAAATGCTAATTCTTCGATAGAATCATACCGGAAAATTTCCGGCGCATATTCAAGATTTTGTAAAATATTTTTTTTATTTTCATAGTGAGTTGTATTCGTATAGTCTAATTTTGGATGAATATAAGCATTATTTATGACAATCATGTATATCAACCTCTTTTTTACTCTTCTTGTTAGCCTATGAAGAAAAAGAGAATAGGTGCGTGTACGGAGGGCGGTTTACAAATAGGGAGATAGCAAGCTATCATTAAGCATAGGAAAAGGGAGGGGAAACTAGAATGAATTGGAAAACGGGGGTAACAGAGTTATTAGGAATTGAATATCCAATTATTCAAGGTGGATTAGCGTATTTAGCATATAGTGATTTAGCGGCGGCAGTAAGTAATGCAGGAGGGTTAGGACAAATTACAGCAATGAGTTTACCTTCAAAAGAAGCGTTACGAGAAGAAATAAAAAAGGTAAGAGAATTAACCGATAAACCATTTGCTGTGAACTTAGCATTTGGTGTGCACGGCAGGCCTTTTGAAGAAATGGTAGAGGTAATTATAGAGGAAGAAGTTCCTGTTATCTCAATGACAGGGGGAAACCCAGCACCTGTTATGCAAATGTTAGAAGGAACAACAATAAAAAAATTAGTATTAGTAGCAGCTGTTCGCCAAGCCCAAAAAGCAGAAGAGCTAGGTGCCGATGCTGTAATGGTAGTTGGACAAGAAGGGGGAGGGCATTTAGGGCGTTCTGATGTAGGAACAATGGTATTAGTACCTCAAGTAGTAGATGCTCTTAAAATTCCTGTCATTGCGTCTGGGGGGATTGGTGATGGACGTGGCTTGATGGCAGCTTTAGCTTTAGGGGCTCAAGGTGTTGAAATGGGGACGAGATTTATTGCAACGAAGGAATGTATACATGCAAATGATGCGTATAAGCAAGCATTGATTTCTTTAACGGAAAATGATACGGTTGTTATCAAACGTTCATTAGGCTCTCCAGCTAGAGCAATTGCTAATAGTTGGACAGAAAAAATTCTTCAATTAGAACAAGATGGTGCTACATATGAAGAGTTAAAAGAATATATTAGTGGTCAGTCAAATCGGCGATATATTTATGATGGTCAAATGGACCATGGATTTGCGTGGGCTGGTCAAATTATGGGTAGAATACATGATATTCCTACTGTACAAGAGTTATTTGAACGAATAATAATAGAAGCAAATGCAATTCGACAGCAGTGGCGTTAGAGAGGAAGTGGAAAGGTGGATTATCAATATCCATTAGACTATCATTGGTCTACAGAAGAAATGATCGATGTAGTTCGTTTTTATGAAAAGATTGAACAAGCAAATGAAAAAGGAATTAAAAAAGAAGAATTAATGGCTTCTTATCGACGTTTTAAAGAAATTGTTCCTAGTAAGGCCGAAGAAAAAAAACTTGATGCAGAATTTCAAGAGATTAGTGGATATTCCATTTATCGTACGATGCAACAGGCGAAAGGAAAAGTCGAAGGGGAAACTGTAAAATTATAATCAATATAACTTCTTGTATAAAGATTTATACAAGAAGTTTTTATAAAAATAGGAATTTGTCTTGACGAATTACCGGTATTTTTCTTTATCGTGCGAATATAATTGGAAAACAAAGCTATTTTTTACAGTATATTTGGAACAAAAACAATCATAAAAAAGGCTTAAATACATCAGGTAAATTTGTTGCAAATAAACTTAAAATATCATAAGATAAGATAAAAATATCAGAAAATTTGGGTAATTATACGGCGGATAAAAAGAAAAAGGGGGCAAATTCCATGCGACAAGTAATTAATGCATTAAAAAGAACAGATGCAGAAAAGAGAATTCCAGTATTACGCTTAGAGGTTGACTATGAATTAGCAACATTATATGATGCTTTACAACAACAAGATGCGGCACAAATTGAAGCGTGCAAAAGAACGTTAGAAACGCTTCGGTTAGAAATGATTCGTTTAGAAGCTTAGATTATCGACTATCGTTTAAGCTTTTACGAACCTGTATAAGGTTCGTTTTTTGTGCGAAACTTCCCCTTTATTTGCCGTTATGATATTTAGGAGTGTTAGTATGGATAATAAAGACGTATATAAAATTGCAATCGATTGGGTAAAAGAAGCTGGCGAAATTATTAAAAGTCGTTTAAAAGAAAAAATAGAAATACATACAAAATCAAGCGTAATTGACTTAGTAACAAATGTAGATCGGGAAATTGAATTGTTTTTTATTTCAAAAATTGAGAAAACGTTCCCAACCCATCATATAGTTGGTGAAGAAGGACAAGCTTCTTTAAAGAATAAACAAGCAACGTCCGTTTGGTATGTGGATCCAATTGATGGAACGATGAACTTTGTAAACCAACAACGAAATTTTTGTATCTCCGTTGCTTTTTATGAAAATGGAAAAGGCGTATTTGGCATTGTATATGATGTAATTGCAAATGAGTTATATCATTGCTTTAAAGGGGCAGGGGCCTATTTAAATGATACAAGGCTATCAATGTTAGCTAAAGATAGCGTGGACCACGCGTTAATTGGTTTAAATGGAAGATGGTTAATTGAAAGTAATCAATTAGATTATAAAAAGATGTGGGCATTATCTAAAAAATGTAGAGGTTTACGAGCATACGGATGTGCAGCTCTTGAATTTGTTTATGTAGCAATGGGTTCTCTTCAGGCCTATATTTCACCTCACTTATCGCCATGGGATTATGCTGCTGGTATAATGATTGTAGAAGAGGTTGGAGGAGAAGCTGTCACATTTGATGGACAACCTTTGTCTCTTTCACAGTCAGGAAGTGTACTTGTAAGCAATGGTCTTACAGAAGAACTTCTTCCGTATGTAAGGGAGGTATAACAATTGAAGCTTTCAAAAGAAGAAAAAGAAGTACTTATTCATAAAGTAGAAAATTATTTTTTAAATGAACGTGGAGAAGAAATAGGGTCATTAGCAGCAATGTTGTTTGTTGATTATATAACAAACGAAATAGGACCAGTTTTCTATAATAAAGGGATAGAAGCAGCTCACGATTATTTTGAAGAAAAAATAGAAGATGTATATGGATTGAAAAAAACGATTACAACAAAATAAAGTACATACGGAAAAAAAGGATGGTTATATAGTGAAACCATCCTTTTTCGTGTTTTAATTTGTTCGGTGTTTCTTCTTTTGTATAAATCCATATCCGATTGTCAAAATAAGAAGGATGAGTGCAATGATGATCCCAATAATATTTTTCTCCGCAACCATAATCCCAATTAACATCATGAAAACAACACCGAGCAATGCAATAATAAAAAACTGAAATTGAAATCCTTTCATCCTAATCGGGCACCCCTTTGATATAGTCATTTTTATCTTACTGAATCTAATCGAAAAAGTCTACAATCGAGAAATTGATAAATCATAAAAAAGGAACAAAACAGTAACGGGATAAAGAAAGTTGTGCTATAATGGGAAGGTTGAATAGAGATAAACTAGGAGTTGAATGTATGAAAAAGCGAGAAGACTTAAGAAATATAGCAATTATCGCTCACGTTGACCACGGTAAAACAACGTTAGTCGATCAATTGTTGCATAAATCAGGAACATTCCGTGTGAATGAGCATGTAAATGAACGTGCAATGGATTCAAATGATCTAGAACGCGAAAGAGGTATTACAATCTTAGCGAAAAATACAGCAATTCAATACGAAGATACACGTATTAACATTCTTGATACACCAGGTCACGCTGACTTCGGTGGAGAAGTAGAACGTATTATGAAAATGGTTGATGGTGTATTATTGGTAGTTGATGCATATGAAGGATGTATGCCACAAACTCGCTTCGTATTAAAGAAAGCATTAGAACAAAATTTAACACCAATCGTTGTTGTAAATAAAATTGACCGTGATTTTGCTCGTCCTGCGGAAGTAATTGACGAAGTAATTGACTTATTTATTGAATTAGATGCGAATGAAGAACAATTAGAATTCCCAGTTGTTTATGCATCGGCTTTAAATGGAACAACAAGTCTTGATCCAGACCCAGCAACACAAGAAGATACAATGAAATATATTTTTGATACAGTAATTGAACACATTCCTGCTCCTGTAGATAATAGCGAAGAACCATTACAATTCCAAGTAGCAATGTTAGACTACAATGATTATATTGGTCGTATCGGAATCGGTCGTGTATTCCGTGGAACGATGTCAGTAGGACAACAAGTATCATTAATGAAACTTGATGGTTCAGTGAAAAACTTCCGTGTTACAAAAATGTTTGGTTTCTTAGGATTAAAACGTGTTGAAATTCAAACAGCAAAAGCGGGCGATTTAATTGCCGTTTCAGGTATGGAAGATATCAACGTAGGGGAAACGGTTGCTGCTGTTGAGGTACCAGAAGCATTACCAGTTTTACGTATTGATGAGCCAACATTACAAATGACATTCTTAGTAAATAATAGTCCATTTGCAGGTCGTGAAGGGAAATATGTAACAGCTCGTAACATTGAAGAGCGTTTACTACGTGAATTACAAACAGACGTAAGTTTACGTGTTGAAAATACAGATTCGCCAGATGTATGGATTGTTTCTGGTCGTGGAGAGTTACACTTATCTATTTTAATTGAAAACATGCGTCGTGAAGGATATGAGCTTCAAGTATCAAAACCAGAAGTTATCATTAAAGAAATCGATGGCGTAAAATGTGAGCCGTTTGAACGTGTTCAAATTGATGTACCAGAAGAGCATACAGGTGCAATTATGGAGTCGATGGGCGCACGTAAAGGTGAACTGTTAGACATGATCAATAACGGAAACGGTCAAGTTCGTTTAATTTTCAACGTTCCAGCTCGTGGTTTAATTGGTTATACAACAGATTTCTTAACATTAACACGTGGTTTCGGTATTATTAACCACTCTTTCGATAGCTATCAACCAGTAACACAAGGTTATGTTGGCGGACGTCGTCAAGGGGTACTAGTATCATTAGACCAAGGTGCAGCAACACAATACAGCTTAATTGGATTAGAAGATCGTGGTATTATGTTCATTGAACCAGGTACAGAAGTATACGCTGGTATGATTGTTGGGGAGCATACTCGTGACAATGACTTAACAGTTAATGTAACAAGAGCAAAACAACAAACAAATATCCGTTCAGCGAACAAAGATAATACAACAACAATGAAAAAACCTCGTTTATTAACATTAGAGGAATCATTAGAATACTTAAACGATGATGAGTATTGTGAAGTAACACCAGAAAACATTCGTTTACGTAAAAAAATTCTTGATAAAAACGAACGTGAACGTGAAGCGAAGCGTAAAAAATACGCAGAAGTAGAATAAATTGAAACTTTCATCAGTAGGAATTTATCCTTACTAATAGTTAGTTAAATTAAATAAATAAAAAAGTTGATCCATTAAATAAATGGGTCAACTTTTTTTATAAAAGAATTTATATATGTGTATTAATGTACATATTTAAACTTGCGAGCTTCCCTAGGTAAAAAGCTTCGGATTTCTTCTTCGTTATATCCAACTTGTAAACGTTTATCATCTTTTAGGATTGGTCTTTTTAATAAGGTTGGATGATTTTGAATAAGGTTATATAAAGAAGAAAGCGAGATGGAGTCTAAATCGATATTTAATTGTTCAAAAGCTTTTGAGCGTAACGAAATAACTTCTTCTGTACCATTTTCAGTTAATTGAAGAATTTGTTGTATCTCATTAATTGAAAGAGTTTCTCGAAATACATTTTTTTCTTTATAAGAAACACCGTTTTGTTCTAACCATGCCTTTGCTTTTCGGCAAGAACCACAGCTTGATGATGTATAAAGTGTTACCATCAGATTCTCCTACCTCTCTAATTTAAAATAATTTTAAATTAAAAATCTTTATAATTAATTATATACAAAATGACCGTTTTTTCAAATAAAAAATGTTACAAATTTAGCACTATGTATATAGTGAAAACCCTTTTTCTCCATTAATAAATAATGATATAGTCCTACTTTAATAGAAAGAAACGGTGAAGTATAGAAATAGAAAAGAAGGAATGATATGTATATTCTTATTTGTAAACAATAGGTATATAGTGTAAAATTACACCAAAGGGGGATTGGCGTATGGGATGGAGGAATGAACCTTTAGATAAAAAACTAAAGGAATGGACGAATGAGGCACTTATTACGGAAGAAGTTGCAATAAAAATTCAAAAGTACGAAGCAAGAAAGCCGGAAAATAAAAAGGATGGGAATATATTGCCTGTTTTGGCAGGGGTATTAATTTCCTTAGGTATCTTATCTTTTGTTGCAAGTAATTGGATGACATATAGCCATTTAATGAAATTATTCATTTTGCTTTTTGTATTAATTGGTTCATATAGCTTTAGTGACTATTTGCAAAAGAAACAATTGAAAAGTCTAAGTGTTGGTGCTCGATTTATTGGATTAATCACATTTGGTGCAAGTATTATTTTAATTGGGCAAATGTTTCATGTGCAAGCGTATGATACCTTTCTTTTTGTTATCTGGGGATTGATTGCCTTTGGGTTCTTTTTGTATGAACGCCATGTTGTTTTTTTTATTAGTGCCATGTTGTTATTTTCTTATGGAATGATGTTTTACGGTCTATCTCAAGGAGCTATGCAGTATCTCCTGTTAATTGTAGCACTTGTTGTGGCAACTTCCTTTTTTTATGTGTATAAAGAGAAGCGAACAAGTGGTGAAATATATTTTGCATATTTATATGTAGTAGTTAGCTTCTATATACAAACAGCGAATTGGTTTCCAGATACACTTTCTATCGTATGGCCATTATTTATAGGAATGATTTTTTATGGAAGTAGCATATGGATACGATGGAAAGAAAGTAATAGTTTAAAAAATGTAGCTTTATTTGTTGGATTTCTTTCTTTATATTACTTTTCTATTATAGGGAAATGGACATATGATAATGCGTATTTTACGTTAGCACCTTTAGCAAAAAATGTAGTCGCGATTACTTTTGGCTTTATTGTTATATCAGTACTATATAAAGGGTATCAAAGAAAAGAGTGGAGTCGGTTATATCACCTATTATTATTTGTACCTATTTTATTAATTCCGGCACCTTATATAGGGTTTACTAGTTTAGCATTGTTGTTATTATTTTCTGTTATATATATTATTATCGCTATTCAAAAACATAGAAGAAAAGCTTATCAAACAGGGGTGATTGCTTTTGCTTTATGTGCCCTTTCTGTTTATTTTCAATTAACCTATTCCTTTATGTCGAAATCAATTTTCTTTATTGTTTCAGGAATCGTGTTAATTATTACGTATGTGATTACGAGAAAGATTGGAAAGGGGTGGGACCATGAAGCGTAATTATTACTATGGACTAGTCGCTATCCAAGTTATTATTATTGTTGGTTTGTTTACGTATCAATCTCTTACATCTATATTAGGTGTAAATGTGGAATTAAAGGCATCTACTTATGATCCACGGGATGTATTAAAAGGAGATTATATTTCTTTAATATACGATATTGGTTGGGCCCCTTTAGATAAGTGGGAGGGGGATGAAGTTTATACCAAAGCAACATGGCTTGATGAGGAAAAGAAAGTGTATGTTGTGCTAAAAGATGATGAGTATGGATATAAAGTGATTGACTATGTAACAGATAAGAAACCAAAGGATAATATTCTTTATATAAATGCTAAGCTTCAAGAAATTGGTCCATTAATGGATAAAGAAACAGGATTAATCCTACAATATGGAATAGAAGAATATTATGTTCAAGAAAATACAGGGCTGAAGTATGAAGGCAAGGATGTGCTAACGGTAAATGTATATATTTGGAAAGGAAATATAATTGTATCGAAAGTTAGCTATTAATACCTAGAGTGTTCTAGGTATTTTTTAAGTGTATACTTGTTTTTTGGAAAAGATGCTACTTCTTAAAGCAAGTGTATATACATATAGAAAGGATTTGATAAAAAGTGAATATTCAATTTGAAAAAATAACACGTAGTCGAATGGATGTGATTCGAGAAGTGGTGAATTCTAATCCAGTATACAATGAGTTTGAACTAGGAGAACAATTACGAACGGATGAACAATTAGAAGAGGCATTTTTTCAAGAGTTAACCCATAGTTATTTTATAAAATTAGATGATACATATGTAGGAATTGTGAATTACATGGAGAATTTAGAAGATACTAGCATTTGGATTGGAATGTTTATTATTCATCGTGATTATCAAGGATTTGGAATTGGAACGAATGCTTATTATATGTTTGAACAATTTCTAAAAGAAAAAGGATTTCAACGTATTCATCTTATTGTTGGAGATGGATATGAATGTGGTATTCGCTTTTGGAAAGGTGTTGGTTTTTCTCAAGGAGAATCCTACAAAGTTGATGAAAGCAAGACGATGCGATTAGAAAAGCAATTATAGGCTCATATTAGTTGACATATTCCCTCCTTATTATGAAAATATACATATAGGATTGAAAGGGGAAGGGAAAATGGCCAACGATAGATTATCTTTTTTTGCACAATTGTATGGGGTAGGAACAGAAAATAGTGGTATTACGATTTTTTCCGTACATATAGATGGAATGAAATTACTATTTCTTACAATCTTCTTATTATGTGTGATTGTATACAAATTGGGATTTGCAAAGAAACTACCTTTGTTTAAATCCATTATTATTTATGTTGTCATGTTTTTATTTACATCCGTTTTAACTTTTTTAGGTGCTTTTTCACCGATTGGTGGAGGAGTTGGAATTGCAGAAGGATTAGTAATAGCTGCTGTCTTCCTTGGCATTTATAAAATTCGTTTAATAAAAGCAAGAGGGAAAAAGGAGAATATGGAAGTATGAGAATTAATACTGTAAATGACGCATTATATAATTATTTGACGATTAAAACCATCTATGATGCACGTCCAGAAGATAATGCGGCAAAAGAAACATATGATCAGTTTTTTCATATTTTGACGAATGACTTTCATATTTCAGCAGTAGATGTAGAGCGAGATGATGAAAATGAATGTTACCTTGTTACGTATCAATTGGATGAAAAAAAAGGAACAACTCGTTTTCCAATCGAGGCAATTGATTGTTTTTTAACGCAAATTAATGAATTAGAGGAACGGAATAAATAAAAAGGAGCTACTTGTTGAACTGTACATTCCAATTTTAGACTGTGTCTAAAATTGGAGGACAGTTCATTTGTTAGCTCCTTTTTTTATAAAGGTATTGTATGTAGGAAAGTAATAAGTAAAAGCTAGTGTAACAGCATATAGGCCATGACCGATTATCCATAAAATAAAGGGGAGAAAATCCGTGGGGAGTAGAGAGGTTTTATTGCTAATAGTAGTTAATATAAAGTAAAGAAAGAATGTAGGGAATGTAATAATAAAAGCAATCCAATAGAAGTGATTGCTTTTTGTAAAAGAAATAACATAGCTATATGTAACGCCAATTATACAGGAAATAAGCAAGTGAAGAGAAAATTCAAAAGCTTCTCCAAGTTGTAATTGGTCCAAAAAAGGAATGAAATCAATTGCTAACAGCAAGGTGTAAAGCGGAATAGAGGAAATGTGTTCAAGGAGCTTAAAAGAGATGCCAAGAACAATTCCGCTAATCATTCCAATAAGGAATCCACGACATAGTATATTACCATTCATCTTCATTTTTTTTATCACGGTAAAGGCGGAAATTCCCTGTACTTAGTCTAACTTTCGTTTTTTCACTTATTCGTGTGTAACAAGGTGTGCATAAATATGTATGAATAGGGCGATTGCGTAATTTTTTTGCAATGGCAGATTCTGAATCAATCGTATCAATATAGTCACATAAAACACATTTTACTCTCATAATCTAGCTCCTTTCAATGTTGCAAATAACGATGCGAATTTGGTATGTTTGTATTAAAAGCATACGCATATTTAGCATGAAGTATTTACGGTCTATTATAGCATAAATAAATGAATGGGGTGGAGTAGATGGCGAATGTAGTAGAGTCAATTTTATCTGAAGAATTAATA
This sequence comes from Bacillaceae bacterium, assembly GCA_051873875.1. Classification (GTDB taxonomy): domain Bacteria; phylum Bacillota; class Bacilli; order Bacillales; family Bacillaceae_G; genus JBJEFI01. The sequence goes on along the minus strand of JBJEFI010000048.1, from coordinate 192,364 downwards.
AAGGCTTTGAGGGAAGGGCGATTAGTTACAATTGCAACGATAGATTTTGAATCGCAATCACCAAATGTGCATGTAATTTCATGGGTATATGCCATGGATGAAAGTAAAATTCGTTTTGTTGCTGATCTACGTTCCCGAATTGTTTCAAATATTAGGCAGCATAATGGGCTTGTTATGACAGTTATGACAAATGAATCTGTTTATTCGATTTATGGAAATGCGCGTATTTTAAAAGAACAAATGGAAAATGTACCATTAAAGTTAACACTAATGGAAATGGATATAAATATGGTAAGGGATGTTATGTTTTACGGTTCAAGAATTTCACAGGAACCTACTTATGAAAAAACATATGATATAAATGCCGCAAAAAAATTAGATACTCAAGTACTAAAAGCAATGATAGAAGCATAGGAAAGCCTTATGCTTTTTTCTTTTGCAAAAATAATTGTTCTGTTTTTCCTAATTCTATCAGTATGTTTGAAGGCATATGTATGTATTAATTAGCACGAATAGTTAGTGAGTGTCATAGTATCCTCGCTTTCACTCAATAAAGGGGGAAACGGTTTGGAGAAAATATACGTGTTAGATACCAATGTGCTTTTGCAAGATCCAATGGCTATTTTTTCGTTTGAAGAGAATGAAGTGGTTGTGCCAGCTGTCGTATTAGATGAAGTAGATTCAAAGAAGCGGAATATGGATGAAATAGGTAGAAATGCTCGTAATGTTAGTCGTCTAATAGATGGATTTCGCGAAGTTGGAAAGCTGCACGAGGGGATTCTCCTTGAAAATGGCGGTATATTTCGAATTGAATTGAATCACCGCAGTTTTCATGAATTACAGGATATCTTTATTGAAAAAACAAATGATAATCGAATTTTAGCAGTAGCTAAAAATTTATCGTTAGAAGAAGAATTAAAAGAAAATGGAAGGAAAGTAATTCTTGTTAGCAAAGATGCTCTTGTTAGGGTAAAGGCAGATGCTCTTGGAATGGAATCAGAGGATTATTTAAGTGATCGTGTTGTAGAAGTAGATCATATTTATACAGGTTACATAGAAAGTTATATAAATACAGAAGTAATGGGGGAGTTTTATCAAAAGGGAGAATTAATGACAAGTGCCGTATCGAATCAATTATTTCATCCTAATCAATTTATTATTATGAAGGATGCTTTGGGAACATCTTCATCTGGTATTGGAATGGTAGATGGAACAGGAAAGAAAATAAAACGAATTGTTTATAATACTGACGCAGTATGGGGAATACGTCCTAGAAATGTTCAACAATTAATGGGTATTGAATTGTTACTTCGAGATGACATTAAATTGGTCACATTAATTGGAAAGGCTGGAACTGGAAAAACATTGCTAGGGCTAGCAACAGCACTGTATCAAATTGAAGATTTAAGAAGATATAAAAAATTACTTGTTGCAAGACCGATTGTGCCAGTAGGGAAAGACATTGGTTATTTGCCAGGAGAAAAAGAAGAAAAATTACGACCGTGGATGCAACCAATTTATGATAACTTGGAATATTTATTTAATACGAAAAAACCTGGAGAATTAGATGCCATTTTAGCAGGAATGAATTCCATTGAAGTAGAAGCATTAACGTATATAAGAGGGAGAAGTATTCCGGATCAATTTATTATTATTGATGAGGCACAAAATTTAACAAAGCATGAAGTAAAAACGATTTTAACCCGTGTTGGAGAGCGAAGTAAAATTGTATTAATGGGTGATCCAGAACAAATTGACCATCCATATTTGGATCAATATAACAATGGATTGACTTATGTAGCAGAACGATTTAAAGAACAGAAAGTGAGTGGGCATATTAAATTTATAAAGGGGGAGCGTTCCTCTTTAGCTCAACTAGCAGCAGATTTATTATAAAAGAAAAGCATGGATGTAAGTTTAAAAGAGAGAGGCGAATCAAAACCAATAAAGACACCATGTTCGATATTGGTTTTGGTTTATTTGTGTAAAGCATAAATACGTATTTTTTGCTTGCTTTTTAGATGGACAACCGATAAGATTAAAAAAGATAGGTGTACAGCGTGGAATGGAGGGAACGAAGTTGGCATACGATACAACGAATTACCATGAAAAAGCAATCGAATTATTAAAAGCTGATGCGGAGAAAATAATAAAATTAATTCGTGTACAAATGGATCATTTAACGATGCCACAATGTCCTTTATATGAGGAAGTTTTAGATACACAGATGTTTGGGTTGTCACGAGAGATTGATTTTGCAACTCGTCTAGGAATTATAGATGAGCAATTTGGAAAAAACATAATGAGTGAACTTGAACGTCAAGTATCAGCTTTACATGAGGCATATTCAAATAGTCAAAGTGACACAAATTCTTTATAAATTGTTCAAAACTCAAACAAAATTCGTTTGAGTTTTTCTGTTATTTTATACATAAAGAAGGATTTTTTATCCTTTTCTTGAATAGTAAATTATACAATATATGGTAGTGCGAGGGACGCGATGATAAAACGTGTATTAAGAAATATAGATTACTTCCTTTTTATTCCAGTTATCTTTTTGTGTACAATTGGAATAATTATGGTATACAGTGCAGGAATAGGTGCAGAATTTTTTGGTGGAGCAGCAAAGGGAATAACCGCTAAGGGACTTTTTAACACACAACGAATGGCGATTTTAATAGGTGTATTTTTTTGTTTTATTTTAGGTTTTGTATTGCCTTATCGCTTCTTCGATAGACGGATTACGCGATGGATTGTATTAGTTGTTAGTTGGGGACTGCTTGGAGGCGTTTTGGCAATTGGAGATGTAGTAAATGGCTCAAAAAGTTGGATACAAATGGGAGGTGTGTCCCTTCAACCATCTGAGTTTTCAAAGTTAGCATTAATTGTACCACTGGCAAGCTATTATGGAAAATTACAGCAAAAGAACAATCCATTTTGGAAAAAAACAATGGTGCCAATGTACAAAGTAGCCTTGATAACGTTCGTACTCGTATTCCTTCAAGGGGATATTGGAACATTGGCTGTTATGGCAGCAATTTGTTTTGGCATGTTACTATGTAGTGGGTATAAAGTGAAACGAATACTTCTTATTTCTGTTCCTTTATTTGTAGCGGGCTATTCTGTTATTCTCTTAATTGCGAAAGGGAAATTAGCATTTTTTAGTGGCTATCGCTTTGAGCGATTTGCGAATATGCTTTATCCTTTTGAGCAGTTTAAAGGCTCAGGGTGGCAATTGTCTAACTCTTATTTAGCAATTGCTTCTGGTGGCATTCAAGGAAAAGGATTAGGAGAGAGTATTCAAAAATTTGGATATTTACCAGAGCCACAAACAGATTTTATTTTTTCAATTATTGCAGAAGAATTAGGCTTTTTTGGTGTGCTTGTTATTTTTCTTTGCTATGCCATTTTAATAGGACGAATATTATTTATTGCATTAAAGTGTAAAGATCCATACGGAACACTTATTTGTGTCGGTGTTAGTACAATGATTATGTCTCATATTATTTTAAATATTGGTGCTATTGTTGGACTTGTTCCATTAACAGGTGTACCATTGCCATTTCTGAGTTATGGAGGAACGGCAATGATTAGCATGTTAATGGCCATCGGACTTGTTCTCAATGTATCTCGTTATGTAAAAAGACAAGAAGAAAAAATTAATTTATAAAAAAAGCCGCTTCGTTATTGAATGAAGCGGTCTTTTTACATTAATATAGAAGAAATGAGTATGTTATATTAACATAAGCATAGAAAATAAGGAATGGGGTTGTAAAAATGATAGCCAGAATAAATAAAGTACTTGTTGCTAATCGTGGTGAAATAGCCATTCGAGTCTTTCGAGCGTGTACAGAATTAAATATACGCACAGTTGGAATTTATTCAAAAGAAGACTCAGGATCGTATCATCGATATAAAGCAGATGAAGCCTATTTAGTAGGGGAAGGTAAAAAACCAATCGATGCTTATTTAGACATTGAGGGCATTATTGAAATTGCAAAAAAAAGTAATGTAGATGCTATTCACCCCGGTTATGGATTCTTATCAGAAAATATTCACTTTGCGAAGCGTTGTGAAGAAGAGGGCATTATTTTTATAGGACCAAAATCGCAACATCTAGATATGTTTGGCGATAAAGTAAAGGCACGTCAACAAGCTCAATTAGCTAATTTACCAATCATTCCTGGAACAGAAACAAAAACAGTTGAAGAAGTAGAAGATTTCGGACATACATATGGATTTCCAATTATCATTAAAGCTGCTTTAGGCGGCGGCGGCCGCGGCATGCGAATTGTTCGTCATGTTGAAGGGGTAAAGGAAGCGTTTGAACGTGCAAGCTCTGAAGCAAAGGCTGCCTTTGGTAGTGATGAAATGTATGTAGAAAAATTTATCGAAAACCCAAAACATATCGAAGTACAAATATTAGGGGATTCACATGGAAATATCGTTCATTTATTTGAACGTGACTGCTCTGTGCAACGACGCCATCAAAAAGTTGTAGAAGTTGCACCAAGCGTATCTATTCCTAATGAATTAAGAAATCGTATTTGTGAAGCAGCTGTAACATTAATGAAAAACGTAGATTATTTAAATGCAGGAACAGTAGAATTTTTAGTTTCTGGAAATGATTTCTATTTTATTGAAGTAAATCCGCGTGTTCAAGTAGAACATACGATTACAGAAATGATTACAGGTGTAGATATTGTTCAATCACAAATTTTAATCGCTCAAGGACATTCCTTATTTAGTAATGAAGTAGGTGTTCCAAAGCAAGAGGACATTATTGTACATGGGTATGCCATTCAATCTCGTGTAACAACAGAAGATCCGAAAAATAACTTTATGCCAGATACAGGTAAAATTATGGCTTATCGCTCTGGTGGTGGATTTGGTGTTCGTTTAGATACAGGGAACAGCTTCCAAGGAGCAGTTATTACGCCATTTTATGATTCTTTATTAGTAAAAGTAACAACATGGGCATTGAGCTTTGATCAAGCAGCAGCCAAAATGTTACGAAATTTAAGCGAGTTCCGAATTCGAGGTATTAAAACAAATATTCCATTTTTAGAAAATGTTATTAAACATGCAAACTTTAAATCAGGACAATATGACACGTCCTTTATTGATACAACACCAGAGTTATTTGTATTCCCAAAACGCCGAGACCGTGCTACTAAGTTATTAAACTACATTGGAAATGTAACTGTAAATGGTTTTCCTGGTATTGAGAAGAAAAGAAAGCCAGACTTCGAAAGTCCACGAGTACCTGCAGTAAAATATGATCAAAAAGTACAAAATGGAACGAAGCAAATATTAGCAGAACAAGGTGCAGAAGGGCTTGTTAAATGGATTAAGGAACAAGATAAAGTTCTTTTAACAGATACAACGTTCCGTGATGCACATCAATCCTTATTAGCAACACGTATTCGAACAGAAGACTTAAAGAAAATTGCAGCTCCAACGGCTCGTTTAGCACCACAACTATTCTCAATGGAAATGTGGGGAGGGGCAACATTTGATGTTGCTTATCGTTTCTTAAAAGAAGATCCATGGGAGCGTTTATTAACATTAAGAGAAAATGTTCCAAATGTATTATTCCAAATGTTGCTTCGTGCATCTAATGCAGTTGGATATAAAAATTATCCTGATAACTTAATTCGTGAATTTGTTAAAATGTCTTCAGAAGCAGGAATTGATGTATTCCGTATTTTTGATAGTTTAAATGCAATTGAAGGAATGCAAGTAGCAATAGACACAGTACGTCAAACAAACAGTATTGCAGAAGCAGCAATTTGTTATACTGGTGACATTTTAGACCCAACTCGTCAAAAATATAATTTAGCTTATTATACAAATCTAGCAAAAGAATTAGAAAAAGCTGGTGCACACATTTTAGCAATTAAAGATATGGCAGGTTTATTAAAACCGAAAGCAGCTTATGACTTAATTTCAGCTTTAAAAGAAACAGTAGATATTCCAATTCATTTGCATACACATGACACGAGCGGAAACGGTATTTTTACGTATGCAAAAGCAGTTGAAGCAGGAGTAGATATTGTCGACGTAGCAGTTAGTTCGATGGCTGGTTTAACATCTCAACCAAGTGCTAACTCTTTATACTATGCACTACAAGGATTAGACCGACAACCAGATATAGATATTACAAACTTAGAACAACTTTCTCATTATTGGGAAGATGTAAGAAAATATTATATCGATTTTGAAAGTGGCATGACGTCACCGCATACAGAAATTTATCAACACGAAATGCCAGGTGGGCAATACAGTAACCTTCAACAACAAGCAAAAGCAGTTGGATTAGGCGAACGTTTTGAAGAAGTTAAGGAGATGTATCGACGTGTGAATCTTCTGTTTGGAGACATTGTAAAGGTAACACCATCATCTAAAGTAGTAGGAGATATGGCGTTATTTATGGTTCAAAACAATTTAACAGAAGAAGATATTTATGATCGTGGTGAAACATTAGACTACCCAGATTCTGTTGTAGAATTATTTGAAGGGTATTTAGGACAACCACAAGGTGGATTTCCAAAAGAATTACAACGTATTATTTTAAAAGGAAAAGAGCCAATTGCAGTTCGACCTGGTGAATTATTACCACCAATTGACTTTAAGACAGTAGAGGAAACATTATTTCATACGCTAAATCGTCAAGTAACGAAATTCGATGTTCTTTCTCATGCTTTATATCCAAAGGTATTTATGGATTATCAAAAAACAGTAGAAACATTTGGAGATGTTTCCATTATTGATACACCAACTTTCTTCTATGGCATGCGTTTAGGAGAAGAAGTGTCAATTGAAATTGAAAAAGGAAAGACGTTAATTGTTCGGCTAATTTCAATTAGTGAACCACAACTAGATGGAACGAGGGTTGTTTATTTTGAATTAAATGGACAACCACGTGAAATTGTAATAAAAGATGAGAGTGTAAAAACAGTTACAACAAGTCGTCAAAAAGCAGACACTAGTAATCAAACCCATATTGGTGCAACAATGCCTGGTACAGTTTTAAAAGTACTTGTAAATAAGGGAGAGCGTGTAAATAAAGGAGACCACATTTTAATTACGGAAGCAATGAAAATGGAAACGACGCTTCAAGCGCCTTACGCTGGAACAGTGAAAGATATTTTTGTTGTCGGTGGAGATGGCATTCAAACAAATGATTTATTAATGATAATTGAGTAAGAAAAACCCCCGTTTACAGATGTAAATGGGGGTTTTTTGTAGATTGATTATTTGTTAGTTGTTGTGCATTTTTTTTACTTCTTGTTCCTAAAAGACAAAGATATGTTAATAGACCGAATAACAATGTAATAATGACAGAATGGAGTAACGGAATATAAAGAGTTGACTTTGTTAAAACGATTCCCATTCCGGCTGATGCTTGTAAAACAACTAAAATCGTAGCAGTAGTTAATCCATATGTGACAACTCTTTGATGACGATAACGTTTGTATGCCACAAAAGTGGCATAGATAAGCCACACTAAAATAAGAGAAGCGGCAAATCTGTGAGACATTTGTACAAATTGTGGCAATGATTGTCCAATTAGTTGTTCTTTTGTACAAAATGGAAAGGACATACAGGAGAAAGTTGCATTGACATGGCGAACAAGGGCCCCTGTATAAACAACGATAAAGCTATAAATAGTAACGCCGTATATATGAAACTTCATCCGTTTATCTAGAACTAGCTTATGTGCTTCAAATTTTTTATCAATTTCATAGATAAGTGCTGTTAATAAGAAGACAGCGGCAAAAGAGATTAATGATACGCCAAAATGAAGTGCCCTAACAAATGGATTTTGTCCCCAAACAACGGCTGCTGCTCCAAATAATCCTTGAAGTACAAGAAAGCCAAAGGAAATGATTGAAAGTGCTTTCACTTCGCGAATATGACCAACCGAGCGCCATGCCCAAATGGCGAGAATAAGTAGTAGAATTCCAGAAGAAGATGAAACAATCCGATGGCTTAATTCAATGAATGTTTCTACTGTAATATTGTCTGGAATAATTTTTCCGTGGCAGAGAGGCCAAGAACGACCACAACCAAGTCCGGACTCGGTTTTTGTTACAAGTGCACCGCCAACTACGGCTAATAAAACAAAAATAGATGTAATAAACGAATATATTTTTAATGATAGCCTCATTGTAAAACCTCCTATAATCCCCCAATGATGTATGTGTTTATGTTAAGTTTATCTATTACATTCTCATTTGTCGAATAATTAGAAACGTTTCTTCGCTATTTTAGGTTATGAAAAGCTAGTGCGTTAAAAGTGAAAAAAAATAAAAAATAGTATATGATAGTTTCAAAGAAGACAGTTGTTTATTTTTTTGAAATATTCCCAAAAAGGACACAATTTTTTCTTATTTTCTTCACATTTTATCCAAAAAATATGGTTTAATATATTCGGATGATGTATAGATACCTACTATAGGATTCTTTTTTTATGTAGGCAGGGGGAAAATGGGGTGGAAGGAGAGATGAAGAATGAGTGAAGCAGTAGATAGACTAACAAATGAATCTCTGATAAAGAAAAAAATGAAGCCAACATTTTTGAAAGATTTTTTTGCTGTAGTAAAAATAGGAATTGTAAATTCAAATTTGTTGACAACATTTACGGGACTTTGGTTAGCAATATACTTTAATGGTTTAGTCTTTTTTGATCATATTGATACAATCATTTTTACGGTCATCGGTTCTTCTTTTATTATTGCAGGCTCTTGTGCAGTAAATAACTATTTTGATCGAGACATTGATCATTTAATGGAAAGAACAAGCGAACGACCAACTGTGACAGGGGTTTATAAAGAAAATAATGTATTAGCACTGGCAATTGGACTTTTAATCATTGGATTTTTAGTATTATCTTTTACAACGATAACAGCTACTTTAATTGGTTTGGTTGGTACAGTGACATATGTTTTTTTATATACCATGTGGACAAAACGAAAATATACATTAAATACAGTTGTAGGAAGTATTTCTGGTGCAACGCCACCGTTAATTGGATGGGCAGCAATCGATAGTGATTTACATGTGGTTGCTTGGGTGTTGTTTTTCATTTTGTTTATTTGGCAAATTCCTCATTTTCTTGCACTAGCAATGAAACGAGTGGAAGAATATCGCCGAGCTGGTGTCCCAATGTTACCTGTTGTATATGGGTTTGATATGACGAAGCGCCAAATTCTTATTTGGATTTTATTTTTGTTGCCGTTTCCATTCCTTATGTACGGATTGGGGTACGGATTTATTATATTAGCAACAATTCTTAATGTAGGATGGTTAGTTTTAGGGATAAGGGGATTCCGTTCTCAAGATGCAACAAAATGGTCAGTAAAAATGTTTGTTTATTCACTAAATTATTTAACAATTTTGTTTGTATCAATGGTGTTATTTACATTATTTTAATCTTTTATGGGATTACGTAGCATTTATATATAGATGTAATCTAAGCACAATTTAGAAAGAGGGGTTTGTGGGAGAATGAAAAGAGCACGCCTACTGTCGTTATTCGCCCTAGTTACATTGCTTTTAGGGGGTTGCGGAAAGGAGTTTCAATCTACTTTAATTCCAAAAGGTGAAGTAGCGAAAGACCAATACGATTTGCTACTATTAACAACGGCAATTATGGTTGGGGTTGTAATTATTGTAACGTTAATTTTTATTTACATCATTTTCAAATTTAAAGCGAAGAAAGGGCAGGAGGATGTTATTCCAAAGCAAGTAGAAGGGAATCATACACTTGAAATCATTTGGACAGTTATTCCGATTATCTTGTTACTAATCTTAGCAGTGCCAACAGTAAGTTACACATTTAAATTTGCAGATGTAAAACCAATGGAGAAAAAACAATTGGCAAAAGATACTGTCGTTGTCAATGTAACATCTCGTCTTTTCTGGTGGGAATATGAGTATGTAGTTGGAGACAAAAAAATTGTCACTTCTCAAGAACTTGTTATTCCAACAGATAAAAGAGTGTACTTAAACTTAAAATCATCTGATATTAAGCACTCTTTTTGGGTACCATCGTTAGCTGGTAAAATGGATACAAATATTGAAACAGATAACAAAATGTGGATTAAAGCAGATAGCGAAGGTACATATAATGGATTTTGTACAGAGTTCTGCGGACCTTCCCATGCATTAATGCAGTTTAAAGTAAAAGCAATTCCGCAAAGTGAATATGATTCATGGATTGCAAGTATGACAGATTTCAAACCACAAGTAGCGTCTGCATCTGCTAAAGAAGGGGAAGCAATTTTCCAAAAAAATTGTATTAGTTGTCATGCGATTGAAACAAATGACAAACGACCAGTTACTGCTCGTACTGCGCCAAACTTAGCAAACTTTGGTGACCGTGATACAGTTGCGGGTATTGCAGATAACACAAAAGAAAATATTGTAAAATGGCTAACGGAGACAAAAGAGATGAAACCTGGCAATAAAATGGCCGGCGCTTATCCAAAATTAAATGACAAAGATGCTGAAGCGTTAGCTGATTACTTATTAGAGTTAAAAGTGAAATAGATTTTTACATGGGGATTAAAGGGGAGGTAAAAAATTGTGAGTGCAATCGCGCAGAAAAAAGGAGCATTGGCACATATTTGGGATTATCTTACGACTGTAGACCATAAGAAAATTGCTCATCTTTATTTAGGTGCCGGCGCTTTCTTCTTCTTAATTGGTGGATTGGAAGCAATGTTCATTCGTATTCAATTGGCAACGCCGGATAATAAATTTTTAGTTGGGGATTTATACAACCAAGTACTAACAATGCATGGAACAACGATGATTTTCTTAGCAGCAATGCCGTTGGTATTTGGATTTATGAATGCTGTTATGCCACTTCAAATTGGGGCTCGTGACGTAGCGTTTCCATTTTTGAATTCATTAGGATTCTGGTTATTTTTCCTAGGTGGAATTTTTGTTAATATGGGATGGTTTTTAGGAGGAGCAGCCAATGCTGGTTGGACTTCATATGCTTCTTTAGCACTAGCAGACACATCTCATGGTGTTGACTTTTATATTTTAGGACTACAGATTGCCGGTCTTGGTTCATTAATTGGTGGGATTAACTTCTTAGTTACAATTGTTAATATGCGTGCACCAGGAATGACATATATGAGAATGCCATTATTCTCTTGGACTACATTTGTTGTATCTGCATTATTATTATTTGCAATGCCACCATTAACAGTTGGTTTAGCTTTATTAATGTTTGATCGTATGTTTGGAACTGCCTTCTTTGATGTTGTAAGAGGTGGAAACACAATTATTTGGGAGCATTTATTCTGGATCTTTGGACATCCAGAAGTATATATTTTGATTCTTCCTGCTTTTGGTATTTTCTCTGAAATTTTTGCTACCTTCTCGAAAAAACGTTTATTTGGTTATTCATCAATGGTATTTGCAACAGTATTAATCGGATTTTTAGGATTCATGGTATGGGCTCACCATATGTTTACAGTTGGTTTAGGTCCTGTTGCCAACGCAATTTTCGCAGTAGCAACAATGGCAATTGCTGTACCAACAGGTATTAAGATATTTAACTGGATGTTTACGATGTGGGGAGGAAGTATTACCTTTACCACACCAATGCTTTATGCAGCAGCGTTTATTCCATCTTTCGTTATGGGTGGGGTAACAGGGGTTATGAATGCTATTGCACCAGCAGATTATCAATTCCATGATAGTTATTTCGTTGTTGCTCACTTCCACTACGTAATTGTAGGTGGTGTTGTACTTGCTGTTCTTGCAGGAACACATTATTGGTGGCCAAAAATGTTTGGTAAAATGTTAAATGAAACAATGGGTAAAATTACATTCGTCTTTTTCTTCATCGGTTTCCATTTAACGTTCTTTATTCAACATTTCCTTGGTTTAATGGGGATGCCTCGTCGTTATTACACATATTTACCAGGTCAAGGCTTGGATTTAGGAAACTTAATTAGTACAATTGGTGCCTTCCTTATGGCAATTGGTACAATTGTATTATTGGTAAATATTGTATATACAACAGTGAAAAAACAGGCGCCTGTTGGAAATGACCCATGGGGAGATGGTCGTACATTGGAATGGGCCATTCCTTCACCGGCACCAGAATATAACTTTAAACAATTACCATATGTTCGTGGATTAGATGCATATTGGATTGAGAAAATGGAGGGCGACGGCAAAATGATACCAGCGGAACCAGTTGGAGATATTCATATGCCAAATAATTCTTTCCTTCCATTTATGATTACGTTAGGTTTATTTATAGGAGCGTTCGGCATATTGTATATGGAAAAAGGAGCAAACAAAATCGCAATGGCTGTTGCTATCCTTGGTTTAGCTATCACATTAGGAAGCATGTTCCTTCGCTCTGTTAAAGATGATTTAGGTCATCATATTCATAAAGAAGACCTTGAGAAAGAGGAGGTCAATTTATAATGGAAACTCGTGAACAATTAAATAATGAGACAACAATCGTTGATCATCATGTAGATGTTATGGAACGTTTAACGTTAGAAACAATGCCACATGATCCAGAGCGTGCAACCCTTGAAGGAAAAAATAAATTCTTAGGATTTTGGTTCTTTCTAGGTGGCGAAACAGTTTTATTTGCATCATTATTTGGAACATATTTATCTTTACGTAATTCAACAGCAGGTGGACCAACATCAAATGAGTTATTCCAAATGCCGTTAGTTTTTGCAGCAACAATGCTGTTATTATTAAGTTCATTAACAAGCGTTTACGCGATGTACCACATGAAAAATGCAGATTTCGGTAAGATGAAAACATGGTTATGGGTCACAGTGCTACTAGGTCTAGCATTCCTTGGCTTAGAAATTTATGAGTTCTATCACTATGTACATGAAGGTCATACGATGAAAAGTAGTGCTTTCGGTTCTGCCTTTTATACATTAGTTGGAACACATGGTGGACACGTATTATTTGGATTATTATGGATTTCTACGTTGTTAATTAGAAATGCAAAACGTGGCTTAACGTTATATAATGCACCTAAATTTTATGTAGCAAGCTTGTATTGGCATTTTATTGACGTTGTTTGGGTATTCATTTTTACAGTTGTATACTTAATGGGAATGGTGGGATAAAAGAATGGGGTCAAATCATTCACAAATGACATTATCAAGAGCGGAGTTAGAATTAAAACAAAAGAAGCATAAGGAAGAAATGAAACATCAAGTCGTTACTTTTGCTTTAATGATTTTCTTAACATTTGTAGCTTTCGCTGCTGTGTTGTTTAAAGATTATATAAGTCCTGTATTTGCAGTACCATTTATCATTCTACTTGCAATTGTGCAAGTTGTTTTCCAACTATACTATTTTATGCATATGAAACATAAAGGCCATGGGGCACCAGCAATCTTTTTATATGGTGGTTTAGTAATTGGATTAATTACTGTTTTAGCCTTTATGACGATTGTATGGTGGTAAAAGCTACTCATTTGAGTAGCTTTTTTTAAAAAATAACGATAGGAATTTCATATTCCAACCACTTATTCGATAGTTTCTAAAATTAGAAAAATAAGTGGAATACTGTATAATGATAGGTAAGGGAATAAAGTAAGCCTTCCATTCGTGATTGTTTCATTCCTCTTTCACTAATGGGTGGGTGAACCAATCGCGGATTCTTACTGATACTTATCTTCCACTTAATTTGCTTTAGATACACTGCGTGTTGAATTTGGAATCTTTGCATCAGTTAGGACGGATAAAAGAGATAGGGGTTGTAATAGATGTGGGAGCAACTTACGATTTTTGGATTTGAATCATTATGGAGTCCAATTTTCCTTCTTTTTTGTATAGGAATAATTGGCATTTACTATTATTTAAATTTTAAATTTGGAAAGAAAGTGGATTCAGCAGATAGAGTGACTGGCAAACAACAAACTTCTTTTGTTGTCGGCGTAGTTCTTTTATATCTTGCTAATGGCGGTCCATTAGATTTACTTGGTCATATTATGTTTACTGCACATATGGTTCAGATGGCTACATTATTTATTGTCGTAACACCATTGCTGATTGTGGGTATTCCAAATTGGATGCATAAAAAAATAGTGGAAACTAAAATAGTGAAAGCAATTCTAAATACAATCGGGAAGCCTTTAATCGCTATTTTTATTTTTAATGGTGTATTTTCTTTGTACCACTTGCCAGCAATATTTGATGTTGTAAAAACAAGTATGACGCTACATAGTATTTATATTATCACAATGTTTTTCTGTTCTTTTATTATGTGGTGGCCTGTGTTGAATCCGTTAAAAGAAGGGCAAACATTATCTTATCTTCAAAAAATTGCTTACATGTTTGGGAATGGGGTTTTACTAACTCCAGCTTGTGCATTAATTATTTTTGCAAGTCACCCATTATATGAAACATATACAGATCCTCGGATGTGGGGACAAGCAATGCAACTTTGCGTTTCGCCTGATATTATGAATAGCTTAAATATAAGTGGTCCAGAATTTTTTGGCGTTACTTCTACGTTACGCGATCAACAGTCAGGTGGCGTTGTGATGAAAATTTTCCAAGAAATTGTATATGGAATCATTATCGGGTATGTGTTCTTTAAATGGGTAAAAATTGAGAAGAAAACAGAGGTAGTTGTACCTGAGTATGTACGAATGCAACAAATAAAAAAGGGAGTGAAGAATAATGAAAATCCACGTATTACCAACAATTAGTACATCGTTTATTATTATTAGTGCAATTTTAGTTGCAATAGGTTGGTATTTAATTGCTAAAAAAAATGTGAAGGCACATAAAAAAGTAATGTTTTTAGCTGCGGTTTTTGCCACTTTATTTTTCATTATATATGTAAGTAGAACAGTGTTTATTGGAAATACGACATTTGGTGGTCCAGATGATATTAAAACATATTATACGGCATTTTTGTTTTTTCATATTTTCTTAGCAACTTCAGGTGCGGTTTTTGGAATTGTTACACTACTATCAGGATATAAAAACAACTTAGTTCGCCATCGAAAACTAGGGCCTGTTACGAGTGTGATTTGGTTCTTCACAGCTTCTACAGGTGCAGTTGTATATACATTGTTATATGTCTTGTATCCAGGTGGGGATACTACTTCTGTTATAAGAGCCATTTTAGGATATTAAAAAAGCGAGTCATCACGGCTTGCTTTTTTTATTTAATGATTTTCTTTATATAAATGGTTAGGAATACCACTGTTTGTTCCTTTGTTAAATTAAAAAACAAAATGTTTGAAAATTATCTGAATATTCATTATAATCTATTTCAATATACGAGATGGGAGACTACTATAATGAAAGATTTTTTTAGTAAGTTATTAAACGGTATGAGTATTGGGATTGTCGTATCTCTTATTCCAAATGCCCTTTTAGGTGAAATTTTAAAGTTACTTATTCCTCATTTCCCTATTTTACAGCACTTATTGGATATTACAGTCATTGTGATGAGCTTGTTACCCATTATGATTGGTGTAATGGTAGGTATTTTATTTAAATTAACACCGATTCAAATAGCTAGTATAGGAATTGCAACGATGGTTGGAAGTGGTGTTGTTCAAAAAACAGGGGAAGGATTATTTACATTAAACGGGATTGGTGTTGTTATAAATGCAGGTATTACAGCAGCGTTAGCCGTATTGTTTGTTCAGTTTATCGGTAATCGTTTAAAAGAATATTCTATTTTATTAATGCCAACATTAAGCATTCTTATTCCCGGAATGATTGGATATTTGATTTTACCATATGTAAGAACAGCAACAGGTTATATTGGTGTCATTATTTCAAATGTTACAGCTCTTCAACCAATAGTAATGGGAGCAATTATTGCAGTTGTGTTTTGTATTATTATTCTTTCACCTATTTCAACAGTTGGTGTTGCTACTGTTATTATGCTATCAGGTATTGGATCAGGTGCGGCAAATTTAGGAGTTGTAGCTGCTGGAGTGGGGTTAGCGATTGCAAGTTATAAAGCCAATGCGTTAGGAACAGCATTAGCCCATGTATTAGGTTCACCGAAAATTCAAATGCGAAACTTTTTTATGAAGCCAAAAATTGCATTTCCAATGTTAATTACTGCAGCCATTCTTGGTGCAATAGCTGGTATATTAAATATTCAAGGAACACCATATAGTGCAGGTTTTGGATTGTCAGGATTAGTTGGACCACTTAACTATATTAAACTAGCAGATGGTGGATGGACAGCAAAAAATATTTCTATTATGCTAAGTGTTTTCTTTGTTTTACCAATTATGTTGAATCTTGTATTCATTCATCTTTTCTCAAAAAGATTAAAAATGATTAAAGCAGAAGATTATAAGTTGAATTTTGATTAATTAAATAGAGAAAAAAAACTATCTAGCATCTATACGCTAGATAGTTTTTTTCTATTTGGTAATAAGGAAGGACTATGTAGAATAAGCGTAATAAAAATAGAGAAATAGTTGAGAATTAATTTGTTATAGATTAATAGAAAAAAGCGGAGGAAATTCAATCAATTGATATTGTTTGTAAATTGGGCGTATGATAAATAAAAAAGAATGAATTGAAAGGAAGTAACGTTCAAGTGGAATATATAGAACGGGGGACAAAGAAGTTTAATCAAACATTATTTGCTCTTTTTTTAGGAAGTTTTGTTACATTTGCTGACCTGTATAGTACACAACCTGCTATTGTATTAATTGCTGATCAATTTTCAATTACACCAGCAGTTGCAAGTTTATCTCTTTCCTTTTCAACAGGAACAATGGCAATTGCCTTGGTGGTTGTTTCTTTTTTGACACAAGGAATAAATCGAAAAAAAATAATGGGAATATCCTTAACGTTATCAGCCATCTTATCGATAGCTTTATTGTTTGTCCATTCCATGCCAGTTTTGTTAGTAGTTCGAGCTTTACAAGGAGCTGCTTTAGCAGGATTTCCTTCTATTGCAATGGCGTATATAACAGAAGAATTTGATCCAAAAAGTATTGGGTATGTAATGGGGATATATGTAAGTGGATGTAGTATAGGAGGACTTACAGGACGGTTAATTGTTGGTACATTATCTGACTTTATTCAATGGAATATAGCTATTGCTGTATTGGGAGTTATTTCTTTTTTCATGTCATTTGTATTTTGGAAAATGCTAGCGAATTCTATGAACACAATTGCTGATGCCAATCTCTCGTTTAGTAGCATTGTAGATTCTCTAAAAAATAACCGTAAGCGATTGGAGTTAACCCTTTTATATGTAGTAGGTTTTCTTTTAATGGGTTCTTTTGTATCTGTTTATAATTATATTGGTATTCCGCTAATGAAATCGCCATATAATTTATCGCAAGTGCTCATCAGTTTTATATTTGTCGTTTACCTTGTCGGAACGTTTAGCTCTACTTGGATGGGAAAATTAGCAGATAAAATCTCTTGAAAAAAAGTATTGCTTTTAGGAATATTACTTATGTTAATTGGTGCATTATTAACGTTATCGATTCCGTTAGGAGTAAAAATAGTTGGATTAGTTATGTTTACTTTTGGTTTCTTCGGTTCACATTCAGTAGCCAGTGGTTGGGTTGGAATGTTAGCAAATAAAAAAGAAAAGGCTCAAGCCTCATCTTTGTATTTATTATTTTATTATGCTGGATCAAGTGTTGTTGGTGCATTAGGTGGCATTTTTCTTCATAAATATGGGTGGTCTGGTGAAGTAACAATGCTTATGGTTCTTCTTTTAGCAGGATTAGTAAGTGTTAGATTGATAAAAGTTGATAAAAGTCCTACTATAAATAGTGTAAAAAATGCAGTATAAATAGATAGTAAGGTAGAGGGGATGTGTTAGAAAAGGAATGAAGCGTTTATGTATTATTCCGTGTGGAGCGAAAAAAATATGGGATATTCATCCTGAATTAGGCCCAATTCAAGCAAAAGATGTTTATAAAAGTACGTTTCATCATTTTTGCCAAGAATATGCTAATACTTTTTTTAGTGATTGGGTTATTTTGTCGGCTAAGCATGGTTTTTTATTTCCAGAAGATTATGTAGCAGAAAATTATAACCTTTCCTTTGATCATAAAAGTGAAGAAATAATAAGGATTGAACAGTTAAAAAAACAAATAAATAATCGCAAATTAAATGAGTTTGATGAAATTATTTTATTAGCTGGTAAAAAGCATAAAAAAATAGTAACCCAATTATTTGAAGAAGATAAGCTTGTTTATCCGTTACATGATTGTAAAGGTATTGGCTATATGAATCAAAAATTAAAAAAAGCAATTGAAGCCAGAAAAGAGATCCTTTAAATAATTTCATTTATCTTATTTTTAAATTTTTCTTTCACGCGACATAACATATATACATTAAATGAAATATATTTTTTTCAATAACAAATAGAGACGTTCGAAAACGTCTCTATTTGTGTTTTATTTAGATGTAGGTACTTTTGTAAATGCTTGTAGTTGTGTTTCTACCTTTTTTAAAAGTGTTTCACTTTGTGATAATACTTGTTTTGGAAATTTTTCATCTGGGCCATATTCAACACCGTGTGGATAGTAGTGCTTTCCTAAAATTGGTGTTAACAATTTAATAACAGCATGTTTTGTATCTACATCTCCTTTGATTGCATAGCCTTGAACACGTAAATAATATACGTCTTTTAAAATTTCAAATTTATAATCATATGTAACACGCTCGTAGTCCCATTGACCAGCTCGAACGAAACCGATATCTTCCATAAAATGGTCTAGTATGGATAAATCCATCTCTTTTCCTTGAATATTAAATTGCTCAAATTTCATAATTACATCCCCCTTTGTAACTTCTATGTTTATAATATTATGAATAATAAGAAACTGCAACAATGGAGATTCTAGTTTGAAATGTTAATAAATTCGTATAGAATAGAGATATAAGAAGAATAAAAGGAGGAGACATCGATGCGCTTTATTAGAGTCATCTTTCTAGTTATCATAATTCTCCTCATTGAGCTATACGGCAAATTAATCGTGAACGAATGGGAGCTTAGTAAAAACAAACCAGAAGTAAAGCAATATGAAAAAGTAGAAAAGAAAAAGCCACCAGTTGCCGTAGATAAAAACAGTCTTGTTAAAATGATTGAGATGAATGAAAGTGCATTAGTAAAGAAATTAGGAGAGCCAAATCGAATCGATCCATCTGATTATGGATATGAATGGTGGGTATACAATGACCTCGATACATATATGCAATTTGGAATTAAGGACAACAAAGTGGTAACAATTTATAGTGCTGGCAACGAGGTAGATATATCTCCTTTTAAAATTGGACAACGTTATGAAGAGTTATATCGTCAACAAGTTCCATTGGAAAAAGTTGCTTTTAACTATAAAGACGAATCGTACGAATTTATGTTGACAGAAGAAGACTTGTTTGAGCGACCTTTAATCAAAGTTGAAAACGCATGGGTGCAGTTGTATTTTGACAAATTTACTCATACCCTTTCGAGCCTACGAGTAATGGATGATGAAACATTATTGCGACAGCGACCGTATGAATTAGCTTATACAGGCAATTTACCTTATTCATCTGTTCAAATAACAATTGAAAAAAAAGAAGCGATTGAAAAAGCAAATGCGAAGCAAATTTTTGATTTAACAAATGTGATTAGAAAGAAAAATGATCTTCCTTTATTAAAGTGGAATGATAAAGTTGCAACAATGGCTTATGAACATAGTAAAGATATGAGTATCAATCAATACTTTGATCATGTCTCATTGAGCAAAGAGGATTTAAAAGGAAGATTAACAAGAAATGATATTCAATATCGAATGGCTGGAGAAAATATAGCCAAGCAATATGTAGATGGTGTTGCAGCACTAGAAGGTTGGATGAATAGTCAGGCACACCGAGTGAATATCTTAAATAATGAGTTCAACTCTTTAGGGGTGGGTGTGTATGAAAAATATTATACTCAAAATTTTGTTAAAAATTAGCATGATTGTCAATCATGCTTTTTTTGTTGCGAAATTTGTTTTAACATCAATGAACCTAACGGCCTATAGTTGCTTATAATGATATAAAAGAATAGGGGGTGTAATGATGTCTAATACAAAAAGTGATAAACAATCCTCCGTTCAACAGTTTAAACAGTTTGTAAAAAGCCATCCAAAACTGAGGGGAATTGTTCGGAATGGTGAAAAGACATGGCAGGAATTATTTGAAGAATGGTATTTGTTAGGTGATAATGATCCTACTTGGAAAAAATATCGAGAAGGCAATGTAAAAGAAGATGTGAAAAGTTCAGCGGATACAAAATCCAAAGGTGTGAATAAAAATTTCATTCAGTCTATATTAAAACGAAATGATAGTGAAAAAGATGGAGAAGAGAAGGATGGAAAACTATTAGATACAATTACAGGATATGTAAAGAAGATGGATCCAGACCAAATACAAAGTCAAATTACAAACGTAAGATCAGCAATTGAAAATATCCAAAAAATTGTTGCTATCTTTAACCCTTCTGGAGGTAGTACGCCGTCTACAGGGGAACGAAAAGAAACGAAGCCAAATCCATTTACATTTCGAAAAGATTAGAGAGGTGTAAACATGCGGAAAGAAGTATATGAATTTATCATATCGAATGAAGACTATCGAAAATTTATTCGTGAGCAACCTATTTGGTATCGAAAATTAATGCGAAATCCAACCGTAACGGAAGATTTTGCATTAGCTGCTTTGGAATATTATCGAAAGACGATTCCTCATAAAGTAGCGAAATTTCAAAACCAAGTATCAATGGCTTCTTTTATGATTGATATATTACAATCAATGGGAAGTTCCTCTTCTACAACAACGGAAGAAGCCAGTGATTAAGCAAATGGAGGAAATTGCTGTTTCATTCTTTCACTATTTTTGTTAAAATAAACGGATAGTTGAAAGAAGGGAAGCGGAATTGATGACAAAAATTTGCTTAGTTAGACATGGTCAAACAGATTGGAACTTTCAAGGGATTATTCAAGGGCATGAAGATATTCCGTTAAACGACGTTGGTAAGAAACAAGCGTTTGATAGTGCCCTTTTTTTAAAAAATGAAAAATGGGACATACTTATTGCTAGTCCATTGCAACGTGCTGTTGAAACAGCTACAATTATTGGGAAAGAAGTTGGCGTGACAACTGTAGAGATGGATGAAAGATTTATAGAGCGTAATTTTGGAGAAGTATCAGGGAAGTACATTATTGATGCAAAGCATAAAATTACAGATAATAGTGCAATTGGACTTGAACAAGAAGAAGAAATTCAAGCTCGTTGTTTAAATGGATTAATAGATGTTGCGAAGCGTTATGAAGGGAAAGCAATCATAATTGTTGCTCACTCACATGCCATTAAAGGAATTCTTAGTGCAATTGATTCAAGTCGTTTTCACTTTGGAATTCAATTAGATAATGCATGTGCGAATTTCCTATCTTATAAAAATGGTGTATTTCATGTAAATGCATTTAATGTTAGTCAACATATTACTGTATAAAAATGAATGGAGGGAGTACATGTTTCTAAGTTCAGAAAGGGTAGAAGTGTTAGACCGTGCAGAAGAATTAGCGGAAATTGTGACGAATTCAGAAGCAGCATTCCACTATCGGCAATGTTATACTGCTTTAAAAAAAGATGCGGAAGCCCAGCAATTAATTAAAGAATTTATCGTTGCAAAAGAATCATTTGAAGAAGTGCAACGATTTGGAAAATATCATCCAGATTATTCGGCTATCTCTAAAAAGACACGTGAAATAAAAAGAAAAATAGATTTGCATGAAACGATTGCAAACTTTAAAAAAGCAGAAAAAAATGTTCAAAAGTTACTAGATGAAATTAGTTCTGTGATAGGTCATACGGTTTCTTCTTCAATTAAAGTGCCAACTGGTAATCCTTTCTTTGATCGCGGTGGCTGTAGTGGTGGATGCCGTACAGGCGGAGCTTGTGGTTGTAGCAAATGATTATTCACTTTTAACTTGAACACCTTTTTTAAAAAGAATACAATAAATAGTAAGAAAAAGAGGAAAGTATGAGGGTGTAACCGTGGCTGTATATGAAAAAAGACAAGGAATTGTTGTCTATTTACAAACTGTCAAATATGTAAAGATGATACGAAAGTTCGGGAATATTCATTACGTGTCAAAACGTTTAAAGTATGTTGTTATGTATGTAGATGGGGAGCAATGTGAAGAAATTATTGCGAAATTAAATAAAATGAATTTTGTTAAAAAAGTAGAGCTTTCCTATAAAGCGGATTTAAAAACAGAATTTGAATCAAAAAGTGATAAAGCAAAAGAATATGATTATAAGATGGAATTATAAAAGTCAGGTATATACCTGGCTTTTTTTATATAGGTGAACAGTTAAAAATAAAAAAACCCTGTTCAATTAAGAACAGGGCCCTTCTTATTGTAGCGTACGAACGCAAACAAGAAGGCAAAGGGAGAGGAGAAACCGGAGGAAGAACTTATGGGGAAACGTAAGTCTTCTCCGCGGTTGGCAACAACATCATCACGATGTTGTTAGTAGTATTGTTTTCAAAAAGTATCGCTTTTATACAATAATAATTAAAAAAATGATATTTTTCTTTTTTGTCATTTATGGTAGGATTATGTCAGATTGAGTAGAAAAAGGTGGTACATATGAGAGTAGTATCTGGTAAAGCAAAAGGAAGAACATTAAAAGCAGTGCCAGGTGTCACAACAAGGCCTACAACAGATAAAGTAAAGGAAGCTATCTTTAATATTATCGGTCCTTACTATGATGGTGGTTACGCCCTTGACCTTTTTGGTGGAAGTGGCGGTTTAGGGATTGAAGCCCTTAGTCGTGGCATGGATAAGGCAATTTTTGTCGATAGAGAAGGAAAAGCAATCAGTACAATAAAGCATAATCTTGATGTGACAAATTTAACAGATCAAGCGGAAGTATATCGAAATGATGCAGAGCGAGCTCTGAAAGCGCTTATCAAAAGAGATGTTTCCTTTGATTTAATATTATTAGATCCACCATATAAAGATCAAAAGCTTATTTCGTTAATTAGTACTATTGATCAACATCAGTTATTAAAAGAAGATGGTGTTATTATGACGGAACATAGTCATGACATTCAACTTCCAGATGAAATTGGTCGTTTACAATGTGTGAAAAGAGAAAACTACGGTATTTGTGGGATTACGATTTATAAAATGTAGTCGATTTAAGGGGGAGAAAAATGGGTAGTATAGCGATATGTCCAGGAAGCTTTGATCCAATTACACTAGGACATTTGGATATTATTAAGCGTGGTGCAAAAGTATTTGATAAAGTATATGTGGTGGTATTAAACAATTCATCAAAAAAGCCCTTATTTACAGCTGAAGAAAGAATTGCATTGATTAGAAAAGCAACAGCAGACATTCCAAATGTAGAAGTAGATTGTTTTCAAGGGTTACTAGTTGACTACGCAAGACAAGTAAAAGCAAGTGCCATTCTTCGTGGCCTACGTGCTGTATCCGATTTTGAATATGAAATGCAAATTACGGCAATGAATCGTAAATTAGAAGAATCCGTTGAAACTTTCTTTATTATGACAAATAATCAATATTCTTTCTTAAGTTCAAGTATTGTAAAAGAAGTAGCACAGTATGGTGGTGACATCAGCGGCTTGGTTCCACTTCCTGTTGCAGACGCATTAAAATTGAAGTTTCAAAAATAAAGAAGGGCACTCTTGTTTTCAAGTGCCCTTCTTTATTTAAAAAAGGTGTTAATTTTTTATCTTTTTTACATAAGTTAGTTGATAAAATAAATACATATATAATATAAGCAATGTAAATAGAGGGGTGACTTTATAAACTAGTTGTAGTTTAGTTGTTAATATTTCCGGATAACTAGAGGCAACTGTTTCGAGTGAACCAGATACAATGGCAGAAAAGGGTTCAAATTTAAGGAGAAAAAAAGTGAAGATACTTGCTAATATACCATGTCCAATTCTGGCAATAAAATAAGGAAAATACCGAATGTCGCTATAAGACAGAAGTGTAGCCACTTGTGCATGAATAGAAAGACCACTAAACCCTAATAAAAAACTACAAACTATTAATTTAAGTGTCATGGATGAACTACCTTTGCTTATATCTTCAATTCCAATCGTCATTTCAAGAAAGCCGGATAAAATGGATGTGATTGTAGTAGTTTGAATATGAAAAAATTGGAAAATGGGTGTTAATAATTGAATGATAAATGGAAAAACATGCACATTATTTAAAAGGGTATTTAAGACAGCAAATAAAATGATAAATCCACCTATCATAAGCAATAAATGAACAGAATTTGTAACAGCTTCACCAAGAATTTTTCCTAGTGGTCTTTTTTCAGATAGTCGTTTATGGTGTAATCTAATAAATGCTTTTTTAATAATATTTCCTTTCTTTTCTCTCTGTCTTCGCGGCTCATCTCGACGTCCATAAAAACGTCCGAGAATGCCTAAGCATATACTACTTAAATAGTGGGTAATAGCTAGAAAAACACCTATTTTAGGATTGTTAAAAAAACCAATAGCGATAGCACCAAAAATAAATAATGGATTAGCTGTATTTGTAAACATAATTAATCGTTGTGCTTCTATTTTGGTTAATTGTTTTTCATTACGGAGTTCAGTTGTTATTTTTGCCCCAGAAGGAGAACCTGAAGCCATGCTCATTACGAGTACATATCCTGCAATACCTGGTAAACGAAAAATGGGGCGCATAATAGGCTCTAATAATGTACCGATGAAATGAACAATTCCAAATGCCACGAGTAATTCTGATAGAACAAAAAATGGCAATAATGCAGGGAAAATAACAGTCCACCATAAGTTTAATCCACGCAAAGAAGCAGTAAAGGCCTCTTGAGGGTGTGTTAATAATGAAAGAGTTAAAAAAAGGAATAAACATGCAAACATAGCGGAAAATATTTTTGATTTCGTCATGCCTTACCTCTCCTTTAGAACTTGTACCATACATAAAATAAATATATGCAGCGTATAAAGGTATTTAGACCAACAAGTAAAGGAAGTGAAATTGTGAGACCGAAAATAGGCTTGGCTCTTGGGTCTGGAGGTGCAAAAGGTTTCGCTCATTTAGGTATCATTAAAGTGTTAGAGGAAGAAGAAATTCCCATTGATATGATTGCTGGCAGTAGTATGGGAGCGCTCGTTGCCACATTTTATGGTGCAGGGAAAGACGTACATAGATGTGTAAAAATGGCAAAAATGTTTAAGCGAAAATACTACATTGATTATACACTTCCAAAAATGGGGTTTATTGCAGGAAATCGAGTGGTAGAGTTAATTCGTTTATTTACTTACGGAAAAAAGTTAGAGGAGTTAGATATTCCTGTAAATGTAGTTGCTACGGATATTGAAACGGGAGAAAAGGTTATTTTCAAAGAAGGATCCATTGGAGACGCAGTCCGAGCAAGTATTGCAATTCCAGGCATCTTTGTTCCTTATCGTTATCAAGGTAGATTGTTAGTAGATGGTGGCGTTGTAGATCGAATTCCTGTTTCAGTTGTGAAAGAAATGGGAGCAGACCTTATATTAGCAGTTGATGTTTCTCCTTTGCCTCCAAGAGAAAAAATAACAACCATTTATGATGTTATTATGCAAAGTATTGAAATACTACAACGAGAATTAGTTCAACAACGAGAATTGTCTTCTCATTTGTTAATGCAACCAGATGTAAGTCACTTTAGTTCGCGTGCTTTTACGAATATAGAAGAGATTATTTTAGCAGGAGAAGTAGAAGCAAAAAAGCATGTCGCAACAATAAAAAAAATGATTATTGATTGGAAGGAGCAACAAGAGATTGAATAGAAATTCAAAAAAACTAAGATATGGATTCATTATTATTGCAGTAGCTATGCTACTTTCCGTTATTCCCCTTCCTTACTATGTAACGATGCCTGGAATGGCAGAGGATTTGCGTCAATATGTTAATGTGGAAGGCGCTAAGAAAGACGAAGGGTCCTTTCTTTTTACAACTGTTTCTATGCAACGAGGAACGGTATGGAGTTTACTAAAAGCAAAAATGACATCTTATTATGAAATTGAAAAACGAGAAGATATCATTCCTACTGGAGAAAGTGATGAAGAATATAGCAAGCGTCAAAAATATTATATGAAAAATTCTCAAGATGCAGCGATTATTAATGCGTATAGCTATGCAAAGAAACCGTTGGATATAAAAGAAAAAGGAGCGGTTATTTTAGCTGTAGCAGAGAATATGCCAGCAAAAGGCGTACTAAAAATAGGCGATATTGTTGTATCTGTTGATGGGAATATTATTCAGTCTAGTGATGAATTAATAAAACAAGTGAGCAAGAAAAAAGCAGGAGATACAGTCTCTTTATCGTTTATTCGAGATGGAGAAAAGAAAGATGTAACATTAAAACTCGTTCAATTATCTACAAAAGAAAAACGAGCGGGGATTGGTGTTGTGTTAACGACGGATCGAGAAGTGAAAGAAGTACCAAATGTTATGTTTAATATGGAGGATATCGGGGGACCATCTGCAGGATTAATGTTTACATTAGAAATTATGAATCAATTAGTCGATGTCGATTTGACTAAAGGTCACAAAATTGCAGGAACAGGAGAAATTGATGAAAATGGTGTTGTTGGACCAATTGGGGGTATTTCTCAAAAAGTGGTAGCTGCAGATCGAGAAGGTGCAGAAATCTTTTTTGCACCAAATGAAAAAGGGGCTAAAGATTCAAATTATAAAGAGGCATCAAAAACAGCAAAAGAGATTGGAACGAAGATGAAAGTAGTTCCTGTTGATACATTTGAAGATGCACTAAATTATTTAGAGAAACTAAAATAATAAAAAGGCTGTGAATCACTCACAGCTTTTTTATTTTATATAAATAGAAAAGGGTCATTAGCTTACTAATCATTTTGGTAATGAAAAGTTTATTGTTGGTAGTTTTCTTTAATAATTGGCACATGAAAAAGATCGTGGCGAATATATTCATTTTGTTTGTTGCTTTGGATTGGATAAGCATATGTAAAGGTTGCTTGTTGATCAAGTATGCTTAATGGATGGTCATTTCCTTTATTTGTACTAAGCAAAGGTACAGGTAGTTCTTTTTTGATTTGACGTATATATTGTTGCCCTTTTTTGTTCATGCCTAACAATCGAATATATGGAACACTTTCATCTTCTGGGATTGAAGCAAATTGCTCCTTTGTGGCATTGGTAAGAATGTGTAGGCACATGCGTTGGAGACGTGTCCATGTATAGCGTTTTGTTTTTATTTGCTGCATAAACTCATAAAATGTATTACTTGTTAACATATATTTTTTAAGACGATATTCAATTCCTTCTTCTATCTCATAAATGAGTTGTAGTTGACTAAGGGGCATAGTCAAAATTTTATGTCTTAATAATGGAAAATAATTTTCCCATGTATGAAGTACGCCATTTTTTTGCCAATAATCTTGGAGTAGAGACAATGTTTCAAACGGTAAAACACGTGAAACAGATGAAAAGTCATAGTTGTTTTCCGCTAACGTCTTGCGAATACTTGTTGCACTTGCAATCTTTGTTTCATTTAATGATTCATCATGATAATGAGAAGCAATACGCTGGATGGTCATTCCTTTTATAGATGAATGGAAATGGTGAATGGCTTTTACGTAGTGAAGACCAAGAATGTTATTAGGTTGGTGTACATCTATCGGTAAATCACTAGAAAGTGATTCGTATGATAGAGCAAGTGCTTTTGGATAGCTATAGCCTAACTGCATGTATTTTTTTATTTCATCATTGTATGTTGATTGTTGTGCTTGTTCGATAGCGATTAGTTTTTGAAAAGGTTCAATCGTTCCTGCTTCACTTCCAAAAACAACATAGTGTGCCCCTAAGTGTTTCAGTAAAGAGATAGCACCTTTTGCAAATGTTTCGGCTTTTTGGGTAGCATAAGCGTAAGGAAGCTCGATGACAAGATCAATCCCGTTTCGTAATGCCATTTCTGTTCGATGCCATTTTGAGACGATAGCAGGTTCACCACGTTGTAAAAAGTGACCACTCATAATTGCAATTGTAATATCGCTATTTGTCATTGCCTTGGCTTGCTGTAAATGATAATCATGTCCATTATGAAAAGGATTGTATTCAACGATAACGCCTGTTACAATCATTAAGATACCTCCTATTTTTATACATATTTAAAATTAGTATACTGTAAAGAAAAAATATTGACAAATATAGTTGTGGTGTCTATAATTTAATTTGTTGCCTTAAGGGGTGATTAAAATGAAATGGTCAATTCATCAATTGCGAAAACTTCAACATAAAGGAATCGTGTTTGAAGAATATGTAGACGTATCTGATTTAGCAGAACGTGAAAGTGAGATTCGATCAATTTCACCAATCATGGTGAAGGGGCGCGCCGATATGAGTGCATCTAAAATTGTTTTTCATTTACATATTCAAGGTACAATGGTTTTACCTTGTGCTCGAACACTAGCTGATGTGAATGTTCCGATCGATGTTCAAACGGACGAAATATTCTTATTAACATCTGATGAGATGGAGGATAAGGATGGAAACTTCCATGTAATGGAAAAGGATTCTGTTGATTTAGAACCGGTTATTGAAGAGGTTTTATTAGCAGAAATACCAATGCAAGTATTTGCAGAAGATACATCGGATGTGGCACTGTCCAAAGGTCAAGGCTGGCAAGTAATTGAGGAGCAAGAGGTTGAAGAAAAAGTAGACCCTCGCTTAGCAGGACTTGCAAAGTTTTTTGACAAAAACAATGAATGAAGAGAGTACCGATAATTATACGGTCTTCATATGAAAAAACATTTAACACTCTTAAGGAGGTGGGAATAATGGCTGTACCTTTTAGAAGAACTTCTAAAACTGTAAAACGTAAGCGTCGTACGCACTTCAAATTAAATGTACCTGGTATGGTAGAATGCCCAAACTGTGGTGAAATGAAATTATCTCATCGCGTTTGCAAAAACTGCGGTACTTATAAAGGCAAAGAAGTAATTAGCAAATAATTGCTTGATAAAACCCTCAGAGTTAATAACTCTGAGGGTTTTTGCGTTTCAATAAAAAGAATGTTTAGTATACTAATGAGGGGAGGGGTTAAGATGAAAGTAATAATAGAGAAAGATTCGAACGGATTGCTATGGTTTAAATTAAATAAGCCTAACAAGAGAAATGCGATAGATTTTGATGTGATGTTTGAATTAGAAAAGGCGCTATTTATGGCTAAACACGATCATTCTATTAAAGGAATGGTAATTGCTAGTGAACAAAAGGGAATGTTTTGTTCAGGGGGAGATTTAGATATTTTTCATGGATTAGTAACGGAAGCGGAAGCATTTGAAATGCTTTCACATATGGGAAAATTGTTAGTTGAACTTATGTTCATCCCTGTCCCTACGATTGCCTTTATTGATGGTGCTGCCGTTGGTGGTGGATGTGAAATTTCCCTAGCCTGTGATTTTCGAATTGGAACAGAACAAGCTACTTTTCGGTTTGCACAAGGAAAACTAGGGATTATTACGGGTTGGGGTGGAACAACTTTTGCATCTGAAAAATTACAAGCTCAAAATGCATTGTTTATGATGTTATCAGGTAAAAAAATGGATGCAGAGCAGGCCTTATCTACTTCTATGTTACATGTAAAAGGGGAATATGAGGAATTAACAAGCTGGATACATACGATGACAGCTCTTTCACCAGCTGTTATTAGAGCATATAAAGAAACGATATTATGCAAATATAAGCGAGAAGAAATAGAGAGACGAGTACTTGATGAGTGTCGAAGATGTGCAAAGTTATGGGAAGATGAGGAACATCACCAAGCTGTTCGTAACTTTCTTCAAAAATAGAAAATAATATATTCTACCTTCTCTACTTAAGGCATAATGTGTTATTAAGTGTGATATTCCTATTAGTAGAGGGGGAAAAAGATGCCTATTGTACGTCAAGATGCATGGACAGATGAAGATGATTCTTTGTTGGCGGAAGTAGTGTTAACGTATATTCGGAATGGTGGAACTCAGTTAGCAGCATTTAAAGAAGTGGGGTCTCGCTTGAACCGAACATCATCTGCATGTGGGTTTCGTTGGAATTCTTATGTAAGAAAGCAATATCGCCATATGATTGAAGAGGCAAAAAAAGACAGAAAAACAGGAACCCATACATTAAAAAAAGAGAAGAAAAAAGAAGTCGTTGTTGCTCATTCTCACGACGTCATTGATGTTGTAATTGCCTTTTTAAAATCATTAAAGGGTGAGGGAAGTACATCTTACGATATCGTATCTTTGTTAAAAGAAAATGCCCAATTAAAGGAGCAAGTTGTCCAGCTTCAGACAAGGTTGCATGTATTAGAAGCAGAATATAAAACAATGTTTGATTTTATTGATACAAAGCGGAATATGCTTTCGTTAGAAGATGAAAAAAAAGAATTACTTCTTCGAGAACGAAATATTTATATGGAAAAGTGAGCCACCTAACTGTAGGTGGTTTTTGTATTTGTTGCTATCTAGGGAGAAAAGAATGTGTTAGAATGAGTATGAATTTTATTTAGGTGGGAAAATTGGTATGAAAATAGGAATTATAGGTGCAGGTGCAATAGGGTTGCTATGTGGTGCGGCTTTTTCTAAAGTTGGTTATGATGTCACAATGGTAACGAGAAGTCAAAGGCAAGCAGCTGAAATAAATGACAGTGGAATTGATTTAACCTATCATGCAGGAAAAGAACGTATTGCTGTTTCGGCTATTCCTTTTGAAGAAAGTGATTTTTTGTTTGATTTAATTGTGGTAGCGGTAAAAGAGTACCAGCTGGAGCCAATTATAAATAAATTAATGAACGAAACAAATAAAACCGTTTTATTTATTCAAAATGGAATGGGACATCTACATGTGAAAGATCGTTTGAACCATCATCGTATTTATTTTGGTATCGTGGAGCATGGAGTGAAAAAAGAATCCAGTACGGCGGTCAATTGGAATGGCATTGGGAGAATTGTTGTTGGAGCAGATGAAAAAGATGCGATATTTTCTCATATACATGAAAGGTGTGCAAATTTCTTCTCTATTCATCTTATTGGCGATATAATGTCCATGATGAAAAAGAAATTACTTGCAAATGTTTGTATTAACCCATTAACCGCAATGTTAAATGTAAAAAATGGGGAGCTTATAAAAAATGAGCATTTTCAGCAAATGATGAAAATGATATATAATGAGACAATATCTGTTTTACAAATAGAAGATAAAGAAAAGAATTGGCAGTATGTATATGATGTTTGTGTACGTACAGGAGAAAATACTTCCTCGATGAGAGGGGACATTCTTTCAGGAAATAAAACAGAGATAGATGCGATTGTGGGGTATGTATTAACGCAATGTAAAGATGCGCAAAAAGAAATCCCTCTTTTATATTTTGTTTATCAAGGCATAAAGGGTCTAGAGTGAGGAGGGGGATATAGATGAGCGTCTTTTTTGTTGCTACAAGTATTTTTGTTGTGTTACCCGTTATCGCGGTAATAATGTCATATATAATCGTTAAGAAATTTAGTAATGGGAAAAAACCTTTTATGATGGCGATTGATTTATCGACTATTTTCTTTATTTTATCTGTCTTTGTTCATGTGAATGTACTTTTTCCAATGGTGTCTTTTTATTATTTAATCTATTTATTAATTGGTATTGGTCTTTTAGTGACATATTTACATTGGAAAAAGAACCAAGATTTATTGTTTTTAAAATTATTAAAGCAATATTGGCGGATGACTTTTTTTGTGTTTTTTCTTTTTTATATAACGATGGTATGTTATGGATTGTTTCAGCGAATAATGGAATATCTTGCATAATGAGAGAGGAAGGGAAATTCGTTTATGCATATTGTTGATGTAAATGAAATAGTAGGAAATGCCTTTGTGAAAGACTATTTACGAGGTGAAGAGAAGGCGGTAAACTATTTTCATGGAAATATACATAAGGCTGATGCTTTTAAAGAGCAAGTAGCCTATTTAAAAAATCGAATTTACGACAGAGATTCTTTAGTAGGATTATTAAAAGAATACCATGCTCAGTTTGAAGTTGGAGAGAAAACATATGAGCATATTGAGGCACTAAAAGAAGCAGATACATATGTAGCCATTAGTGGACAACAAGCAGGGCTTTTGACAGGTCCAATGTACACGATGTACAAAATCATTACAACGATTCAATTAGCAAAGCAACAATCGAAAAAACTAGGTGTGAAAGTAATTCCGGTTTTTTGGGTTGCTGGAGAAGATCATGACTTTTTAGAAGTGAATCATGTTTATGTTCAACAGGAAGATAGAGTTGTGAAAAAGTCTTATCCTGTTATGAATAAAAAGAAAAATATGGTTACTGATATTTCATTAGATAAACAAAAGTGTGCGAAATGGGTACATGATGTGTTTAGTTCTTTTGGAGAGACAGAATATACAAAAGATGTATTAAGTCTAGTAGAGCGTACGTTAGAAACGTCTACAACATTTACTCAATTTTTTGCTCAACTTATTTTGACAATTTTTAAAAATGAAGGTTTAGTATTGATTGATTCAGGTTATCGTCCGTTTCGTAACTTACAGATTCCTTATCTACAAAAGATTGTGAGAAATCATAAAGAAATTCAGTGTGGGCTTGCTAATACACAAGAAAACCATAAAAATGCTGAGTATTTACAAGCGTTGCATATAAAAGAAACAGCCATTCATTTATTTTATGAACAAGATGGCGAGCGTCACTTGCTGCATCAGTTAGACGAAGATACATTCACTTGCAACGATGGAAACGTCGTATTTACAAAGGAATCTTTATTGGAAGAAATCCGTCAACATCCATCTTTGTTTAGTAATAACGTTGTAACAAGACCACTTGTTCAAGAGTGGATGTTCCCAACACTTGCTTTTGTTGGTGGACCTGGTGAACTTGCTTATTGGGGTGAATTAAAAGAAGTATTTGAAGCAGTAGATTTAAAAATGCCTCTTGTACTTCCACGATTGTCATTTACAATTATTGAACGCAACGTTCAAACGTATTTAAATGAATTAAACGTAACGATAGAAGATGTCCTTGCTAATAAGATGGAAGAACGAAAAAAAGAAGTGTTAATGAAAGATGTTACTGTTTCTCTTGATGTGCTTTTTCAACAAGTAGAGGAACAAATAGCAAATGAACACAAACGCCTTCAAAATGAATTAGCAAATGATTTTCCGCATTTACAAGCATATGGAATGAAAAATAGTGAACGGATTATAAATGAATTAGCTACGTATAAAAAAATGATAGAAAAAGATATAAGACGTAAGCATGATGTGTTATTACATAAATATGATGTTGTAGCGAATAAATTATATCCTTTAGGAGCTCCGCAAGAACGCATTTTTAACGTGATGTATTATTTGAACTTATATGGAATGGATTTTGTTTCACGCTTGGCAGCAAAAGAAATTTCCGTGGATTTTCAACATAAATTGATTGTGATGTAAAGCTAGGAATGAGAATTCCTAGCTTTTTTTGTTGGGTTAATTTGGTAAAGAGGGAAGAGAGAAAGTAAAAAAAGCAGAGATATGTCGAATGTTACCTGTAGTGTGAGTCGAAGTTCGTTGTTCGAAAAAGTGAACAAAATAAAGGAATAAAGAAGGGGTGTGTAAAAATATATAGTATGAATTATGTGAATATTTTTTGAAATAGAAGCAAATAAAGTTATTTTTTGTCGATGAAAGTCAAAAAAAGTATGGAGAAAATCGCCTATTTATGGTAACTTTGGATTATGGTAATAGATTACAGAAATTAGAATTACTACGATTCTTTTTTGTTGGTTAATCTAAAGATAAAAAAGTGACATTTATCTTTTAAAGATAAATAGAAAAGGTGTAACAAATGTTTAAACATGTAACAGTATTATTAAATGAAACAGTAGATGGACTTAACATTAAAGAAGATGGTATTTATGTTGACTGTACGTTAGGTGGAGCAGGACATAGTGAGTATTTACTAAAACAGTTATCTGACAAAGGACATTTATATGCTTTTGATCAAGATGATGATGCAATTGCCCATGCAAAAAAACGATTAGCCCCTTTTGAAGGGAAATATACAATTATTCGTAGCAATTTTCGTTATTTAAAAGACCGATTAAACGAACTAGGTGTAGAAAGCGTAGATGGTATTTTATTTGATTTAGGTGTATCATCACCACAATTAGATAAGGCAGAACGTGGCTTTAGTTATCACCAAGATGCACGATTAGACATGCGAATGGACCAAGAAGCAGAACTTTCAGCTTATGAGGTAGTAAATAACTGGAGTTACGAAGATTTAGTTCGTATTTTTTTCCAATATGGAGAAGAAAAGTTTTCTAAACAAATTGCACGTAAAATTGAAGCATATCGTAGTAAGAAGCCAATTGAAACAACTGGGGAATTAGTAGAATTAATTAAAGAGGGTATCCCTGCAGCTACAAGAAGAACTGGAGGACACCCAGCAAAACGAGTTTTCCAAGCAATTCGTATCGCAGTAAACGATGAATTGAGAGTATTTGAATATGCGTTAGAAGACGCGATTGAGATGGTGAAACCAGGTGGACGTATTAGTGTTATTACGTTCCATTCACTTGAAGACCGTATTTGCAAAAATATCTTTAAACAATATAGCTCTCTTCCTCCGTTACCACCAGGATTACCTGTTATACCGGATGAGTTTCAACCAAAATTGAAATTGATTACGCGTAAACCAATTCTTTCATCAAAAGAAGAGTTGGAAAACAACAATCGAGCAAAATCAGCGAAGTTGAGAATTGCAGAGAAAATAAGAAGATAGAGGGGGAGTAATATACATGTCTAACTTAGCGGTTAAGTTGCCACAACGGCAACCTCAACAACCAAAACGCCAAGATGATCATCGGCGTACGACGGATCAATCGGTAAATAATCAGCCACATAGGGCAAGAAGGCCACTATTTACAGGGTTTGAACTGAGTATCATCGTAATGTTTTTTGCTTCGTTAATCGTATTTGGATTTATGTTTATTACAAATTCATATCATCTTTATAAAGAGAATCGTCAGCTTGAGGAAACGAAGGCGAAAGTAAGTGCACAAAAAGTTGAAAACAAAGATTTACAAACAGAAGTAGAACGTCTAAGCACATATGAAAGAATTATGTCTAAAGCAAAAGAATTAGGATTAAAAATTGATCCTAATAATATTAAAGTAATTAATAAATAAGTAAGTGGATGTGGTTAGGTGAAATACTTTAAAAATATGGATATGAACAGAGGAGCAGCCCTACTTTTATTATCATTTATGCTCCTCTTTTTAATATTTATTGGAAGGTTTTTTTATATTCAATCTACTGGAAAGGCTGCCGGAGTAGATGCTAAAAAATTGACAGAAGAGCTTCAAACAGCTGAGCAAGTTGTTCCAACAAAACGTGGAACGATTTATGACAATAATGGGATTGTAATAGCTGAAGATGTGTCAGGATTTCAAGTGCTTGCTAAGTTAACAGAAAAAAATTCTCCTCCTAAAAAGCGAGATTATATAAAAGAAGAGGAGAAGGAAGAAGCTGCAAAAAAGTTAGCATCAATTTTAAATGAAGATGAAGATTACATATTAAAACGACTTCGTGCAAATCAAGATCAAGTTGAATTTGGACCAAAAGGAAAGAATTTAACATTTACTCAAAAACAACAAATTGAAAAGTTAAATATTCCTGGGATATTTATTATTACAAATAGAAATAGGTATTATCCAAACGGAATGTTTGCTTCACATGTGATAGGCTATGCAGATGAAGATGGTGGAAAGATGGGGATTGAACAAGCATACGATGATTTATTGAAAAATCAAGATGGACTTGTTACCTTTAAGAAAGACCGTCACGGTACTATTTTACCTAAAACAACACCTGTATATAAAGAGGAATCTATTAATGGGAAGGAAATCTATTTAACGCTGGATGCACGCATTCAAAGTTTTGTAGATGATGCATTGACGGAAGTAAATGAAAAATATGAGCCTGAACGACTTGTTGCCATTGTAGCTGATCCAAAAACAGGAAAAATATTAGGGATGAGTTCAAGGCCAAGCTTTGACCCAAATGAGCGAAATATTCAAGATTACACAAATCATGCACTTTCTCCTTATGAGCCAGGTTCTACAATGAAAGTGTTTACCCTAGCTGCTGCTGTGAATGAGGGCGTTTTTAAAGGGGATGAGTATTATCAATCAGGTTCTTACAAGGTTGCTGGTGCAACAATCCATGACCATAATGTGAGTGGTTGGGGAAGCATTTCGTTTTTAGAAGGGGTTCAGCGCTCATCAAACGTTGCTTTTTCTATTTTAGCAGAGCATAAATTAGGATTTGATAAGTTATATGAGTATTTACATGCCTTTAAATTTAATGAAAAAACGGGAATTGATTTGCCTGGAGAAACAACTGGGACAATTCGTTTTAAATATCCTGTAGAAAAAATTACAACAGCTTTTGGTCAAGGAACGTCTATTACACCAATTCAACAGATACAGGCATTTACGGCAATCGGCAATGAAGGGAAAATGATGAAACCATATGTCATTGACCGTGTAGTAGATCCAGATACAGGAAAAGTGATCTCAGAGACACAGCCTACTGTTGCTGGAACGCCAATTACAAAAGAAACAGCAAAAGAAGTGTTAGATATATTAGAAACGGTTATTACTGCTAAGGCAGGGACTGGTAAGGATTTTGCATTAGAAAACTACTCTGTAGCTGGGAAAACAGGACAGGCCCAAATTGCTTCAGAAAAAGGGTATTTATATGGACATGGTAACTATATTTATTCATTTATTGGAATGGTTCCAAAAGAAGATCCAGAATTAGCAATTTATGTTGCAGTTGATCGACCTAAGCTAAAGGATACAGAACTAGGTACAAAGCCGGTTTCGACGATTTTCAAAAGCGTTGCGACAAATAGCTTAGAATATTTAAAAATAAAGCCAACGAAAAAGACTACAGAAGAAGATGAAAGTGCAGTAGAATCGAAAGATAGTATTGAGGTTCCTAATTTCAAAGGACAGAGTATTGAAGCAGCGAAAGAAGAAGCAAAGAAACAAGGATTACAACTAGTTGCCTTAGGTGAAGGGAAGATTGTTGATCAATTTCCTAAAAAAGGAGAAACCGTGGTAGGAAAATCACGGATAATCGTAAAAACGAGTGAAAATGTTCAATTACCTAATTTGACAGATTGGACGAGACAAGAAGTGTCTATGTTATCTGAACTATTAAAAGTGGAAATTCACTATATCGGTAGCGGATATGTGTATAACCAAAGTATTGCTGCAAATACGATTATAAAAGATGATAAGGAAACCAAACTGGTTGTTAAATTAAAGAAACCTGGTCAAAAAGGCGAGGTTGCACCTGAAGCGAAACCGAAAGACGGCAAGCCAAGGGATTAATAGGTCTTAAAAATGGGATACAAGCATATAGTTGAACAAGCCTATATTTGTATTAGGAGGTTCAAAGTATGCGTGTATCCCATGTTACTGTTCGGAAAAGATTACTGATTGTTTTAGCAGTAGGCGTGCTTATTTTTTTAACGATCGGTATTCGATTAGGGTATGTTCAATTTTTTTTAGGTGATATGTTAACGAAGCGTGCTCAAGATTCTTGGAGTCGAAATGTTTGGTTTGAACCAAAGCGAGGGGAAATACTTGATCGTAATGGTAAAGTGCTAGCAACAAACAAAAGTGCACCAACTGTTTTTGTTGTTCCAAGACAAATTGAAAATCCAGAAACAACGGCACAACAGTTGGCGACTATTTTAAAGATGAAAAAGGAAAAAGTACTTTATCATTTAACAAATCGAGTTGCAATCGAGCGGATTAATCCAGAAGGGCGTAAAATATCTCATGATGTTGCGAAACAAATTCGAGCATTAAATTTAAAAGGTGTTTATATTGCCGAAGATACAAAACGATATTATCCAAAAGGTAGTTATTTATCTCATGTACTAGGATTTGCAGGAATTGATAATCAAGGGTTAAATGGGCTTGAATTATATTATGATGAGCAGTTAAAAGGAGAAAAAGGGTATGTACGTTTTTTTGCCGATGCAAAAGGACAGCGAATGCCTAATATTGGTGATCAATATATTCCACCAACAGATGGATTGAACTTAAAACTGACCATTGATGATAAGGTGCAAGCAATTATAGAGCGGGAATTGGATAATGCACAAGCTCAATATAATCCAGATGCCATTATTGCCATCGCAATGAACCCAAAAAATGGGCAAATTTTAGCTATGTCTAGTAGACCTGACTATGATCCAACCAAATATAAGACGACAGATCCAATTATTTATAATCGAAATTTACCAGTATGGAGTACGTATGAACCTGGTTCTACTTTTAAAATTATTACATTGGCATCTGCCTTAAATGAAAATTTAGTAGATTTAGAGGGGGATCATTTTTTTGATGGCGGTGCGGCAGAGGTAGCAGGTGCAAGGTTGAGATGTTGGAAACGAGAAGGACATGGCTCTCAAACGTTTTTAGAAGTTGTTCAAAACTCATGTAACCCAGGTTTCATTGAGTTAGGAAATCGTTTAGGGAAGAAACGCCTCTTTGATTATATTGATAAATTTGGATTTGGAGATAAGACAGGGATTGATTTACAAGGAGAAGCAACGGGGATTTTATTTAAACCTGAGAAAGCGGGTCCAGTTGAACAAGCGACGACAGCCTTTGGACAAGGCGTTTCAGTGACACCGATTCAACAAATTACAGCTGTATCTGCTGCTGTAAACGGGGGGATTCTTTACCAACCATATCTAGCAAAGGAATTTATTGACCCTAAAACAAAGGAAGCAGTTAGTCAAAAAGAACCGATTGAAAAAAGGAAAGTTATCTCTGAAGAGGCTTCTAAAAAGGTTCGTTATGCGTTAGAAAATGTTGTGGCAAAAGGCTCTGGTCGTAGTGCGTTTGTAGATGGATATCGGGTTGGTGGAAAAACAGGAACAGCGCAAAAAGTAAAAAATGGTGTGTATATGACGGATAGTTATGTTGTTTCTTTTATTGGGGTTGCTCCGATGGATGATCCAGAAATTGCTATTTATTTAGCGATTGACCATCCGAAAGGAACGATTCAATTTGGTGGTGTCGTAGCTGCTCCAATCGTTGGGAATATGATGAGAGAAATATTACCTGCAATGGGAGTAAAACCAAGAAAAAACCAAATTGAGAAAAAATTAGTTTATCCAGAGGAGCCATTAGTAGAAGTGCCGAATTTAGTAGGAATGACAACAAAAGAGCTTCAAGAACAATTAGAATCATTGCAATTAGATGTAAGTGGAACGGGAAAAAAAGTCATTGCCCAATCACCAAAGGCAGGTACTAAATTAAAATCCAATTCTAAGATTCGCATTTATTTAGGAAATGAATAAGATGCCTATATAATGTTTGATTGTTAGAAGGAGTGGCGCCGATGAAATTGCATGATTTATTATATTGTTTGTATGATTTTCCTAAAATTCCAAAATCAAATGTAACGATAACGGGAATTGAAACAGATAGCCGAAGGATAAAGCTAGGGAATTTATTTGTTTGTGTAAAAGGATTTACTGTAGATGGACATGAATATGCTAAAATAGCGCAGGAAAAAGGAGCTGTCGCTATTGTTTCCGAGTATCCATTAGAGCATATAACGATTCCTGTTATTGTTGTGAAAGATAGCCGACGAACATTAGCTCATCTAGCAAATGCATTTTATGACTATCCATCAAGTAAGATGGTATTAATTGGAATTACAGGAACAAATGGCAAAACAACTACGTCTCATTTAATTGATGGCATTATTCGGTATCACGAGAAGAGAACAGGAATTATTGGCACAACAGGAATGAAGATAGGTGATATGGTAATTGCTACTAGACATACAACGCCGGATAGTTTAAATTTACAAAAATTATTGATGACAATGGTGAACAAACAAGTTGAATATGTAACGATGGAAGTATCTTCTCATGCGTTACAATTAGGGCGGGTACATGGTTGTGAATTTGATGTTGCTGTGTTTACAAACTTGACTCAAGACCATTTAGATTTTCATCAATCAATGGAAGCCTATAAACAAACT
Organism: Bacillaceae bacterium; assembly: GCA_051873875.1. Lineage (GTDB taxonomy): Bacteria > Bacillota > Bacilli > Bacillales > Bacillaceae_G > JBJEFI01. The sequence goes on along the minus strand of JBJEFI010000048.1, from coordinate 152,214 downwards.
AAAAGCTTATTATTTTCCCAATTAGGTCCATCAATCAATGGAAAACCTAAATATGCAATCTTAAATAGGGACGATGAAACATTTGAAGCTTATCAGAGGAGCACTCAAGCAACAATTTTAAGTTATGGAATTAAGCAAGAGGCACATGTAATGGCAAGTAACATTGAGATGACGAGTAGTGGTACATCATTTACGTTGAAAACACCAATAGGAACAAAGCGAGTAATAATGAAATTAATTGGAGAATTTAATGTATATAATGCATTGGCTGCAGTTGCGACTACAATTGCATTGGGAATTGATTTAGAAACAATTGTTCACGCCCTTAAGCACATAAAGCGAGTAGATGGACGTTTTGAAGTTGTAAATGCTAGTCAGGATTTTACAGTAATTGTTGACTACGCCCATACACCAGATAGTTTAGAAAATGTATTAAAAACAATAAAAAAGTTTGCAAGAAACAAAGTATACTGTATAGTGGGATGTGGTGGTAATCGTGATCGCACCAAAAGACCACTAATGGCACAAATTGCAGTTTCATATAGTGACGTATGTATTTTTACAGCGGATAACCCAAGGATGGAAAGTATTGAAGCAATCTTAGATGAAATGGTAAAAAACGTAGATGAGAATCGCTATATTCGTATCCCTGATAGGAAACAGGCAATTGAGTATGCGATAAGTCAAGCAGCCTATGGAGATGTTGTTCTGATTGCCGGAAAAGGACATGAAACGTACCAAATTATTGGCAATGAAGTTTTTCCATTTGATGATCGATTAATAGCAATGGAAGCGATAAATACAATTATAAAGAATCGTTAGTAGAATAGATAAAAAGAATATATCATTGATGAACAAAAAGTAGTAAAATGATATGAAGATAATGGCATGTCTATTTGTATTGTTTTACTACTGAAATTTTTGGAAAAAACATAAACAAGGAATGCAGCACAAGAAAGGGGGATTGTTATGCTAGATAAAAGCATGTTTTTAACAATCTTAATCGCATTTGCAGTAACAGTTATTTTAAGTCCATTTTTTATTCCATTCTTACATAGGTTAAAATATGGACAAAGTATTCGGGAAGAAGGCCCAAAATCACATCAGAAAAAATCAGGTACACCAACAATGGGTGGAATTGTCATCTTAATTGGATTATTTATCGCTACGATTGTGATGACGTTCGTTTACGATCTTTTTTCTATCTCTACATTTATCGTTTTATTTACCACACTAGGATATGGATTAATTGGTTTTCTTGATGATTACATCAAAGTAGTGAAAAAACGTAATTTAGGATTAACTTCTTTACAAAAAATTATCGGTCAGCTTCTTATCGCAATTATATTCTTCATTTTTTACAAGCAAGCGAATCTTCCAACAAATATCACGATTCCTTCTACAAACATTGAGTTCGAACTATCGTGGCTTTATTTTATTTTAATTATTGTCATGTTAGTAGGCGCATCAAATGCTGTAAACTTAACAGACGGTTTAGATGGCTTAGTAGCAGGGACAGCTTCCATCGCTTTTGGTGCCTTTGCTGTTATCGCTATTTATCAGGAAAATATGGCAATTGCTATTTTCTGTTTGGCTGTTGTAGGTGCATTATTAGGATTTTTAGTATTCAATGCGCATCCTGCCAAAGTCTTTATGGGTGATACAGGTTCTTTAGCGTTAGGTGCAGCCATTGCTGCTGTTGCAATTATGTTAAAAGTAGAATTATTGTTAATTGTAATTGGTGGTGTTTTCGTTATTGAAACATTATCTGTTATGATGCAAGTTACATACTTTAAGTTAACTGGTGGAAAGCGTATTTTCAAAATGTCACCACTGCATCACCATTATGAATTAAGTGGATGGTCTGAATGGAAAGTAGTTATTACATTCTGGATCGTAGGTGCATTATTAGGGATTCTTGGAATTTACATTGGGGTGTAAGCAAATGAAAAGAATAAATGAATTAAAAGATAAGCACGTATTAGTACTAGGAATTGCAAAAAGTGGTTTTGCTGCTAGCCAACTATTAAAAAAAGTAGGCGCAAATGTGACAGTAAATGATCAAGTGGATTTAGTAGATAATCCTTTAGCTCAACAATTAGTTGAGATGGGGTTTCGTGTTGTAACAGGTGAGCATCCACTTCATTTATTAGATGGTGTACAATTAATCGTTAAAAACCCAGGTATTCCATATCGCAATCCTTTGCTTGTGGAAGCACAAAAAAGAGGTATCCCAATTATAACGGAAGTTGAATTGGCTTATTACATTTGTGAAGCCCCAATTATTGGAATAACAGGTTCGAATGGGAAAACAACGACGACAATGCTTATTTTTGAAATGTTAAAAGAAGGAAATAAGCATCCGAAAATTGCTGGTAATATTGGAACAGTTTCTTGTGAAGTCGCCCAAGAAATAACAAAAGAAGAAGTAATGGTAACAGAACTTTCTTCCTTTCAGTTAATGGGAACAATTGATTTCAAACCAGCGATTGGTGTATTGCTAAACATTTTTGATGCCCACTTAGATTATCATTCTTCAAAAGAAGAATATATTAAGGCAAAAGTTAATTTATTTGTAAATCAAACAAAAGAAGATTACGCTGTTTTAAATGTGGATAGCGAAGAAATTCTTGCATATACAAAAGAATTAAATAGTACAATCGTTCCTTTCTCAACAGAGAAGAAAGTGGACGGAGGCTATATCGAAGATGGTGGAGTTTACTTTAAGGGAGAACGAATCATTGATATAGAGGATATCGTTTTACCTGGTAAACATAATTTAGAAAATATTTTAGCGGCTATCTCTGTTTGTAAGTTATATGGTGTTGATAATGATGCGATTATTCGTGTCTTAACAACGTTTCAAGGTGTCACGCATCGCTTGCAATATGTAAAAGTTGTAAACGGACGTCGTTTTTACAATGATTCGAAGGCGACAAATATGCTAGCGACACAAATGGCAATAAATGCTTTTCATCAACCTGTTGTTTTAATAGCAGGAGGATTAGATAGAGGAAATACTTTTGATGATTTAATTCCACATTTAAAAAGATTAAAAGGAATCGTGACATACGGCCAAACAGCAGAAAAATTAGTAGATGCTGCAACGACAGCCGGATTAAAAATGATAAGACGTGTCAATAATTTAGAAGAAGCCGTTAACGAGGCTTATGGACTTTCGGAAGAAGGAGATGTTGTATTACTTTCTCCTGCTTGTGCTAGTTGGGACCAATTTAAAACTTTTGAACAACGTGGTGACATGTTTGTACAATTCGTGAATACACTAGTATAGTAGTTGTCCATATTTCTAAAGTAAATTGAGGTGTGTCACGGTGGGAATGAAAAAAGCAGCTCCTGATTATGGGATTATTATTTTAATCTTTGCTTTGCTTACAGTTGGAATGATTATGGTATATAGTGCTAGTGCAATTTGGGCTTCATATAAGTTTGATGGAGATTCATTTTTTTTCGCAAAACGACAACTTCTCTTTGCTGGAGTTGGTGTGATGGCTATGTTCTTTATTAGTACAGTTGACTATTGGGTATGGCGAAAATATGCAAAGGTGATTTTACTTGTTTGTTTCGTTTTACTCATTATTGTATTAATTCCAGGGATTGGAACATCTCGTGGAGGTGCCCAAAGTTGGATTGGTGTTGGCTCCTTTACGATTCAACCATCTGAATTCATGAAATTAGCGATGATTTCCTTTCTTTCAAAATATTTAGCTGAAAACCAAAAGAAAATTACTTCCTTTTCAAAAGGATTAGCTCCTTCATTAGGATTGGTATTTTTAGCTTTTGGAATGATTATGTTACAACCAGATTTAGGAACAGGAACCGTAATGGTTGGAACGTGTGTCGTTATTATGTTTGTAGCTGGTGCTAGAATCCTACATTTTTCATACTTAGGTTTATTAGGAGTTGCTGGATTTGTCGGACTTATTCTTTCTGCGCCATATCGAATTAAACGAATTACTGGCTTTTTAGATCCTTGGTCAGATCAGCTTGGAACTGGATTTCAAATTATTCAATCCTTATATGCAATTGGACCTGGTGGGTTATTTGGTTTAGGACTTGGGCAAAGTAGACAAAAGTTTATGTATTTACCAGAACCACAAACAGACTTTATTTTTGCGATTTTAGCAGAAGAGCTGGGGTTTATTGGAGGATGTTTTGTACTACTGTTGTTTAGTTTGTTATTATGGCGAGGAATTCGAGTAGCCCTCAATGCCCCTGATCTATATGGCACCTTTTTGGCTGTTGGAATTGTTGGCATGGTTGCTATCCAAGTGATGATTAACATTGGTGTAGTTACTGGAATGATGCCAGTAACGGGAATTACATTACCATTTTTAAGTTATGGAGGTTCCTCGTTAACGTTGATGTTGATGGCAATGGGCGTATTGTTAAATATTAGCAAGCATATAAAAGTATAAAATTTTAAAAAATACATTACTTTTTTTTACGAGTTTGTTAAAATAGGAAAGAGTTTAAAACCCTGGTTACGGTTGTAACAGGGTTCTTCTTTTTTCATATATTAATAAAAATGGGTAAATCCCCAAGTACATAAATAGCAGGAGGTTGCGTATGCGAGTATTAGTGAGCGGTGGAGGAACAGGTGGTCATATTTATCCTGCTCTTGCCTTAATTCGTGAAATAAAAAAAGAAAATAAGAATGCGGAATTCTTATACATTGGAACAGAGAATGGGTTAGAAAGTAAAATTGTACGTCAGGAAGGTGTACCATTCCAATCAATCGTTATTTCAGGCTTCAAGCGTAGTCTTAGTTTCGATAACTTTAAGACGATTTATCGCTTTTTTAAAGGCGTAAGTGATAGTAAAAAATATATTAAAGCCTTTAAACCAGATGTTGTCATTGGAACAGGTGGCTATGTGTGTGGACCCGTTGTATATGCAGCAGCTAAATTAGGTGTACCGACAATTGTTCATGAACAAAATAGTGTTCCTGGTGTTACAAATAAGTTTTTAAGTCGATATGTAGATAAAGTAGCTATTTGTTTTGAAGAAGCAAGAAGTTATTTTCCATCAGAAAAAGTAGTATTTACAGGAAATCCTCGTGCTTCAGAAGTATTAGGGAAAGACCCAACAGAAGCATTAAAAAACTTAGGCTTTCAACAACATTCTAAGAAAGTACTAGTAGTAGGCGGAAGCCGTGGTGCAAAAGCGATTAATGATTCTCTAATTGAAATCATAGGAGAGTTAGGAAATCGTTCTTATGAAGTATTGTATGTAACAGGCGAAGTTCATTATGAAAATGTGATGGCAGAGTTGAAAAAGGTAGGTTCACCTAAAAATGTATTAATTAAGCCATTTGTTACAAATATGCCAGAATTATTAGCTGGAATAGATGTAGTTGTAGCGAGAGCAGGGGCGACTACGTTAGCAGAATTAACGGCACTAGGCATTCCTAGTATTTTAATTCCTAGTCCATATGTGACGAATAATCATCAAGAAAAAAATGCACGTTCATTAGAAAAAGAAGGAGCGGCAATTGTTACGTTAGAAAAAGATTTAAATGGGACAATTTTACTACAATCCATTGATAGTTTATTAGAAGATCACAATAAGCTAGAGCAAATGAAAAAAGCAGCGCAAAAGATGGGAATTCAAGATGCAGCAACACGTATGTACGATACGATGAAAAGTATTATGAATAAATAATAGAAGGGGAGAGGAGAAAGGATGGATAAGGTAATCAAACAATTAGTGTCAGAAGATGTGGGGAAAGTATTGCAAAATGAGCCATTAAGTAAGCATACAACGATGCGAATTGGTGGACCTGCGGATATATTTGTTATTCCAAAGGATATCGAAGGATTAAAGAAAACCATTCAAGTTGTGAAAGAAAATAATCTTCCTTTGACAGCAATTGGTCGAGGTTCTAATTTAGTAATAGATGATGAAGGGTTACGAGGAGTCGTTATCAAAATAGGTGAAGGATTGGATCATTTAAACGTAGATGGGACGAAAGTAACAGTAGGAGCAGGCTATTCGATTGTAAAATTAGCAACACAAATGAGTCGTCAAGGACTTAGTGGATTGGCTTTTGCTAGTGGTATTCCTGGTAACATGGGAGGGGCTTTGTACATGAATGCAGGAGCCCACGGTGCAGATATGTCTACCATTGTAACAAGAGCACATATTTTACAAGAGGATGGAACTTTTGTTTGGTTAGATAATGAACAATTAAACTTTTCTTATCGAACATCTTATTTACAAATACATGGTGGAATTGTAATAGAAATCGAACTTCAATTAGAACAAGGTGATCCAAACGTTGTAAGTGAAATCATGCAACGAAATAAGGAATATCGTAAAAAAACCCAACCTTGGAATTCTCCGTGTGCAGGAAGTATATTTCGAAATCCATTGCCTTTATATGCTGGGAAATTAATTGAAGATGCTAATTTAAAAGGATTTACAATTGGCGGTGCTCAAATTTCACCAATGCATGGCAATTTTATCGTTAATGTTGGAAATGCGACTGCAAAAGATGTCTTATCTATAATTGAACATGTTCAAAGAACAATTAAAGAAAAAGATGGAGTGGACTTACAAACGGAAGTGAAATTTCTGTGGAGTTCCCAACAAAGCCTATCCAACTAAATATGTCCATATGGTATAATTTAAAGCAACGGCATGAATATCATGCCGTTTTAAAAACGAGTTGTTAGGTTGGGGTTGATGGTATGGAAGAAAAAAAGGTTATTAAGTTAGAAGATAGAGTTCCAAAATTAAAAGAACAGAAGCGAAGAAAAGCAAATATAAGGCTTATATTGACGATAGGTTTTTTCTTTGCATTAATGCTATTTGTTATTTTTTTTCAATCTTCGTTTGGAAAAATTACGAATGTAACAATTGAAGGAAACAATTATGTTAGCCAAAAGCAACTATTGAAACTAACGAAGCTTGACAAAGAGCCAAATTATTTAAATGTATCTGTAGAAGACTTAGAGAAAGAAGTCAAGAAAATAGATATTATTAAGAAGGCGAAGATTGAAAAAAAGTTTCCAAATAAAGTGGTAATAAAGGTAGTAGAGCAGCAAACGATTGCTTACTTAAATAAAAATGATCGCTTACTTCCTGTATTAGAAAATGGTATTATTTTAACGACTGAATCTGCTACTTCTTTGTTAAATGTTCCAATTCTTTATGATTTTAAGCAAGATGATGAATATCGAGAATTTATTCAAGAATTAGGAGCAGTACCTACTAGCATTTTAAACTCGATAACAGAGGTCTATTATACCAATGGAAAAAAAGAAAATAGTGATTTAACTTTATTGATGAATAATGGTTATTCGGTAAAAATAACAATTCATGATTTTTCTAAAAAAATTTCTTACTATCCTTCTATAATAAAACAACTAGATTTGAAAACAAAAGGGACGATTCATTTAGACGTAGGGGCTTATTTTGAGCCGAATAACAAAGGAAAAAAGGAAAAATTAGAACAAAGCTCAATAACTACACAATAATTGTCGTTTTTTGTAATATATCTCTTTTCTAACGAGCGAACATAGTGTAGACTTGTAAATGATAGGATGTGTAAAATAAATTCTATTGTTTTATAGAAAATTTACACATAAAAAGAGGGAATAGCTATTGTACGTTGAATTAATTTTCATATAAGTACATATGTAAGGGAGACTGTTGTTCAATTTAAATGTAAATATCAAAGGAGGTGCCAAGTAATGAACAGCAATGAATATTACATTAGTCTTGACATTGGTACATCTAGCGTAAAAGTCATCATTGGTGAAATGGTTGGCGAAACTTTAAATATCATTGGTGTAGGAAATGTCAAATCAAATGGATTAAAAAAAGGTTCCATTGTCGATATAGATGAAACTGTGAAAACAATTAAAAAAGCAATTGAACAAGCGGAAAGAATGGTTGGCATATTAATTGATCGAGTGATTGTCGGAATTAATGCAAATCATGTCCAATTGGTAGAATCAAATGGTGTAGTAGCTGTTTCTAGTCCTGATAAAGTGATTGGGGACGAAGATGTTGCTAGAGTAATAGATGCAGCACGAGTTATTTCAGTAGCACCAGAAAGAGAAATTATTGATGTTGTTCCAAAACAATTTGTTGTGGATGGTGTGGATGGCATAAAAGATCCTCGTGTGATGATGGGCGTTCGTCTAGAAGTAGAGGGAACGTTAATTACTGGATCGAAAACATATCTACATAATATTATTCGATGTGTTGAAAGAGCTGGATTAGAGGTAGTTGACATTTGTTTACAACCACTTGCAGCTTCTACAATTTGTTTATCTGCTGATGAAAAAAATTATGGTGTAGGTTTAATTGATATCGGTGGTGGACAAACAACTGTATCCGTTTTTAAAGATAATGCTATTGTGGACACGTTCACAATTCCATTAGGTGGAGAAAACATTACAAAAGACATTTCGATTGTGATGAAGATATCTACAGAAGAGGCAGAAAAGATTAAATTGAAATATGGCCATGCCTTTTATGATACTGCATCACGGGATGTGGTATTTAGTGTACCTTCTGGAGGTAACGAACATCATCAATATAATCAATTAGAATTATGTGATATGATAGAAGCTAGACTTGAAGAAATATTAGTATTTGTATATCAAGAATTGCGAAGACGTGGATATAAGCACTTAGCAAATGGGTATGTACTGACAGGTGGGACAGCCTTTTTGCCAGGAATTGCTGAACTAACGCAACATATTTTTGAAAACCATGTACGCGTTGCAATTCCAGATTATATTGGTGTAAGGGAACCACAGTATACGAACGGTGTAGGGTTATTACAATTTTATAACCAAATGGAAAAATTAAAAGGCAAAAATGAAGTGGCAAGAAAAGAAACTGCTGTTACTTTTGAACAAGAGCAGCCAAAAAGTAAACCCGTACCACAAAAGAAACAAAAAAAACAGAAGGTACAAGAAGAAAATGTATCTTCAAAAATGAAAAAATTATTTAGATATTTATGGGAGTAGTGTAGCCATCTTTTTATGAAATAATGGTAATTTTACACAGTAGGAGGAAGAGGAATGTTAGATTTTGATACAGAATTAGATGCATTTGCAAAAATTAAAGTAATTGGTGTCGGCGGTGGCGGTAATAACGCAGTAAACCGTATGATTGAACACGGTGTTCAAGGTGTTGATTTTATTGCTGTTAATACAGACGGACAAGCGCTGAACCTTTCAAAAGCAGAAATCAAAATGCAAATTGGTGCTAAATTAACACGCGGACTTGGTGCTGGTGCCAATCCTGAAGTTGGGAAAAAAGCAGCTGAAGAAAGCAAAGAACAACTAGAAGAAGTGTTAAAAGGTGCGGATATGGTATTTGTTACAGCTGGTATGGGTGGCGGAACAGGTACTGGCGCGGCTCCAGTTATTGCACAAATCGCAAAAGATTTAGGTGCTTTAACAGTTGGTGTTGTTACTCGTCCTTTCTCCTTTGAGGGTCGTCCCCGTGCAAATAAAGCAATCACTGGTATTGCTACTCTAAAAGAAGCTGTTGATACATTAATTGTAATCCCAAATGATCGTTTGTTGGAAATCGTTGAGCGTAATACGCCAATGTTACAAGCATTTGCTCAAGCAGATAATGTATTACGTCAAGGTGTACAAGGTATTTCGGACTTAATTGCAATCCCTGGATTAATCAACTTAGACTTTGCTGACGTAAAAACAATTATGTCTAATCGTGGTTCAGCATTAATGGGAATTGGAGTTGCTTCAGGAGAGAATCGTGCAGCGGAAGCAGCGAAAAAAGCAATCTCAAGCCCATTATTAGAAACATCTATTGATGGCGCGCAAGGTGTGCTAATGAACATTACAGGTGGCGCAAACTTAAGCTTATTTGAAGTACAAGAAGCTGCAGATATTGTTGCATCTGCTTCAGATGAGGAAGTAAATATGATTTTTGGTTCTGTTATTAATGAATCATTAAAAGATGAAATCGTTGTTACTGTTATTGCAACTGGCTTTGATGATTCCGTTGTTGTTCAACCAAAACCAGTGGTTCGTCCACAGGTAACTTCAAAACCAGCTCCATCTGCTTCACCAACACCTAAACGTGAAGTGAAGCGTGAAGAAGCACCAACAGAAGAAGTTACTCGTACAACAACGACTGTAGCAAATGATGATTTAGAGATTCCAGCATTTTTACGCAATCGTCGTCGTCGATAAAATAATAGAGCATATCAAAAAATAGGTCACGTTGGTGGCCTATTTTTTTTGCATATTAATCTTAACGGAATTAGTTTTGATCTTTTCATATAGAAATTAGAATGACAAAACAAGTGTGTTTCTGACACCGTCGTTTGACACAATTCGCAAGTTGTTTTTTGTATACTTAGTACTATCAAGTTTGTACTGTAAGTGAGGAGGATAAGGCTTGGTTTATGTAGACATTGTTTTTCTCTTAAATATCCTCGTAGATTACTGTATTTTACTTATTACAACAATAGCATTGAAGCGAAATGTTACATATAAACGGTTGATATTAGGTGCATTGGTAGGAAGTGTTCTCGTACTTCTTCAATTCACGCCAATGAGTATATATAGCAATCATGTACTCATAAAGGTTTTCTTTTCCATTTGCATTGTACTTGTAACATTTGGCTACAGGGAGTTGGTATACACATTAAAAAATTTGTTTATGTTTTATTTTTCGACGTTTATATTTGGTGGGTTTGTAATAGGAACTCATTATTTATTACAAACGAATTATCCTGCTTTAACAAATTCCTTATCTTCCATCGATCATGTATATGGGGATCCAATTAGTTGGGTTTTTGTGTTTATTTGTATTCCTATTTGTATGTATTTTATTAAAAAGGAAATCCACGAAATTTCCTTTACAAAACTAAGATACGAAAAAATTGTGAAAATAGAAGTTAAAATTAAAAATTTTGTATTTCATTCAACAGCACTAATTGATAACGGAAATCAATTGACAGACCCCCTAACAGGAAAACCAATTATTGTCGTGGATCAAGCTTGTTTAGAAGGAAAAATCCCAGAGGCAATAATAAAGCTTGTAAAAGAGCCATTTATTGATTATGACAACATAGATGATGAATGGGCAACGCGGATTCGGATTGTACCATTTCAAGTGGTTGGAAATAAAAATAATTGGATGGTTACTATTCGTTCAGATGAAGTTGTTATTTATGGGGAGAAAAAAATTGTAACATGTAAAAATATTATGATTGGAATAAATGCATTTGCGTTTACAAGTGCAAAAGAATACCAGTGTATTCTTCATCCAAAATTAGTAGTTGGATAGGGGGGCCAAAATGAAAAAAGGTTGGAAAATAAAGTGGATTCGTTTTTGGTATCGATTATTAAATAAGTTAGGGATAAAGTCTGGAGAGATTTATTACATTGGGGGAAGCGAAGCATTGCCCCCTCCTTTGACGAAAGAAGAGGAAGAAGCTTTATTACTCAAATTACCTTTAGGCGATAAAGAAGCGAAGTCACAGCTTATTGAGCGTAATTTACGCTTAGTTGTGTATATCGCTCGAAAATTTGAAAATACAGGTATTAACATTGAGGATTTAATTAGTATCGGAACGATTGGATTAATTAAAGCGGTAAATACGTTCAATTTAGAAAAGAAGATTAAATTAGCTACATATGCCTCTCGTTGTATCGAAAATGAAATTTTGATGCATCTGCGGCGAAATAATAAAAATCGATCAGAAGTTTCTTTTGATGAGCCGCTTAACATTGATTGGGATGGCAATGAATTGCTGCTGTCCGATGTGCTAGGAACAGAAGAAGATATTATCACAAAAGGGCTAGAAGCAAATGTAAATCGAAATTTATTAATGAAGGCACTTCATCAATTGTCGGATAGAGAAAAGCAAATTATGGAGTTGCGTTTTGGTTTAGATGGAACAGAGGAAAAAACACAAAAGGATGTGGCAGATATGCTCGGTATCTCTCAATCCTACATTAGTAGACTAGAAAAAAGGATTATTAAACGATTAAGAAAAGAGTTTAATCGAATGGTTTAAAAGATGGAAAAAGTTAATTTTTCATAAAAAAGAAAGGTGTATGTTACCGTAATAACAGTGTCAATAAGTGGATGACGAGTTTTTAGGTAGGAAAAATGAAAAATTCATTGATAAAAGGTTTACTTTATCCCTTCTTTTGACAAGTATAAAATCCCCTCCTATGGAGATACTTAATTTTGTACAGCAACTCCCATAGGAGGGAAGAAATTGACACGTAACAAGGTTGAAATATGCGGCGTAGACACATCAAAACTTCCAGTACTAAAAAATGATGAAATGCGAAAATTGTTTCAAAACATGCATGAAGGAGACAATAGTGCCCGAGAAAAACTAGTGAATGGAAACCTACGATTAGTACTAAGCGTCATCCAACGATTTAACAACAGAGGGGAGTTTGTTGACGATTTATTTCAGGTGGGCTGTATCGGGTTAATGAAATCTATTGATAATTTTGATTTATCCCAAAATGTAAAGTTTTCTACATATGCAGTTCCGATGATTATTGGAGAAATTAGGCGCTATTTACGAGATAATAATCCAATTCGAGTTTCTCGTTCGTTGAGGGATATTGCATATAAAGCATTACAAGTAAGGGAAAAGTTAGTATCGGAAAATTCAAAAGAGCCAACACCAAAACAAATAGCCGAGGTGCTTGGTGTCACTCATGAAGAAGTTGTTTTTGCTTTAGATGCGATTCAAGATCCAGTGTCTTTATTCGAACCAATTTATAACGATGGTGGGGATCCTATTTTTGTAATGGATCAACTAAGTGACGATCGAAATAGAGATGACCAATGGATAGAAGAGTTAGCATTAAAAGAAGGAATGAAACGGTTAAATGATCGAGAAAAATTAATTATTCGAAAACGATTTTTTCAAGGGAAGACGCAGATGGAAGTGGCCGAGGAAATTGGTATTTCTCAAGCCCAAGTTTCTCGCTTAGAAAAATCGGCAATTAAACAAATGAATAAAAGTATTCAAGGGTAACGAGGTTGTTTAAAAAACAACCTCGTTTTTTGGTATGAATAACTTGTCTACTAACATATGATACAACAAAGGGAAATGGAGGGATAAGGGTGACGCGTGTAACGGAATTCCAAGAGAAAGATGTTGTGAATGTAGCAGATGGAAAGAAATTGGGAAATATAGGGGATATTCTTGTTAATTTGAATACGGGTAAAATTGAATCGATTGTTATTGCTAAAAGCTCACGAGTGCTCGGTTTTTTTGGAAAGGATGAGGAAATTGTCATCACTTGGAATAACATTGTAAAAATTGGGGAGGACGTAATTCTTGTTCGTTATCAGCAATCTTATGTGGAAGAAGAAAAGAAAGAGGAGATAACTTATTAAAATTTTATTTGACATCTCACGAAATAAGTGGAAGTATGGTAAAATAGACAAGAAGTGCCATTATTTTTTTTAGTAGGAGTTTTATTTATGGAAGAAAAGTCGTTTAAACGAGAAGGCAATCGAATTTTATCGCTTTTTCCGTGGACTAGTAAATACGACCACTTAGTTGCAGGATTTACAACAAAAAATGGTGGGGTTAGTACAGGGAATTTTTCTTCTTTAAATGTAGGATTACATGTAAATGATGAAGAAAAAGCGGTTGTTGCTAATCGAAAGCTTATAAGTGAAGATGTTCAGTTTTCTTTAGAAAATTGGATTTGCAGCGAGCAAACACATGGCAATCGAATTGAGAAAGTGGCAAAGAACGATTGTGGTAAAGGTGTTAAACAATACGGGACAGCAGTTAAAGATACAGATGGAATTTATACAGATGAGCAAGACATATTGTTAACGTCTTATTATGCAGATTGTGTACCTTTGTATTATTTTTCGCCTACAAGCCAATATATTGGTTTAGCCCATGCGGGTTGGAAAGGAACCGTTCTTAATATTGCAGGAAAAATGGTTGAGCGTTGGATAGAAGAAGGAGTAGATATAGCTGATATTCACGTTGCAATTGGTCCTTCAATTGGAAAATGCTGTTATGTTGTAGATGATACGGTACGCAATCGTTTAGAAGATGTATTAGGAGAACAAGCTGCTTACACTTATAAGGAAAGTAAGCAAGGTCAATATATGGTAGATTTAAAAGAAGCAAATCGAAGATTGTTAGTAAATGCGAGGATTAAGCCAGAAAATATCATTGTTTCTACAAGTTGTACATGTTGTGAAGATTACTTGTTTTTTTCTCATCGACGTGACAAAGGAAAAACAGGTAGAATGATGAGTTTCATAGGAACGAGGAGTGAATAACGTGTCGATAGCAGAGAATGTAGCGCAATTAACAGCACAAATTGAACAAGTATGCAGTAGGTGTCATCGTCAAAAAGAGGAAATTACAGTCATTGCTGTAACAAAAACAGTAGATGTAGCGAAAACAAAAGAAGTCATTGCAGCCAAAATTACAAATTTAGGAGAAAATCGTCCAATTCCTTTTTTAGAAAAAGTCAAGGCGATTACAGAGGCTGTTTGTTGGCATTATATCGGCTCTCTTCAAACGAGAAAAGTAAAAGATGTTATTTGCCATATTGATTATTTACATTCTTTAGATCGTATTCATTTAGCAGAAGAAATTCAAAAGAGGGCCGATAAAGTAATAAACTGTTTCGTGCAAGTAAAGACATCAAATGAAGAGTCAAAGCATGGTGTTGCACCTGAAGAAGTACATGAGTTTATTAAACAATTAGCAGCTTATGATAAGATAAAAGTAGTTGGCTTAATGACGATGGCTCCTTATACAGAAGATGAGGAAGTTATTCGTGCTTGTTTTAAACAAGCAAAGAGATTACAAGAAGAAATTAAAAGTTGTCATTATGCGCATGCACCATGCACCGATTTATCAATGGGAATGTCGAATGACTTTGTCATTGCTATTGAAGAAGGGGCAACTTTTATTCGAATTGGGACAAGCTTAGTTGGGGAGAAAAGATAGGAGGAGTAGAAATGAGTATAGGGAATCGTTTAAAAAAGTTTTTTTACTTAGAAGATGAAGAACAATATGAAGAACGTGAAAGATACGAGCATCGCCAAGATGAACAATATGAACAACAAGAAGAAAATAACTATCAAAAGGGAGAGGAGGATTTAGACTTGGAAATTAGCCGTTCAACTAAAAATGCAGGACCAAACGTGGTGCCAATTACCGATGCAAAAACAAAATCAAAAGTAGTGATTTTAGAGCTTCGTTCATATAATGAGGTACAAGGTATTGCAGATCAACTTTTACAAAAGCGAGCAGTAATTATTAATTTACAACGCGTTCAAAATGATCAAGCAAGAAGAATTGTTGATTTCTTAACAGGGACAATTTATGCAATAAATGGTGATATGCAAAAATTAGATACGCATACATTTTTATGTACCCCAAGTAATGTTTCCGTATCAGGTGGTGTAACAGAATTATATGAACAACAAGAACAATCAAAAAGGTGGTAATGAATACTGATGGTTACAGTACTTTTCTATTTAGCTAAAGCATTACAAATTTATTCGTATGCCTTAATTATTTATATTTTTATGTCATGGTTTCCTCAGGCGCGTGAGACGAAGTTTGGTTATTGGTTAGGTCGTATTTGTGAGCCATATTTAGAGCCATTTAGACGTATTGTTCCACCATTTGGAATGTTTGATTTTTCTCCAATCGTGGCCTTTTTAGCATTAAACTTTGCACAAATGGGTATCAGCACATTAATTCTGAAATTTTTATAATAAAGGGGTAGATGGAAATGAGTCTTTACGATCATTTTCGTGAAGATGAACGACCGTTTATTGAACGAATATTAGATTATAAAGCATATGTGGAGCAAAATTATGCACCGAAGCTACTCCCTTTTTTGAGTCCTCGTGAACAACAAATCGTTGCTACCCTTATTGGAACAACAGGCGATGTCTTGGTTGCTTTCTTTGGTGGTACAACAGAAACAGAACGTAAGCGAGCTTTGCTTTATCCTAGTTATTATGAGTGGACAGAGGATGACTTTGATCTTTCCTTATTTGAAATAAAATATGCAGTTAAATTTTGTTCAATTGAACATCCCCAAGTACTAGGCTCTATTCTTGGAACAGGAATAAAACGAGAGAAGCTTGGGGATATATTATTGCATGATAACAGAGTGCAATTTTTCATTTGTAAAGAAATGGATTCTTACCTTATTTCCCAATTACAAAAGGTTGGACGAACAACTGTACAATTGGAAAAAAAGACATTGTCAGAGGCACTTTTTGTCGAAGAGAGCTGGATAGAGAAATCAGGAACCGTTTCTTCATTGCGATTGGATACGATTGTTTCTGAAATTTATAATATCTCTCGACAAAAGGTACAACCATATATTAAAAGCGGCGCAGTTGCTGTTAACTGGAGGGTACAAGAAAGTGGAAGTTTTACATGTTGTGAAGGAGATATTTTTTCTGTACGAGGATTAGGAAGAGGAAAATTAATACATATTGATGGGAAAACAAAAAAAGATAAATGGCGAATTACATTTGGTATAAAAAAATAAAAGGATTTTTAATATTTTTGTCGAATAAGATATAAAAAATAAAATTTTGGAGGTGGCACCTGTGCCGTTAACACCATTAGATATTCACAATAAAGAGTTTAGCCGCGGATTTCGTGGATATGACGAAGATGAAGTAAATGAATTTTTAGACCAAGTTATTAAAGATTACGAGCTTATTATTCGTGAGAAGAAAGAATTAGAAGAAAAAGTATCGAATATGCAAGAGCGTTTATCTCATTATTCGAATATTGAAGATACATTAAACAAATCAATTTTAGTTGCACAAGAAGCTGCAGAAGAAGTGAAAAGTAATGCCAATAAAGAAGCAAAATTAATTATTCGCGAAGCAGAAAAAAATGCAGATCGCATCGTTAATGAAGCATTATCAAAATCACGTAAAGTGGCAATGGAAATTGAAGAATTAAAGAAACAATCAAAAGTATATCGTACACGTTTACGTATGTTAATTGAAGCTCAATTAGAAATGCTTGAAAATGATGATTGGGATCGCTTAATGGCGACAGAAGTTGTCGAAGGAGTCGAATAATCCCTTGACGGATAATTTGTGTTCTATTATAATGCAATCAAAACTATAATTTTTTAAAATGATGATAGGGACGAGTAGTTTTAATAACCTTGCAAAGCGAATTGAGGACGGTGGGAGCTCGATGAAGGAATTAAAATGAAAATCACCCTTGAGTTCTTAACTGAACCTATCTAGTAAGTCAAGACGTGTCATTCGCGTTAAGAATGTGAAGTGAACTTTTTACATATAACTTGTGAAAGTTAATTTAGGGTGGTACCACGGGAGATTTTCTCGTCCCTTCTTGGGATGAGAAAATCTCCCTTTCTGTTTATATAGACAGGAATTAGTTAAGAATGAAAGAAGATACGAAGAGCGATAGTGAAAAATTGGAGGAGAATAGTAATGGATTATAAAAATACGCTACTAATGCCAGAAACAGAATTTCCAATGCGAGGGAATTTACCAAAACGTGAGCCAGATATTCAAGAAAAATGGGCAAACTTAGATATTTATAAAAAAGTACAAGAGCGTACAAATGGTCGTCCAAAATTCATTTTACATGATGGACCTCCTTACGCAAACGGTGATATTCACATGGGGCATGCGTTAAATAAAGTGTTAAAAGACTTTATTGTTCGCTACAAGTCAATGAGCGGTTTTGATGCACCATACGTACCTGGTTGGGATACACACGGTTTACCAATTGAGCAAGCTTTAACAAAAAGCGGTGTAAATCGTAAAGAATTATCAGTAGCTGACTTTAGAAAACTATGTGAAGAATATGCATACAAACAAGTAGATGGTCAACGTGAACAATTTAAGCGTCTAGGTGTTCGTGGTGATTGGGAAAATCCATATATCACATTAAAACCAGAATATGAAGCAGCACAAATTAAAGTGTTTGGTGATATGGCGAAAAAAGGCTATATTTACAAAGGGTTAAAACCTGTTTACTGGTCTCCATCAAGTGAGTCAGCATTAGCAGAAGCTGAAATTGAATATCAAGATAAGCGTTCAGCATCGATTTATGTTGCCTTCCCTGTGAAAGATGGAAAAGGCGTAGTGGAACAAGATGAGCATTTTGTTATTTGGACAACAACACCATGGACAATTCCTGCTAACTTAGGTATCTCAGTTCACGCTGACTTAGAGTATAGCGTTGTAAAAGCAAATGACAAAAAATATATTGTAGCAAGTGAATTATTAGAGTCTGTTGCGAATACAGTTGGCTGGGAAGACGTTGAAGTTATTCGAACAATCAAAGGTAGCGACTTAGAGCATGTTGTAGCAAGTCACCCATTATATGGTCGTGATGCATTAGTTATGTGTGGAGAACACGTTACAACAGAATCTGGTACTGGTTTAGTTCATACAGCACCAGGACATGGGGAAGATGACTTTGCAATTGGTCAAAAGTATGGATTAGATGTTCTTTGTCCAGTAGATGATAAAGGATATATGACAAGTGAAGCACCAGGCTTTGAAGGCTTATTTTATGAAGATGCTAACAAAGCAGTAGGTCAACAATTAGAAGAAAAAGGCTTATTATTAAAATTAAGCTTTATTAAACACTCATATCCACATGACTGGAGAACGAAAAAACCAGTTATTTACCGTGCGACAGCACAATGGTTCGCTTCTATTGACAACATTCGTGAACAATTATTAGAAGCAGTAAAAGAAACAAAATGGATTCCTACATGGGGTGAAACACGCTTATTTAACATGGTTCGTGACCGTGGTGACTGGTGTATTTCTCGTCAACGTGTATGGGGCGTTCCAATTCCAGTCTTTTATGCAGAGAATGGCGATGCAATTATCACAGATGAAACAATTGAACATGTATCAGCTTTATTCCGTGAACATGGTTCAAACATCTGGTTCCAACGTACAGCAAAAGAGCTTTTACCAGAAGGCTTTACACATCCAGGTAGTCCAAATGGTCAATTTACGAAAGAAAATGACATCATGGACGTTTGGTTTGATTCTGGTTCTTCTCACCAAGCAGTATTAGTAGAACGTGATGATTTACAATATCCAGCAGATTTATACTTAGAAGGTTCTGACCAATATCGTGGTTGGTTTAACTCTTCATTAACAACTGGCGTAGCTGTAACAGGTCAAGCGCCATATAAAGGTGTATTAAGCCATGGATTCGCTTTAGATGGCGAAGGTCGTAAGATGAGTAAATCGTTAGGGAATACAGTTATCCCAGCGAAAGTGATTCAAATGTATGGAGCAGATATTTTACGTTTATGGGTAGCTTCTGTAGACTATCAATCAGACGTACGTGTATCAGATAACATCTTAAAACAAGTTGCAGAAGTATATCGTAAAATCCGTAATACATTCCGTTTCTTATTAGGAAACTTATTTGATTTCAACAACGAAACAGATGCAGTTCCATTTGCTGAGTTACGTGAAGTAGATCAATATATGATGGTAAAATTAAATGAATTAGTGCGTCGTGTTCGCAAAGCATACGATAACTACGAATTTTCTACCATTTATCATTTGGTAAATAACTTCTGTACGATTGAATTAAGTTCTTTCTACTTAGATTTTGGGAAAGACATCCTTTACATCGAAGAAAGCAACAACAGAGATCGTCGTGCAATGCAAACTGTTTTACATGAAGTATTAGTGACATTAACGAAATTAATGGCGCCAATTTTACCACATACAGCTGATGAAGTTTGGTCATTTATTCCAAATACAGCTGTTGAAAGTGTTCAGTTGACAGATATGCCAGAAGTAGTAACGTATGAAAATGAAGAAGCATTATTAACAAAATGGGCAGCATTCATGGATATCCGTGATGAAGTGCTTAAAGCATTAGAAGTAGCGCGTAATGAAAAAGTAATTGGTAAGTCATTACAAGCAAGTGTAACAATTTATCCAACAGAAAAAGCGGCAGCATTATTACATTCTGTTGATGAAAAATTACATCAATTATTTATCGTTTCTCATTGTGAAGTAGCACAAGGAGAAGCACCAGCAGATGCACAACAATTTGAACATACGTCTATTGTTGTGAAACAAGCAGAAGGTCAAACGTGTGAACGTTGTTGGACTGTAACACCTGAAGTTGGGGAAGTAGCAGAATATCCAACACTTTGTCCACGTTGTGCAGGAATCGTAAAATAATACATTTATATTTATAAAAAGCGGTCTGAATGAGAGAGGCATTTCGCTTAGCTCAACAGACCGCTTTTTTTTAGATTTAATCTTTAAGTAATTTTCTTGGAATCTTTTGCCCTATCCCAAAAAATCAAAGTGTGGATTGTTTATAACTAGTACTTCAATACTTATCAGCGGTTTTTCTAAGTGAAAAAGGAAAAATGTGTTTTCGGTAAGTGAACTTTATTAGGACACACTATCACTACAAACAGCAAAAGGAGTTGTATGTTGTGAAGCGTGAAATGTTAGATGAGATTAAAAAAGAATTGCTTATAACAAAAAATGAACTCGTTCAGCGATTGATAAAAGGATACATTGACGCTTTAAATACAGAATTTGCTTTGGATTTTGGGTTAGAAAATACAGAAAATGTAAAGAATAAATATTTATTACACACAATTCAAGATGATTTAAATGATGTGGAAATAGCGCTACAAAAAATTAATGAAGGAACCTATGGGATTTGTGAGGAAACGGGTGAAAAAATTCCAATAAATATTCTCCAAGCTATTCCAACGGCACGGACAATTTATGATCTTCAATATGTATGGGTTTAATAACAGAAGGAATTGTCATTGATAGAAAAGCAACAGCTATGTTACAATCCTCGTGTATACTTTATTATTTTTAGGTGGCGAGGATAAAATTATGCAATATTATTTGTTGGCATTGATTGTTATTTTAGTAGACCAATTTACAAAATGGATAATTGTAAAAACAATGGCTTTAGGGGAAAGTATTGAAATCATTCCCTCAATTTTCTACATAACATCGCATCGAAATACAGGAGCTGCATGGGGAATATTAGCAGGAAAAATGGTTTTCTTTTATATTATTACGATTCTGTTTGTGGCAGGAATTGTTTATTATATTCGAAAACACGGAATTCCAGATGTATTAACAGGAATAGGACTTAGCTTAGTATTAGGTGGAGCAATTGGAAATTTCATTGATCGTTTCTTCCGAAAAGAAGTGGTTGATTTCTTCCACGTGTATATTGGTGATTATAGTTTCCCTATTTTTAATGTTGCGGATATGGCATTATGCATAGGGGTAGGATTTATTTTATTACAGACAGTAATAGAAATAATTCGAGAAAAGAACATGAAGGAGCAATAAAATGCAAGAAAGTATTACGATTGTAGTAGATGAAAGCAATGCGAAAGAGCGCATTGATAAAGTAATAGCAAATTATAATAGCGATTGGTCTCGTTCACAAATTAAACAATGGATTAATGAACAGTATGTGAAAGTGAACGGACAAGAAATTAAAAGCAATTATAAGTGTAAAGATGGAGATAACATTGAAGTTATCGTTCCAGAAGTAGTTGAATTAGATGTCTTGCCTGAACAAATGGATTTAGATATTTATTACGAAGATGCAGATGTATTAGTTGTGAATAAACCTCGTGGAATGGTTGTTCATCCAGCACCTGGTCATGTAACTGGTACGTTAGTAAATGGGTTAATGGCTCATTGTAACGATTTATCGGGAATTAATGGTGTGATGCGTCCAGGAATTGTTCATCGTATTGATAAAGAAACATCAGGATTATTAATGGTCGCTAAAAATGATATGGCTCATGAGTCTCTTGTATCTCAGTTACAAGCAAAGACAGTAACACGTCGTTATCAAGCGATTGTTCATGGCGTTATTTCTCACGATCATGGAACAATTGATGCGCCAATTGGACGTGCCAAACATGACCGTCAAAGCATGACGGTAACAAGCGAAAACAGCCGTCAAGCAGTAACACACTTTAAAGTAGTAGAACGTTTCGATAAGTATACGCACGTGGAATGTCAATTAGAAACAGGGCGTACACACCAAATTCGTGTTCATATGAAATATATTGGTCACCCACTTGTTGGTGATCCAAAATACGGTCCAAAGCGAACATTAGACATTACAAAAGGGCAAGCATTACACGCTGGTGTATTAGGATTTGTACATCCGAGAACAAAAGAGTATATGGAATTTGAAGCACCTCTTCCTGCTGATTTTGTTGAATTAATTAAATTTATTAAACTAAACGGTTGACAGTAACCACTGTATATGTAATAATGTGCCTAACAGTATAGATGATCCTTTAACATAGCCCAGAGAGGTTAAGAAGGTAACGGACGGATAGTACGTAAATAGACCCGTAGTGTCTATCTTTATGTATGTTTTTTACTAAACCTCTTGCTCTCGGCAGGAGGTTTTTTTGTTACTCACGAATGATTGGTCGTTATACTGTAAATCATATTAGTGAGGTGAATAAATTGGTAGTCAAAGCAAAGCTTCTTGATGAACTAGGAATGAGAAGATCGATTACGCGTATTGCTCATGAAATTATTGAGCGAAACAAAGGAATTGAAAATTGTGTTTTGGTTGGGATTAAGACACGTGGTATTTACGTAGCAAATCGAATTGCAGAACGAATAAAAACAATCGAAGGTCAAGAAATTCCAGTTGGTGAATTAGATATTACATTATATCGTGATGATTTATCGAAAAAAACAACAACAGGAGAGCCAATTGTAAAAGGTTCGTCCATACCAACTGATATTAATGAAAAACGTATTATTTTAGTAGATGATGTTTTATATACTGGTCGAACAGTGCGTGCCGCAATGGATGCATTGATGGATGAAGGAAGACCATCTCAAATTCAATTAGCTGTGCTAGTGGATCGTGGTCACCGTGAGCTTCCAATTAAACCAGATTATGTTGGGAAAAACATTCCAACTTCTCAAGTAGAGCGAATTGTTGTTGAGCTATCAGAAATTGATGAGCGAGACTGTGTAACAATTCATGATAAATAAGAAACCCTTTTAACGGAGTCCAGAGAGGCTACCAAAGGGTCTAGTATTTCCTATGGCTTTTTTAGGGATACGTGTAGACTCTTTGTGTAATCACAAAGAGTTTTTGTTTTATATAGGGAGATAGTAGGAGGAAAAAACGATGTCAGCAAATAATAAAGTAGTTTTAAATATTGAGGATCGTCCAGCACCAATTCAATGGATATTTTTAAGCATTCAGCACTTATTTGCAATGTTCGGTGCCACTGTATTAGTACCAAGATTAACCGGGTTATCACCAGCGGTTGCATTAGTAGCAAGTGGTTTAGCAACATTAACATTTATTATTGTTACGAGAGGGAAAGCACCTTCATATCTAGGGTCATCTTTTGCATTTATTACACCAATTATAGCAGCAAAGGAAATTGGTGGTGTCGGGCCAACAATGATTGCCTGTGCAGTAGCAGGATTAGTATATGGAGTAGTAGCACTTATTATTCGAACAGCAGGAATTAAGTGGATTATGAAAATCCTTCCTCCAATCGTAATTGGTCCAGTTGTAATGGTAATTGGGCTTAGTTTATCGGGAACAGCAATTGGAATGGCAATGAACAAAACGTTAGAAGACGGTACAGCCGTTTATGATGCAAAATATTTCTTAGTAGCAATGGTAACATTAGGAATCACAATTTTATTCTCTATCTTTGGTCGAGGCATGTTTGGGATTATCCCAGTTTTAATAGGAATTATCGGCGGTTACTTATTCGCAATGGTAGTAGGAATTGTTGATTTTACGCCAGTTTTAGAAGCAAAGTGGTTTGCAATGCCAGAATTCCAAATTCCATTTGTACACTATGATCCAAGTTTTTCAGCTCAAATTATGATGTTAATACTTCCAGTTGCAATCGTAACAATTTCAGAACATATCGGACACCAAGTTGTATTAGGGAATGTTGTTGGTCGTGACATGTTTAAAGAACCAGGATTAGACCGCTCTATATTAGGGGATGGATTAGCAACAATGGTTGCAGCATTTATCGGGGCACCACCAAATACAACGTATGGAGAGAACATTGGCGTATTAGCAATCACACGAGTATATAGTATCTACGTCTTTATCGGTGCAGCGTTTATGGCAATTACATTTGGATTTATCGGTAAGCTTTCAGCATTAATCAACAGTATTCCAACGCCAGTTATGGGCGGCGTTTGTATCTTACTATTCGGTATCATCGCTTCGAGTGGATTACGAATGTTAATTGATGAAAAAATCGACTTTGGTAATAAACGTAACTTAGTAATTGCATCCGTTATTTTAGTAATTGGAATTGGCGGTGCCAAATTCAATATTGGTGCTTTCCACTTTGAAGGAATGGCTTTAGCAGCAATTATCGGTGTAATTTTAAACCTTATCATCCCAGATAATACGAAGAATAGTCCTAGTAAAAAAGAAGAAAACGAAGTAGCTTAAAATAAAGAAAATGGGGGATATGAATATGAATCATTTATTAACAATGACAGAATTAGCGACAACGGAAGTGAATGATATTTTAGATGAAGCACAACGCTTTGCCGATGGATTAGAAGTAATGCCTACGAAAAAAGTAGTAGCAGCAAATCTTTTCTTTGAAAATAGTACACGAACACGTTTTAGTTTCGAAGTAGCAGAAAAGAAAATGGGAATGGATGTGTTGAACTTTTCCGTTGAAACATCAAGTGTACAAAAAGGTGAAACGCTATACGATACAGTAAAAACATTAGAAGCAATTGGTGTCAATGCAGTTGTTATCCGTCATAATGAAGAGCGATATTTTGATCAATTAGTTAATAAAATTAATATCCCGATTTTAAATGGAGGAGACGGAACAGGTCATCATCCAACACAATGTTTACTAGATTTATTGACAATACGCCAAGAGTTCGGAAGATTCCATCGATTAAAAGTTGGGATTGTTGGTGACATTCGTCATAGTCGAGTGGCGCGCTCAAATGCAGAAATGCTAACTCGTTTAGGAGCAAAAGTATACTTCTCAAGTCCTGAAATTTGGAAAGATGAAAATAATACATTTGGTGAGTATATTTCATTAGATGAATTAGTAGCAACAGTAGATGTTGTCATGCTTTTACGTGTTCAACATGAACGTCATAGCGAACGAGCAGATATGCAAAATTACTTACAAAACTATGGATTAACAGTTGAACGAGAAAGAAAAATGAAACCAAACGCAATCATTATGCATCCAGCACCATTTAATCGAGGGGTTGAGATTGATAGTGAGTTAGTAGAATGCGAACGTTCTAGAATTTTTAAACAAATGACAAACGGCGTGTACGTTCGTATGGCTGTATTAAAAAGAGCATTACCAGGTGTATTTGGAGGAGTAAAAAATGAAGTACTTATTTAAAGAAGCAAACATATTACGAGAGAATGGCACACTTTATACGTGTGATGTATTAGTAGAAGATAAAAAAATTATGGCAATTGGTATGCAACTAACAGTTGAAGATGCAGAAGTAATCGATGCAAAGGGGAAATTACTTTCCCCAGGCTTTATCGATGTACATGTTCACTTACGTGAGCCAGGTGGTGAACATAAAGAAACAATCGAAACGGGGGCAAAGGCAGCAGCACAAGGTGGATTTACAACAATTTGTGCAATGCCAAATACAAGACCGGTACCAGATACAGTTGAACAATTACAGTGGGTACAAGATCGCATTAAGGAAACAGCAGTTGTAAAAGTATTGCCATATGCTTCAATTACAATCCGTGAAGCAGGTAAAGAATTAACAGATTTTGAAGGATTGAAGCAACACGGTGCATTTGCTTTAACGGATGATGGTGTTGGTGTTCAATCAGCGGCAATGATGTTAGATGCAATGAAAAAAGCAGCAGCTTGTGACATGCCAATCGTTGCTCACTGTGAAGAAAATACATTAATTAATAAAGGTTCAGTTCATGAAGGACTTTTCTCGAAAGAGCATGGATTAAACGGAATTCCTTCAGTATGTGAATCTGTACATATTGCACGTGACGTTTTATTAGCAGAAGCAGCAAATTGTCACTATCATGTTTGTCATATTAGTACGAAGGAAAGTGTTCGTGTTGTTCGAGATGCGAAACGAGCAGGAATTAAAGTGACAGCAGAGGTGACTCCTCATCACTTACTACTTAGTGAAGATGATATTCCAGGCTTAGATACGAATTATAAAATGAATCCGCCATTACGTTCTTTAGAAGATAAAGCAGCATTACTTGAAGGATTATTAGATGGCACAATCGACATGATTGCAACGGACCATGCGCCTCATGCTGCTGAAGAAAAAGCACAAGGAATGTCTCTAGCTCCGTTCGGAATTGTTGGATTAGAAACAGCATTTCCACTACTATATACACACTTCGTTGAAACAGGATTATTCACGTTACAACAACTTGTTGAGTGGTTAACAAAGAAACCAGCAGATGTATTTGGAATTGAAGGCGGCAAATTAGAAGTTGGAAAAAATGCTGACCTTGTCCTAATCGACTTACAGCATGAAGAAAAAATCAACCCTGAGAACTTTAAATCAAAAGGGAAAAATACACCATTCGTAGATTGGAACTGTAAAGGATGGCCTGTATTAACAATGGTTGATGGCAAAATTGTATATCAAAAAGGGCGTGTATTTGCATGAAAAGACAACTAATTTTAGAAGATGGTACTGTATTCGTAGGAAAAGCGTTCGGTAGTGAAATTGAAAAAGATGGGGAAGTTGTATTTAATACAGGAATGACAGGATACCAAGAAATCCTGTCTGACCCTTCTTACTGTGGGCAAATTGTTACATTAACATATCCTTTGATTGGAAATTACGGGATTAATCGCGATGATTTTGAATGTATTATCCCATCTGTTCATGGCTTAATTGTGAAAGAATATTGTGATTATCCATCAAACTTCCGTAATGAAATTCCATTAGATGCATATTTAAAATCGCGTGATATTCCAGGGTTAGCTGGTATCGATACACGTAAATTAACGCGTTTAATTCGTCAACATGGTTCATTAAAAGGGAAATTATGTGGAATGGATGTAAATGTAGAAGATGTAGTAAATGAGTTAAAAACAAAAGCATTTTTTACAGACCATGTAAAACGTGTATCAACAACGAATTCCTATCCTTCACCAGGGCGTGGCTACCGCGTTGTGTTAGTAGACTTTGGAATGAAGCATGGAATTTTACGTGAATTAAATCATCGTGATTGTGATGTAATCGTTGTTCCTTATAACGTAACAGCAGAAGAAATTTTACGCTTAAGTCCAGATGGCATTATGTTATCAAATGGACCTGGGGACCCAAAAGATGTGCCAGAAGCAATTGAAATGATTCAAGGCGTATTAGGACGCGTACCATTGTTCGGGATTTGCTTAGGGCACCAATTATTTGCTTTATCATGTGGGGCAAATACAGTTAAGTTAAAATTTGGACACCGTGGTTCTAACCATCCAGTAAAAGATTTACGTACGAACAAAGTAGCTTTAACAGCTCAAAACCATGGTTATACAGTAGAAGAACAATCACTTGAAAATACAAAGTTAGAAGTAACACATGTAGCGTTAAATGATGGAACAGTAGAAGGACTTCGTCATAAAGAATTCCCAGCATTTACAGTTCAATATCACCCAGAAGCATCACCAGGACCAGAAGATGCAAATGGATTATTTAATGAATTTTTAGAGATGATTACAGCGTATAAGAAAGAGGGATCAGCATGCCAAAACGTTTAGATATTCAAACCATTTTAGTAATTGGATCAGGTCCAATTGTCATTGGTCAAGCAGCCGAATTTGATTACTCTGGAACACAAGCTTGTCAATCATTACGTGAAGAAGGATATCGTGTTATTCTAGTAAACTCAAATCCAGCAACAATTATGACAGATACTGCAACAGCAGATAAAGTATACATTGAACCATTAACATTAGATTTTGTAAGCCGTATTATTCGTAAAGAGCGTCCAGATGCGATTTTACCAACACTAGGTGGTCAAACAGGATTAAACTTAGCAGTTGAGTTACATAAATCTGGTGTACTTGAAGAATGTGGAGTTGAAATTTTAGGTACAAAGCTAGAAGCAATTGAGAAAGCGGAAGACCGTGATTTATTCCGTTCATTAATGAAAAAAATTAATGAGCCAGTGCCAGATAGTACGATTATTCATACATTAGAAGAAGCATATGCATTTGTTGAAGAGATTGGCTATCCTGTTATTGTTCGTCCAGCCTTCACATTAGGTGGAACAGGTGGCGGTATTTGTTCAAATGAAGAAGAATTAATTGAAATTGTAACGAGCGGATTAAAGCATTCTCCGGTAACACAATGCTTATTAGAAAAAAGTATTGCTGGTTATAAAGAAATTGAATACGAAGTAATGCGTGATAGCAATGATAACGCAATCGTTGTATGTAACATGGAAAACTTCGATCCAGTAGGTGTACATACAGGTGATTCAATCGTTGTAGCACCATCTCAAACGTTAAGTGATCGTGAATATCAATTGTTACGTAATGCATCATTAAAAATTATTCGTGAGTTACAAATTGAAGGTGGCTGTAACGTTCAATTAGCATTAGACCCACATAGCTTTAACTACTATATTATTGAAGTAAATCCTCGTGTAAGTCGTTCTTCAGCACTTGCATCGAAGGCAACAGGTTATCCAATTGCTAAGTTAGCAGCAAAAATTGCAGTAGGATTAACATTAGATGAAATTATTAACCCAGTAACGAAAAAAACATATGCTTGTTTTGAACCAGCCCTAGATTATATTGTAACGAAAATCCCTCGTTGGCCTTTTGATAAATTCGAAAGTGCAAACCGTAAATTAGGTACGCAAATGAAAGCAACTGGGGAAGTAATGGCAATTGGCCGTACATTTGAAGAATCAATTTTAAAAGCAGTTCGCTCCCTTGAATTAGGTGTTAGCCACTTAGAAATGGAACACTTAAAAGAATTAGATGAGGAAAGCATGAAAAAGCGAATTGCTAAAGCAGATGATGAGCGTATGTTCATTATTGCCGAAGCACTTCGTCGCGGTTATTCAATTGAAGATATTCATTCATGGAGTGAGATTGACTTATTCTTCCTACGTAAATTAGAGAACATCGTAAATTATGAAGCTATCATTAAAAACAATGTGAACGATATTCATGTATTCGAAGAAGCAAAGAAACAAGGTTTTAGTGATGCATATATTGCGAAAGCATGGGGAATGAAAGAATTAGACATTTATCACATGCGTAAAGAAAACAAGATTCGTCCAGTTTATAAAATGGTTGATACATGTGCAGCAGAATTTGAATCAGAAACACCATATTTCTATGGTACATATGAAGAAGAAAATGAGTCAATTGTAACAGAACGTGAAAGTGTGATTGTATTAGGTTCTGGCCCAATTCGTATTGGTCAAGGGGTTGAGTTTGATTATTCAACTGTTCATTCAGTATGGGCAATTAAAGAAGCTGGTTACGAAGCAATTATTATTAACAACAACCCTGAAACAGTATCAACAGACTTTAGTATTTCAGATAAATTATACTTCGAACCATTAACAGTCGAAGATGTTATGAACATTATTGATTTAGAACAACCAAAAGGGGTAATTGTTCAATTTGGTGGTCAAACAGCGATTAACTTAGCATCTAAATTAGCAGAACGTGGTGTACAAATTTTAGGAACATCATTAGAAGATTTGGATCGTGCCGAAAATCGTGATAAGTTCGAAGCAACATTACAATCATTAGGTATTCCACAACCAAAAGGAAAGACAGCAACAAATGTAGAAGATGCAGTTGTTATTGCTGACAATATTGGATACCCAGTGTTAGTTCGTCCTTCTTATGTATTAGGTGGGCGTGCGATGGAAATTGTATACCGTCGTGAAGAATTATTACATTATATGGAAAATGCTGTAAAAGTAAATCCAGAACACCCAGTTCTAATTGATAAATATATGATTGGAAAAGAATTAGAAGTAGATGGTATTTCAGATGGAAAAGATGTATACATTCCAGGAATAATGGAACATATTGAACGTGCAGGTGTTCATAGTGGGGATTCTATCGCTGTATACCCACCACAAAGTATTAGCGAAAAAATTAAACAACAAGTGATTTCCTACACAAATGCATTAGCAAGAGGCTTAAACATTATTGGTCTGTTAAACATTCAATTCGTTGTTTTTGAAGAAGAGGTTTATGTGATTGAAGTAAACCCTCGTTCAAGTCGTACAGTACCATTTTTAAGTAAAATTACGAGTGTTCCAATGGCAAACATTGCGACAAAGGTTATTTTAGGTCAAAGTTTACAAGAGCAAGGATATGAAACAGCATATCATCCTGAAAGCAGTGGCGTATATGTAAAAGCACCTGTATTCTCTTTTGCTAAATTACGTTCAGTTGACACAACGTTAGGACCAGAAATGAAATCAACTGGTGAAGTAATGGGGAAAGATATCACGCTTCAAAAAGCATTATATAAAGGTTTAGTAGCAGCAGGTGTATCCATTCCAACTCATGGTTCTGTCATTATGACGGTGTCTGATAAAGATAAAGAAGAAGCGGTTGATATTGCTCGTCGCTTCGTTGAGATTGGTTTTAGAATTTTTGCAACAGAAGGAACGGCACTAGCGCTAACTGAACATCAAGTGCCAGTAACAGTTGTAAATAAAATTGATTCAGAAGAAAATAACTTGCTTCATATGATTCGAAAAGGGCATGCACAATTTGTTATTAATACGTTAACAAAAGGGAAACAACCAGCTCGAGATGGTTTCCGTATTCGCCGTGAATCTGTTGAGAATGGTGTGGCATGTTTAACATCATTAGATACAGCATGTGCAATCTTATCTGTATTAGAATCATTAACATTCTCGACACAAGCAATGGATGCGGTGAAAAACAAGAAAGAGGTAGTGTATTCATGATAAAAAATGAACGAATGATCGTGAAAAGTCATAATGAAATTGCAAATCGCATTTTTGAACTAACACTTCAAGGGGATTTAGTCCAAGAAATGAATCAACCAGGTCAATTCGTTCATGTGCGCGTAACAGGGGGCAATGCTCCTTTGTTACGTCGCCCAATTAGTATTTGTCGAATTGACCAAGGAACAAATACATTTACAATGATTTATCGTACAGAAGGAGAAGGAACAAAACTTCTTTCTACGTATAAAGAAGGTGAAAAGGTAGATGTACTTGGCCCGTTAGGAAAAGGGTTCCCAGTCGAAGAGACAAAAGTAGGGGAAATTGTTTTATTAGTTGGTGGAGGAATCGGCGTACCACCATTATATGAACTAGGAAAACGCCTTGTTGCAAAAGGGGTTAAAGTAATTAATGTTTTAGGTTTTCAAACGAGTGATGCAGTCTTTTATGAAGAAAAGTTCGCTAGCTTAGGAGATACATATATTGCGACAGTGGATGGAACAAAAGGGTACAAAGGATTTGTTACAGATGTAATTGAATCAGAAGGCATTAACTTTGATGTTTTCTATTCCTGTGGACCGACGCCAATGTTAAAAGCATTAGAAAGCCGTTATGAAAACAAGCGTGGTTATATTTCTTTAGAAGAGCGAATGGGCTGTGGAATCGGTGCTTGTTTCGCTTGTGTTTGTCATAAAAAAGATGATCCAACCGGTGTATCTTACCGAAAAGTTTGTAGTGATGGACCAGTATTTCCGGTAGGGGAGGTTGTATTATGAGTCGTTTAAATATCGAATTACCAGGGTTATCCCTAAAGAATCCAATTATTCCTGCTTCAGGTTGTTTCGGATTTGGTAGAGAATATGCAGAACTATATGATTTAAATATGCTTGGTTCGATTATGATTAAAGCTACTACGTTAGAGCCACGTTACGGAAATCCAACACCACGTGTGGCAGAAACATCATCGGGCATGTTAAATGCGATTGGTTTGCAAAACCCAGGTTTAGAAGGGGTAATGGAAAAAGAATTACCTTGGTTATCTCAGTTTGATTTACCGATTATCGCCAATGTTGCTGGTTCTCAGTTAGAGGATTATGTAGAAGTGGCAAAACAAATTTCTAAAGCACCAAATGTGCATGCTTTAGAATTAAATATTTCTTGTCCAAACGTAAAATGTGGTGGAATGGCTTTTGGTACAGACCCAGTTATTGCGGCTTCTTTAACAAAAGCGGTAAAAGAAGTATCAGAAGTACCTGTTTATGTGAAATTATCACCAAATGTAACAAATATCGTTGCTATGGCAAAAGCAGTTGAAGAAGCGGGAGCAGACGGGTTAACGATGATTAACACGTTAGTTGGCATGCGTTTAGATTTAAAAACTGGAAAGCCAATTTTAGCGAATAAAATTGGTGGACTATCTGGCCCAGCCATTAAGCCTGTCGCACTTCGTATGATTTATGAAGTAAGCCAACAAGTAAATATTCCAATTATTGGGATGGGTGGTATTAGCACGGCCGAAGATGTGATTGAGTTTTTCTATGCAGGAGCAAGTGCAGTAGCTGTTGGAACTGCCAATTTTGTAGATCCATTTGTTTGTCCAAATATCATTAACGATTTACCGAGAGTATTAGATGAATTAGGATATGATCATATTCGTGAATGTCATGGAAGGAGTTGGAAGTAAAGTGTCACTTATTATTGCCTTTGATTTCAAAAATAAAGGTGAAGTAGAAAATTTTTTAACGCAATTTGGAGATGAGAAGTTATATGTGAAAGTAGGAATGGAGCTTTTTTATAAAGAAGGCCCAGCTATTATTACCGCATTAAAGGAAAAAGGGCACCGTATTTTCCTAGATTTAAAACTTCATGATATTCCAAATACGGTAAAGAGTGCAATGAGAAATCTAGCTTCTTTAGGTGTAGATATGACAAACGTACATGCTGCGGGTGGAAAGAAAATGATGCAAGCGGCATTAGAAGGGTTAACAGAAGGAACGCCAGAGGGACAGTCTCGCCCGTTATTAATTGCAGTTACAATGTTAACGAGTACAAATGAAGAAATGATGCATAATGAACTAGGAATTCAAATGACGTTAGAGGAAACCGTTGGGCGATATGCGAAAAACGCCCAACAAGCTGGATTAGATGGTGTTGTATGTTCTACGTTAGAAGTACCTGCAATTATGGATTATTGTGGAGACACATTTGTAACAGTCACGCCTGGTATTCGAATGACTGGAGACAGTGTAAATGACCAAGTTCGAGTTGCAACACCTTCATTGGCACGTGACTTAGGAAGTACATATATCGTTGTAGGTCGAAGCATTACAGCAGCAGAAAATCCATATGAAGCATATAAAAAAGTAAAACAACAATGGGAAGGTGTGACAGCATGATAAAAGAAAACATTGCAAAACATTTATTAGATATTAAAGCTGTATTTTTACAACCAAATGAGCCATTCACATGGTCATCAGGAATTAAATCACCAATTTATTGTGATAACCGTTTAACATTAAGCTACCCTACTGTTCGTCGTGAAATTGCCAAAGGGTTAGCGGACTTAATCAAAACAAATTTCCCAGAAGTAGATGTTGTAGCAGGGACAGCAACAGCAGGTATTCCACACGCTGCTTGGGTAAGTGAGGTATTAGATTTACCAATGGCATATGTTCGCAGCAGTGCAAAATCACACGGTAAAGGCAACCAGATCGAGGGACGCATTGAAAAAGGGCAAAAAGTAGTTGTAATCGAAGATTTAATTTCAACAGGGGGATCTGTTATTACAGCTGTTGAAGCATTAAGAGAAGCAGGCTGTGATGTATTAGGAGTTGTATCTATTTTCACTTATGAGTTAGAAATTGGGGAAAAACGTTTAAAAGAAGCAAACATAACAAATTATTCACTAAGCAATTATACAACGTTAATACAAGTAGCATTAGAAAATGGAATGATTTCAGAAAGTAACGTTGCAGGATTAACAGCTTGGCGTCAAAACCCTTCGAATGAAGATTGGTTACGTGTAAAATAAAAAAGTAAAAACTAGGTCGCATTGGCAACCTAGTTTTTTATTGTTTTAACGATAGCACCATATCTTCATTTGGTGTTACATAAAGGGTTTGTTGATTGTCATAAATAACAAAACCAGGTTTACTACCAGATGGCTTTTTCACATAGCGTATTTTGGTGAAGTCAACAGGAACAGAACTAGATGCTTTTGCCTTACTATAATAAGCGGCAAGAGTAGCAGCTTCTCGCAATGTTGTTTCCGATGGCTCTGTAGAGCGAATGAC
Organism: Bacillaceae bacterium; assembly: GCA_051873875.1. Lineage (GTDB taxonomy): Bacteria > Bacillota > Bacilli > Bacillales > Bacillaceae_G > JBJEFI01. Next base: position 117,915 of record JBJEFI010000048.1, on the reverse strand, counting down.
AACGTGAGAACCAGGAATATCTTTTGTATGAAGCCAAATATCATCTCGACTTGCTAATTTATTTGTTAAATAATCGTTTTGTTTATTATTTTTTCCAACGATAATCGTGGTCCCATCAGTAGAAAGATAGTGATCTAAAATTGGTTTTGTTTGTTTCATTTTTTTTGTGTTTTTTTGGTTGCGTTTTTTTACGTAACCACCTTCTTCTAACTCTTCTCTTATTTCCATAATATCTTTTGTGTCTGCTGATTGAATTTGCTGTAACAATGCTTCAAAGTAGCCAACTTCCTCTTTTGTTTTATCAATTTGTTCTTGAACAATTTCAATTGAATTTTTTGCCTTTTGATATTTTTGGAAATAAGCTTGGGCGTTTTGAGCTGGCGTTTTTAAGACATCTAATGGAATAGAAAGCGTCGGTCCATCTTCTTCGTAATAATCAATTACTTCTGCAACCTTATCGCCTCGTTTTAATTGATAAATATAGGCTGTAATTAATTCTCCATATTTTTGAAAAATATCTGCATCATGGGCATATGTCAATGTTTCTTTTAACTTCTCAATTTTATTTTCGTTTTTAGCTAGTTCATTTTGAATAAATCGCTCTAAATCATGAGCTTGCTGCTTTACCCGATCTCGTTCTGCTTTTCCGAAATAAAAGCGATCTAATAATTCACTTAATGTTGTATAAAAGCGATGCTCACCATCGATGCTTTTTAGATCAATATAATAAAAGTATTCTTTTTCCTCTTCTTTTATAAAAGTAGGTGTATAGGAATGGGCGTTTATCATTTGCATCTGTTTCTGAAAGGCATGATAAATATTTTTTTCTGTTGGCAAACCAGCTTGAAAAAGCAGTTCTTTACTTAAAAGTGGCGAAATACCAGCAAAGCAGTTTACTAATTGCTTATTTAACTTTCCTTGTAGGAAATCTAAAGGTGCAACAAACTGCTCGATTGTATCAATCGTTAATGGATTTTGTTTATGCTGAGGTGGGGGTGCCACATATGAAAAGCCTGGCAACACAGTTCGATAACTATTCGTACTTGGTGATAAATGCTTAATGCTGTCGAGAATTGTTTTATTTTCATCTGTTAAGATGATATTGCTATGGCGACCCATAATTTCTAAAATTAAAATTTTCTTTGCTTCGTCGCCGATTTCATTTCGACTTTTTATATGAATCTCTACAATTCGTTCAAGTTCTATTTGATAAATTCCTTCAATAATGCCACCTTCTAAATGTTTGCGTAGTAGCATACAAAACATAGGTGGAACAGCTGGTGTATCATAATTATGGTTAGTTAAATGAAAACGAGCATAAGTAGGATGAGTGCTGATTAACAGCTTTTGATTTTTTGATTGGGCGCGAATATGTAATAAAATTTCATTTTTCGACGGTTGATATAATTTGGAAATGCGTCCTCCTTGTAAAGACTGAATCTCGTGAGTCATTGCTCTTGTAAAAAGTCCATCAAATGACATAGTGTACCTTCTTTCGTGTTCATTAAATCGATTATGAACATTTTTTATTAAATAATGATAAAAAATGATTTTTCTTTGTAGTAAGAACGCCTCGTGTAACAAGACGAATAGGATTTCCTTTGGTTTTCATATTATTATAGCATTTTTTTGGACGAGTCTGAATATCATTTCTTTAGACATAACTTTATGGGGAAGAGGTGTAGAGGTGAGTTGGTATCGGATGGGTTCGGATGAAGTAATCGTCAAAACGAACACAAATATGAAAGTAGGATTAAGTGATTTAGATGCACGAGAAAGATTAAAAAACTTTGGATTAAATGAGTTAGTTGAAGAAAAACAAAAATCAGCGTTCATTGTCTTTTTTAATCAATTTAAAGATTTTATGGTGCTCGTATTATTAGTTGCAACGGTTATCTCTGGTTTATTAGGGGAATATGTAGATGCAATTGCAATCGTTGCAATTGTCTTAATAAATGGGATACTTGGCTATTTTCAAGAGTCAAAAGCAGAGAAATCATTAAAAGCTTTAAAAGAATTAGCATCTCCTAATGTGAATGTATTACGAGGCGGGAAGTGGATAAAAATTTCTTCTAAAGAGCTTGTAATAGGAGATGTAGTCAAGTTTACAAGTGGAGACAGAATTAGCGCAGATTTACGAATCATTGAAAGTAATAGCTTGTATATAGAAGAGGCAGCTTTAACGGGAGAATCCCTTCCTACATTAAAAAAGGCAAGTATGATTAGTGGAGATAATATTGGACTTGGTGACCAAGATAATATGGCATTTATGGGGACGTTAGTAACAAGAGGAAGTGGTGTTGGTATTGTCGTTGGAACAGGGATGAATACGGCAATGGGGCAAATTGCGGATTTGTTACAAAATGCAGAAGAAACGGAAACGCCTTTACAAATTCGTCTTGAACAGCTAGGAAAAATATTAATTGCTATTTCTCTTGTTTTAACTGTATTAGTTGTTGCAATTGGTGTGTATCAAGGGAATGAGTTATATAAAATGTTTTTAGCAGGCGTATCTTTAGCAGTAGCTGCTATTCCAGAAGGATTACCGGCAATTGTAACTGTTGCTCTATCTCTTGGTGTTCAGCGAATGATTAAGAAAAAAGCAATTGTAAGAAAACTCCAAGCAGTCGAAACATTAGGATGTGCATCCGTCATTTGTTCTGATAAGACAGGAACGATGACACAAAATAAAATGATGGTTACACACGTGTGGGTTAGTGGAGAAACATGGAATATAGATGGGACAGGTTATGAGCCAAAAGGACATTTTTATAAAGAAAATTCCAAATTTAATCCTACTCAATCAAAAGGGTTAATGCAGATGTTAACATTTGGTTTACTTTGTAACAATACAGAAATTATAAAGAGAAAAAAACAGTATCATGTTGATGGCGATCCAACAGAGGGAGCGCTTGTTGTAGCGGCTATGAAGGCGGGATTGGCCAAGGATGGGTTACTTCAGCAATTTAAAGTTGTTCAAGAATTTCCTTTTGATTCAAATCGAAAAATGATGAGTGTGATTTTACAGGACGAGAAGGGAAAACGTTATGTAGTCACAAAAGGTGCACCTGACGTCTTGTTAGCAAATAGTACGTCAATTTTATGGAATAATAACGAAATAGATTTTCGACAAGAATATCGGACGAGGGTATTGCAAACAATTGAAGAATTAGCAAGTGGTGCGTTACGAACGATTGCCATTGCCTTTAAGCCGATTGATAAAATGGTAAGAGATGAAAGAGATGCGGAAAATAATTTGATCTTTCTTGGCTTGCAAGGAATGATTGATCCACCACGACCAGAAGTACGAAAAGCTGTAAGAGAATGTAAAGAGGCGGGCATAAAAACGATTATGATTACGGGAGACCATAAAGATACAGCCAAAGCCATTGCCATTCAATTAGATATCGCAACGAAGCAAGATCGAGTAATAGAAGGAACTACATTATCACAAATGACGGTGGAGGAATTAGAGGATGTGGTAGAACATGTATCTGTTTTCGCTCGTGTTTCTCCAGAACATAAGTTAAAAATAGTCAAGGCATTGCAAAATAAGGGGCATATCGTTGCAATGACAGGGGATGGTGTTAATGATGCCCCTGCCATAAAAGCAGCGGATATTGGAATTTCTATGGGGATATCTGGAACGGATGTTGCGAAGGAAGCGTCTTCTCTTATTTTGTTAGATGATAATTTTGCGACAATTAAATCAGCTATTAAAGAAGGCCGAAATATTTACGAAAATATTCGTAAATTTATTCGATATTTATTAGCTTCTAACGTAGGTGAAATTTTAGTGATGTTATTTGCCATGATTTTAGCATTACCACTACCGTTAATTCCAATCCAAATTTTGTGGGTGAACTTAGTAACAGATGGATTACCAGCGATGGCACTTGGATTAGATTCTGCTGAAAGTAATGTAATGAAACGAAACCCACGAAATCCACGTGAAAATATTTTTGCTCGTGGATTAGGATGGAAAATTTTAAGTAGAGGATTCCTAATCGGTTTAGTAACGTTACTTGCTTTCATTGTAACCTATAATCAGCATCCAGACGAATTGATTTATGCCCAAACAGTAGCTTTTGCCACCCTTGTTTTAGCCCAATTAATTCATGTATTTGATTGTCGAAGTGAACGTTCCATTTTTCATCGCAATCCATTTCAAAATATGTATTTAGTGGCAGCAGTTATTATTTCCTTACTATTAATGTTAGTTGTTATTTATTATCCACCTCTACAACCAATTTTCCATACAGTCGAAATTGCCCTCCGTGACTGGCTGCTTATTATTGGATTGGCAAGTGTACCGACATTCTTCTTAGTAGGTGGTTTATTTACTATTAAAAAATGACATTAGCATTGGCATTTCTAGACAAGGTATGATATAATTCGGAAAGGTAATAGAGGACATTCTATTACCTTTTCAATTTTTTACATAAATATAATAAATGATTATATTTTTTATACAAGCATTGGAAAAGGGCTGAATAGATAAAACTAGGTTAGCTACACAAAGATAGAATAATCGTAAAAGTGATAGGTAACAATGAAAAGAAATAAAAGGTTGTCTATTCGTGTATAGATTGAAGGGTAGGTTTTACATGAAAAGAGATAAAGGTTTGTTAATTGTCCTTTCTGGTCCTTCTGGTGTAGGAAAAGGGACGGTTCGAAAAGCGCTATTTAATCAAGAAGATATTCAATTACATTATTCCATTTCAGCTACAACTCGTTCACCACGTGAAGGGGAAGTACATGGGGTTGATTACTTCTTTAAAGAAAAAGAAGAGTTTAAATCGATGATTGAGAACCATGAATTACTTGAATGGGCTGAATTCGTAGGGAACTATTATGGAACGCCATTAAAATATGTTCGTGAAACATTAGACGAAGGAAAAGATATTTTATTGGAAATTGAAGTGCAAGGTGCGATGCAGGTGAAGAAATTACTTCCTGAAGGTGTATTTATCTTTTTGGCACCACCAAGCTTATCCGAACTACGCAATCGCTTAGAAGGGCGTGGCTCTGAAACACAAGATGTTATTACAAATCGTTTAACAGTTGCAAAGGAAGAATTAGAATTAATGCAGGAATACGATTATGTTGTTGAAAACGATCGTGTTGAGGCTGCTTGCGAGCGCATTAAATCAATAGTAACGGCAGAACATTGCCGTCGAGATAGAGTAGAAAAGTTTTACAAAAACATGGCAGAAGGTGAAGAATAAATGTTAAATCCATCAATTGACTCATTATTGAAAAAAATCGATTCAAAGTACACATTAGTTAGTGTTGCTTCTAAACGTGCTAGACAAATGCAAGAAAATAAAGATTGCCGAGTAGAGAACCCAGTTTCTCATAAAAATGTTGGTAAATCTTTAGAAGAAATTGATGCAGGTTTTTTATCGTACCATTCACTTGAAGAAAGTAAATAATGTTGTAAAGATTGACAACCTATCTCATCGTAGGTTGTCATTTTTTTAATTCCCATGTAGAATTTTCGTAGAGATAAATCGAATGGAGGACAACAAAGGTGAAGGGTAAAAAAATACTATTGTGTGTAACTGGGGGAATTGCGGTTTATAAAGCAGCCGCATTAACAAGTAAATTGACGCAAGCAGGTGCGACTGTAAAAGTAATGATGACAGAAAGTGCGATGAAATTTGTCACACCCGTTACGTTTCAAGCATTATCTAAAAATAATGTACATAGTGATACGTTTCAAGAATTTGAAGCGAGTAGTATTTCTCATATTGATTTAGCTGATTGGTGTGATATTGCAATTGTAGCGCCAGCAACTGCCAATATTATTGGAAAGTTAGCCAATGGAATTGCAGATGATATGGTATCGACAACATTAATGGCAACGACAGCACCAATTTTTATTGCACCGGCTATGAATGTTCATATGTACGAAAACAAAGCAGTTGTCCGAAACATGGAAAAACTTCGTAAAGATGGTTTCTTATTTATTGAACCAGCAGAAGGTCAATTAGCTTGTGGCTATGTTGGAAAAGGTCGATTAGAAGAGCCAGAAAACATTGTTGAAGTGTTACAAAGTTATTTTAATCAGAGTCAAGACTTGATTGGTAAGCGTATTTTAGTAACAGCTGGACCGACGAGAGAAAGTGTGGATCCTGTTCGCTTTTTTACAAACCATTCTTCTGGAAAAATGGGATATGCCGTTGCCAAAGAAGCCCGAAGAAGAGGCGCAACAGTTACCCTTGTGAGTGGACCAACGAATATTGTACCACCTAGTGATGTGGAAGTAGTGCAGATAACGACTGCTCAAGATATGTATGAAGCAGTATGGAGCCGTTACGAAGAGACTGATATTGTGATTAAAACAGCTGCAGTAGCAGACTATCGCCCAAAGCAGATTCATGATCAAAAGATGAAAAAGAAAGATGGCGATTTAGTTATCGAATTAGAACGGACAATTGATATTTTAAAAACATTAGGAGAACATAAAACTCACCAATTATTAGTTGGATTTGCTGCTGAAACAAATGATGTTGCTAATTATGCCATGGATAAAATGAAACGAAAAAATACAGATATGATTGTTGGAAATGATGTGACAGTTGCTGGGGCAGGGTTTGCCACAGATACAAATATTGTTACCATTTATAAACGTGATGGGACTCAAAAAGCATTACCGTTAATGACAAAAGATGGAGTAGCAACGGCTGTATTAGATGAGATTGTTGCGAGTATAAAGGAGAAAGAATAGTGATCAATGTTGCAAGTGTAATCGTTGATGTTGCAACAAATTCAACGAATCGTCCTTTTGATTATATTATTCCTAATAAATGGAATAATGTAGTGAAAGAAGGTATGAGGGTTGTTGTTCCTTTCGGGCCAAGAAATATACTTGGCTATGTGATTGGAGTGAAGCAACATTCAGATATAGATAACAAGAAGCTAAAGCCGATAAAAGAATTATTAGATATCGAACCAGTGTTAAATCGAGAGTTATTAAAATTAGGTTTTTGGCTATCGGAAGAAACACTTTGTTTTACAGTATCAGCCTTTCAGGCCATGCTTCCAGCCGCTATTCGTGCCAAATATGAAAAGCATTTTGTTGTTTTGAATGAAGAGTTATTATCGATGTTTCCGGACTCATATAGACGATTAATTAAAAAAAATGGTTATTTAAAATGGGAAGATGTTGCGAATGATCCTTTTTTTAGTGAACATTTATCTACATACATTCAAAATAAAGAGATGGAAGTACAGTATATTGTAAAAAACAAAGTACAAAAAAAGATGATAAAGTATGTCATCCCTAATCTTCCTTTAGAAACATTGAAGGAATATGTAGAACAAGAGAAAAAGCAAACAAAGCAAAAGATTGTATTGGAATATCTTATTGACCATTATGAGCCAATCCAAATGGCTCAATTGATGTCGTTATTGCAAATCTCTGATTCGCCACTAAAAACATTAGCAAAGCATCAGTTTGTGAAAATAGAAACAGTAGAAGCATATCGAGATCCTTATGCGAATCGAGAGATAAAAAGTGCCAAGCCTTTCTCACTAACAGAGCAACAACAAATTGTTATTAATCCAATCTTAGCATCAATTGAACAAGAAAAGCATCAAGTGTTTCTTCTGCACGGTGTAACAGGTTCTGGTAAAACAGAAGTATATTTACAATCTATTCAACGTGTATTAGATGAAGGAAAAGAAGCAATTGTATTAGTTCCTGAAATTGCTTTAACACCACAAATGGTTTATCGCTTTAAAGCACGCTTTGGTTCTCGTGTGGCAGTGATGCATAGTGGCCTTTCTGTTGGAGAGAAGTATGATGAATGGCGAAAAATTCAACGAAAAGAAGTACAAGTTGTTGTTGGGGCACGTTCGGCCATTTTTGCTCCGTTTGAAAACCTTGGAATTATTATTATTGATGAAGAGCATGAAAGTAGTTATAAACAAGATGAATCACCTCGTTATCATGCAAAAGATGTAGCGATTATGAGAGGTAGTTATCATGGTTGTCCAGTCGTATTAGGAAGTGCAACGCCTACTCTAGAGTCCTTCGCAAGGGCGCAAAAAGGTGTTTATCAATTATTAACGATGAATGAACGAATGAATAAACAAGCGCTACCAGATGTAAATATCGTTGATATGCGAGAAGAATTAAAAGATGGAAATCGCTCTATGTTTTCGAAAGTTTTATTTGAAAAGATGGTAGAAAGACTACAAAAAAAAGAGCAAATTGTCCTCTTTTTAAATCGACGTGGCTATTCTAATTTTACAATGTGCCGTGATTGTGGATATGTTATTCAATGTCCTCATTGTGATATCTCCTTAACCTATCATAAAATATCTCATATGCTACGATGTCATTATTGTGATTTTTCCCAACCAATGCCAACAACATGTCCTTCTTGTCAAAGTGACCATATTCGCTTTTTTGGAACAGGAACACAGAAGGTAGAAGAAGAATTAAATAAGCTTCTTCCAGAGGCAAGGGTCATTCGAATGGATGTAGATACAACAGCGAAAAAAGGAGCACATGAGCGATTGTTAAAAGCCTTTGGTGAAAAAAAGGGGGATATCCTACTTGGAACGCAAATGATTGCCAAAGGATTAGATTTTCCTGACGTAACACTTGTAGGTGTTTTAAGTGCAGATACCTCGTTACATTTGCCAGATTTTCGAGCAAGTGAAAAAACGTATCAATTGCTGACTCAAGTAAGTGGAAGAGCTGGTCGTCATCACTTACAAGGAGAGGTCGTTATCCAAACGTATACGCCAGAGCATTATAGTATTCAACTAGCAAAGCTACAGCAATATGATCTTTTTTATCAGCAAGAAATGATAATGAGAAGACGAAATCAATATCCACCTTATTATTATATCGTATTAATAACTGTCTCTCATCAAGATTTAACGAAGGTAATTGATGTAACCGATAATATTACATCTTATTTACGTCAGCACTGCTCACCAAATACGATTTTATTAGGACCAAGTGCCTCACCAATTCCGAGGATAAAAGATAGATATCGATACCAATGTATTTTGAAATATAAAGTAGAACCAAATTTAAATCAATTATTAAAGCATATTAACAATCAATATAAAACAGAAATGAATCGAAATGATTTACGCATTTCCATTGATTTTAATCCGTTAATGATGATGTAGGAGGAAAAAGAGTTTGCCTATTTTACCAATTGTTAAACACCCAAATGATGTACTAGAAAAAGAATGTCAACGGGTAAGTGTTTTTGATAAAAAACTAAAAAAATTATTAGATAATATGTATGAAACAATGTTGGCTGCGGATGGTGTTGGCCTAGCTGCCCCTCAAGTTGGAGAAGCAATCCAAGTATGTGTCGTTGATGTTGATGACCGTCATGGACGTATTGATTTAGTAAATCCACAAATTATCGACTCACGTGGAGAAGAAGAAGACTTAGAAGGATGTTTAAGTTTTCCTGGATTATATGGCTATGTAAAGCGAAATACGTATGTAAAAGTAAGAGCACAAAATGCTCGTGGTAAAACTTTTACAATAGAAGCTACAGGATTTTTAGCACGTGCACTGCAACATGAAATCGACCATTTACATGGTGTTTTATTTACAACAAAGGTAACACGTTATGAAGAAGAAGGAGAAGAAAGCAATGACTAAAATAGTATTTATGGGAACACCGGATTTTTCGGTACTATCATTACGAACGTTAATTGAAGAAGGGTACGATGTAGTAGGTGTTGTGACACAACCAGATCGTCCAGTTGGGCGAAAACGCGTATTAACACCTCCACCTGTGAAAGTAGAAGCAGAAAAACATGGTATTCCTGTTTTACAACCGTTAAAAATTCGTGAAAAAGAAGAATATGAAAAAGTATTCGCATTAAAACCAGATTTAATCGTTACAGCAGCCTTTGGACAAATTTTACCAAAAGAATTATTAGAGTATCCTAAATACGGTTGTATCAATGTTCACGCCTCTCTTTTACCAGAATTACGTGGAGGCGCACCAATCCATTACTCGATTATTCAAGGAAAAGAAAAAACAGGTGTAACCATTATGTATATGGTTGAAAAACTAGATGCTGGAGATATGTTAAGCAAAGTGGAAGTAGCCATTGAAGAAAGAGACAATGTTGGAAGCCTTCATGATAAATTAAGTGTTGCTGGTGCAAAGCTTTTATCTGAAACGGTTCCTGCTTTAATAAAAGGAGAAATTACACCAATAAAACAAGATGAAACAAAAGCCACATTTGCTTGGAATATTAAACGTGAACAAGAGCAAATTGATTGGACAAAGCCAGGGAAAGAAATTTATAACCATATCCGTGGCTTACATCCTTGGCCAGTTGCGTATACAACGTTAGAAGGTGCAACTGTAAAAGTATGGTGGGGAGAAAAGGTAAATAATATTATTGGAACTCCTGGTGAAATTGTAAAATTAGAGCAAGATGGGTTTGTTGTGGCAACAGGAAATACAACAGGTATTAAAATTACAGATTTACAACCAGCAGGCAAAAAGCGAATGAGCGGTCAAGATTACATGCGTGGCACAGGAAATCATTTAGCTGTTGGGACTAAATTAGGAGAGTAAGATAACGTTGAAAAAAGTGAGAGAAGTAGCACTAGATTGTATTCTTGCGGTACATAAAAATGGTGCGTACAGTAATTTATTATTAAATAACGAAATTAACAAAAGTAATTTAAATGGAAAAGATATTGCACTACTAACGGAACTAGTATATGGAACGATTCAAAATGAAACATTATTGAATTATTATTTAGATCCCTTTTTTAAAAATCCTAAAAAAGTAGAACCATGGGTACGTTATTTATTACAGCTTTCGTTTTACCAAATGATTTTATTAGAAAAAATTCCAGATCGAGCTGTTATTTTTGAAGCAGTAGAAATTGCAAAGAAGCGTGGGCATAAAGGAATTTCTTCCATGGTAAATGGTGTGTTACGTTCCTTACAACGAAACGGTCATCGTTCTACAGAGGAAATAAAAGATGAAGCAATGCGTATTTCCGTTGAAACAAGTCATCCATTATGGTTAGTGAAAGAATGGATTACCCAATATGGTGTAGAAACAACAAGACGTATTTGTGAAATCAACTTAACACCGCCAGTGGCAACAGCTCGTGTAAACGTGATGAAAACATCCGTTGCTGAGATGATGGACGTCTTAAGAGAAAAAGGATTTGATGTAGAAGAAGGAGACTTGTCTCAAGATGCCATTAAATTATTAAAGGGCAATATTGCCAAAACGTCAGAATATGAACAAGGATACGTTTCGATTCAAGATGAAAGCTCTATGCTTGTGGCACGTGCTTTAGGTGTAAAAGAGGGACAATCTGTATTAGATACATGTGCTGCACCAGGTGGAAAAACATCCCATATTGCGGAGTTATTGCATAATACAGGCAAAGTAATGAGCTTTGATTTGCATAAACATAAAGCAAAACTAATTCGACAACAAGTAGAGCGTCTTGGCTTAACAAATGTGGAAGTAGGCACATGTGATGCAAGAAAGATCACAACGGCTGTTGGTGAACAAAAGTTTGATCGCATTTTAATTGATGCTCCATGTTCAGGGTTAGGGGTTATTCGCCGTAAGCCGGATATAAAATGGTCAAAAACGAAGGAAGATGTTCTAAAATTAGTTGAAATTCAAAAAGAAATATTAAATGAAGTCTCTTCATGTTTAAAAGACAATGGTATACTTGTATATAGTACGTGTACAATTGAAAAGGATGAAAATGAAGAAGTGATTAATCATTTCTTACAAACTCACCCAAATTTTGAATTGGATATGACTCTTAGCGAGCGAATGCCAAACGTATTAGTAGACAGCGGTGCTGTAAAAAATGGACAAATTCAAGTATTGCCATCCATGTTTGGAACAGATGGTTTTTACATCGCTTGTTTAAGAAAGAAGGTGAAGTAATTGGCTAAAAAAGAGGAAATGAACACAAAGAAACAATCAATTTACTCATTAGAACTTGCCGATTTACAACAATGGTTAAAAGAGAATAAGGAACCCGCTTTTCGTGCGACTCAAATTTATGATTGGTTATATAAAAAGCGTGTATCTACATTCGAGGAAATGTCTAACTTATCAAAGGGATTACGTGAAAAATTAGCCAATGATTTTGAAATTACAACGTTAAAAACGATTGTAAGTCAACGATCAGCAGACGGAACAATGAAGTTTTTATTTGAATTACATGATGGTTATTCAATTGAAACGGTATTAATGGCCCATGATTATGGAAATTCTGTTTGTGTAACGACACAAGTAGGTTGCCGAATTGGCTGTACGTTTTGTGCATCTACATTAGGAGGGTTAAAGCGTAACTTAGAAGCTGGTGAAATTGTAGCCCAAGTATTGAAAGTGCAGCAAGCTATCGATGAGCAAAATGAACGGGTAAGCTCCGTTGTTGTAATGGGAATTGGTGAGCCATTTGATAATTATGATGGATTAATGAGCTTTTTACGAATTATTAATAATGATAAGGGCTTAAACATCGGTGCACGTCACATTACCGTTTCAACAAGTGGAATTGTTCCAAAGATTTATAAATTTGCTGATGAGAATATGCAAATTAATTTTGCAATTTCGCTACACGCACCAAACAATGAATTACGAACAAAGCTAATGCCAATTAACCGGGCATATAAATTAGAAGATTTGATGAAGGCTATTCGTTATTATGTTGATAAAACAGGTCGTCGTATAACTTTTGAATATGGTTTGTTTGGTGGAGAAAATGATAGCATCGAACATGCAGAGGAATTAGCGCATTTAGTAAAAGGACTAAAATGTCATATTAATTTAATTCCTGTTAACTATGTACCAGAAAGAAATTATGTTCGAACTCCAAAGCAAAAGATTTTTGATTTTGAACGCACGCTAAAAAAACAAGGTGTCAATGTAACGATTCGTCGTGAACAAGGTTCAGATATTGATGCAGCGTGTGGACAATTACGTGCAAAGGAGCGTAAAGAGGAGACGAGGTGAGTTTGATTGAGAGCATATTCATTATCAGATAAAGGTAAAGTAAGGCTCCATAACGAAGATAGTGTAGGTATTTATTTAAATAAGATACATCAATTGTTAGCAATTGTTGCAGATGGAATGGGAGGTCATCGAGCTGGTGATATCGCTAGCTCGATGGCAATTTCATTGATTGGGGAAGCTTGGAGAAATGCAGAAGAGATTCATACTCCTGCTGAAGCAGAAGCATGGTTATTGAAAGAAATTAAACATGTAAATAAGCAATTATTACAATATTCTCTTGAAAATGAAGATTGTCAAGGAATGGGAACAACAGTTGTTATTTCAATATGTGTAGAAGCATTTACGACCATTGCTCATGTTGGAGATAGTCGATGTTATGCCATGATGAATGGAGAATTCTCGCAAGTAACAGAAGATCATTCTTTAGTAAATGAGCTTGTTCGTTCTGGACATATTTCTCGAGAAGATGCAGAATTTCATCCACGAAAAAATGTGCTTCTTCGAGCAATTGGAACAGAGGAACATGTAGATATTGATGTACGCTCATTGGAATGGGAAGAAAATGATGTTCTTCTTTTATGCTCAGACGGCCTTTCGAATAAAATATCCACAGAAGAGATGCTAGCAATTTTACAGACAGAAGAAACGTTAGAAAGTAAGGCAAGTGTAATGATTCAAAAAGCAAATGAGCTTGGTGGAGAGGATAATATTACGTTAGTATTAATTGATCATGATGAAGTAGGTAGGTGAGGATAAGCGTGATGATAGGAAAGCGCCTAAATGGAAGATATAAGTTATTAAAGCTTGTTGGTGGCGGTGGAATGGCTAACGTTTATCTCGCTCATGACATCATTTTAGATCGAGATGTTGCTGTAAAAATATTACGTTTAGATTTTTCAAATGATGAAGAATTTATTAAACGTTTTAAGCGAGAAGCGTATTCGATTACAACGTTATCTCATCAGAACATTGTCAATATTTTTGATGTTGGAGAAGAAGATGGCATTTATTATATTGTAATGGAATATATTAGTGGCTTAACGTTAAAACAGTATATTAATCAAGTTGGAACAATTCCAATTCCAAAAGTAATCTCGATTATGGAACAGATAACTGCAGCAATTTCACATGCCCATCACTATGAAATTATTCATCGTGATATAAAGCCACAAAACATTTTAATTACAGATGATGGGACAATAAAAATTACAGATTTTGGTGTGGCTCTTGCGACAACTGCAACAGCAATTACACAAACAAATTCTGTTTTAGGTTCTGTTCATTATTTGTCACCTGAACAAGCTCGTGGTGGAATAGCAAGTAAGCAATCGGATATTTATTCATTAGGAATTGTTATGTTTGAATTATTAACAGGTCGTCCTCCATTTTCTGGTGAATCGGCAGTTTCGATTGCGTTAAAGCATTTACAAACTGAAACGCCACCACCTAGTCGTTGGAATAAAGATATTCCTCAAAGTGTAGAAAATATTGTATTAAAAGCAACAGCCAAAGATTTATTTTACCGCTATAAAACGGCTGATGAAATGAAAATTGATATTATAACAGCGTTAAATCCAGAGCGAATGACAGAACCTAAATTTGTTATTCCTGATGATTTAGAAGCGACAAAAGCGATTCCAATTATTAAGGAAGAACAAATAGAAGTGACAAATTTGGATGAAACGATTGTAGCGACAAGTCCAATTAAAATACAAGAACCGCAACCAGTAAAAAAACAAAAACAACAGGCAAAAGCAAAAACCAAAGCTACTAAAAAGGAAAAGAAGCCAAATTCTAAATCTCCTTTAAAAATTTTAATTATTGCAGCTCTTGTTTTAATAATTGGTGGTATTTCTGCTTTTACAATTATTCCAAAATTATTTTTCCCAAATGATGTGAAAATTCCTGATGTAAGTGAATTGGAATATAAAGAGGCTGTTAAGATTCTTAAAAAAGAAGGATTACAAATAGGAGAAGTACACGAAGAATTTAACGATAAACTAGATGAAAATATCGTGATTCGAACATCTCCAAGTGCCGGGGATGTTGTGAAAGAGGATTCAAAGATAAATATTTTTAAATCAATAGGCCCGGAAAAAGAGGAAGCGCCTGATTATACGGGCAAGCAATATGAATCAATTGTCACAATTGCCAACAAGTACTTTAATTCAATTGAAACACACTACATAGAAAGTGAGCAGCCAAAGGGAGAAATTGTGCGGCAAAGTCCAGAACCAGGAAGTAAGTATATCGTTGGAAAGACTAAATTAGAATTATGGATTAGTGAAGGTGACTATGATATTACATTGCCATCTTTCTTAGGGTGGACAAAAAGTAGCATAGAGCGATATGCAAAAGAACAAGGAATTGAAGTAACGTACAAAGAGGAATACCATGATGTATATGGAGAAGGGCTTGTTTTTGAACAAAATCCAGATGCAGGAGAGGTCATAAGAAAAGGCAATAAAATCACTGTAACACTTTCGAAAGGAAAGAAAGAAACACCTCCGAAAGTACAAGAATATACTATAGAAATCCCTTACACAGCAACAGTACCAGGTACACCGCAAAAAGTGGAAATTTATGTAGAAGATCAAAATCATACAATGGATAAGCCGATTGAGTCAAAAGAGATAAAGGAAAACACAACTTTTACAATTAAGTTAACAATTCCATATGGAGGATCTGCAAAATATAAGGTTGTAAGAGATGATATCACAATCATTGAAAAGACGGAAGGGTATGAAGAGTAAAATAGAAATGTGGAAGTGGTTACATGTATGAAGGAAAAATATTAAAAGCCTTAAGTGGTTTCTATTATGTTGAACGTGACGGAGAAATGGTACAATGTCGTGGTAGAGGTGTTTTTCGAAAAAATAAGATAACGCCTTTAGTTGGTGATAATGTCCTTTTTCAAGTTGAAGTAAGTGGAGAAGGATATATTATGGAGATACAAGAGCGTAAAAACGAACTTGTTCGTCCACCTATCGCCAATGTAGATCAAACAATTCTTGTTTTCTCTGCAATTGAGCCGGATTTTAGCTCGGTTTTATTAGATCGATTTTTAACATTAGTGGAATTTAATCACATTAAGCCAATTATTGTAATAAGTAAAATGGATTTATTAAGTGAGGAACAAAAAGAGAAGATTGAACAATATGTCCAAGCCTATCGCTCAATCGGATATGAAGTGTTGCTCTCATCTTCAAATAACGATGAAGGAGCACGTCTTCTTTTACCTTATTTAAAAGATAAAATATCTGTTTTTGCAGGACAATCAGGTGTAGGAAAATCAACATTGCTAAACGTGTTAAACCCTGATTTACAGTTAAAAACAGCTGATATTTCTACTCATTTAGGACGAGGAAGACATACGACTCGTCATGTAGAATTAATGAGTATTAATGGTGGACTTGTAGCAGATACACCTGGATTTAGTTCACTTGAATTTATTGATATGGAAATTTCGGATTTAACGTATTGTTTCCCTGAAATTAATGAGTATAGCCAACATTGTAAGTTTAGAGGTTGTACCCATATGAAGGAACCGAAATGTGCCGTAAAAGAAGCGGTAGATACAGGGGAAATTCAAGCCTATCGCTATGAGCATTACACATCATTTGTAGAAGAAATAAAAGAGAGAAAGCCGAGGTACTAAGTTATGATAAAAATCGCACCATCTATCTTATCAGCAGACTTCTCAAAATTGGGAGAGGAAATTAAAGATGTTGAAAAAGGAGGAGCTGACTATATCCATATCGATGTAATGGATGGTCATTTTGTTCCAAATATTACAATTGGACCATTAATTGTAGATGCAATTCGCCCAATTACATCTTTACCACTAGATGTTCATTTAATGATTGAAAACGTCGATCAATATATTCCTGCTTTTGCTAATGCAGGAGCGGATATTATTACTGTTCATGTAGAGACATGTACACATTTACATCGTACAATTCAGTTGATTAAGAGCTTTGGAGTTAAAGCAGGTGTTGTATTAAATCCACATACACCTTTATCGACAATTGAATACATTTTAAATGACATTGATATGGTTTTATTAATGACAGTAAACCCAGGATTTGGTGGACAGAAGTTTATTCACACTGTATTACCGAAAGTGGCTGCACTTCGTAAAATGATTGATGAACGTGGATTAGAAGTAGAAATTGAAATTGATGGTGGCGTCAACGAAGAAACGGCGAAGCTATGTATTGAAGCAGGAGCGAACGTATTAGTAGCAGGTTCTGCTGTCTATAATGAAAAAGACCGCGCAGATGCAATTCGTCGTATCAGAGGATAAGGAAAGTGGAGAAAGAGGCTAAGAATGAACTTAGCCTCTTTTTGTAACAATTTTATGTAAGAGGTGAATAGAACTTGATTATTAATATTATTGCTGGTGGGCCGATAACTAAGATTCCTCCTTTATCTCAATATGAAGGTGAAAATGTAAAGTGGGTAGGAGTAGATAGAGGTGTTTATTATTTACTTCAACAAGGAATCATTCCTGATCAAACATTTGGTGATTTTGATTCAGTAAACGAAGAGGAGCTTACTTATATTCAAAAGCAAGTACCTGTTTCAATTTTACCTGCTGAAAAGGATGAAAGTGATTTAGAATTGGCGTTAAATTGGGCCTTCAAACAAAATCCTTCATTCATTCAATTGTTTGGTGCGACAGGAGGACGATTAGATCACGAACTCAGTAATATTCAACTTCTTATAAAGGGATTGCGAGTAGGTGTAGATATCCATATTATTGATAAGCAAAACAAAATGCAACTGTTAAAGCAAGGCACATATGAATTAAACTCAGATGATACATATAAATACCTTTCTCTACTTCCATTTACAGAAAAAGTAATTGGAATGACTTTAGATGGTTGGAAGTATAATTTAATAAATACAGATTTAGAATGGGGAACAACGCTATGTATATCCAATGAGTTTGTTGGAAAAAAAGGTACTATTTCCTTTCAAACAGGCATAGTGATTGTAATAAGAAGCATTGATGAAAAAAGAGGTATATAAGGAAATGTGAAGAAGAATGGAAGGCCCAATAAGTATTATTTAATGCTTACCTCTTTTATCACTAAACGAACACGAAATAGTGTAGTTAACAGTGTAAAGCATATAGGTTTCTTAAAGATAATTGTTTCCATTTTTTAAATGTATAGTGTGGGAGGGAATAGGTATGCGCTTTTATACAATTAAATTACCAAAATTTTTAGGGGGCTTTGTTCGCGCTATGTTGACGGTATTTAAGAAGGATTAGTGAAAAAAGTGGGGGCAAAAAACATAGATTCATTGAAACATATTTCATTGCGAATAAAAAAAGGATGGTAAATAACTACCATCCTTTTTTATGTTGTTGTAAAATTATACGCGTTCAATTTTACCTGATTTTAATGCGCGAGCAGAAACGTAAACACGTTTAACTTTTCCGTTAACTACGATACGAACCTTTTGAAGGTTAGCACCCCATTTACGTTTTGAAGCGTTCATTGCGTGAGAACGAGAGTTACCACTGCGAGCTTTACGTCCAGTAATTGTACATACACGAGCCATCTATAATTCCCTCCTTAAATGCTAATATAAATAAAGTTTCATTGAGCTACAAAGTCATGAAATCCTTTTATAATTTAACACAACCTACTTCAGATTGCAATAATTCAATGAAAAGATTTCAAGAAAAAAACCTTGACATCTATCGATAATTATTTCAGTATTATACACGAAATACTATAATTTAGTACTAATTTAATTTGTTACTACGACATATTTTTTAGAAGAATTATTTAAGTGCATGGAATTTTATTTAAAAAAAGTATAATATATATAGAGACGCACTTAAAATAAGCATTTAAATAAGGGGGACATCAAAATGTCAATCGAAATGAAAAATGTGCTTGGAAATATTCATATTAATTCTGACGTTATTGCTCAAGTTGCAGGTGGAGCTGCAGTTGATTGCTATGGAATTGTTGGTATGGCATCAAAGCACCAATTAAAAGATGGTCTAACAGAAATATTAAGAAAAGAAAATTATTCAAAAGGTGTCATCGTTCGCAGTGAAGAAGATGAAATACACATTGATATGTATATTATTGTTGGTTACGGAACAAAGATATCAGAAGTTGCACATAATGTACAATCGAAAGTAAAATATACATTAGAAAAAACAACAGGAATTAACGTACATTCAATCAATATTTACATACATGGTGTAAAAGTAACAAATTAGTAAGTTGGGAAATAAGGAGGAAATCCAGTGTCAATTCAACAAGTTGATGGAAAAATATTTGCACAAATGATTATCGAAGGTGCAAATAACTTAACAAAAAATGTGAAAATGGTAGACGCACTGAATGTTTTCCCTGTTCCAGATGGAGATACAGGGACAAATATGAATTTATCTATTACTTCGGGTGCAAAAGAAGTACGAAATAACATTCAAGATCATATTGGAAAAGTAGGTATTAGCTTTTCTCGTGGATTATTAATGGGAGCTCGCGGTAATTCAGGTGTTATTTTATCTCAATTATTTAGAGGTTTTTCAAAAGCAATTGAAGGAAAAGCAAACATTTCAACAGTAGAATTTGCAGACGCTTTAGATGCAGGTGTAAAAACGGCTTATAAAGCAGTTATGAAGCCAATTGAAGGAACAATCCTTACAGTAGCAAGAGAATCTGCAGCAGCAGCTATTGAGATTGCTAAGAACGAAACAGAATTTGTTTCATTTATGGAAAAAGTAATCCAAGCTGCAGATGTTTCATTAGAAAACACACCTAACTTATTACCTGTTTTAAAAGAAGTTGGTGTAGTAGATAGTGGTGGAAAAGGTTTAGTTTGTGTATACGAAGGTTTTTTAGTCGCATTAAAAGGTGGAAAAGTAGAACTAGAAAATGCTGTATCTTTTGAAGAAAAGAAAGAAGAGCATCATGCACCAGCTGCTAATGCACAAAGTCATCTTCGTACAGAAGATATTGTGTATGGATACTGTACTGAGTTCATGGTTAAGTTTGATAATGAAAAACTGAAGAAAACACCTTTCTCTGAGCCGAAATTTAGAGAAGAAATCAGTGTTTTTGGAGATTCTCTTTTAGTTGTGGCAGATGATGAACTTGTAAAAGTACATATTCATGCAGAGTATCCTGGAGAGGTTCTTTCATACGGTCAACGCTACGGAAGCTTAATCAACATGAAGATTGAAAATATGAGAGAGCAACATAGTAACTTATTGTTTGAAGAAACAGAAGAAAAACCACAAGAAAAGCAACCTTATGGAATTGTAACAGTTTCAATGGGGGATGGTATTCGTAACTTATTCAAGAGTGTAGGTGCTAGTCAAGTTATTGAAGGTGGTCAAACGATGAATCCAAGTACGGAAGATATCGTAAAAGCAATTGAACAAGCAAATGCAGAAAAAGTAATCGTATTACCGAATAACGGCAATATCATTATGGCTGCAGAGCAAGCTGCGACTGTTTCTGATATCGATGTAGTTGTGATTCCTACTAAATCTGTTCCTCAAGGATTAGCGGCACTTTTAGCATTTAATCCATCGGCTTCTTTAGAAGAAAATAAAGAAGGAATGACAGATGCGATTTCTACAGTTAAATCTGGTAGCGTAACATTCGCAGTTCGTGATACGAACATTGATGGTGTAGAAATTAACAAAGATGATTTCATGGGCATTTTCGAAAAGAAAATTGTTGCTACAAACAAAGACCGTTTAGAAGCAAGTAAGCAACTATTAGAAGAAATGCTAGATGAAGATGCTGAAATTTTAACAATCATTTATGGAGAAGACACAACTGAAGAAGAAGTAGAAGCATTAGTTGCGTTTGTTGAAGATAAATATGAAGACGTTGAGGTTGAGGTTCACGATGGAAATCAACCGTTATACTCATACATTTTCTCTATTGAATAAAATATGATACGATGAAATAGAAGGGTATACTATACCCTTCTATTTTCATATTTATGAATATATTAAGAATATATGTGGAGGTAAGTATGAAGTATAAAAGTGTGTTTGATATTATTGGACCTATTATGATTGGTCCGTCTAGCTCTCATACAGCAGGCGCTGCTCGAATTGGCAGAATGGCGAGGACATTGTTTAGAAAAGAACCTAAAACAATAGATGTGTATTTATATGGTTCTTTTGCAAGTACCTATCGTGGACATGGAACAGATGTGGCTATTATTGGTGGCATTCTTGATTTTGATACATTTGATGAGCGTATTCCAAATGCTTTAAAATTAGCAGAAGAAAAAGGAATTAGCGTTCATTTTCATGAAGAAGAAGCAATACCAGAACATCCAAATACAACAAAAATTGTGATGACAGATGAATCTGACCGAATTGAAGTGATGGGGATTTCAATCGGTGGAGGAAAAATTGAAATTATTGAGTTAAATGGTTTTAAATTAAAGTTATCGGGTATACATCCAGCAATTCTTGTTGTGCATGAAGATCGCTTTGGAGCAATTGCGAATGTGACGAATGTTTTAAGTAAAGAAAAGATAAATATTGGTCATATGGAAGTTTCTCGAAAAGAAAAGGGGCAAATGGCCTTGATGATTATTGAAACGGATTCGGTTGTAGATGATCATGTGATCGAAGTATTGAAAGAAATTGATGGAATTGATCAAGTAATTACAATGATTGATTAGTTTTGATTAGTAGGGGGACAAAGGGGTATGTTTCGAAATGTAGCGGAACTTGTAGCATTGGCAGAAGAGAAAAACTGTAAAATTGCTCATATTATGATTGAGCAGGAGATGGAGATCACAAAGTGCTCAAGGGAAGAAGTAATAAAAAAGATGGAGAGTAATTTGGTAGTAATGGAAAAAGCCGTTGAACGAGGATTAGTTGGCGTAAAATCTCAATCTGGTTTAACTGGTGGGGATTCTGTTAAGTTAATGACCTATATTCAACGTGGAAAAACATTATCTGGTCCAGTGTTATTAGATGCAGTTAGTAAGGCAATGGCTACAAATGAAGTGAATGCAGCGATGGGGGTTATTTGCGCAACACCAACAGCAGGTTCGGCTGGTGTCGTACCAGGGACTTTATTTGCTGTAAAAGAAGTATTAACCCCAACTCGAGAGGAAATGATTGAGTATTTATTTACAGCGGGAGCCTTTGGGATGGTTGTTGCCAATAACGCGTTTATTTCAGGTGCTACAGGGGGATGTCAGGCAGAAGTAGGTTCAGCTGCTGGAATGGCGGCAGCTTCGATTGTAGAGATGGCAGGTGGAACGCCGAAACAAGCAGCAGCAGCCATGGCGATTACGTTAAAAAATATGCTAGGACTAGTCTGTGATCCAGTTGCTGGATTAGTAGAGGTTCCCTGTGTTAAGCGAAATGCAATGGGAGCGAGTGTAGCCATGATGGCTTCTGATATGGCATTAGCAGGGATTGAGAGTGTTATCCCATGTGATGAAGTGATTCATGCCATGTACACAATTGGTCAAACAATGCCAGTATCGTTAAAGGAAACTGCTCAAGGAGGGTTAGCGGCGACGCCAACAGGACGTTCTTTAGCGAAAAAAATATTTGGATCGTCGCCCATGTAAAAGTGGAAATTTTAAAAAGTGATGTAAAAAGTATCAAAGGAATTGGTGAGGAATCTGCTCAACAATTAAAAGAAATGGGAATTATAACCGTCCACGATTTATTGATGAATTTTCCTTTCCGCTATGAAGATTATTCATTACGTGACTTAGCTGAAGTAAAGCATGAAGAGAAAATTACGATAGAGGGAACGGTACATAGTTTACCCATTGTTAATTTTTACGGGAAAAATCGTTCTCGGTTAACCTTTCGTTTATTGGTTGGTAAATATTTAATTACTGTTTCCTTATTTAATCAACACTATCATAAAAGTAAATTAACATTAAATGAATGTGTAACAGTAAGTGGAAAATGGGATAGCCACCGTCAGACGATTACTGCTTCTCAATTGAAATTCGGTCAACGAGAACAGAATAGAGAGGTGGAGGCTGTTTATTCTGTTAAAGGAAAAGTAACAACAAAAGGAATGCGACGGTTTGTTGAACGTGCCTTAAAGGATTATGGGGATAAAATAGAAGACCCACTTCCAGAGGGCATTAGACAACGATATAAGTTAATTGGTCGGAAAGAGGCTATTTACGCCTTGCACAACCCAGGAAGAGCAGAAAGCTTGAAACAAGCAAGGCGACGAATGGCTTATGAGGAGTTTTTACTATTCCAATTAAGAATGCAGGCATTACGTAAAATGAATCGAGAACATAGCCAAGGTGTTAGTAAAGTGTATGATGAGCAAGCGCTAGCTCATTTCATTGAACAGTTGCCGTTTCCTTTAACAAATGCGCAACATCGTGTAGTGAAAGAGATTACTGCTGATTTAAAAAGTATTTATCGAATGAATCGTTTGCTTCAAGGTGATGTAGGAAGTGGGAAGACAGTTGTTGCTGCCATTGGGCTATATGCTAACTTTTTAAGTGGAAATCAAGGTGCGTTAATGGTTCCAACTGAAATTTTAGCTGAGCAACATTTCCAATCTCTTTCTTCCTTAGTGACTCCTTTTGGACTATCTGTACAGCTATTAACAAGTTCAGTAAAAGGTGCTCGTCGTCGTGAACTTCTAGAACAATTAAAAAATGGTGAAATTAATGTATTAATTGGAACCCACGCCTTAATTCAAGAAGAAGTGAATTATCATAATCTTGGTTTAGTTATAACGGATGAACAACATCGATTTGGGGTAAGGCAGCGACGAATTTTAAGAGAAAAAGGGCAAAATCCAGATGTGTTATTTATGACAGCTACACCAATTCCGAGAACGTTAGCTATTACCGCTTTTGGTGAAATGGATGTTTCGATTATTGATGAATTGCCAGCTGGACGAAAAGAAATTGAAACATATTGGGCAAAGCCCTCAATGATGGAGCGTGTTTATACATTCATCGAAAAAGAATTAAAAAAAGGCAGACAAGCCTATGTTATTTGTCCTCTTATTGAGGAATCAGATAAATTAGATGTACAAAATGCAATTGATGTCCATAGTCAATTATCTTTTTATTTTCAAAATCGCTTTTCTGTTGGCTTAATGCATGGTCGTTTATCTTTTCAAGAAAAAGAAGAGGTGATGAGAGCATTTAGCGATAATCAGGTACAGTTATTGGTTTCGACTACAGTTGTAGAAGTTGGGGTGAATGTACCAAATGCAACATTAATGATTATTTATGATGCAGAACGATTTGGACTTTCCCAGCTTCATCAGCTACGAGGACGGGTTGGACGAGGAAGCGAACAATCTTATTGTATCTTATTAGCAGATCCTAAATCGGAAGATGGGAAAGAACGGATGAAAATTATGACAGAAACGAATGATGGATTTGTTTTGTCAGAAAAAGATTTAGAACTACGTGGACCAGGTGATTTTTTTGGAAGTAAACAGAGTGGGGTCCCTGAATTTAAAGTAGGAGATATGATTCATGATTTTCGAATTTTAGAAACAGCCCGTCAAGATGCCGCACAGCTTATTGCTTCCCATGTTTTTTGGGAAGATGAACAATATAAGTTGATGCGAGAATTTCTAGAAGAAAGCGGTGTTTTACAAGGCGAAAAAATCGATTAATGAGCATGGTCAATAGATAATTATAAAATTCTTTATTGCAATCTGTGTTTATTGTATATATACTACTATTAGGACCTAGTAATAAAATGGAGTGTGTTTAATATGAAACGCAACAAGAAAGAAAGACAGCGTTTATTGCGAGAAACAATCGAACGTAACCCTTTTATTACGGATGAGGAGTTAGCGTCTAAATTTTCCGTAAGCATTCAAACAATACGTTTAGATCGGCTAGAATTATCAATTCCTGAATTAAGGGAGAGAATAAAAGGGGTAGCCGTTCAAAATTTACAAGAGCAAGTTCGTTCCTTATCAATTGAAGATGTCATTGGTGAAGTGATTCACCTTGAACCAGATGAGGGTGGAATATCTATTTTTGATGTACGTGAAGAACATGTCTTTACGCGAAATTCAATTGCACGTGGACATCATTTATTTGCCCAAGCGAATTCATTAGCAGTGGCAATTGTTAATGCAGAGCTTGTATTAACTGCAAATGCTTCTGTTTCATTCAAACGACAAGTACATTTGAATGAACGCGTAGTAGCGAAGGCAAAGGTAACAGAACATGCCGCAGATAAAGATAGAACAGTGATTACTGTTAATAGTTATGTTGGAAACGAGTTAGTATTTCAAGGGATATTTGAAATGTACCGTTCAAAAAACTAAAAATGAGGCAGGGAATATAGTATGAAATTAGCAATTGATGCAATGGGTGGCGATCATGCACCAAAGGAAATTATTTTAGGTGCACAAGAAGCCATTCGTTTATATAGCGATTTAGAGATTACATTAGTAGGAAATGAAGAGAAAATTCGTCAGCATTTAACGAATGAAGAGCGCATTACAATTATACATACAGATGAAGTGATTGAAGGCGAAGATGAACCAGTAAGAGCAGTGCGTCGAAAGAAAAATGCTTCGATGGTTTTAATAGCTCGTGAAGTAAAAGAAGGACGAGCAGATGCTTGTATCTCAGCTGGTAATACAGGGGCTTTAATGACTACAGGTTTATTACATGTAGGTCGTATCAAAGGGATTGAACGTCCAGCATTATGTTCAACAATGCCAACTATAGATGGTAAAGGATTTATTATGCTAGATATTGGAGCGAATATTGATGCAAAAGCATCTCATTTACTTCAATATGCGATTATGGGTTCTGTTTATTGTGAGAAAGTTCGAGGTATTTCAAATCCACGAGTTGGTTTATTAAATGTTGGAACAGAAGACAAAAAAGGAACTGATGTGTTAAAAGAGACATACGGTTTATTAAAAGAAGCACCGATTAATTTTATTGGAAACATTGAATCAAGGGATTTAATTAGCGGTGTGGCAGATGTAGTAGTAGCAGATGGTTTATCCGGAAACATTGCATTAAAGGCAATGGAAGGAACAGCCCTTTCTATTTTCACAATGTTGAAGAAGGAATTAACAAGTTCACTTAGAACGAAGGTAGGGGCTGTATTGTTAAAACCTGCTTTATATGGATTAAAAGATAAAATGGATTATAAAGAATATGGTGGTGCAGGTTTAATTGGATTAAACGCACCAGTAATTAAAGCACACGGATCATCCGATGCACGTTCTTTCTGTAGTGCCATTCGTCAAGCAAGAGAAATGGTTATTAAAGACGTGACAGGAACGATTCGTCAATATGTTGAAGAGAGAGAAGAAACGAAAGAATAGAGGGGTGTAAGATAATGGGGAAACTAGCCTTTATATTTCCTGGTCAAGGCTCACAAGCTGTTGGAATGGGAAAAGACTTTTATGAAAATGATGAGAGGATAAAAGAACTATTTACTAATTTAGATGAATGGGTAGGATGTGAATTATCCTCATACATATTAGAAGGTCCTATAGAGACATTGACGTTGACCTATTATGCACAACCTGCTTTATTAGCTACAAGCTATAGTATGTATCTTCAATTACAAGATAAGGGCATTGTTCCTGATTATGTAGCAGGTCATAGTTTAGGAGAGTACACGGCACTGGTAGCAAGCGGTGTAATGTCGATTGAAGAAGGTGTGAAGGCTGTTCATAAGCGTGGCTTACTAATGGACGAAGCAGTCCCAGCAGGAGAAGGGGCAATGGCCGCAATATTAGGTATGGAGAAAGAAAAATTAGAACAAATTGTTGCTGAGGTAAGTGAACAAGTTTCTTCGGTTGGACTAGCTAATTTAAATAGCAAAAATCAAATTGTTATTTCAGGAACGAAAGCAGGCGTAGAAGAAGCGGCAAAACGAGCCAAAGAACAAGGGGCAAAACGTGCGGTTATGCTTCGCGTAAGTGGTCCTTTCCATTCTGAATTAATGAAACCAGCAGCAGAGGAACTAAAAAATACGTTAGAAAAGATTTCTTTCAACATTCCTCATTCCAAAATTGTATCAAATGTTTATGCAAAAGAAATGGAACATGAGTCGTTAAAAGATAACCTTGTCAAACAATTATATTCGCCAGTTAGATGGTATGAAAGTATTGAATATATGATCGAACAAGGCGTAACAACGTTTGTTGAGGTAGGATCTGGAAGTGTGTTGACCGGACTGGTGAAACAAATTAATCGAAATGTAAAAGTATATTCCGTTTCTAATCAACAATCATTGGAACAATTTTTAACTGCATATAAGGAGGAAGAGGTATGTTAAATGGAGATGTAGCACTTGTAACGGGTGCATCGCGCGGGATTGGTCGTGCTACCGCTATTGCTTTAGCGAAAAATGGCGCAAAAGTTGTTGTTAACTACGCAGGAAATGAAAAAGCCGCTAACGAAGTAGTAGATACAATTAAAGGATTTGGTGGGGAAGCCATCGCTTATAAAGCCAATGTAGCTAATTCTGAAGAAGTATCAGCCTTAGTAAAAGCAACAATTGAACAATTTGGTTCTATTGATATTTTAGTAAATAATGCCGGCATTACGCGTGATAACTTACTAATGCGAATGAAGGAAGATGAGTGGGACGATGTCATTAACACAAATTTAAAAGGTGTGTTTTTATGTACAAAAGCTGTATCACGTCCGATGATGCGTCAACGAAAAGGAAAGATAATTAATATTTCCTCTGTAGTAGGTATTATGGGGAACGCTGGCCAAGCAAACTATGTATCTGCAAAAGCTGGTGTAATAGGGCTGACAAAATCAACAGCTCGTGAATTAGCACCACGTAATATTCAAGTAAATGGGGTTGCTCCAGGATTTATAGTGACAGATATGACACATGAATTATCTGAGAACATAAAAGAGGAAATGAAAAAATTAATTCCACTAGGAAAATTTGGAGAAGCAGAAGATATTGCCCATGCAGTTATCTTTTTAGCAAGTGACCAAAGTAATTATATTACGGGTCAAGTCCTTCAAGTTGATGGCGGAATGGCAATGTAATTTCAATATTTTCTCAAAGTTTAGCTAGTTTTTTCATTGTGTTTTTACTATAATATTTGAGGGAGGTGAAAAAGAATGGCAAACGTAGATGTTTTAGAACGTATTACAAAAGTTATCGTTGATCGATTAGGTGTAGATGAATCAGAAATCAAAGCTGAAGCACGCTTCAAGGAAGATTTAGGTGCTGATTCTCTAGACGTAGTTGAATTAGTGATGCAATTAGAGGATGAGTTTGAAACAGAAATCTCTGATGAAGAAGCAGAAAAGATTCAAACAATTGGTGATGCTGTGGAGTTTATTCAAAAGCGTCTTTAATCATAGTTGGAGAGCCTATTTGGGCTTCTCCTCTTTTCTGTTTTATAAACAATATGTTTTATCAGGTGTATGATGGGAGGTTCTTATGTCAAATAATCGAAAAAATCGCGAAAGAAAATATGATTATCATATACGCGAATCATTTAATAAGTTTCAAAAGAAAATGGGTATTCACTTTCAAAATCAAAAGTTATTAATTCAAGCGTTTACACACTCCTCTTATGTGAATGAACACCGTAAGCGCCCTTATGAGGATAATGAACGTTTGGAATTTTTAGGAGATGCAGTATTAGAACTGACCATTTCTCAATATTTGTTTCAAAAGTATCCGACAATGAGTGAGGGAGAACTAACAAAAATGCGTGCAGCTATCGTTTGTGAACCATCACTTGTACGCTTTGCTAACGAGATGAACTTTGGCGAGTTAGTATTGTTAGGAAAAGGAGAAGAAATGACAGGTGGACGTGAGCGACCTGCATTATTAGCGGATGTTTTTGAAGCGTTTATTGGGGCTCTATATTTAGAGCAAGGGTTAGCGGCAGTATGCTTATTTTTAGAAACAATCGTCTATCCTAAAATTAATAAAGGCGAATTTTCTCATGTTATGGACTATAAGAGTCAATTACAAGAGTTGATTCAACGTGATGGTAGTGGAAATATTGAATATAAAATTTTACATGAGCGTGGACCTGCCCATAATCGTGAGTTTGTTTCACGTGTAACGTTAAATGGTTTAGAACTCGGTTTAGGTGCTGGTAAGTCGAAAAAAGAAGCGGAGCAACATGCAGCACAAGAAGCATTAACGAAATTAAAAGAAAACGAGTAAACATTTCCCCCTAAAAAGGGGGTTTGTTTGTATTTTATTTAGAAGGAGAGGATAGTTTGTATCTCAAGCGTTTAGATATTGTTGGGTTTAAATCTTTTGCAGATCGAATTTCATTAGAGTTTAAACAAGGTGTAACGGCAGTTGTAGGGCCAAATGGTAGTGGTAAAAGCAATATCATTGATGCGATACGTTGGGTATTAGGGGAGCAATCTGCAAAGTCGTTGCGTGGTGGAAAGATGGAAGATGTTATTTTTGCCGGCTGTGATAGTCGAAAAGCGTTAAACGTAGCAGATGTAACGTTAACTCTCGATAATGAAGATGGTAGACTTCCTCTTGCATATAATGAAATCAGTGTGACACGTCGAGTGTATCGTTCGGGTGAAAGTGAATTTTTTATTAATAAACAACATTGTCGTTTAAAAGATATTGTTGAGTTATTTATGGACTCTGGTTTAGGAAAAGAAGCATTTTCTATTATTAGCCAAGGGAAAGTAGAAGAAATATTAAGTAGTAAGGCTGAAGAACGTCGCAGTATTTTCGAAGAAGCGGCAGGTGTTTTAAAGTATAAAACGCGTAAGCGTAAAGCAGAGCAAAAATTAAATGAAACACAAGATAATTTAAATCGTGTAGAAGATATTTTATATGAATTAGAGAGTCAAATTGAACCACTTCGAATGCAATCTGAAATTGCAAAAGAGTACTTAGAGAAAAAAGAAGAACTCGAAAGTGTAGAAGGGGCACTAATTGTTTATGAAATTGAAGAGTTACATGAAAAATGGGAACATCTATCGAAAGAATTTGAAGTTCATAAACAAGAAGAAGTTACATTAACAACAGCGTTATCGAAAAAAGAAAGTAAAGTAGCCCAACATCGAGATGAAATGGTAGCTTTAGACGAATCTATTTCTCAGCTGCAAGAAGTTTTACTTGTAGCTACAAAAGAAATTGAGAAAATTGATGGTCAAAAGCAGTTAATTCGAGAGCGTAGAAATAACTCGAAAAAATATTTCAATCAATTACAACAACAAATTGCCGAGAACACAGAATTAAAAGAAA
Organism: Bacillaceae bacterium; assembly: GCA_051873875.1. Taxonomy (GTDB): domain Bacteria; phylum Bacillota; class Bacilli; order Bacillales; family Bacillaceae_G; genus JBJEFI01. The sequence continues at coordinate 87,689 of JBJEFI010000048.1, read as the reverse complement.
ATGCGATCCTGTCGCAACAAGATGAACAGCAACAATTAAAACAAATAAAGCAACAACTAAAAGAAGTAATGACGCAATTAAAGGAAAAAGAAGAGTTCCTTGCTTCCATTGGTCAAAATATTGAAGAAGCGTTAGAAGCGTTAAAAAGTGAATATATTGAACGACTAAATGAACGAGCATCAAATCGTAATGAATTTAACTTGTTACAACAGCAAGCGGATAGTGATTCACAAAAGAGTGAACGACTAGATTTAGAAAATGATCGTTATCTTTCAATGAGAAAAGAACTATCAGCGACAAAAGAAGCAATGGTAGACGATGTAGCAAGTGTTCAAAAAGAAGTAGATCGTTTAAGCGAAGAAGCAACAAAGCGAACAAAACATATTGCGGCTTTAAAAGAAATGTACCGTGAAAAAGAGGCACAATTATATAAAGCCTATCACTATGTACAAAAAGCCCAGTCTCGTAAAGAAATGTTAGATGCGATGCAAGAAGACTTTTCTGGCTTTTATCAAGGTGTAAGAGAAGTGTTAAAAGCGAGAGAAACGGAATTAGAAGGCATTGTTGGGGCTGTTGCTGAGTTAATTACTGTACCACAAGAAATAGAAGTAGCGATTGAAACAGCTTTAGGTGCAGGTATGCAACATGTTGTTGTTGAAAATGAACAATTTGCCTCTAAAGCAATTGGTTTCTTAAAAAGAAATCAATATGGAAGAGCAACATTTTTACCACGAAATATTATTAAATCGAGAGAATTACCGCTAGATATTTTTCATCGTGCGAAAAATAATCCTGGTTTTATTGGTATCGGTAGTAACCTTGTTCAATTTGAGAAAGCAAATGAAAACATTGTAAAGAATTTATTAGGAAATATAATTGTTGCGAAAACATTAAAAGATGCCAATGCAATCGCAAAAGATATTGCCTATCGCTACCGAATTGTCACTTTAGAAGGAGATGTTGTCAATCCTGGCGGTTCGATGACAGGTGGTGCTTCTAAAACATCAAAATCGTCTTTATTAAGTCGCCAACGTGAACTAGAAGAATTAGTTGAAAAATTAGCGTATATGCAAGAAAAAACAAAAGAAACAGAAGAAGAAGTAAGTTCGATTAAAAAGCAAATTTCAACTGAAGAAGGAAACGTTGATGCGCTAAAAGGAAAATTTGAACAACAACGATTACACTTACAAGAAAAAGAAAATGGATTACAAAAAATAGAGTTAGAATTAAAGAGTGTTAATGACCGCCTTTCTTTATATGACTTTGAAATGGCAGGAAATTTAAAAGAGTCAACTCGTAAACAAGAGCGCATGGCTACATTAGAGCGAGAAATGGAAAGTTTAACAACAACAATTGACGATTTAAACAAACAAATTGAATCATTAACGAAGCAAAAGACACAAGAGCATGTTTCTAAAGAAGAACTATCTCAACAAATTACAGCTTTAAAAGTAAAAGTTGCTAGCCAAGAACAAGTTATTCAAAATAAAGAAGAACGTATACGTAGCATAAAAGAAGAAATTCAAAAATATGAACAGCAAATTACTGCTGCCAAAGAAGAAATTAGCATTCTTCATTCGAACATTTTAAATAATGATGTTTCAGAAGAAAGCCTTCAAGAAGAATACGATAGAAAAGAAGGGGAACGTCGTGTCACAATCGAATTGATTAGTACTCGTCGTGAACAACGCTTCAGCCTTGGAGAAACACTAGAAACAATTGAAAATGAATTAAAGGAAACAAAACGTCAACATAAATATTTATTTGAATTGTTAAAAGAAGAAGAAGTGAAAATCAACCGTCTAGATGTGGAGTTAGATAATCGTTTAAATCACTTGCGTGAAACATATCAATTATCTTTTGAAGCAGCAAAAGAGAAGTTCTTCTTATCGATTTCTATAGAAGAAGCAAAAAAACGCGTTAAATTAATTAAACGAACAATTGAAGAGTTAGGAACGGTTAATATTGGGGCGATTGAAGAATATGAGCGTGTAAAAGAGCGTCATGATTTCTTAGCTTCTCAGCAGAGTGATTTAACAGAGGCGAAAGAAACGTTATATCAAGTCATTGGTGAAATGGATGAAGAAATGAAAAAACGTTTCGAGTACACTTTCTACGCAATAAAGGCAGAATTTAAACAAGTGTTTACAGAATTATTTGGTGGTGGACGTGCAGACTTGATTTTAGTAAATCCAGATGACTTATTAAATACAGGAGTAGAAATTGTTGCTCAACCATTAGGAAAGAAACTCCAAAATTTAAGTCTACTTTCAGGTGGAGAAAGAGCCTTAACAGCCATTGCTTTATTATTTGCTATTTTACGTGTTCGTCCTGTACCGTTTTGTATTCTTGATGAAGTAGAAGCAGCTTTAGATGAGGCAAACGTAGTGCGCTATGCGAATTATTTAAAGAAATTTAGCAATGAAACACAGTTTATTGTTATTACACACCGAAAAGGAACGATGGAAGAATGTGACCTGCTTTATGGAGTAACAATGCAAGAATCAGGTGTCTCAAAAATTGTTTCTGTCCGATTAGATGAAGTAACAGATAAAGTTGTCAATTAGGAGGTTTACCATGAGCTTTTTTAAAAAACTAAAAGAAAAAATATCTCAGCAAACAGAAAGTGTAACAGAAAAGTTTAAACAAGGATTAGAGAAAACACGTCATTCTTTCTCTGATAAAGTAAATGACTTAGTATACCGCTACCGTAAAATAGATGAAGATTTCTTCGATGAGTTAGAAGAAATTTTAATTGGTGCAGATGTTGGGGTAAATACAGTTCTACAATTAATTGATGAATTAAAAGACGAAGTAAAACGCCGTAACATTCAAGATCCAAAAGAAGTACGTGAAGTAATTTCAGAAAAAATGGTAGAGTTATACAACGAAGGTGCCTCTACAGATATCTCTTTAAATATGCAAGAGAATGGCTTGACTGTTATTTTATTCGTAGGGGTAAACGGCGTTGGGAAAACAACGACAATCGGAAAGCTTGCTCATAAGTTTAAATCAGAAGGAAAATCTGTTTTACTTGCAGCTGGCGATACATTCCGTGCAGGGGCCATTGAACAACTTGAAGTATGGGGCGAGCGTGTAGGTGTAGACGTAATTAAGCAAACGGCAGGTTCTGATCCAGCGGCAGTTATGTATGATGCGGTTGCAGCTGCAAAAGCAAGAAAAGTAGATGTTCTTCTATGTGATACAGCAGGTCGTCTTCAAAATAAAGTAAACTTAATGAAAGAATTAGAGAAAGTTAAGCGAGTAATCGAACGTGAAGTACCAAATGGTCCTCATGAAGTATTGCTTGTACTAGATGCAACGACAGGACAAAATGGCTTGTCTCAAGCAAAAATCTTCTCTGAAGCAACAGATGTATCGGGTCTTGTATTAACGAAATTAGATGGTACTGCAAAAGGTGGTATTGTTTTAGCTATTCGTCGTGAATTAAAAGTACCTGTTAAGTTTGTTGGGTTAGGTGAAAAAATGGATGATTTACAAGCCTTTGATGCGAACCAATTCGTCTATGGTTTATTCGGCGATTTAATGATGGAAGAAAAAGAATAAATAGAAAGAAATAGACAGATATCTTCTGTTTCATTTCAGTAAATAGGATGTGCTGTGAGAATGGATATTTATAAGCAATATAATGTTCTCGTTAAGGCACTTCCTCTGCTTGACATGAAAATTTTTTCACTGTAAACTAGAAAAATGTAAAGGTATTTTACTTAACAAGGGGTGAGGGAATTGCTCGAAAAAACAACGAGAATGAACTATTTATTTGATTTTTATCAGTCGTTGTTAACCCCTAAGCAAAGAAGCTATATGTCACTTTATTATTTAGATGACTATTCTCTTGGGGAAATTGCAGAAGAATTTAATGTGAGTCGACAAGCAGTATATGATAATATCAAACGAACAGAAACGATGCTTGAAGAATATGAACAAAAATTACTATTGTTAGATAAATTTCAACAACGTCAACGTTTACTTGAACAATTAAAGCAGTTAGTAAGTTCAAATATGGATGAAGATGTAATGGAAATCATTCAGCGCATGGAAACATTGGAATAAGGAGGCGGCATTATGGCATTTGAAGGATTAGCCGACCGACTTCAGCAAACGATGCAGAAGCTTCGTGGCAAAGGGAAGGTAACGGAATCAGACGTAAAAGAAATGATGCGAGAAGTTCGCTTAGCACTATTAGAAGCAGATGTTAACTTTAAAGTTGTAAAAGACTTTGTAAAGCGTGTTTCTGAGCGTGCAGTTGGGCAAGAAGTATTAAAAAGTTTAACACCAGGGCAACAGGTCGTGAAAATTGTACAAGATGAATTAACGGCTTTAATGGGTGGAGAGCAAAGCAAAATTGCAGTTGCTAATCGCCCACCAACAGTTATTTTAATGGTTGGATTACAAGGTGCTGGTAAAACAACAACAACGGGTAAGTTAGCTAATTTATTGCGTAAAAAATACAATCGTAAACCAATGCTTGTAGCAGCGGATATTTATCGTCCGGCAGCGATTAAGCAGCTTGAAACATTAGGTAAACAGTTAAACATGCCTGTTTTCTCATTAGGTGATCAAGTAAGTCCTGTTGAAATTGCGAAACAGGCGATTGCAAAGGCAAAAGAAGACCACCATGATTATGTATTAATTGATACAGCAGGTCGTCTGCATATTGATGAAAATTTAATGGATGAATTAAAAGGCGTAAAAGAAATCGCTAATCCTGATGAAATTTTATTAGTTGTGGATGCAATGACTGGTCAAAGTGCCGTTGATGTAGCGAAGAAATTTCATGATGACTTAGGTCTAACGGGAGTCGTTTTAACAAAGTTAGATGGTGACACTCGTGGTGGTGCGGCATTATCTATTAAAGCTGTTACAGATACGCCAATTAAATTTGTCGGTTTAGGGGAAAAATTAGATGCATTAGAATCTTTCCATCCAGAGCGAATGGCTTCCCGTATTTTAGGGATGGGCGATGTATTAACCCTAATTGAAAAGGCACAAACAGCTGTTGATGCAGAGAAAGCAAAAGAACTAGAGTTAAAGATGCGTACACAGTCTTTTACTTTTGATGATTTCTTAGAACAATTAGGTGCTGTTCGTAAAATGGGACCAATGGAAGATATTTTAAAAATGATCCCTGGAATGAATAAGATGAAAGGCATGCAAAATGTTCAATTTGATGAAAAACAAATTAATCATGTTGAAGCCATTATTCGTTCCATGACAAAGGCAGAGAGAGAAAATCCAGATTTATTAAATTCTAGCCGTAAGCGACGAATTGCAAAAGGAAGCGGTACAACTGTTCCTGAAATTAATCGTCTTGTTAAACAATTTGATGAGATGAAAAAAATGATGAAAATGATGTCCAACGCCCAAAAAGGCAAAGGGAAAAAAGGTTTTAAATTCCCATTTATGTAAAATTAAGTATTGGATAAGAAATATTTTTCATGTGTTAAGAAAAAATACTTTACAAACATCAAAACAGTTGCTATTATAAATAACTGTGAAATATATTCGGAGGTGCTATTAATTATGGCAGTTAAAATTCGTTTAAAACGTATGGGTGCAAAAAAATCACCTTTTTATCGTGTAGTTGTTGCAGATTCTCGTTCTCCTCGTGATGGACGTTTCATTGAAGAAATCGGAACTTACAATCCAGTAGCTCAACCAGCTGAAGTAAAGATTGATGAAGAAGCTGCATTAAAATGGTTACAAAATGGTGCAAAACCATCTGACACAGTACGTAACCTTTTCTCTAAACAAGGTATCTTAGAGAAATTCCATAACGCAAAATACAGCAAGTAATTCGTTGTGACGCGTATGAATGGATTAATTGCAGCAATTGTGAAGGATTTAGTGGATTTTCCGGAAGAAGTTTCAATAAAAGAAACAACAAAAGGAAACGAAATTGTATATACGTTATCTGTACATCCTACAGATGTAGGGAAAGTTATCGGTAAACAAGGTCGTGTAGCAAAAGCTATTCGCACAGTTGTAAACGCAGTTGCTCATCAACAAAAGCAACGTGTCCGTGTTGAAATTAAGTAAAAGGTGAGGACTTCCTCACCTTTTTTTCATATACATACGAAAAAAATGGAGAAGCTTGTAATAGAGGTGAAAGAAATGAAATTATATAATGTAGGTAAAATTGTAAACACACACGGTGTGCGTGGAGAAGTTCGTGTTATTTCTAAAACAGATTTTCCAGAGGAGCGTTACACACTTGGAAATACGTTGTATATTGAAAAAGGTAAGGGTGACCAAGTGAAAGTAACGGTTGCTTCTCATCGACAACATAAATCTTTTGATTTATTAACGTTTAAAGAATTTCATAATATAAATGAAGTTGAACAATTTAAAGGTTGTCTTCTACAAGTAACAGAAGATCAGTTAGTAGAATTAGAAGAAGATGAATTTTATTACCATGAAATCATCGGTTGTATTGTCTTCTCAGAAGAAGGAGAAGAGATTGGGAAAGTTGGTGAAATTATTGAAACAGGCGCCAATGATGTTTGGGTTTTAAAGAGAAAAGGGAAAAAGGATGCCCTTATTCCATATATTGAATCGATTGTAAAAGAAATTGATGTAGAAGAAAAGAAAATTATTATCCATCTAATGGAAGGATTAATTGAGTAATGAAAATTGATATTTTAACTCTATTTCCAGAAATGTTTCATGGTGTATTTGGAGCATCTATTTTGAAAAAAGCACAGGAAAAAGAGGCTGCTCATATTTCAGTGCACAATTTTCGTGACTATACAACAGATAGACATAATAAAGTAGATGATTATCCATACGGCGGAGGGGCAGGAATGGTACTTGCACCACAGCCGCTATTTGATGCAGTAGATGCATTGACGAAAGAAACGGTAACAAAGCCACGTGTTATTTTGATGTGCCCACAAGGAGAACGCTTTACACAACAAAAGGCGGAAGAATTAGCAAAGGAAGAGCATCTAATTTTCTTATGTGGCCATTATGAAGGCTATGATGAGCGTATTCGTCAGCATTTAGTAACAGACGAGATATCAATTGGTGATTTTGTGTTAACGGGTGGAGAACTTGCCTCAATGGTAATTACAGACGCAGTTGTAAGGTTGTTACCAGAGGTATTAGGAAATGAAAGTTCAGCAGTGGAAGATTCATTTAGTACTGGGTTGTTAGAGCACCCTCATTACACAAGACCAGCCGATTTTCGAGGCTTAAAAGTGCCGGATGTTTTATTGTCTGGAAATCATGCAAAAATAGAGGAATGGCGCCATCGTGAGTCCTTAAAAAGAACGTATACAAGACGTCCTGATCTATTGCAACATAAAGAACTAACGAAGCAAGAAAAGGCTTGGATAGAAGAATTTAAGAATGAATAAGAAGTATATTGCATCCACTTTTTATTTATGTTATGATAACTTTTGTGACTTACGTATGTAGGTATAAATTAGCGATGTTCCGCTGTGACCAAGGAGTCGCAAGAGCGTCTGTGGAAAAGGAGCGATTTCAATGCAAAACATTATTGCAGAAATTACAAAAGAACAATTAAAAACAAATCTTCCAGCTTTCCGTCCTGGTGACACTGTTCGCGTACACGTGAAAGTAGTTGAGGGTACTCGTGAGCGTATCCAGTTATTTGAAGGTGTTGTAATCAAACGTCGTGGTGGCGGTATCAGCGAAACTTTCACAGTTCGTAAAGTTTCTTACGGTGTAGGCGTAGAGCGTACATTCCCAGTTCATTCACCAAAGATTGCACAACTTGATGTTGTTCGTCGTGGTAAAGTACGTCGTGCAAAACTTTATTACTTACGTGCATTATCTGGTAAAGCTGCTCGTATTAAAGAAATCCGATAATTGTTATTTAGGAGCTTGTATATCAAGCTCCTTTTTTCCTAATTATATTATAAAAAGATAGTTTTTTTATGAGGGGGGCATTTTAATGGCAAAGGAAAAACAACAAAGTGGGTTAGTAGAGTGGATAAAAGCAATTGTAGTGGCATTGGTTATAGCCTTTGTCATTCGTCAATTTTTATTTGCACCAATCTTAGTAGATGGTGTTTCAATGATGCCAACTTTACATGACCGTGATCGAATGATTGTAAATAAACTTTCTAACTATATTGGAGAACCAGATCGTTTTGATATTATTGTTTTTAAAGCAACAGAATCGAAGGATTATATTAAACGTGTTATTGGCTTACCTGGGGATAAAGTTGAATATCGAAATGATACATTGTACATAAATGGAAAGGCTTATGAAGAGCCTTATTTAGAAGAATATAAAAGTGAAGTGACAGATGGTCCATTAACGTATGATTTTACCTTAGAACAACTGACAGGACAAAGTAAAGTGCCAGAAGGACATCTATTTGTAATGGGAGACAATCGACGCTACAGCAAAGATAGTCGCCAAATTGGCTTTGTTCCGATTGATGCTGTTTTTGGTAAAACTAACATTATTTATTGGCCACTAAATGATATTAGAATTGTAAAGTAGGTGAAGTTCATGGCAACAATTCAATGGTTTCCTGGACATATGGCGAAAGCTCGCCGACAAGTAACAGAAAAATTAAAACTAATTGATGTTGTAATTGAATTAGTAGATGCAAGGTTACCTTTATCATCACGAAATCCAATGATTGATGAAATTGTTCAGCATAAACCTCGTTTAGTTATTTTAAACAAAGCAGATTTAGCTGATAATCATAAAACAAAAGAGTGGATTACTTATTTTAAAGAACAAGGTTTAACGGCACTTCCTGTCGATGCGAAGTCAGGAAGAGGATTAAAGCAAATTATTGATAGCTGTAAACTATTAACGAAAGAAAAGTTTGATAAAATGGCGGCAAAAGGTGTAAGGCCTCGTGCTATTCGAGCTTTAATTGTTGGGATACCAAACGTAGGGAAATCAACCCTTATCAATCGTCTTGCCAATAAAAACATTGCAAAAACAGGAGATCGCCCTGGTGTAACGCAAGCACAGCAATGGATTAAAGTAGGAAAAGAGATGGAGTTATTAGACACACCAGGTATTCTTTGGCCAAAGTTCGAAGATGAATTAGTAGGATATAAATTAGCAACAACTGGTGCAATTAAAGATACGATTTTAAATTTGCAAGATATTACGTTGTTTGCATTGAATTATATGAAAGAACACTATCCAACACGTTTAGAAGAACGTTTTCATTTAACTGAAATTCCTGAAGAAGGAGTTGCTTTATTTGAGGAAATCGGCAAAAAACGTGGTTGTATGGTAAGCGGTGGTTTTATCGATTATGATAAAGCAGCAGAATTAATTATTCGTGAACTTCGTGGTGGTAAATTAGGTGATTTAACCTTTGAAGTACCAAGCGATTTTGAAGAAAAAGAAGAAGAAGGTACGCAATAATGCGTACCTTTCTTTTAGTTTAGCGATATAAAGGAGAAGGAAGATGGCAAGAACGATTAAAGAAATTCAGCAACTCATACAAGACAATTGTCTTTCTGAACAAGTATTAGAGGAATTACGTGGGGATTCTCGTAAAGGTGTTCAGACTCTTTTAAAAAAGTGGGAGAAAAAGCAAGAGGATGAGCGAAAAACAAAAGCTAAGTTTATGGAAATGTCTAAATATGAAACACAATTGTGGAATAAGGGCATTCAATTTATTGCTGGTGTAGATGAAGTAGGCCGTGGACCTTTGGCTGGACCTGTTGTAGCGGGAGCGGTTATTTTGCCAACAGATTTTTATTTACCTGGTATTAATGATTCGAAAAAATTATCAGAAAGAAAAAGAGATGCTTTTTATGACTATATTATTGAGCATTGTATTAGCTATGGGATTGGAATTGTAGAAGCAAAAGAAATTGATCAAATTAATATTTACGAGGCAACGAAGGTAGCAATGCAGAAGGCAATTAGTCAATTAAATGTAAAAGCAGAGTACTTGCTGATTGATGCAATGACATTGCCGATAGAGATAGGTCAACAATCCATTATTAAAGGAGATGCTAATAGTATTTCGATTGCTGCTGCATCGATTGTAGCAAAAGTAACGAGAGACCGCATGATGAAAGAATTAGGAAAGAAACATCCAAACTATGGATTTGAAAAGCACATGGGGTATGGAACGAAAGAACATTTAGAGGCAATTTATGAATTTGGGATATTAGACGAACATCGTAAGTCTTTTGCGCCAATAAAAGACACAGGAAAATAAGTAGAGACAAGAAGAGAGTAGCTAGGTGAAAAAGAGTGGGAAAATCCACTCTTTTTCTTTTTTTAATTTAAAAAATTGTCTGAATAGTTCAAAGGTGTTAAAATATAGCTGAATATTCGGTCCGTTATGTACCGTTTTTTTGAATGTGAAACAAAGGGGGATGTCAACAATGAATATCCATGAGTATCAAGGGAAGGAATTGCTTCGTAGTTATGGTGTAAGCGTTCCAAATGGAAAAGTTGCTTTTTCAGTAGAAGAAGCGGTTGAGGCAGCGAAAGAATTAGGTGGAGCTGTCCATGTCGTAAAAGCACAAATTCATGCTGGAGGACGTGGAAAAGCTGGTGGTGTAAAAGTTGCGAAAAGTTTGGATGAAGTTCGTACATATGCCAATGAAATATTAGGGAAAGTATTAGTTACACATCAAACTGGCCCAGAAGGAAAAGAAGTAAAGCGTTTACTAATTGAAGAAGGCTGTGACATTAAAAAAGAATACTATGTTGGATTAGTATTAGATCGTGCTACTTCGAATGTTGTCTTAATGGCATCTGAAGAAGGTGGAACAGAAATCGAGGAAGTTGCAGAACATTCACCTGAAAAGATTTTTAAAGAGTATATTGACCCAGCGGTCGGCTTACAAGCCTTCCAAGCGCGTCGTATCGCTTTTAATATCAATATTCCAAAAGAGCTAATAGGACAAGCTGTAAAGTTTATGATGAGCTTATACAAAGCATATATTGAAAAAGATTGTTCAATTGCTGAAATTAATCCACTTGTTGTAACAGGTGATGGAAAAGTAATGGCACTAGATGCAAAATTAAATTTTGATTCAAATGCATTATATCGTCATAAAGATATTGTTGCACTACGTGATTTAGAGGAAGAAGATGTAAAAGAAATTGAAGCATCAAAATATGATTTAAACTATATCTCATTAGACGGAAACATTGGCTGCATGGTAAATGGAGCTGGTTTAGCAATGTCTACAATGGATATTATTAAATATTATGGCGGAGACCCAGCTAACTTCCTGGATGTTGGGGGCGGTGCAACGACAGAAAAAGTAACAGAAGCATTTAAAATTATCCTTTCTGATGAAAATGTAAAAGGTATTTTTGTTAATATTTTTGGTGGTATTATGAAATGTGATGTTATCGCTAACGGTGTTGTTGAAGCAACAAAACAAGTAGGCCTAAATTTACCTCTAGTTGTTCGGCTTGAAGGAACAAATGTAGAGTTAGGAAAACAAATTTTAGAAAACTCTGGCTTAAATATTACTTCTGCAACATCAATGGCTGATGGTGCGAAGAAAATTGTTGAATTAGTCGGATAAGCGAGGGGGAGAAAAAATGAGTATTTTCGTTAATAAAGACACAAAAGTCATTGTTCAAGGGATTACAGGATCTCAAGGTCTTTTCCATAGTAAACAAATGCTTGAATATGGTACGCAAATTGTTGGTGGGGTAACACCAGGAAAAGGTGGAACAACAATTGAAGGTGTACCTGTATTTGATACACTTGCTCAAGCAGTAGCGGAAACTGGCGCAAATGCATCGGTTGTATATGTGCCACCAGCATTCGCTGCAGATGCTATTATGGAAGCGATAGATGCACAATTAGATATCGTTATTTGTATTACAGAAGGCATTCCTGTACTAGATATGGTAAAAGTGAAAAAGTACATGGAAGGAAAGACAACAAGATTAGTAGGACCAAACTGTCCTGGTGTTATTACACCTGAAGAGTGTAAAATTGGTATTATGCCTGGATATATTCACCGCAAAGGGCACGTAGGTATTGTTTCGCGTTCTGGAACATTAACATACGAAGCAGTTCATCAATTAACAGTTGCTGGAATTGGTCAATCAACAGCAGTAGGAATTGGTGGAGACCCAGTTAACGGCACCAACTTTATTGATGTTTTAACTGCTTTTAATGAAGATCCAGATACGTATGCAGTTATTATGATTGGTGAAATCGGTGGTACTGCTGAAGAAGAAGCAGCAGAATGGGTAAAAGCAAATATGACAAAACCAGTCGTAGGCTTCATTGGTGGTCAAACTGCACCAGCAGGAAAACGTATGGGTCATGCCGGTGCAATTATTTCAGGTGGTAAAGGTACAGCAGCAGAAAAAATCCGCACAATGCGTGAATGTGGTATTGAAGTTGCAGATACACCATCTGTTATTGGGGAAACATTAATTAAAGCGATTAAAGAAAATGGGTTATATGAAAAATGTTTAACTCATGAAGAATCAATTGTAAAATAATAAAAAAGGGCTGCTTAAATCATTTTAAGTGGCCCATTAAAAGAAAGGATTGGTTTCTATTGAAATTATCAGATCTTCTTTATTGGCACTATTTTTTAGCAGATGATTATAGGCGAATGAGTTTACTTTTAAAAGCAAGTTTGGAAGATAAAAAAATTATTGAAAATGAATCAGAAATTAGTGAAATCCTCCAATTTACACCAATTCAACGAAACAAATTTAAAGCATTTCAGCAAAGCTACACCCCTCAAGCTATTTTAAATGACCTTCAACAAAAATCCATCACACCAATTACCCTTTTTGACCCGTTATATCCTCCACTGTTAAAAGAAATATACGATCCTCCTTATGTCTTATATTCCAAGGGAAATAATCAGTTATTGTCTAATGATAAAATGATTAGTATGATAGGGACAAGAAAGCCAACTCCATATGGAGAAACATTAGTCGCTACCCTTATTAATCAGTTAAAAGACGCAAATCACACCATTGTTAGTGGATTAGCTACAGGAATTGACGGCCTTGTTCATCGTACTTGTATAAAGGAAAATATACCAACAATTGGTGTATTAGGCTCTGGATTTGATTATTTTTATCCAGAGGAAAATAGGTCTTTAGCAAGTCAAATGGTAAAAAAAAATTTAATCATAACAGAATATCCACCTCCATATAGACCAAAAAAATGGTATTTTCCAAAAAGAAACCGAATTATTAGCGGGATGAGCAAAGGAGTCGTTGTGATTGAGGCGAAAGAAAAAAGTGGTTCTTTAATTACAGCAGATCAAGCACTTGAGCAAGGAAGGGAAGTTTTTTCATGCCCAGGTTCGATATTTTCAAAGGAATCAATGGGGACAAATTACCTAATTTTACAAGGTGCAAAGTTGGTCATGTCGGCATCAGATATTTTGTCAGAAATTGAGGGGATTTCGTAAAACCTTTACAATACTATAAAAGTGCCATATAATTGCACCGAGAGTGGATTATTTTTAAAACTTGTAAGAATATACAAAAAAAGAGAGTTTTTTTACAAACGTATCTATTTTTTATTGACAATTAGTATTTTTTATATATTAATTTATATACATTATTAAAAATAAACACACAGAAGGTAAATAACCTCTAGGGAGGCAAATGAATGGCAGACTATTTAGTAATAGTAGAGTCTCCATCAAAGGCAAAAACAATTGAACGTTATTTAGGGAAGAAATATAAAGTCATTGCATCAATGGGGCATGTGCGTGATTTACCTAAGAGCCAGATGGGGATAGATGTTGAGAATGAATTTACACCAAAATATATTACAATTCGTGGCAAAGGGCCAGTATTAAAAGAGTTAAAAACAGCTGCAAAAAAAGTGAAGAAAGTCTTTCTCGCGGCCGATCCCGATCGTGAAGGAGAAGCGATTGCTTGGCATTTAGCACATACATTAAATATCGATACAGCATCGCCATGTCGAGTTGTCTTTAATGAGATTACAAAAGACGCAATTAAAGAATCGTTTAAAGCTCCACGTGCGATTAATATGAATTTAGTAGATGCACAACAGGCGAGAAGGGTATTAGATCGCTTAGTGGGCTATAACATTAGTCCATTATTATGGAAAAAAGTAAAAAAAGGATTGAGTGCAGGTCGTGTTCAGTCTGTAGCAGTAAGACTAATTATTGAACGTGAAGAAGAGATAAAAGCGTTTGTAGCAGAGGAATTCTGGACGCTTAAAATCCAATTTCTTGCAAATAATGAAGTCTTTGAAGGCTCTTTTCACTCCATTAACGGTGAAAAGATTGCATTAACAAATGAAGAACAAGTACAGGAGATTATCGAATCTCTTAAAGATGCTAGTTATAAAGTGAAGAGTGTCTCACACAAAGAGCGAAAACGTAATCCTTCCGTTCCATTTACTACATCGTTGTTACAACAAGAAGCGGCACGTAAATTAAACATGCGTGCAAAGAAAACAATGTCAATTGCTCAACAATTGTATGAAGGTATTGAGCTAGGAAAAGAAGGAAGCGTCGGTTTGATTACGTATATGCGTACTGATTCAACTCGTATTTCTGAAGTAGCCCAAAAAGAAGCAAGGGAATACATTGAAAATACATATGGTGCACCATTTGTAGGAACAGAGCAAAAGAAAGTAGTCAAAAAGGAAAACGCACAGGATGCTCACGAAGCGATTCGTCCAACATCCACGTTACGTCGCCCTGAAGAACTAAAAGCATATTTATCGAGAGATCAGTATCGCTTATACAAGTTAATTTGGGAACGATTTGTAGCAAGTCAAATGGCTCCTGCAATTTTAGATACAGTAAAAGCAGATATTGAAACAGACAATGGTGTGAAATTTAGAGCAAATGGTTCTACAATTAAATTTCCAGGTTTTATGAAAGTATACGTAGAAAGTAACGATGATGGGGTCGAAGAAAAGGATAAGATGTTGCCTGTTCTTGAAGAGGGGCAATCATTAATCAAAAAAGAAATAGAACCAAAACAGCATTTCACCCAACCACCTCCTCGTTATACAGAGGCGAGACTTGTTCGTACTCTTGAAGAATTAGGAATTGGTAGACCTTCTACTTATGTACCAACGTTAGAGACAATTCAAAAACGAGGATACGTAACGCTAGATAATAAACGATTTATTCCAACCGAGCTTGGAGAGATTGTAATTTCTTTAACGAAGGAATTCTTTCCAGAAGTAATTAATGTGGAATTTACAGCCAATCTAGAAAGTAGCTTAGATAAAGTAGAGGCTGGTGTTGAAAACTGGGTTGATGTTATTGATGAATTTTATCGTAGCTTTTCTAAAAGTTTAGAGAAAGCAGAGGTAGAAATGCAAAAAGTGGAAATAAGAGATGAACCAACTGGTGAAATGTGTGAAGAATGTGGAAAGCCATTGGTTTATAAAATGGGTAGATATGGTAAATTTATTGCCTGCTCTAATTTTCCAGACTGTCGTAATACAAAACCGATTGTAAAAGAAATCGGTGTCCCTTGTCCAATGTGTAAAGAAGGACAAATTATTGAACGTAAAAGTAAGAAGAAACGTATTTTCTACGGTTGTAATCGCTACCCAGATTGTGAATTTGTTTCATGGGACAAACCAATTGCACGTTCTTGTCCAAAGTGTGATAGCATGCTCGTAGAAAAGAAATTAAAGAAAGGAACACAAGTGCAATGTGTATCCTGTGATTACAGTGAAGAACAACAGACGTGAGCTGTAGAAAGCTCACGTTTTTTTGGTTATACTGTATGTGTTTACTAAATAGAGAATAGATAGGTGAAAAAAATGAGTGAATTAATTGTAAATGTAGTTGGAGCAGGTTTAGCTGGAAGTGAAGCAGCATATCAAATAGCAAAACGTGGTGTGAAAGTACGTTTATACGAAATGCGTCCTGTAAAACAAACACCAGCTCATCATACAGATCAATTTGCAGAGTTAGTATGTAGTAACTCGTTACGTGCAAATAATTTAACAAATGCAGTTGGCGTTTTAAAAGAAGAAATGAGAAAGCTAGATTCATTAATTATTCGTTGTGCAGATGAATGTTCTGTTCCAGCAGGCGGTGCTCTAGCAGTTGATCGCCATGAATTTGCAGGAAAAGTAACAGAAACATTAAAAAATCATCCGAATATTACCGTCGTTCATGAAGAAGTAACTGAAATTCCAACAGAAGGTGTAACAATCATTGCGTCAGGTCCATTAACATCCTCTGCTTTGTCAGACAAGATTAAAGAGTTAACAGGTGAAGATTATTTTTACTTCTATGATGCGGCAGCACCAATTGTAGAAAAAGAAAGCATCGATATGAATAAAGTATATTTAAAGTCTCGTTATGATAAAGGAGAAGCTGCTTATTTAAATTGTCCGATGACAGAAGAAGAATTTGATAAATTTTATGAAGCTTTAATTACAGCAGAAGTTGTTCCATTAAAAGAATTTGAAAAAGAAATTTTCTTTGAAGGATGTATGCCGATTGAAGTAATGGCAAAACGCGGAAAGAAAACAATGTTATTTGGTCCAATGAAGCCAGTTGGATTAGAAGATCCAAAGACAGGAAAAACACCGTATGCAGTTGTTCAATTACGTCAAGATAATGCGGCTGGGACTTTATATAATTTAGTAGGATTCCAAACGCATTTAAAATGGGGAGCGCAAAAAGAAGTATTTAGCTTAATTCCAGGGCTTGAAAATGCAGAAATTATTCGCTACGGTGTGATGCATCGCAATACATTTATTAACTCTCCTAATTTATTAGAAGCAACATATCAATTTAAAAATAAGGATAATTTATTCTTTGCAGGCCAAATGACAGGTGTAGAGGGATATGTAGAATCAGCAGCCTCTGGGTTATTAGCTGGCATTAATGCCGTTCGTAAATTAAAAGGCGAAGAATTAGTTACACTACCTCCGACAACAGCGATGGGAAGTATGGCTCATTATATTACGACAACAAGTCCAAAGCATTTCCAACCAATGAATGCAAACTTTGGAATTTTTGCCCCGTTAGAAACAAGAGTGAAGAAAAAAGCAGAACGTTATGAAGCTTATGCAAAACGTGCGTTAGAAAAGATAGAATTTTTTGTGAATTGCTGATTTTATGTAGGAAATGATGATTATTCTTGTTAATATGAATACAGGGATTTAATTTTCATATCCTTGCGAGGTGAAAAGCGGTATGAATGTGAAAAATATATGTCAATTGTACCTAGAATATTTACAAGTTGAGAGAAATTATTCACAATATACAATTGTCAGTTATGAAACTGTTTTAAAACAATTCTTAACTTTTATGCAAGAAGAAAAGATAATGTCATTTCAGGATGTTACATATGCAGATGTTAGACTTTACTTAACGACATTACACGAGAGCGGTTTAACAAGAAAAACTGTTTCCCGAAAAGTTTCTAGTTTACGAAGCTTTTATCGTTTTTTAAGTAGGGAAAAACTTGTAACAACAAATCCATTTGCCCATGCAACGTTACCGAAAAAAGAGTTATCCATTCCGAAGTTTTTTTATGAAGAAGAATTAAAACCGCTTTTTCAATGTAGCGATCTTTCAACACCTCTCGGTCAGAGAAATCAAGCATTACTTGAATTGTTGTATGCGACAGGAATTCGTGTTAGTGAATGTTGTAATTTAGAATGGTCAGACATAGATTTTACTATCGGGACTGTTTTAGTGTTGGGGAAAGGAAAGAAGCAACGTTATGTACCTTTTGGAGAATATGCCAAGAAAGCATTGGATGAGTATTATCATGACGGATACCAAAAGCTAAACAAAGGTAATTCTCAGAAAAAGGTGTTTTTAAATCATCGTGGTACACCATTAACCGATGATGGAGTACGATTGGTTTTAAAAAAAATGATGCAAACTGTGACAGCTTCTTTACATATTTCTCCTCATATGCTAAGACACTCTTTTGCAACACATTTATTAAACAATGGTGCAGACTTACGCTCTGTTCAAGAATTGTTGGGCCATGAACAGTTATCAACAACAGGAATTTATACACATGTCTCGAAAGAGCGATTAAAACATGTTTATATGGCGCATCATCCAAGAGCCTAAGCCTAAAGGAGGCGTATTTATGGGAAATTTTCATGCAACAACCATTTTTGCTATTCATCATAACGGACAGTGTGCAATGTCTGGAGATGGGCAAGTTACATTTGGAAATGCAGTGGTAATGAAACATACAGCTCGTAAAGTTAGAAAGTTATTTAATGGAAAAGTATTAGCTGGTTTTGCTGGCTCTGTTGCTGATGCTTTTACATTATTTGAAATGTTTGAAGGAAAACTTCAAGAGTATAACGGAAATATCCAACGTGCTGCTGTGGAATTGGCAAAGCAATGGCGAAGTGATAAAGTACTACGTCAATTAGAAGCAATGTTAATTGTCATGAGTAAAGAAAGTATTTTGTTAGTATCTGGTACAGGTGAAGTAATTGAACCGGATGATGGAATATTAGCAATTGGTTCAGGTGGCCATTACGCACTTTCAGCAGGTCGTGCACTAAAACGATACACAGGTGATTCAATGTCGGCAGCAGAGATTGCCCGTGCAGCGTTGGACATTGCTGGAGAAATATGTGTGTATACAAATGATCAAGTAATTGTAGAAGAACTGTAGGGAGGGTTTAAAGTGAAGCTGAATTTAACTCCAAAACAGATTGTTAGTGAATTAGACCGATATATTGTTGGTCAAAATGAGGCTAAAAAAGCTGTAGCGGTAGCATTGCGTAATCGATATCGTCGCAGTTTATTATCGGAAAGTATTCGAGATGAAATCTCTCCAAAAAATATTTTAATGATTGGGCCAACTGGTGTTGGTAAAACTGAAATTGCAAGACGTTTAGCAAAATTGGTTGGAGCTCCATTTGTGAAAGTAGAAGCAACAAAATTCACAGAAGTTGGGTATGTCGGCCGAGATGTAGAAGCGATGATTCGTGATTTAGTAGAAACCGCCGTTCGCATTGTGAAGAGTGAAAAAATGGTTGAAGTAGCTGAAAAAGCAGAGGAATTAGCAAATCAACGTATTGTTGAAATTTTAGTTCCAGATAAGCAGAAAAAATCAAATTACACGAATCCCCTTGAAATGTTATTTGGTGGCAATCAGCAACAACAACAATCAAGCTCTGAACAAAAAGATGCAGAGCTTGCAAATAAAAGAAGAAAAGTTGAATTTCAATTAGCCGCAAAGCAATTAGAAGATGATATTATTTCGATAGAGGTTGAAGAGCAAGCATCGTCCATGTTAGACTTATTCACGAATGCAGGAATGGACCAAATGGGTATGAACATGCAAGATGCGTTAAGCTCATTCATGCCAAAGAAAACGAAAAAAAGAAAATTAAAAATTAGCGAAGCTAGAAAAGTGTTAGCGTCTCAAGAAGCAGGCAAGTTAATTGATATGGATGAAGTAAATGCAGAAGCAATCTACCGAGCAGAACAACTTGGAATTGTTTTCATTGATGAGATTGACAAGATTGCAAGTCGTAGAGGTGCGCAATCTGCTGATGTATCACGCGAAGGTGTACAAAGAGATATTCTGCCTATTGTAGAAGGTTCCACTGTCACAACAAAATATGGTGCTGTAAAAACAGATCATATTTTATTTATAGCCACTGGTGCATTTCACATGTCTAAACCATCTGATTTAATTCCAGAGCTTCAAGGGCGTTTTCCAATTCGAGTGGAATTAACAAAACTACAGGTAGAAGATTTTATTCGAATTTTAACAGAACCGAACAATGCACTATTAAAACAATATAAAGCATTATTAGAGACAGAAGGTATACAAATTGAATTTTCTGACGATGCTATTAGTAAGATAGCGGAAATTGCTTTTAATGTGAATCAAGAAACGGATAACATTGGCGCAAGAAGGTTACATACTATTATGGAAAAATTACTCGAAGATTTATCCTTTGAGGCGTCAGAAATTCAACTTGGTACAATTACTATTACCCCACAATACGTTGAAGAGAAGCTAGGAGCAATTTCAACAAACAAAGATTTAAGCCAATATATTTTGTGATTTTTTAGAAGTTTTAGGAGGATATAAATAAAATGGAATTACTAGGCAAAACAAGAGTCATTAATAAACTTTTACAACAATCAGCAGGAAAGCCAGTAAACTTTAAAGAAATGGCAGATACGTTAACAGAAGTAATTGAGTCAAACGTATTTATCGTAAGTCGCCGCGGAAAGTTATTAGGTTATGCGATTTATCAACAAATTGAAAATGATCGTATGAAAAAAATGTTAGCAGATCGCCAATTCCCACAAGGATATACAGAGGGGATTCTAACATTAACAGAAACAACATCAAACGTGGACATTGACAGTGAGTACACAGCTTTCCCAGTTGAAAATCGTGAACTATTCCAAGAAGGATTAACAACGATTGTACCAATTGTTGGTGGCGGTGAGCGTTTAGGAACATTAGTATTAGCTCGTTTAAGTCGTTCTTTCTCAAATGATGATTTAATTTTAGCTGAATATGGTGCAACAGTAGTTGGAATGGAGATTCTTCGTGAGAAAACAGAAGAAATCGAGCAAGAAGCAAGAAGTAAAGCAGTTGTTCAAATGGCAATTAGCTCACTTTCTTATAGTGAATTAGAGGCAATTGAGCATATTTTTGAAGAATTAGATGGAAATGAAGGATTACTTGTTGCAAGTAAAATTGCAGACCGTGTTGGTATCACACGTTCAGTTATCGTAAATGCTCTTCGTAAATTAGAAAGTGCAGGCGTAATTGAGTCTCGTTCATTAGGGATGAAAGGTACGTATATTAAAGTATTAAATGGTAAGTTTTTAGTTGAACTTGAAAAATTAAAAACAAACTAATGATACGATTGAAAAAGTCGAGTATATTACTCGGCTTTTTCTGTAGTTTTTTCAAAAATACAGAAAACAAAAAATGTAAAAGAGTAACAAAACACCTAAAAATAAGCTTGAATCATATTTATGAATATGATATAGTTGTTGGTGGTGTTAATACACACGGTAGCCGATTTATATACAGGTGCTGAAGAATTCAGTTGTATATAGAGTTGACAGCTAGCGGAGGAAAAAACCATTTAGGAGGAAAACACAATGTCAGTAATTTCAATGAAACAATTACTTGAAGCTGGTGTTCACTTCGGTCATCAAACACGCCGTTGGAACCCAAAAATGAAAAAATACATCTTCACTGAGCGTAACGGGATCTACATCATCGATCTTCAAAAAACAGTTCGCAAAGTAGAAGAAGCGTACAACGTAATGAAAGAAATCGCTGCTGAAGGCGGTAACATCTTATTCGTTGGTACTAAAAAACAAGCTCAAGAAGCTATTAAAGAAGAAGCAATCCGTTCTGGTATGTACTTCGTTAACCAACGTTGGTTAGGTGGTACATTAACAAACTTCTCAACGATTCAAAAACGTGTTAAACGTTTAAAAGATATCGAAAGAATGCAAGAAGATGGAACTTTCGAAGTACTTCCTAAGAAAGAAGTAGTAGGTCTTAAAAAAGAATTAGAACGCTTAGAGAAATTCTTAGGCGGAATTAAAGATATGAAAGAAATTCCTGATGCATTATTCATCGTTGACCCACGCAAAGAGCGTATCGCTGTTGCGGAAGCACGTAAATTAAACATCCCAATCATCGGTATTGTTGATACAAACTGTGATCCAGATGAAATCGATCATGTAATTCCTGCAAACGACGATGCAATTCGTGCAGTTAAATTATTAACAGCTAAAATGGCTGACGCTATTTTAGAAGCTAAACAAGGCGAAGAAGTAGCTTCTGCTGAGTAATTAGCAAACAAAAGGTGATAAGGGGGGCAACTCTATTATCACCTTTTTATTAGATAACTTTGTTATGTTCATACCTTATTAAGGAGATACTAACAAAGTAGCATTTATAAAAAATAATCAATTATCGTGTTGAAATAACCGAACTACATAATAGGAGGAATAGACAATGGCAATTACAGCATCTATGGTAAAAGAGCTTCGTGAAAAAACGGGCGCAGGTATGATGGATTGTAAAAAAGCATTAACAGAAACAAATGGCGATATGGAGAAAGCAATCGATTACTTACGTGAAAAAGGAATCGCAAAAGCTGCTAAAAAATCTGATCGTATCGCTGCTGAAGGTTTAACTTTCATCCAAACAGAAGGTAACGACGCTGTTATTTTAGAAGTAAACTCTGAAACAGACTTCGTTGCTAAAAACGATAACTTCAAAACATTAATCACTGAGCTAGCTACTGCATTATTAGCTAATAAACCAGCTACAGTTGAAGAAGCTTTAGAAGTAACAATGGAAAATGGCACTAAAGTTGCTGACCACATCAACCATGCAATTGCAACAATTGGTGAAAAAATCACTTTACGTCGTTTTGCTATTGTATCTAAAACAGATGCAGATGCATTCGGTGCATACTTACACATGGGTGGACGCATTGGTGTATTAACTGTATTAGCAGGTACAAATGATGAAGAAACTGCAAAAGGTGTTGCAATGCACATCGCTGCAGTTAACCCTAAATACATTGATCGCTCTGTAGTATCTGAAGAAGAAATCGCACATGAGCGTGAAGTATTAAAACAACAAGCATTAAACGAAGGTAAACCAGAAGCAATCGTTGAAAAAATGGTTGTTGGTCGCTTAAACAAATACTTCGAAGAAATTTGCTTATTAGACCAATCATATGTAGTAAACCCTGACTTTAAAGTTGGAAAATTCGTTGAGTCAAAAGGTGCTACAGTGGCAAGTTTCGTACGTTACGAAGTTGGTGAAGGTATCGAGAAAAAACAAGATAACTTTGCTGAAGAAGTAATGAACCAAGTACGCGGTAACTAATTTGGAAATGGATAGGGAACACAATGTGTGTTCCCTATTTTTAAAGAGAGAAAAATAGTACTAACGGAGGTTCATGATGACAAAAGCAAAATATAAACGTGTTGTGTTAAAATTAAGTGGAGAAGCACTAGCAGGTGAAAAAGGTTTTGGTATTAACCCTTCTGTCATTAAAACAATTGCACAACAAGTAAAAGAAGTAGCAGAATTAGGTGTAGAAGTTGCTGTAGTTGTTGGTGGCGGAAACATCTGGCGTGGAAAAATTGGCGAAGAAATGGGCATGGACCGTGCTGCTGCTGATTATATGGGAATGCTTGCAACAGTAATGAATTCATTAGCACTTCAAGATAGTTTGGAAAACTTAGGTATTCCAACACGCGTACAAACGTCAATTGAAATGCGTCAAGTTGCTGAACCATACATACGTCGTAAGGCAATTCGCCACTTAGAAAAAGCTCGTGTTGTGATTTTCGCAGCGGGGACAGGAAATCCATACTTCTCAACAGATACAACTGCAGCATTACGTGCAGCTGAGATTGAAGCAGATGTTATTTTAATGGCTAAAAATAATGTAGACGGCGTTTATAACGCAGACCCACGTGTTGATGAAAATGCAACAAAATATGATGAATTAACATTCTTAGATGTTCTTAATGAAGGTTTAGGTGTTATGGATTCAACAGCATCTTCATTATGTATGGACAACGATATTCCGTTAATCGTTTTCTCAATTACAGAAGAAGGAAACATTAAACGAGTTGTTGTTGGAGAAAATATTGGAACTATAGTGAGGGGAAAATAATATGCCGAAAAATGTAATTAAAAATACAAAAGAAAAAATGGATAAAGCAATTGGTGCTTATCAAAGAGAACTAGCTAGCATCCGTGCTGGTCGTGCTTCTGCATCAATTTTAGATCGTATTACAGTAGATTATTATGGTGCACCAACACCAATTAATCAATTAGCAACAATTTCAATTCCTGAAGCACGTATGCTCGTGATTCAACCTTATGACAAGTCTTCTGTAGGCGATGTTGAAAAAGCAATTTTAAAATCAGATTTAGGTTTAAATCCATCAAGTGATGGTTCTGTTATTCGTATTATTTTCCCAGCTTTAACAGAAGAGCGTCGCCGTGACCTAGTAAAACAAGTGAAAAAACTTGCTGAAGAAGCGAAAGTAACAATTCGTAACGTACGTCGTGATGGTAACGACGATCTTAAAAAGTTAGAAAAAAATGGGGAAATCACTGAAGATGATGTACGTGGATATCAAAATGATGTTCAAAAATTAACAGATGAGCACGTTGCAAAAATCGATGCGATTACAAAAGATAAAGAAAAAGAAATTATGGAAGTTTAATTTCTGAAGGAAATTCCCTCTTTGCAGCTAATGTAAGGGGGCTTTTCCGTTTTTGGGAGTTTGTTGCCATTGGAGGGCAAAATGTATGTTAAAAAGGTTTCGTTATTGGAAAGATAAAGAGCAGGATAATAAGGATTTATGTTCTGTCGTTGCAGAAGGTGAAATTCCAAAGCATGTAGCAATTATTATGGATGGAAATGGACGTTGGGCTAAAAAACGTAATTTACCACGTGTTGCTGGACATAAACAAGGAATGGAAACAGTTAAGCAAATTACTAAGGCAGCAAATGCTTTAGGTGTAAAAGTGTTAACATTGTATGCTTTTTCAACAGAAAATTGGAAACGACCAAAAAAAGAGGTCGAGTTCTTAATGAAATTACCTGAAGAATTTATGGGGACATTTTTACCAGAGTTAATAAAAGAAAATGTTGTTGTCAAAATGATGGGAAATACAGAAGAACTACCAAGTTATACGTATCGTGCAATTGAAAAAGCTGTAGAAGAAACAAAGCATAATACAGGATTGGTTTTAAATTTTGCACTAAATTACGGTAGTCGAAATGAAATCACACAAGCTGTTCAGCAAATTGCATCAGCATGTCAAGCTGGTGAAATAAAAGCAGATGAGATTACGGATGAAACAATTTCAAATTATTTATTAACAAAAGACTATGATGATCCTGAACTGTTAATTCGAACAAGTGGAGAATTGCGCATTAGTAATTTTTTATTATGGCAAATTGCATACTCTGAATTATATTTTACCGATGTATTTTGGCCAGATTTTTCAGAGGAACATTTTGTAGAAGCGATAGCAGAATATCAACAACGAAATCGTCGTTACGGCGGCTTATAAAAAGGTGATAATAAATGAAACAAAGAATTATAACGGGGATAATAGCAGCGGCGCTTTTTATCCCAATTGTCTTTTATGGGAAGTTACCCTTTTTTCTTTTAACGATTGCCCTTGCGACAATCGGCTTATATGAATTGTTAAGAATGAAAGGAATAAAAATAGTATCTGTTCCATCTGTGCTTATTTTTGTTGTTTTATGGGTATTACTGTTACCAGATGAAAGTATACATGTGAATAAGATGGCGTGGATGCTTGGCATCGTATTACTTATTCTGTCATACACTGTAATATCTAAAAATAAATTTGATTTTGATGATGTTGGTTTTTTATTTATTAGTGTTATTTATGTAGGCGGAGGATTTTACTACTTCTTACAAACACGTATGCATGGCGTTGAATTTATCTTCTTTGCTTTATTTATTATTTGGGCAACAGATTCAGGTGCTTATTTTGTTGGTAAAGCAGTAGGAAAACGAAAGTTATGGCCAGAAATTAGTCCAAATAAAACAATTGAAGGTTCTTTAGGTGGTATTTTATGTGCCATTGTAGTTGCAATCGTTTATCATTTCTTTGTATCATTAAACGTAACACTACCTATGCTTATCATTGTGACGATTTTTGCCTCTGTTTTTGGACAAATGGGGGATTTAGTGCAATCTGCATTTAAGCGTCATTATGGTGTGAAAGATTCTGGAAACATTTTACCAGGACATGGTGGAATCCTAGATCGTTTTGATAGCTTATTGTTTGTGTTACCTATTTTAAGTATCATAGGATTTATTTAATGTAAAGGAGTAAACGATGAAGCAAATAAGTATTTTAGGTGCGACAGGTTCAATTGGGACACAAACATTAGATGTGGTTCGTAAACATAAAGATCAGTTTAATGTAACGGCATTTTCAATTGGTCGAAATATCGCATTGGGGGAAGAGTTAATTCATGAATTTAAGCCTAAGCTAGTTTCTGTTATAAATAAAGACGATGCGCAACGCTTACAAGCGAAAGTAAGTGGAACGAAAATTGTTTATGGACAAGAGGGGTTAACAGAAGTTGCATTGGCACAAGAGGCAGAAGTAGTTGTAACGGCAGTTGTTGGAAGCGTTGGATTACAACCAACAATGGAAGCGATTAAAGCGAAGAAAACAATTGCCCTTGCAAATAAAGAAACATTAGTAACAGCAGGACATCTTGTAATGAAAGCAGCAAAAGAAAATGAAGTTGCGATTTTACCTGTTGATAGTGAGCATTCGGCTATTTTTCAATGTTTAAATGGAGAGAGTGAAAAAGAGGTAAATCGCCTTATTATTACGGCTTCAGGTGGTAGTTTTCGTGATAAAAAAAGAGAAGAGTTAACCAATGTTACAGTTTCGGATGCGCTGAATCATCCAAATTGGTCAATGGGAGCTAAAATTACTATCGATTCTGCAACGATGATGAATAAAGGACTAGAGGTAATGGAAGCACATTGGTTATACGACATGCCTTATGATAAAATAGACGTCCTTTTACATAAGGAAAGTATTATTCACTCATTAGTAGAATTCAAAGATACGAGTGTTATGGCTCAGCTAGGTACGCCTGATATGCGTATACCAATTCAATATGCATTAACGTATCCACATCGTATTAGTCTTACAGATGCAAAGCAATTACAACTATGGGAGTATGGTCAACTTCATTTTCAAAAGATGGACTTTGAACGATATCGTTGCATGAAGTTTGCGTATGATGCAGGAAAAATTGGTGGTAGCATGCCGACTGTATTAAATGCAGCAAATGAAGTTGCAGTGGACGCGTTTTTAAAAGAAAAAATCACCTTCTTACAAATTGAAGATTTGGTTGAAAAAGCAATGGAGCAACATGTTGTGATAAAAGATCCAACACTAGAAGAGATTGGCGAAATTGATTGTCATACTAGAGCATTTATTCAGTCTCAAATTTCATAAAGGTGGGTGTTGAAATTGGTTACGTTTTTTTCCTTTGTGTTAATTTTTGGTGTACTTGTTTTTGTACATGAATTAGGGCATTTATACTTTGCGAAAAGAGCGGGTATTTTATGTCGTGAATTTGCCATTGGATTCGGACCTAAGGTAGTTTCGTTTACGAAAAATGAAACAGTTTATACAATTCGTTTATTACCAATTGGGGGATTCGTACGAATGGCTGGAGAAGATCCAGAAGTTGTCGAAATAAAACCAGGGCAAACAGTTGGGTTATTATTTAATGATGCTGGAAATGTAAATAAAATATTAATTGACAATTATCATAAGAATCCAAATGCAAAAGTAATTCAAGTAGCGAATATCGATTTAGAGCATGATTTATATGTTGAAGGATATGTAGATGAAGAAATCAAAGAGCGTTATGGAATTGATGAGAAAGCATTTATTGTAGAACATGGGCAAAAAATGCAAATTGCACCATACAATCGACAATTTGCGTCTAAATCGATTGGGAGTCGTTCGTTAGCTATTTTTGCAGGACCGCTAATGAACTTCGTTTTAGCATTTGTTTTATTTATTGCAATTGGCTTTATTCAAGGAACACCGATAAATAAACCTATCTTAGGTAAGCTGACAACAGATGGTGCCGCTTATCAAGCAGGTTTAAAGCAAGGTGACAAAATTGAAACAATTAATGGAAAGAATACAAACTCTTGGGAAGATGTTGTTTCCATCGTTCGTGCAAATCCTGAAAAAGAAATTACAATGAAAATTGTAAGGGATGGAAAAGAATTAGAAAAAACGGTAACACCAAAGCTTCAAGATAATCAAGAGGGCAAATACGGAATTATTGGTGTTTACCAACCGACAGAAAAGTCCGTTTTTAAAGCATTACAAAGTGGTTTTACAGAAACATACAATTGGACAAAAGAACTCTTAGTTGGCTTAGGTTCATTGATTACAGGAAAATTTTCAATTGAAATGCTATCAGGACCAATTGGAATTGCTTCCATGACTGGTCAGGTAGCGCAATCTGGATTTGTTTATTTAATGAAATGGACAGCTGTTTTAAGTATTAACTTAGGTGTCTTAAATTTACTTCCACTTCCAGCGTTAGATGGTGGTCGTCTATTATTCTTCGGAATTGAAGCATTAAGAGGAAAACCAATTGATCGTCAAAAAGAAGGTATGGTTCATTTTATTGGCTTTGCTTTACTTATGTTATTGATGATTGTCGTAACTTGGAATGATATTAAAAAGTTTTTTTTATAGGAGTGTAATAGGTAATGAAACAAAGTATGTTATTAAGTCCAACGTTACGTGAAGTTCCAGGTGACGCTGATATAAAGAGTCATCAACTTCTTTTACGTGCAGGGTTTATGCGTCAAAATGCGTCAGGTATATATAGCTTTTTACCTTTAGGGTTAAGAGTGTTAAAAAAAGTCGAAAATATCGTTCGTGAAGAAATGAATAATGCAGGTGCAGTGGAAATGTTAATGCCTGCACTAGCTCCTGCTGAATTATGGCAAGAATCTGGACGTTGGTATTCTTATGGACCAGAATTAATGCGAATGAGCGACCGTCATAATCGTGAGTTTGCATTAGGTGCGACTCATGAGGAAGTCATTACATCACTTGTTCGTGACGAAGTAAAATCATACAAACGATTACCATTAACGGTTTATCAAATTCAGACAAAATTCCGTGATGAAAAACGTCCTCGCTTTGGATTATTAAGAGGTCGAGAATTTTTAATGAAAGATGCGTATTCTTTCCATAGTTCACAAGAGTCATTAGACAAAGTGTACAATGATTTATATGAAGGATATAGCAACGTATTTCGCCGTTGTGGCTTGAATTTCCGTGCTGTAATAGCAGATTCAGGCGCAATGGGTGGAAAGGATACACATGAGTTCATGGTATTATCAGAGATTGGAGAAGATACAATTGCTTTCTCTAACGAATCTGATTTTGCCGCTAATATTGAAATGGCACCTGTAGTAGTAAACTATGAAAAGAGTAACGAAGCAGAGGCAGCCTTACAAAAGATAGAAACGCCAAATCAAAAAACAATTGAAGAAGTAACAAGCTTTTTACATTTACCAGTAGAAAAAAGCATTAAATCAATGTTATTTAAAGTGGATGAAAAGTATGTATTAGTATTAGTTCGTGGTGACCATGAAGTAAATGACATTAAAGTGAAAAATGTATTAGGTGGAACAAATGTAGAAATGCCAACACCAGAGGAAGCATCTCAAGTAATGGGGTGCACGGTAGGTTCTCTTGGTCCAATTAATTGTCCAAGCAATGTAACAATTATAGCGGATAATGCAGTAGCGTCAATTGTAAATGGTTGCTGTGGAGCAAATGTGGAAGGTTTTCATTATATAAATGCAAATCATGGACGTGACTATCAAGTATCCCAATTTGCAGATGTTCGTTTTATTCAAGTTGGTGACCCTTCACCAGATGGAAAAGGAATCATTCAATTTGCAGAAGGAATTGAAGTTGGACATGTGTTTAAATTAGGAACACGTTATAGTGAGGCAATGGGTGCAACGTACCTTGATGAAAATGGAAAAAGCAACCCGATGATTATGGGATGCTACGGAATTGGTGTATCACGTACAGTAGCTGCAATAGCAGAGCAATTTGGAGATGAAAAAGGCTTAGTATGGCCATTTGAAGTTGCACCATTCCATATTCACATCATTCCAGTTAATGTAAAAAATGATGAGCAACGTGAATTAGCAGAAAATCTATATCAAACGCTACAAGCAAAAGGATTTGAAGTGTTAATTGATGATCGACCTGAGCGCGTTGGTGTTAAATTTGCAGACAGTGATTTATTTGGAATTCCTTACCGTATTACAGTTGGGAAAAAAGCAAATGAAGGCATTGTTGAATTTAAAGTACGTCAAACAGGTGAGAGCATGGAAGTCTCAATTGATGATTTAGAAGCAACAATTGCTTCTTTTCGTGGAAACGTATAAGGAAGAATAGATAAATAAGATGGCTTAAAAAAGGTAGTGAGAGCTACTTTTTTTAAGCCTCTTCCTTTTTTATCATGTCCTAACTGATACTAAAAAGATTAAGTGGGAGATAAGTGGTAGTAAGGGACCGATTAGTTCAACTAACTATCAGTGATGGATAAAGAAAAGCACCACTGATGAAAATTTCACTTTATAGTCCCTATTTTATGAAGGGGGTTACTATGTTAAAATGAGACAAGAGAATGGAGGACTGTTATGAATCAAAATGAGAAGCACCAACGGTTTCAAATTCTACTTGATCAGCTGAAATTAACAGAAGATATAGTTGAGAAATATTTCACTGATGGAGAGATTGAGAAAGTTATTGTAGATAAACAAAATAAATCATGGACATTTATGTTTAAATTTCAAAAAAGATTACCTGTACCAATTTTCCAAGGATTTGTTCATCGATTAAAAGAAGCATTTCAATCGATTGCGAAAATAGGGTATCGAATAAGTGTAATTGAAGTCGATTCAAATGAAGAAGAAGTACAAGCATATTGGCCAGTTTGTGTAGAAACTATTCAGTCGTTATCTCCGATTTTAGTAGACATAAAAAAGAGTGTTCCATCATTAGATGGAAACAAATTATTTTTTAATGTAAATAATGAACTAGAAGGAACGACGTTAAAGCAAAAGCATGGCAATTATATTACAAATTGGTATGAAGAAGCAGGCTTTCCTCGTTTTCACATCGATACACAAATTGTAAGTAATGAAGTAGAAATGCGTCGTTTCGAGGAGGAGCGAGCAAAAGAAGATAAAGAACGTGCTCATACAGCCTTAATTGAAGCGATGAAAATGGCAGAAGACAAGCAAGAAAGTGCACCAATTAATCCAGATGAACCAATTGTTATTGGTTATTTAATTAAAAAGGATGAACTTGTTACACCTCTTGATTATATTCGTGATGAAGAAAAGCGGGTCGTTGTGCAAGGATATATCTTCGATGCTGAAATTCGTGAATTAAGAAGTGGCCGTCATTTATTACTACTAAAAATTACAGACTATACGAACTCTATTTTAGTAAAAATGTTCTCACGCGATAAAGATGATTTACCATTGCTACAAGGACTGAAAAAAGGAAAATGGGTAAAAGTACGTGGTAGTGTAATGAATGATACATTCGTTCGTGATTTAGTAATGAACGCTAATGATATTAACGAAATTGCAACTCCTATAAGAAGGGATACAGCACCTGAAGGAGAAAAACGAGTGGAGCTTCATTTACATTCGCCAATGAGTATGATGGATGCCGTTTCAAGTGTAAGCACACTTGTCGCTCAAGCGAAAAAATGGGGGCATGAAGCAATTGCTATTACGGACCATGCTGTTGCCCAAGCCTTCCCTGAAGCATTTGGTGCGGCAAAGAAACATGGAATAAAAATGATTTATGGGGTAGAAGGCAACCTTGTAAATGACGGTGTTCCAATTGCCTACAATCCACAGCATCGCTTATTAGAAGAAGATACGTATATTGTATTTGACGTAGAGACGACAGGTTTATCGGCAATTTACGATACTATTATCGAGTTGGCAGCTGTTAAAATTCATAAAGGAGAAATTATTGATAAATTTGAAGCATTTGCCAATCCACATCATCCCTTATCGGCAACAACAATTGAGTTAACAGGTATTACGGATGATATGGTGCGTAATGCACCAGATGTAGATGAAGTATTACAACGATTTTATGAATGGTCAAAAGATGATATTTTTGTTGCACATAATGCTTCTTTTGATATGGGTTTTTTAAATGCAGGCTATAAAAAATATAATATTGGTGAAGGAATTGCTAAAAATCCAGTTATTGATACGTTAGAATTAGCACGTTATCTTTATCCAGAATTAAAAAATCACCGCTTAAATACATTAGCAAAGCGATTTGATATTGAACTTGTACAACATCACCGTGCTATTTATGATGCGGAAACAACAGGTTATTTATTATTAAAACTATTAAAAGATGCAGCGGAAAAAGAAATTTTTTATCATGATGATTTAAATAAGGATATGGGAAAAGGAGATTCTTATAAACGAGGCCGTCCAAACCATGTGACGCTGCTTGCAGTAAATGATCAAGGATTAAAAAATTTATTTAAAATCATTTCGTATTCTCATATTCACTATTATTACCGTGTGCCGCGTATCCCACGATCTATTTTACAAAAGTATCGAGAGGGAATACTAGTAGGAACAGCTTGTGATAAAGGAGAAGTATTTGAAGCAATTATGCAAAAATCTCCAGAAGCAGCAGAGTCCCTTATTGGTTTTTATGATTATATTGAAGTAATGCCACCAGAAACATTATCTCATTTGATTGAGATGGAATTAGTTAAGGATGAAACGAATTTAAAGGATATTATTTCTAACTTAGTAAACATTGGTGAAAAATTAGAAAAGCCAGTTGTTGCAACAGGAAATGTCCATTATTGTAATCCAGAAGATAAAATTTATCGTCAAATTTTAATTGGTTCACAAGGTGGTGCCAATCCACTGAATCGTCATACATTGCCAGACGTTCATTTCCGAACAACAGATGAAATGTTAGAGGCCTTTTCTTTCTTAGGAGAAGACAAGGCAAAAGAAATTGTTGTAACAAATACACAAAAAGTTGCCGGTATGATTGATGAAATTAAGCCAATTAAAGATGACTTATATACACCAAAAATTGAAGGTGCAGATGAAGATACGAGGGCAATGAGTTATGAACGCGCACGAATGATTTATGGAGATAACTTACCAGAAATTGTTGAAGCACGTTTAGAAAAAGAATTAAAAAGTATTATTGGACATGGATTTGCCGTTATTTACTTGATTTCTCATAAGCTTGTAAAGAAATCATTAGATGATGGTTACTTAGTAGGTTCCCGTGGTTCCGTTGGTTCATCTTTCGTTGCGACAATGATGGAAATTACGGAAGTAAATCCACTACCACCACATTATGTATGTCCAATTTGTAAAAAATCGGAGTTCTTTAATGATGGTTCTGTCGGTTCAGGTTTTGATTTACCTGATAAAGATTGTCCAGATTGTAATGTAGGCTATATAAAAGATGGACATGATATCCCATTCGAAACTTTCCTTGGTTTTAAAGGAGATAAAGTTCCCGATATCGATTTGAACTTCTCAGGTGAATATCAACCAGTAGCTCATAACTATACGAAAGTACTATTTGGTGAGGATAACGTTTATCGTGCTGGAACAATTGGTACGGTAGCGGATAAAACAGCTTTTGGGTATGTAAACGGCTATGCGAACGATCATAATATTATTTTTAGACAAGCAGAAAAAGAACGTTTAGCAATGGGATGTACAGGGGTAAAACGAACAACTGGACAACATCCAGGAGGAATCATCGTAGTACCTGATTATATGGAAGTATTTGATTTCACACCAATTCAATATCCTGCCGATGATGTGAATGCAGAGTGGCGAACAACCCACTTTGACTTCCACTCTATCCATGATAACTTGTTAAAGTTAGATATTCTTGGACACGATGATCCGACTGTTATTCGTATGCTTCAAGATTTAAGTGGGATTGATCCAAAGACAATTCCAACAGATGATCCAGAAGTAATGAAAATTTTTGGTGGTCCAGAATCATTAGGTGTAACGGAAGAACAAATTCTTTGTAAAACAGGTACGTATGGTATTCCTGAGTTTGGTACCCGATTTGTTCGTCAAATGTTAGAGGAAACAAAACCAACTACGTTCTCTGAGTTAGTTCAAATTTCTGGATTATCACATGGAACAGACGTATGGTTAGGAAATGCCAATGAATTAATTTATAGCGGTACATGTACGTTAAGTGAAGTAATTGGGTGTCGTGATGACATCATGGTTTATTTAATTTACCAAGGATTAGACCCATCACTAGCCTTTAAAATTATGGAGTCTGTACGTAAAGGAAAAGGGGTACCGGCTGAGTGGGAAGAAGATATGATTAAAAATAAAGTTCCAGCTTGGTATATTGATTCTTGTAAGAAAATTAAATACATGTTCCCGAAAGCCCATGCGGCTGCTTATGTATTAATGGCAGTTCGAATTGCCTATTTTAAAGTGCATCACCCACTTTTATACTATGCAGCATATTTCACGGTTCGTGCAGAGGATTTTGATATTGAATCAATGATTAAAGGTTCTGCAACGATTCGTGCAAAAATAGAAGAAATCAACGCTAAAGGGTTAGAAGCTTCTACAAAAGAGAAAAACTTGTTAACAGTATTAGAATTAGCACTTGAATTGTGTGAACGTGGCTATCATTTCAAAAATATTGATTTATATCGTTCTCATGCTACAGAATTTGTTATTGATGGCGATGGATTAATCCCACCATTTAATGCCTTAGCTGGTTTAGGGACAAACGTTGCATATAGTATTATGAAGGCGAGAGAAGATGGTGAATTTTTATCAAAAGAAGATTTACAACAACGTGGAAAAGTATCAAAAACGTTGATTGAACAACTTGATAAAATGGGTGTATTAGGAGATTTACCTGATCAAAACCAACTTTCCTTATTTTAAATAGTAAAATTGTTGCATAAAAACATCAAAATGTGTTAGAATTCAATATGACTTAAATAAATATATCTTTCAAAAAAGAGTGGGGAAACCCGCTCTTTCGTGTTATCTAGCAATAGAGGTGAAGGAAGATATTTAGATTTAGCTGTTTCTCCCATGTAAGAAAGAAAAAAGTTTTTTCACAAACATTTACAACTAACCGTTGAAACATGATTGGAGATACTAATGAACAGAAATCCCTGCTAGATGGCAGGGAATTTTTCGTCGATGAATCGCGATGAAGGGAGGAAATAATGATGAAAGTAACGGATATTGTTGAAAAGCTTGCACAACCAATTGTTGAGGAGCTTGGATTTGAATTAGTAGATGTAGAATACGTAAAAGAAGGAAAAGATTGGTTTTTACGTGTGTTTGTAGATTCTGAAAAAGGAATTGACTTAGAAGATTGTGCAAAATTAAGTGAACGCCTAAGCGAAAAGCTTGATGCGGAAGATCCAATTACAGATATGTACTTTTTAGATGTCTCTTCTCCAGGTGCTGAAAGACCACTAAAAAAAGCAGCTGATTTTCAAAAAGCAATTGGCAAACAAATTTATGTAAAAACATATGAACCAATTGAAAATGAAAAACAATTTGAAGGTAAATTAATTTCGTTCGATGGAGACGTTGTAACGATTGAAATAAAAATAAAAACTCGTGTTAAACAAATTCAAATTCCATATGAAAAAGTAGCAAGTGCAAGACTTGCAGTAACATTTAATTTTTAAGGGGGATTACCATGAGTACCGAGATTTTAGATGCCCTAAATATTTTAGAAAAGGAAAAGGGCATTAGTAAAGATATTATTATAGATGCAATTGAAGCAGCATTAATTTCTGCATATAAACGCAATTACAATCAAGCGCAAAATGTGCGTGTAGATTTTAATCAAGAAGTCGGTTCATTCCGTGTTTTCGCTCGCAAAGAAGTGGTTTCAGCAGTATTTGACCGTCGTTTAGAAATTTCAGTTGAAGAAGCGCAGCAAGTTAACCCAAACTATGCAGTTGGCGATATAATAGAGATGGAAGTAACACCTAAAGAGTTTGGTCGTATCGCAGCACAAACAGCAAAACAGGTTGTAACACAACGTGTACGTGAAGCAGAACGTGGTATTATCTATGCGGAATTCGTAGATCGAGCAGAAGATATTATGACTGGTATCGTTCAACGTCAAGATGCTCGCTATATCTATGTTGATTTAGGAAAAATCGAAGCATTATTACCAACAAATGAACAAATGCCAAATGAAACATATGCGTCACACGATCGTATCAAAGTATACATTACAAAAGTAGAAAGAACGACAAAAGGACCACAAATTTATGTTTCTAGAACGCATCCAGGTTTATTAAAACGTTTATTCGAATTAGAAGTACCAGAAATTTATGATGGAACAGTTGAAATTCGTTCCGTTGCTCGTGAAGCAGGAGATCGCTCAAAAATTTCTGTATACACAAATAATGATGATGTTGATCCAGTTGGTGCATGTGTAGGTCCAAAAGGACAACGTGTTCAAACAATTGTTGAAGAATTAAAAGGTGAAAAAATTGATATCGTTCGTTGGTCAAGTGATCCAGTTGAATTCGTAGCGAATGCATTAAGTCCTTCTCAAGTATTAGAAGTACGTGTAAACGAAGAAGAAAAATCAACATTAGTGATTGTGCCTGATCATCAATTATCATTAGCAATCGGAAAACGCGGTCAAAATGCACGTTTAGCAGCAAAACTTACTGGTTGGAAAATTGATATTAAGAGTCAATCAGAAGCGATTAATTCAGGATTATATGAATTACAACAAGAGCCAAACGACGTCGATGTAGATGCGGAGATCGAATAGGAGTGAGGCAAGATGAAAAAAGTGCCATTGCGTAAATGTGTTGTTACACAAGAAATGAAGCCTAAAAAAGAATTAATTCGTGTTGTTCGTTCAAAAGAGGGAGAAGTGTCTGTTGATCCTACTGGGAAAAAGTCAGGACGTGGTGCCTACTTAACGTTAAACAAAGAATCTATTTTAATGGCTCAAAAAAAGGCAGTTTTAGATCGACATCTTGGTGTTAAGGTGAGCGAATCGATTTATGAACAACTATTATCACTAGCAGAAAAGGAATAGACAAGGTGAATCAAAATCATTCATGGTTTCATTTATTAGGTCTAGCAAATCGTGCTAGAAAAATTATTTCAGGTGAAGAACTTGTCGTAAAAGAAGTAAGACAAAAGCGAGCAAAATTAGTTATTCTTTCCTCGGATGCATCTGAAAATACGACAAAAAAAATAATGGATAAAGCTACGTACTACGATGTACCGGTTGTAAATGTAGAAAGTCGTACTCTATTAGGTAATGCAATCGGAAAAGATGCACGTGTTGTTGTTGCGGTTGTAGACCAAGGTTTTGCTAAAAAATTACAACTATTACTTCAATCGTAGTTTTTATTCGGGGGTGAAGGTATGAGTAAAGTTCGTGTATATGAGTATGCGAAAAAAAATAACGTTTCAGCAAAGGATGTTATGGCAAAATTAAAGGAAATGAATATTGAGGTGTCTAATCATATGGCGACAATCGACGATGATACAGTAGTAAACTTAGATAATGCGTTTAATCCAAAAACATCTTCTACAGAAGGTAAGTCTGAAAACAACCAAAAAACTGGAAAGAAAAAAAAGGGGGGAGCTCAAACGAATCAGCGTAAAAATAACTCACAAAACAATAAAAAGGGCAATAAGCAAGGAAACAAGCAAGCTCCAAAACAAGCAGTAGAGAAAAAGGTAAAAGAATTACCTTCTAAAATTACGTTTGTAGAATCACTTACTGTTTCTGAACTTGCAAAAAAATTAGGGAAAGAACCATCTGAAATTGTTAAAAAGCTATTTATGCTTGGAATTATGGCAACAATTAATCAAGAACTTGATAAAGATGCGATTGAACTAATTGCTGGTGATTATGGTGTAGAAGTGGAAGAAGAAATCGTTTTAGATGAAACACAATTTGAAACATTCATGGATGAACAAGAAGATGAAAGTCTCTTAGAAGAGCGTCCACCAGTTGTTACAATTATGGGACATGTTGACCACGGAAAAACAACATTATTAGATTCAATTCGTCATTCAAAAGTAACTGCAGGCGAAGCTGGTGGTATTACACAGCATATCGGTGCATATCA
Organism: Bacillaceae bacterium; assembly: GCA_051873875.1. Lineage (GTDB taxonomy): Bacteria > Bacillota > Bacilli > Bacillales > Bacillaceae_G > JBJEFI01. The sequence continues at coordinate 49,953 of JBJEFI010000048.1, read as the reverse complement.
AGTAGAAGTTGAAGGAAAGAAAATTACATTCCTTGACACACCAGGACATGCAGCGTTTACAACAATGCGTGCGCGTGGTGCCAAAGTAACGGATATTACGATTATCGTTGTTGCAGCAGATGACGGTGTAATGCCTCAAACAGTAGAAGCAATTTCTCATGCGAAAGCTGCTGGCGTTCCGATTATTATCGCTGTAAACAAAATGGATAAAGAAGCGGCTAACCCTGACCGCGTAATGCAAGAATTAACAGAGTATGGATTAGTAGCAGAGGCTTGGGGTGGAGATACAATCTTCGTACCAATTTCGGCAATTAAAGGCGAAGGTATTGACCAATTATTAGAAATGATTCTACTTGTAAGTGAAGTAGAAGAATTAAAAGCAAATCCAAATCGTCGTGCAGTCGGTACAGTTATCGAAGCGGAATTAGATAAAGGAAAAGGACCAGTTGCAACATTATTAGTTCAAAATGGAACATTAAAAGTTGGAGATCCAATCGTTGTTGGGAATACATATGGTCGTGTTCGTGCAATGGTGAATGATCTTGGTCGTCGTATTCAAACAGCAGGACCTTCTCTTCCTGTATCCATTACTGGTTTAAATGAAGTACCACAAGCTGGTGACCGCTTCATGGTATTTGCTGATGAGAAACGTGCTCGTCAAGTTGGGGAAGCTCGTTCAACTCGTCAAGTAATGGAACAACGTAGTGAAAAATCGAAATTAACAATTGAAGACTTATTCTCACAAATTCAACAAGGTGAAGTAAAAGAAATCAATGTTATTGTAAAAGCAGACGTTCAAGGTTCTGTAGAAGCAATGGCAAGTTCTTTACAAAAAATTGAAGTTGAAGGCGTAAAAGTAAAAATTATTCATACTGGCGCTGGTGCGATTACAGATTCAGACGTTATCTTAGCAGCGGCATCAAATGCGATTATTATTGGTTTCAATGTTCGCCCTGATGCCAATGCAAAACGTACTGCAGAGTCAGAAGGTGTAGATATCCGTTTACACCGCATCATCTACAAAGCAATTGAAGAAATTGAACAAGCGATGAAAGGTATGCTAGATCCAGAATATGAAGAAAAAGTAATTGGGCAAGCAGAAATCCGTCAAGTTATCACAATTTCTAAAGTTGGTAAAGTAGCAGGATGCTATGTAACAGATGGAAAAATCACTCGTGATGCAGGTGTTCGCTTAATTCGTCAAGGAATCGTTGTATATGAAGGTAAATTAGATGCATTAAAACGTTTCAAAGACGATGCAAAAGAAGTAGCACAAGGTTATGAGTGTGGGATAACAATTGAACGTTACAATGATATTAAAGAAGGCGATATTATTGAAGCGTTCATCATGGAAGAAATCGAACGTAAATAATTTGTGTTCGATAGTAGTGAGGTGCTAAAATGAAAATTCGTCCAAATCGTGTTGGCGAGCAAATGAAAAAAGAACTTGGAGAAATTATTAGTCGCAAAATCAAAGACCCAAGAATTGGGTTTGTTACAGTAACAGATGTACATGTAACAGGTGATTTACAAATTGCTACTGTTTATATTTCTGTTCTTGGTGATGAAGCTCAACGTCAAAATACGTTAAAAGGCTTAGCGAAGGCAAAAGGATTTATCCGATCTGAAATTGGGAGTCGCATTCGCTTAAGAAAAACACCTGAGATTTTATTTGAATTTGATGAATCAATTGATTACGGAAATCGTATTAATGAAATCCTTCATCAAATTTCTAATGAAAATCAATCAGAGTAAATAGAAAAAATCGCAAGCATTATTTAACTACAAAGGATGCTTGACAATTAGACAATAACAAAAGGCTGACCCAATTGGTGTCAGCCTTTTGTTTAAAGAAAAGAGATAGAAGTGCAGAACTAGCACTAAGAGATGAAAATTCAAGTGTTTACGTAAAAGGAGCAAGACAATGAATGGAGTATTATTGTTAAATAAGCCAAAAGGATTAACATCCCATGATTGTGTATTTAAAATTAGAAAATTATTTAAAACGCGTAAAGTGGGACATACAGGGACATTAGACCCAGAAGTAACAGGTGTATTGCCAATTTGTATTGGAAGAGCAACGAAAATTGTTGAATTTCTAACGGCAGATAGCAAGACGTATGAAGGAGAAGTAACGCTAGGTTATAGCACTACAACGGAAGATGCATATGGTGAAGAAGTAAGTCGTCAGGAAGTATCACGTACTATTACAATTGAAGAAATTCTTCGTGTGCTTAATGAATTAACAGGTGAAATACAACAACAACCACCAATGTTTTCGGCTGTAAAAGTAAATGGAAAGAAATTATATGAATATGCTCGTCAAGGAATCGAAGTGGAAAGGCCAATACGTACCGTAACAATTCATGAATTAACATTGTTAAGTGAACAACCAACAATTCATGAAGATAAGACCGTTTCCTTTCGTTTTCGAGCAAAGGTAAGCAAAGGTACATATATTCGCACGTTAGCTGTTCAAATTGGAGAAAAATTAGGATATCCTGCCCATATGTCTTATTTAACGAGAACAGCTTCTGGTTCATTTGGCATTGACCAATGTGTAACATTTGAACAAATCCAAGAAGCAGTAGATAATGGAGAAGAACAAACATTATTAGCATCAGTAGAAAAGTCCCTAACCTTTTTACCGAAACATTGCGTAGATGAAGCGACAGCAGCACGTGTGATGAATGGTGTCTTTTTGAAAATTCCTACATATAAAGAAGAGAATGTTGTCGGAGTCTACTCGATGGAAGGTGTTTGTTTAGCTATTTACGAGCGCAAAGACGACCATGGAACGTTTAAACCGATGAAAGTACTTGTAAATGAGCGGGAATTAAAGATAAAATAGGAGAAGACTCATATAAAGTAGGTAAGGTGAACAATTCGTGAAAACCGTATATTTAACTCATCCATACACGTACGATGATGATAAAAAAGAAAAATTAGTGATGGCCTTAGGTTTTTTTGATGGTGTTCATCGTGGCCATCAAAAAGTTATTTTAGAAGCAAAGAAAATAGCAGAGCAACTAGGATGTAAAAGTGCTGTTATGACCTTTTATCCTCATCCATCCGTTGTATTAAAGCGTGAAAAAGAAGTTGTTCAATACATTACGCCTCTACAGCAAAAAGTAGAGGAAATGGCACGATTAGGCATTGATTATTTATTCATTGTTGAATTTACAGAAGCATTTTCTCAATTAACACCTCAACAATTTGTAGATGACTATATTATTGGATTAAATGTGATCCATGTTGTAGCGGGGTTTGATTATTCTTATGGGAAGCTTGGAAAAGGAACAATGGAAACAATGCCATTTCATTCAAGAAATATGTTTACACAAACAGTTATTGAAAGTGTAGATGAAAATAATGAAAAAATTAGTTCGACAAGTATTCGTAAATTTTTAAAGGAAGGCAATTTAGAGCAAGTAAAAGAGTTGTTAGGACGCCATTTAATGATGCGCGGAAAAGTCGTTGATGGCGATAAACGTGGTCGAACAATAGGTTTCCCTACAGCGAACGTTGAATTGCATTCTTCTTGGTTATTACCACCTAAAGGTGTTTATGCTGTAAAAGTAAATGTTGGTGAAAAATGGTACAATGGCATGTGTAATGTTGGATATAAGCCAACTTTTTACGAAGATGAAATAAAATTGACGGTAGAAGCAAATTTATTTGATTTTCATGAAGATATTTATGGGGAAATTGTAGAAATTCAATGGCATAAACGACTTCGAGACGAGCGAAAATTTAACGGTATTCAAGAGCTTATTAGCCAGTTACAACAAGATAAATTGGATGCCATGGAATATTTCCAAACGTTGAAGGAAGACCTTGCTTTTCAAGAATAAACGTAGTATGATAATCAATGTACTTTATGAACCGATGCGTGGCAACTCGAACCACCAACGACTGCTAGGTATTAGGGGATTATTGAAATATTATTTGGAGGTGGCCAATTATGGCATTAACACAAGAACGTAAAAACGAAATTATCGCAGCTTACAGAACTAACGAGAATGATACTGGTTCTCCAGAAGTACAAATTGCTGTATTAACTGAACAAATCAACACGTTAAATGGGCACTTACGTACTCACAAAAAAGACCATCATTCACGTCGTGGTTTATTAAAAATGGTAGGTAAACGTCGTAACTTATTAACTTACTTACGTAACAAAGATGTAACTCGTTACCGTGAATTAATCCAAAAGTTAGGCTTACGCCGATAGTAAAAAGCGGGATTTCTTTCCCGCTTTTTTGTTAGTTATAGGATTGGATATATTTTCGTTTTTGTTTAATGATTCATGAAACATAAAACGTATTACATAAGTATCTTTTTGGACATAATAAAATGAAAAATGTGAAATCTGTAATTTTGACATAGATTAAGCCGATTAAGAGAGGGGCAGATACAGTATGACAACCAAAAAAGTGTTTTCAACAACATGGGCTGGTAGAGAGTTAGTTGTTGAAGTTGGTCAGCTTGCGAAACAAGCAAACGGAGCGGCATTAGTACGTTACGGAGATACAGTTGTATTATCGACAGCAACTGCATCAAAAGAAGCGAAAAAAGTAGGCTTTTTTCCACTAACAGTTAACTATGAAGAACGTTTATATGCAGTCGGAAAAATTCCTGGAGGTTTCATTAAACGTGAAGGTCGTCCAAGTGAAAGAGCAATTCTTGCAAGCCGTTTAATTGACCGTCCAATCCGTCCTTTATTTGCGGAAGGTTTCCGTAATGAAGTACAAGTAGTAAGTATGGTACTAAGTGTAGATCAAGATTGCACATCAGAAATGGCAGCAATGGTTGGATCTTCACTTGCTTTATCTGTATCAGACATTCCATTTGAAGGACCAATTGCTGGTGTTATTGTTGGACGTGTAAATGATGAATTTATTATTAACCCAACAGTAGAACAAATGGAACAAAGTGATATTAACTTAACAGTAGCAGGAACAAAAGATGCAATTAACATGGTAGAAGCTGGTGCAAACCAAGTACCGGAAGAAGTAATGTTACAAGCAATTCTTTTTGGACATGAAGAAATTAAACGTTTAATTGCTTTCCAAGAAGAAATCGTAGCTGCTGTAGGCAAAGAAAAAATGGAAGTAACATTGTATGCAGTTGATACTGACTTAGAGCGTGACGTACGAGAAATGGTAGAAACAGATCTTGTACAAGCAATCCAAGTAACAGAAAAACAAGCACGTGAAGAAGCAATTTCAGCAGTAAAACAACGTGTAATGGATCATTATGAAGAACAAGAAGTAGATGCTGACGTATTAGGACAAGTTGCTGATATTTTACATACAATCGTGAAAGAAGAAGTGCGTCGTTTAATTACAGTAGAAAAAGTACGCCCGGATGGTCGTGGTTTAGAAGAAATTCGTCCACTTGCTTCTGAAGTTGGTCTTTTACCTCGTACACACGGTTCAGGTTTGTTTACTCGTGGACAAACACAAGCATTAAGCATTTGTACATTAGGAGCACTTGGCGATGTTCAAATTCTTGATGGGTTAGGTGTAGAAGAGTCAAAACGTTTTATGCATCATTATAATTTCCCTAACTTCTCTGTTGGTGAAACTGGACCAATGCGTGGACCAGGACGTCGTGAAATCGGTCACGGTGCGTTAGGGGAACGTGCATTAGAAGTTGTTATTCCAGATGAAAAAGAATTCCCGTATACAATTCGTTTAGTATCAGAAGTACTAGAGTCAAACGGTTCTACTTCTCAAGCGAGTATTTGTGCATCAACACTTGCAATGATGGATGCTGGGGTACCAATTAAAGCACCAGTGGCAGGTATTGCAATGGGATTAATTATGTCTGGTGAACATTATTCTATCTTAACAGATATTCAAGGAATGGAAGATCATTTAGGTGATATGGACTTTAAAGTAGCTGGTACAGAGCATGGGGTAACAGCACTTCAAATGGATATTAAAATTAAAGGAATCACTCGTGAAATTCTTGAAGAAGCATTAACACAAGCGAAAGTAGGACGTATGCATATCTTACAATCAATGCTTTCTGTTATTGCACAACCAAAAGAAGAATTATCACAATATGCACCAAAAATTGTTATTATGGCAATTAACCCAGACAAAATTCGTGATGTTATTGGACCAAGCGGAAAACAAATCAATAAAATCATTGAAGAAACTGGCGTAAAAATTGATATTGAACAAGATGGTACAGTATTTATTTCTTCTACAAATGAAGAAATGAATCAACGTGCAAAACAAATTATTGAAGACTTAACTCGTGAAGTAGCAGTTGGTCAAATTTACTTAGGAAAAGTAAAACGCATTGAAAAATTCGGTGCTTTCGTTGAATTATTCCCAGGAAAAGATGGCTTAGTTCATATCTCTGAATTAGCGAAAGAACGTGTAGGAAAAGTTGAAGATGTTTGTGCAATTGGCGATGAAATGCTTGTAAAAGTAATTGAAATCGACAAGCAAGGTCGTGTAAACGTATCTCGTAAGCAAGCACTTCCACAAGAACCTGAGCAAAGCAAAGAATAAGATAAAAGCAAAAGGATGAACCAATAAATGGTTCATCCTTTTTTTGTATAAAGAAGGAGGGATGTAGGCAATTTAGTAAAAGGAGGTTTTTCATGATGAAGAAAAAAATAGCTATTCTTTTTTTAGTAGCAGTAGTATTAATATCTATACAATATAAGGGTATGGCAAAAGGGAAAAAAGAAGATGCATTGTACAGAAAAATTGAGGAACAAAATAAAGAGATGCGTCAACCAGCTCAAAATGCAGTTGTTGATCCGGAATGGAAGGCGATTCCGGGAATAAATGGAATCGAAATAGATGTAGAGGAAACATATGAGAAAGTGCGTAAGAAAAAAACATTTGTGAAAGAAGATGTTGTTTTAAAGGAAACAAAGCCAACGATTCATTTACGAGATTTACCGCCGACTCCTATGTATCGTGGAAATAGTCAAAAGAAAATGGTTGCTATTATAATGAATGTAGCAAAGGGGTGGAAAGATAATTCTGTTGAACAAATTGTTGAAACATTAAAGAAACATAAAGTTCAACTTACTTTTTTTGTAGAAGGACAATGGGCAGCGGATAATGCAGCGTTGATGAAGAAAATGATAAAAGAAGGACATGAGTTTGGCAATCATTCTTATCGCCATCCAGATATGAGTAATGTTGGGATAGATCGAATTCGCAAAGAATTAATTGATACAAATGCAGTGATAGAACAAAATACAAATCGAAAAGTAACATGGTTCGCACCACCAAGTGGTAGTTATAATGATACAGTTGTCAAAGAAGCGTTTAATCAAGGGATGTGGACGGTTATGTGGTCGGTAGATACAATTGACTGGCGACGTCCTCCAGTCCATGTTATTGTTGAACGAGTACGGGCAAAAGTACATCCAGGTGCAATTATTTTAATGCATCCAACGAAACCATCAAGTGAAGCGTTAGAACAGATTATCCTTCTTATTAAAGAAAAAGGATTAGAGGTTGGAACTGTCTCTCAATTAACAAATGAAAAAAGATGAAGGATAATCCATGACAGTGAAAAGGACGGCATGGTAAGATGTATGGTGGTAGTAAATACATAATACAAATAATAGCAAAAATGTAATACTATTGAATAAAATACATCGATAAAGGAGAGAACTACGTTGATCATAAAACATACATGTCAAAACGGTGTTCGAATTGTACTTGAAAATATTCCTACCGTTCGCTCGATTGCAATTGGAGTTTGGATTGGAGCAGGCTCACGTTATGAAAGTAAGGAATTAAATGGGGTATCCCATTTTTTAGAGCATATGTTTTTTAAAGGAACAGAAAAAAGAAGCGCAAAGGAAATTGCTGAAGCATTTGATAGTATTGGTGGACAAGTAAATGCATTTACTTCAAAAGAATATACATGCTATTATGCTAAAGTATTGGATGAGCATGCACCTTTTGCCCTTGATATATTAGCAGATATGTTTTTTCATTCTAAATTTGAGGAAGTTGAATTAGCGAAAGAAAAAAATGTTGTATTAGAAGAAATTAAAATGTATGAAGATACACCAGATGATTTAGTTCATGACATGTTAAGCAAAGCTATTTATCAAGAAAATCCATTAGCTTATCCAATTTTAGGAACAGAACAAACATTAGAAACATTCACTGGTGATACACTTCGCAACTATATGAATGATTTTTATATTCCAGAAGAAGTCGTTATTTCCATTGCGGGTAACATTGATGATACATTTATAAAAGTGGTGGAGGAATATTTTGGAAGATACAAGACAAGTGGGACGAAAAAGCAATTTGAAACGCCTGTCTTCCACGCTGGACATAATGTTCGTACTAAAAAAGAGACAGAGCAAGCACACCTTTGTTTAGGATTTAATGGGTTAAATGTGTCTGCTCCAAATGTTTATGATTTAGTGGTGTTAAACAATATTTTAGGTGGAAGTATGAGTAGCCGTTTATTCCAAGAAGTGCGGGAACAACGTGGATTAGCTTATTCTGTATTCTCTTATCATTCTGCCTATGAAGATTGTGGAACGTTAACTATTTATGCAGGTACAAGTAATAGTCAATTAGATATTTTATATGACACAATTATTCAGACGGTAGAGAAGGTAAAGGAAGATGGTGTTACAGATAAAGAATTAGCCAACAGCAAGGAACAATTAAAAGGAAATTTAATGTTAGGCTTAGAAAGTACAAATAGTCGAATGAGTCGTAACGGGAAGAATGAATTGCTATTAGGTTACCATCGCTCCTTAGATGAAATTATTGAAAGTATTAATCATGTTAGCCATCAATCGATTCGTTCATTAATTGACCAAACATTTACAAAGGAATGTGCAGTATCACTAGTAAGTGCTACTGGTGAATTGCCAAAAAAATTACAATAACAAAAAAGAAAGAAGCTATCGCGTGATAGCTTCTTTCTTTTTATATTTAAATCTCTTGTCTAGATTCTTTTTTAGAAAGGGATATTAGAAGGATAAAATAAATGAAGAAGGACTGTAAGGCATTAGTAACGTGATGCTTGCCTATGACATATGATGTTGAAGAATGAAATGCATGTAACTAATACTCCCTTTAAAGAAGGTGAACATATTGATGTTAACAGGTTTAAATATAGCCGTTGTCGGTGGGGATGCAAGACAATTAGAGATAATACGAAAGCTAATTGAATTAGACGCCAAAGTATACTTAGTTGGCTTTGAACAATTAGATCATGGGTATGTAAGTGCAGCAAAGGAAGTATATGAAGAATTAAATTTTAACCAGTTAGATGCAATGATTCTTCCTGTTGCTGGTACGAATTTAGATGGGGAAGTAAATTCCATCTTTTCCAATGAGCAAATTGTTATTACGAAAGAAAGTATTGAACAAACGCCTAGTCATTTTACAATTTATTCAGGAATTAGCAATAGTTATTTAGATGGTATTGCTGAGCAATTAAACCGTAAGCTTGTAAAATTATTTGAACGAGATGACGTGGCAATATATAATTCCATTCCTACAGCAGAAGGAACCGTTATGATGGCCATACAACATACAGAATATACAATTCATAGTTCAAATGTAGCAGTATTAGGATTTGGAAGAACAGGGATGAGTGTAGCTAGAACCTTTCAAGGTCTAGGAGCAAAGGTGAAAGTAGGAGCAAGAAAGTCCGAAGACATTGCTAGAATTACAGAAATGACCTATCATGCTTTTTATATAAATGAAATAGAAGAAGCAATAAAAGATGTAGATATTTTAATTAATACTGTCCCTCATCTCATTGTGACACCAAGTGTTATTGATAAATTACCTGCTCATACGTTAATCATTGACTTAGCATCTAAGCCTGGTGGAACGGATTTTCGTTATGCCGAAAAACGTGGAATTAAAGCCTTACTTGCACCAGGATTACCAGGAATTGTTGCACCAAAAACAGCAGGGCAAATTTTGGCGACAGTACTTATTCAATTGTTAGAAGAACAGTTAAGACAGAGAGAGGGGATTGTGTGATGTCATCACTGAAAGGAAAGCGATTGGGATTTGGATTAACAGGTTCTCATTGTACCTATGAAGAGGTAATGCCCTTTTTGCAACAATTAGTGGATGAAGGGGCAGAAGTACTACCTGTTATCTCCTATACATTAAAGACAACAGATACTCGCTTTGGTAAAGGAGAAGATTGGATTGCCAAAATTGAAAGTATTACAGGGAATAAAGTGATTGATAGCATTGTAGCTGCAGAGCCACTTGGACCCAAGATTCCACTAGATTGTATGATCATCGCACCACTTACAGGGGCGTCCATGAGTAAGTTTGCCAATGCCTTATCCGATTCGCCAGTGTTAATGGCAGCCAAGGCCACTCTTCGAAATTTAAAACCAGTTGTATTAGGGGTATCTACAAATGATGCTTTGGGACTAAATGGTGTAAACATTATGCGACTAATGGCAACGAAAAATATTTATTTTATTCCCTTTGGTCAAGATGCACCAATGAATAAGCCGAATTCAATGGTGGCAAGGTATGAACTAACACGTGATACAGTGCTTGCTGCAATGGAAGGACGACAATTACAACCGGTAATAGTCGAAAAATTTAGATATATGCAATAAAATTTATGAAATGAATATCCTATCTATGATACAATGAATTTTAAAAGAAAAGGTGGGCAATATACCCCATCTTTTTACAATCGAAAAAAGGGGAATCGGATATGAGTAGAGGGTATTGTGTAGCAGTTGTAGGAGCCACTGGAGCAGTTGGAACAAAAATGATTGAAACGTTAGCGGATCGAAATTTTCCTATTTCAGAGTTACGTCTATTATCATCAAAACGTTCTGCTGGAAAAGTATTACACTATAAAAATGAAGAAATCACAGTACAAGAAGCAACACCAGAATCTTTCGAAGGAGTAGATATTGCATTATTTAGTGCAGGGGGATTTATTTCTAAGCAATTTGCTCATGAGGCAGTAAAAAGAGGGGCCATTGTTGTTGATAACACAAGTGCTTTTCGAATGGATGAAGGAACACCTTTAGTTGTACCAGAAGTAAATGAACAAGAATTATACAATCATCAAGGGATCATTGCTAATCCGAATTGCTCTACTATTCAAATGGTTGTTGCTTTAGAACCAATTCGCCAACGCTTTGGATTGAACAAAGTTATTGTGTCAACCTACCAAGCTGTATCAGGGGCAGGTGCGTCAGCGATTGAAGAATTAAAAGAACAATCTCAATCTATTTTAAATGAGGAAGAAATTGAACCGAAAATTTTACCAGTTGGTAGTTTAGATAAGCACTATCAAATTGCCTTTAATGCAATTCCACAAATTGATAAATTTACAGACAACGGATTTACATTTGAGGAAATGAAAATGATTAATGAAACAAAGAAAATTATGGATATGCCATCATTAGAAGTTGCTGCAACATGTGTTCGAATTCCAGTTGTATCTGGTCATTCTGAATCGGTTTACATTGAAGTTGAGCAAGCTGGCGTAACAGTGGGGGACTTAAAAGGAATTTTAAGTGAAGCACCTGGCGTTGTTTTACAAGATAATCCAGCAGAACAACTATATCCAATGCCATCAACAAGTGTTGGTAGCTATGGAACGTTTGTTGGCCGAATTCGCAAAGATTTAAACAATGACAAAGGCTTTCATTTATGGATTGTATCCGACAATTTATTAAAAGGAGCAGCATGGAATTCAGTACAAATTGCAGAACGATTAGTACAGTTAGAAATAGTCAAATAGGTGAAGGTGAACTTGGATGAAAATAATCGTTCAGAAGTTTGGCGGGACTTCCGTTCGCGATGATCGAGGACGAAAACACGCCTTAAAACATATTCAAGGTGTACTTGAGAATGGATATAAAGTTGTTTGTGTTGTATCAGCAATGGGGCGTAATGGGGATGCCTATGCAACAGATACATTAATTGATTTAGTAGATGGAAAGCATACGTATGTTTCTTCTAGAGAACTAGATTTAATGATGGCTTGTGGTGAGCTTATTTCCTCCATTGTTTTTTCGAATATGTTAAACAAAAATGGTATTTATGCTACCTCTTTAACAGGTGGGCAAGCCGGATTTATTACAACAGATGATTATAATCAAGCAAAAATTATTGATATGAAAGTAGATCGATTAATAGACCTTTTAAAAAGTTACGATGTTGTTGTTGTTGCTGGTTTTCAAGGTGTAACGAAAAATGGCGATATTACAACATTGGGGCGTGGTGGCAGTGATACATCCGCCTCTGCACTAGGTGTTGCTTTACAAGCGGAGTATATTGATATTTTCACAGACGTCAATGGTATCATGACAGCAGATCCTCGAATTGTAAAAGAAGCAACATCTTTAAGTGTGGTAACGTACAATGAAATTTGTAACATGGCCTATCAAGGGGCAAAAGTTATTCACCCACGCTCTGTAGAAATAGCTATGAATGGAGAAATCCCAATACGAGTGCGTTCTACTTATTCAAATTCATTTGGAACACTAGTGACAACACCTATTAAAAAGAATAAATTAAGCCCAGTATTTGAACGAACTGTGACAGGTATTGCCAACGTTTCTAATTTGACACAAATTAAAGTGTTGGCCAAAGAAGGAGAATATGATTTACAACAGAAAGTATTTAAAGCAATGGCAAATGAGCGAATTAGCGTTGATTTTATTAACATTTCGCCAACTGGTGTTGCTTATACAGTTAGTGAAGATGTGACAGATAAAGCAATTAATGTTTTGAAAAAGTTAAAGCTAGACCCTATTGTAACTCGAAATTGTGCAAAAATTGCTGTCGTTGGTGGTGGGATTTCAGGAGTACCTGGTGTAACGTCTAAAATTGTAACAGCGTTGTCTCAATGTGGCATAACTATTTTACAGTCAGCAGATAGTCACACAACAATTTGGGTTTTAGTAAAAGAACAGGATATGGTAAGTGCAGTGAACGTATTACATGAAGTGTTTGACCTTCATGAAAGTCAGCTTTAGGAAAGGGGAAGAAGAATGATTAATATTGGTCGAGTATCGACAGCGATGGTGACACCATTTAAAGAAAATGGTGAAATTGATTTTGAAGCGACGACACGCTTAGTTCAACATTTAATTCAAAATGGTACTGATTCATTAGTCGTTTGCGGAACAACAGGAGAATCGCCAACGTTGACAACGAATGAAAAGTTACAACTACTTTCACATGTTGTAACAGTTGTCAATGGTAGAATACCTGTTATTGCTGGTACAGGTAGTAACAGTACACAAGCATCAATTGAGTTAACAAAAAAGGCAGAAGAACTTGGTGTCGACGGAATTATGCTAGTTGTTCCTTATTACAATAAACCAAGTCAAGAAGGACTATATCAGCATTTTAAAACAATTGCTGAACATACATCACTCCCAATTATGCTCTATAACATTCCAGGACGTACATCTGTTAACATGGATGCGGATACAATTGTACGATTAGCTGAAATTGAAAACATTGTAGCAGTAAAGGAAGCAAGTGGTGATTTATTAGCAATGACAGAAATTATCGAACGAACACCAACAGATTTTGTTTTATATAGTGGAGATGACGGATTAGCATTACCTATCCTAGCCATAGGGGGAAAGGGTGTTGTTTCTGTTGCCGCTCATATTGTTGGGAATGAACTGCAAGAAATGATTGTGGCTTTTGAAAATGGGGCACTCGAGCGAGCTCAATATTATCATCAACAACTACTTCCTGTTATAAAAGCACTGTTTATGGCTCCAAATCCGACAGCTGTAAAAGAAGCGTTGCAGTTATATGATGTACCTGTTGGAGGAGTAAGATTACCTTTAATTCCCCTATCAAAAACAGAGAAAGAAAAACTTTCTACTGTTATTAACACACTCCATACAAAATTAGTATAAAGTAGGTAAAAAAGAGGAGGACTAATTTCCTCTTTTTTTATTTTGTTGTGTACATTTTTAAACATGCGATATAATGAAAATAAGATGAACATTTGTTTCGGAAATAAAGAATTTGAGGGGGGAACGATTTGAACAATTTAGTAAAAGTATGTGCACTAGGTGGCGTAGGTGAAATTGGGAAAAATATGTATGTTGTAGAAGTGGGGGAAGAGATATTCATATTAGATGCAGGGGTGAAATATCCAGAAACAGATATGTATGGGATTGATTTAGTCATCCCTGATATTTCGTATTTAATAGAAAATAAAAAACGAGTAAAAGGATTATTTATTACCCATGGACATGAAGATCATATTGGAGCAATTCCGTATATTGTTAGAAAACTAGCGGTGCCAATTTATGGAACAGCACTGTCTATTGCTATTTTACGGGAACGTTTTTATGAAGTAGGGATTAATTACGATGATGTACATATCATTGAAGCAGATACAGAGATTTCTTTTGAACATGGACACGTTTCATTTTTTAAAACGATTCATAGTATTCCGGGTTCAGTTGGAATTGTCATTCATACAGAACAAGGAGCAATTGTATATACAGGGGACTTTAAATTTGATTCAACTCCAGTTGCTGGTTGTGAGACAGAAATTTGGAAAATTAGCGGCTTAGGTGAAGAAGGTGTTCTTTGTTTATTATCAGATAGTACAAATGCAGAAAAACCGGGTTATTCTTCTTCTGAACGTCTTGTGGGTAAAGAGGTTTCGAATGCCATTTATAATGCTACAGGTAGGGTAATTGTTGCTTCCTTTGCAACAAATATTTTTAGACTTCAACAAGTAGTCGATGCAACTGAAGAAAATAATCGGAAATTAATTGTCGTCGGCGATAATATGAAGCGAATAATGGATATTGCTAGTTCGTTAGGATATTTAACATTGCCAGAGGATTTAGTTGTTCCTTTAGAGAATATGGATACATATAAAGACGAAGAAATCGTTTTATTAACAACAGGTGTACGTGGAGAGCCATTAAATGTTTTAGAAAAAATGGCAAAAGGCTTAGATCAAAAAGTAAACATTACTGATACAGATACGGTTATTATTGCTTCTACACCGATTGCAGGGAATGAATTAGCTTTAACTAAAGTAATTGATTTATTATTCCGAGCAGGTGCAACAGTTATTTTTAAAGATAGGCTAGTACATGTTTCTGGTCATGGTAGTCAAGAAGAATTAAAGCTAATGTTACAAATGGTAAAACCAAAGTATTTTATTCCTGTTCATGGAGAATACCGCATGCAAATTGCCCATTGTAAATTAGCAAGAGAAGTAGGGATGGCTGACGACAACATTTTTATTGTTGAAAGAGGAGATGTAATTGCTTTTCAAAATAAAGAAGTTGTTTATGGTGGGAAAGTACAAGCAGGAAATGTTTTGATTGACGGTTTAGGTGTTGGGGATATAGGAACCGTTGTATTACGAGACCGTAAGCTCCTTTCTCAAGATGGTATTTTGATTGTTGTTGTAACGCTATCGAAGGAAAAGAAAACAATTATATCTGGACCAGAAATTATCTCAAGAGGGTTTGTCTATGTGCGAGAGTCGGAGAAGCTGATGGAAAATGCAGTGGAAATTGTACGTAATATACTAGAAACAACAAATGCACAGTATAACCAAGATTGGAATGGTATGAAAGGAAGTATTCGTGACTCATTAACACAGTTTTTGTATGAACGAACAAAAAGAAGACCAATGATTTTGCCAATTATAATGGAAGTGTAAGGATAAATACATAATCACCCCATTTAGGTAAACAATAAGGTCATACTGTTTACCTAAGGGAGTTGGTTATGATGCTACAGTTTGAAATGAATGAAAGTGAAGCTGCTACGCCAAAACAAGAAGGAGTACCTATTGTAGAAAAAATAAAAGAGTTAGGAACGTCAAATGTTCCACAAGTCCCAACTGAAAGCAAGATTCATTGTTTAACAATTATTGGTCAAATTGAAGGACATGTGCAACTACCACCACAAAATAAAACAACAAAATATGAACATGTTATTCCTCAATTAGTAGCCATTGAACAAAATCCACAAATTGAAGGATTGCTTGTTTTATTAAATACAGTTGGCGGAGATGTAGAAGCAGGATTAGCTATTGCAGAAATGATTGCTTCTTTATCAAAGCCGACAGTTTCTATCGTATTAGGTGGGGGACATTCCATTGGGGTGCCAATAGCTGTTTCAACGAATTATTCTTTTATTGCGCAAACAGCGACGATGACTATTCACCCAGTAAGATTAACTGGATTAGTCATTGGTGTTCCACAAACATTTGAGTATTTAGATAAAATGCAAGAACGAGTTGTTAGCTTTGTTACAAAAAATTCCAAGGTAACAGAAGAGCAATTTAAAGAATTAATGTTTGAAAAAGGTAATTTAACAAGGGATATTGGAACAAATGTCATTGGGGCAGATGCTGTTAAATATGGATTAATTAATGAGGTTGGCGGAATAGGGGCAGCTTTAAAGAAGCTAAATGAAATGATTGCATCAAAAGAATAACGAGAAGGATGTGTTTATCTTGGTTCTTTATACAATTATGCCAGAACACCTTATTTATCCTATTTATAGCATGCCTTCTTTTTCACTAGAAGAAGTAATGGTAAATGGGGTTCGGATGACCGTTTGTAAAAATGAACGTGAGCATTATGAAATTGTACAAGTTTTAAGTACAAACCCAAATGATTATCTTTTATTTCAACCAGGACAAGAAATTATGTAAAGCACTTGGTGGAAAACGTATGTTTGTATATGGTATAATAATTGGAAATGAAGGTGATTAAAGGGAAATATATCCTTTTAATCACCTTTCTTCACTAATGGTAAGTAGGTGTTGAACGTGGCAAAGGAAAAAAGAAGAAAGAAAAAAGGAACGTCTAATATAAAAAGTGCAGTGTTATATGAATTGT
This sequence comes from Bacillaceae bacterium, assembly GCA_051873875.1. Lineage (GTDB taxonomy): Bacteria > Bacillota > Bacilli > Bacillales > Bacillaceae_G > JBJEFI01. The sequence continues at coordinate 33,080 of JBJEFI010000048.1, read as the reverse complement.
TAGGACTTGGATTAATTGCATTTAGTGTGATTACAATTTTAAAGTTAGGTGTTTTTGGAAAGGCAACTGTACTATTTTTTCGTTTCTTCTTTGGAGAATGGTATATTGTTAGCTTAATTGGATTGATTGCGTTATCTGGTTATTTTATTATTAAGCGGAAATGGCCAGATTTATTAGCAATGCGTTACATTGGCATTTATATTGTTTTCTCGATGATTCTAATGTACAGTCACATTGCGTTAGTTGAAAATTTGCAGAAGATAAGTGATTTTCCAACCAATTCAATTGTAATTGCTACAAAAGATTTGTTTTTTATGGAAGTAAATAATAGTGGTAAACCAATTGACCTTGGTGGTGGAATGGTAGGAGCACTTGCCTATGCTACTTTGTTTTTGATGTTTGATAAAGCCGGTGCTATTTTTATTGGGGCGTTATTATGCATCGTTGGTTTATTATTTATTTTGGATCGTCCTTTATGGGAAATGGCATCTAAAGGGCTTATTCCCCTTTGGCGTTTTATTAAGTATCAATTTACAGAGTTTCGAAAAGATGTAAAACAAGTGAAAAAGAAACAGCGTGTAAGAAAAGAACGGCCAAAAGAAGATGAAGGCATTGAAGTAATTGATACGATGAAAGCGAGTAGAGAAAAACCAAAAACAGGTGGACAACTACAAATGGATTTTGCTGATAATGAGATTACAATTATTGAAGCATCCACACCTTTAAAAACAGAAACGGAAAAACAAAAGAAACAAGCAAATCAAATTAAAGTAAAAATAAAACCACCAGAGAAAACAGTAAGTGATCGCACACCAATTTCTACTGTTACAAAAATAAATGAAACATATCAGTTACCACCACTTCAGTTATTAGCCCAACCAAATGCAAATCAGGTTACGGATGATAGAGATAAAATTTATGATAATGCGAGGAAATTAGAGCGAACATTTCAAAGTTTTGGTGTAAAAGCGAAAATTACGAAAGTACATAAAGGACCTTCTGTGACCAAATATGAAGTACATCCAGATGTGGGGGTAAAAGTAAGTAAAATTGTCAATTTAGCAGATGATTTAGCGCTGGCCTTAGCTGCAAAGGATATTCGAATTGAAGCACCAATTCCAGGAAAGTCGGCTGTAGGAATTGAAGTACCTAATTTGAAGGTGGCTACTGTTACGTTACGAGAAGTATTAGAATCAGATGTAGATAAGAAAGATGAAAAGCTGAGAGTAGCCCTTGGCAGAGACATTACTGGAGAAGGGGTATTTGCTGAGTTGAATAAAATGCCTCATTTACTTGTTGCTGGTGCAACAGGAAGTGGGAAAAGTGTATGTATTAATGGTATTGTTGTTAGTTTATTAATGCGCGCCAAACCACATGAAGTGAAGTTGCTTATGATTGACCCGAAAATGGTGGAGTTAAATGTGTATAATGGCATTCCTCATTTATTAACACCGGTTGTAACGAATCCAAAGCGTGCATCTCAAGCGTTGAAGAAAATAGTAAATGAAATGGAACATCGTTATGAATTATTTTCTCATACAGGTACGAGAAATATCGAAGGGTATAATGAATATATTCTTTCTCATAACAACGAAAATGAGGGAAAACAACAAGCATTGCCTTATATTGTGGTGATTGTAGACGAGCTTGCTGATTTAATGATGGTAGCATCCTCCGATGTAGAAGATTGTATTACACGATTGGCTCAAATGGCCCGTGCAGCAGGAATTCATTTAATTATTGCCACACAACGTCCATCTGTAGATGTCATTACAGGGGTAATAAAAGCAAATATTCCATCTCGTATTGCCTTTAGTGTTTCTTCACAGACGGATTCAAGAACGATTCTAGATAGTGGTGGAGCAGAAAAATTATTAGGGCGTGGGGATATGTTGTTTTTACCGATTGGCTTAAACAAACCTACACGTATTCAAGGGGCATTTTTATCAGATAATGAAGTAGAGAAAGTAGTTGAATATGTCATTGGTCAGCAAAAAGCCGAATATCAGCCAGATTTAATGGTAACAGAGGAAGAAGTAGAAAAAGTAGAATCAGAAGACGTACTGTATGACGAAGCTGTTCAATTAGTAACGGAACTAGGAACAGCGTCTGTTTCCATGTTGCAAAGAAGATTTCGGATTGGTTATACGCGGGCTGCTAGATTAATTGACTTAATGGAATTAAATGGAGTTGTAGGTCCTTATGAAGGGAGCAAGCCAAGAGAAGTACTAATTCATCCAAATTCCAATGAAAGATCATCATAATAGAAGAAATAGGTTATATTATTTGTGAAAAATAGAAGAATAAGAAGGATAAAATGACATAGAAATATGTCAAATTTTGTTGACGAGAGTAAGAAACAATGTTAATATGAAAATCGTAGAAAAAAGAACCTCATATAAGATTGGTAATAGGGATCAATCGTTTCTAGCTAACAACCATAAATTGTTGGACTATGAGGAAAGTGGATCATGTTTTTTTGTGTGATTTTACATAAAAAGCGTAACGCTTTCTAAAATAGAGAAGCGTTACGCTTTTTTTTGAATATTTCGCTATCTTATGTCCGATAAATAGTGTAAAATGATTAGTGGGTGATAGAGGTCATACATCAGAGGTCGGATAAGTGGCTTGGTAAGGATGTGAGGGCAATGACAATACGAACTGATGCAAGACAACTATATTTACAAGTGATTGATCGAATTAAAGATGATATTGAGTCTGGTATTTACGTAGAAGGTTCAAAGCTACCATCTGAATTTGAATTGTCAAAATCATTTGGTGTAAGTCGTGCAACTCTAAGAGAAGCACTTCGTGTACTAGAAGAGGAAAATATAATTATTCGAAAACATGGTGTAGGTACGTTTGTCAATCAGAAGCCTGTTTTTCACTCTGGTATTGAACAGTTAAATAGTATTACAAACATGATTAAATACGCAGGGAAAAACCCAGGTACGGTTGTTGTTGAAACAGAAATAGCATCACCTACCATGGAAGATCGAAATAAGTTTTCTTTATCGTCAGACGGAGAAGAAGCTATCTTAACAATTAAAAGAGTTCGTACTGCAGATAACGAGCCAGTTGTATTCTGTGAAGATAGAATTCCTACGACTATTTTATCATCTTATGATTATGAAGAAGAATCATTATTTATGATGATTCAAAAAAAATCAAAAGTACAAATTTCCTATGCAGTAGCAGATATTGAACCGCTAGGAAATAAACAGGATATATTAAATATCCTAAAGTGTGATGAGAAAACGAGTGTGCTAGTTTTAAAACAATCCCACTACGATCAGCATGATCAACTAGTTTTGTATTCTGTGAATTATTTCCGAGCTGATAAATTTAGGTTTCATGTACTCCGCAAACGAGTATAGAAATACATAATTTAGTATGAAATAAGGGGGACAGCTAGAAACAGGATTATCATCTTAACATGGTTCTTAAAAAAAGTAAAGTAAAAATGGAGGAACAGTCATGAAAAAGAAGACAGGTTTATTACTTGCTATGACATTAGCTGCAACTACAATTTTAGGTGCATGTGGCAGCGACAAGAAAGAAGAAGGTAAAGGCGGTTCTGATACTAACTTTAAAGTAGGTATGGTTACTGATGCTGGTACAATCGATGATAAATCATTCAACCAAGGTACTTGGGAAGGTATTTTACTTGCTGCAGATGAATTAAAATTAGATAAAAAGAAACAAATCAAATACTTAAAACCAGCTGGTACAACAGAAGCTGACTATACAAAAGAAATTAACAACCTTTATGATGCTGGATTCAAAACAATCGTAACTCCTGGTTTCAAATTTGAAACAGCAATTTATAAAGCACAAGATAAATACAAAGATGCAAATTTCGTATTAATCGATGGTGCACCAAACAATGGTAAATCAGGTGCTGAATTCGAATCTAAAGTAGGCGACAACACAGTTGCAATCTACTATGCTGAGCAAGAAGCTGGATTCATAGCTGCTGTAGCTGCTGCTGTTCAAGTTAAAGAAGGTGAATTCGGATTCATCGGTGGTATGAAAATTCCACCAGTACAAAAATATAACTGGGGCTTCCAACAAGGTATTAAATACGCAAACGAAAATCTAGGAACAAAAATTACATTAAAAGCTGAAAACGTAAAATATGAAGGTACATTTGATAACGTTGCTGGTGGACAACAAATGGCTGCTACAATGTATGACCGTGGTGTAGATGTAATCTTCCACGCTGCTGGTGGTGTAGGTGTAGGTGTAATCAACGAAGGTAAAGCACGCGCAAAAGCTGGTAAAGATGTATGGGTTATCGGTGTAGACGTTGACCAATTTGAAGATGGTAAATACGATGGCGACAAGTCTGTTATCTTAACTTCAGCTGTTAAGAAAATCGACAAATCAGCTGCTGACATGATTAAAGCTGCTAAAGACGGTTCATTCCCTGGTGGTCAAACATTAACATTTGATGCAAAAAATGATGGTATTGGCTTACCAGCAGAAAACCCTAACTTAAAAGAAGAAGCTACAAAAGCTGCAAACGATGTATTAGCGAAAATCAAATCTGGTGAAATCAAAGTTGCTGGCGAACAAGGTAGCTTAATTGAGTAATAGAAAATAGGATATTCAGCAGAGTCATAGGATTCTGCTGAATATTTTTACATCAAGCTTTAGCTGTCAGTAAATCTCTTTTTAGAAAGGGAGATATGCTGACAGGTATAGCTCGATAACGAGGATAATTTGTTTATTGAGTAAATCATTATTAAATTACTCCATTAATTAAGTAGGAGGCTAACATATGGAATATGTAGTAGAAATGCTGAACATTACAAAAGAATTTCCTGGTATTATTGCAAATGATAATATTACCCTTCAGTTAAAAAAAGGCGAGATTCATGCCTTACTTGGTGAAAATGGGGCAGGAAAGTCAACTTTAATGAGTGTACTATTTGGAATGTACAAACCAGAACAAGGTACAATTAAAGTTCGTGGAAAAGAAGTAGAGATTTCCAATCCAAACGTGGCAAATGATTTAGGAATTGGAATGGTGCATCAGCACTTCAAATTAGTAAGTAATTTTACAGTTACAGAGAATATCATTTTAGGATTAGAACCAAAAAAAGGATTTATTGTAGATGTAAAAACAGCTGCTAAGAAAATTGAAGAACTATCAAAAATGTATGGATTAAATGTAGATCCGTATGCAAAAATTGAAGATATTTCAGTAGGGATGCAACAACGTGTTGAAATATTAAAGATGTTATATCGTAATGCAGAAGTATTAATTTTAGATGAGCCAACAGCTGTATTAACACCACAAGAGATTGATGATTTAATGGGGATTTTACGTAATTTAATAAATGAAGGAAAATCCATCATTATTATTACGCATAAATTAAAAGAAATTAAAGCGGTAGCGGATCGTTGTACCGTTATTCGTCGCGGAAAGTATATTGGAACCGTTGATGTAGCATCAACATCTCAAGCGGAAATGGCTTCCATGATGGTCGGACGTCAAGTATCTTTTAAAGTAGAAAAAACAGAAGCAAAACCAGGGAAAGTCGTTCTTGACGTAAAGAATTTAAATGTAAAAAACAACAAAAAAGTACTTGGTTTAAAAGATTTTTCTGTTAAAGTACGTGCTGGTGAAATTGTCGGTATTTCAGGTGTTGAAGGAAATGGACAAACTGAATTAGTTGAAGCAATCACAGGTTTAAGAAAAGTGGAATCTGGTACAATTATGTTAAATGGAGAAGATATTACGACGATTCCGATTCGTAAGCGTATTGAGAAAGGCATTGCTCATATTCCAGAAGACCGTCAAAAACATGGACTAGTTTTAGATTATACAATTGAAGAGAATATGATTTTAGAAGTTTACAAGAAACAACCATTTTCTAAACATGGTTTATTAAATAAAACAGCGATTGCTGAACATGCGAAAAAAATCATTGAAAATTTTGATGTACGTTCGGGTGAAGGGGCAAAAACGATTGTTCGATCTATGTCTGGTGGTAACCAACAAAAAGCAATCATTGGTCGTGAAATTGAACTACACCCAGAAATTTTAATTGCTGTTCAACCAACACGTGGGTTAGACGTAGGTTCAATTGAATATATTCACAAAAGATTAATTCAAGAGCGTGATAATGGAAAAGCCGTTTTACTTATCTCTCTTGAATTAGATGAAGTATTAAACGTATCAGACCGTATTGCGGTTGTAAATAATGGTGAACTTATTGACGTTGTTCAAGCAAGCGAAACGAATGAAGATGAACTTGGTTTAATGATGGCCGGTATTAAGAGGAGTGAACAAGCATGAAAAAGGGCGGATTAATGTCTCTTATTGCAGTAGTATTAGGATTGTTAGCAGGTGTCATCTTAATTGCTGCTACAGGTAATAGTCCAAAAGAAGGATTTGATTATTTATTACAAGGTGGTCTAGGAAGCTTAGATCGTATCGGGAATACGTTAGCCACTGCCACACCATTAATTTTAACTGGTTTATCTGTTGCTTTCGCATTCAGAACGGGTTTATTTAACATTGGTGCAGCAGGTCAAATGTTATTTGGGGGCTTTTGTGCATTATCTTTAGGATTTACTGTCGATTTACCTTCTATTATTTTAGTGCCATTAATGGTAGTTGTCGGTTTTTGTGCAGGTGCATTATGGGCATTTATTCCTGGACTTTTAAAGGCAAAATACAATGTGCATGAAGTAGTTTCAACGATTATGATGAACTGGATTGCCTATTGGACAGTTTATTATTTAGTGCCAATGTATTTTAAAGGAAATACAGAAACAGAATCACTTCAATTAGCAGATAAAGCAACATTACGTGCCCCATGGTTAGCGGATATGTTTAATGATTCTTATTTAAACTTAGGTATTTTTGTTGCCATTATCGCGACAATTGTAATTGCATTTATTATGAATAAAACAGTATTAGGATATGAATTAAAAGCAGTAGGGTTTAACCGTGACTCAGCTGAATATGCTGGTATTTCTGTAAATCGTAACGTTATTCTTTCGATGATGATTTCTGGTGGATTAGCCGGATTAGCAGGTGTGGTTCAATATGCTGGTAATGCCAACTTAATTCAAATTGGGGTATTACCTTCTCAAGGGTTTGATGGTATCGCCGTTGCATTATTAGGTATGAATACACCAATTGGGGTATTCTTCTCCGCTATTTTCTTTGGATTATTATACTCTGGTAAAGGATTTATGAGTGCAATGACAAGTGTTCCGCCAGAAATTGCGGATGTTATTATTGCAGTTATTATTTACTTTGCAGCTACAAGTATTATCATTGAACGCGGTTTTGATCGAATAAAACGAAATCGCGCAAAGAAAAAGAGTGTAGCGAATGGAAAGCAGGTGAACGGATAACATGTGGGATATTATCGTACAAATTTTCCCTTATGCTATCGCCTATACAATTCCTTTATTAATTGTTGCATTAGGTGGATTGTATTCAGAGCGTAGTGGTATTGTTAATATAGGTTTAGAAGGTTTAATGGTATTTGGTTCTTTTGCCGGAGCAATTACAATTTTAAATTTACAAGAAGCATATCCACATGCTACTTGGGTAATCTGGGTAGGTTTACTTGTGGCAATGGTTGCGGGAGCATTATTCTCTTTATTACATGCTTTTGCAAGTATCCATTTGGCTGCCAACCAAGTAATTAGTGGTATTGCTATCAATATGATTGCTGGGGCATTAACAGTTTTCTTAGCACGTAACATTACAGGTTCAGGTAACATTCGTGTACATGCATTAAATCGTGGTGACGTGCCATTCTTAAGCGATATTCCAATTATTGGAGATTTATTTTTCAAAAATGCATATCAGACAACATGGTTTGTATTAGCAATTCTTGCATTTAGTACATTCTTAATTTATAAAACTCGTTTTGGCCTGCGCTTACGTGCTTGTGGAGAGTATCCACAAGCAGCGGATGCGGCTGGTATTAACGTATACTTCATGCGTTATATGGGTGTTATGATTTCAGGTGCATTAGCCGGTTTAGGTGGAGCCATTATTTTAGTAACATACGCAGGTGAGTTTACTGGTAATGTTGCTGGTTTAGGTTTCTTAGCACTTGCAGCCTTAATCTTTGGTCAATGGAAGCCACTTGGAATTCTTGGAGCGACGTTATTCTTTGGATTTGCAACAACATTAGCAAACGTGTCTCAAGTAATTCCAGAATTGGCAGTAGTTCCTCCGATTTTCTTAAAAACATTCCCTTATATCGTAACATTAATTGCCTTAGTTATTTTCTCTAAGTCATCACAAGCACCGAAATCAGCTGGTGTTGCTTACGAAAAAGGTCAACGATAAAATGATTAGACATGGTTCAATTTGGACCATGTCTTTTTGTACTAAAAACTATGTTTGATTGTGTATAATAGATAAAAGGATATTTTCAATGGAAAAGGAGTGATACATATGCAACGCGTAATTGAAAATTGCACAGAACAATTAGGATTAACGTTACATTACTTACCCACACAGAAATACAAGACATCAACCATTGCAATTCGTTTTAAAGGAAAATTACAGGCAGATACGGTATCAGAGCGAGCATTAGTTCCATATATTCTTCAGGCTGGTTGTGAAAAATATCCAACAAATGCGAAAATTAGACAACAACTAGAAGCATTATACGGTGCTATTTTAAGTGTAGATGTAGCAAAAAAAGGAGAATATCATATTGTTTCATTTGTCATGGACATTGCCAATGAACAATATATTCATCAAGCGAATCAATTATTTGAGCAGGCGTTACATTTATTACATGATGTTGTTTTTCAACCGTTACTTGTGAATGGTACATTTACAGAAAAGATAGTTCAAACAGAAAAGCGCACCATGCTTCAACGACTTGCTTCCATTGAAGATGATAAAATGCGTTATTCAAATCAACGACTAATGGAAGAAATGTGCGATGGAGAGCCATATGCTTTAAATGCACAAGGAATAAAGGAAAACATTAGTACATTAACTAGTGAGGATATTTTCCAAGCCTATAAACGTATGTTAGAAGAAGACCAAGTCGATTTCTATGTAGTTGGAGATGTAACAGAAGAAAATATTTCTCTAATTAAAGAATATTTTCAATTTGACAAACGAGATAAAGTACACGTACAACTTCAATCTGTTGTTGTAAAGGACGAAAAAGAAATTATTGAACAACAAAACTTAAATCAAGGGAAGCTAAATTTAGGGTATCGTACTCATATTACATATACAGATCCAGATTATTTTGCTTTTCAAGTGTTTAATGGATTATTTGGCGGTTTTCCACACTCTAAGTTATTTACAAATGTACGTGAGAAAAATAGTCTAGCTTATTATGCAGCATCTCGCTATGAAAGCCATAAAGGATTAATGATGGTGATGAGTGGAATTGAAACAAAAAATTATCAAAAAGCCCTTACGATTATTAAGGAACAAATGGAAGCAATGCGAAAGGGAGAATTTACGGATAGTGAAATTGCCCAAACGAAGGCAGTTATTATTAATCAAATTTTAGAAACAATTGATACGGCAAGAGGATTAATTGAAATGATGTATCATAATGCAATTGCTAACATTCATATTCCAATTGAAACATGGATAGAAAAAATCAACGCTGTTACAAAAGAAGAAATTATACAAGTAGCAAATAAAATTGAATTAGATACTGTTTATTTCTTAAAAGGAAGGGAGGAATAGAGAATGGAAACAATCGTATTTGAACAGTTGAAGGAAACACTTTATTATGAGCAAATGGACAATGGACTTCGAGTGTACATTTTACCAAAGCCAGGATTTAATAAAACATACGCAACCTTTACGACTAAATATGGTGCAATTGATAATCATTTTGTTCCTCTTGATGCAACAGAGCTAGTAAAGGTTCCTGATGGCATTGCTCACTTTTTAGAGCATAAATTATTTGAAAAGGAACATGGGGATGTTTTTCAAGATTTTAGTAAGCAGGGGGCATCTGCTAATGCCTTTACATCATTTACAAGAACATCTTACTTGTTTTCATGTACAAATGATTTGGAGAAGAATTTAACGACGCTAGTGAATTTTGTACAGGAGCCATATTTTACAGAAAAAACAGTTGAGAAGGAAAAAGGAATTATTGGCCAGGAAATTAAAATGTATGACGATAATCCAGATTGGCGCCTGTATTATGGTTTAATTGAAGCATTATATGTCAATCACCCTGTTCGCATTGATATAGCAGGAACAGTGGAAAGCATTTCACATATTACAAAAGATTTATTGTATCTATGCTATAATACCTTCTATCATCCAAGCAACATGTTATTATTCGTTGTTGGAGCGGTAGAGCCAAATACAATTATGGATTTAGTTAGAAAAAATCAACAACAAAAGGATTTTACAAATCGTTCAGAAATTGTTCGGAAGTTTGACGAAGAGCCTTCAGAAGTTAGCGAGAAGAAAAAAATATTAAAAATGACAGTTGGCACGCCAAAATGCTTAGTCGGTCTTAAGGTAATGGATGTAAAGCAACAAGGAAAAGAAATGCTAAAACAAGAACTGACATTTAGTTTATTACTTGATTATTTATTTGGTAAAAGCACAGCTAATTATGAACAATTATATGAAGATGGTTTAATTGATGATAGTTTCTTCTATGATTATTCTCAAGAATTTGGGTATGGGTTTATAATGGTTGGTGGCGATACGAAAGAACCGGATAAACTAGAAGAGAAAATAAAAAACATTTTATTTAAAACAGAATTTAACGAAATGGATGAAGCATATTTAGAGCGTGCGAAACGTAAGAAAATAGGTTCTTTTTTAAGGGCGTTAAATTCGCCTGAGTTTATTGCAAATCAATTTACTCGCTATGCATTTAACGATATGAATTTATTTGATGTTGTGTCTATGTTAGAATGTATTAAGGAAGAAGATGTTCTTTCCTTAGCTAATAGTTGGTTAAAAGAAGAATATTGTGCTGTATGTCAGGTATTACCAAATAAATAAAAAAGAAGAGGGTGGTGAGGCAAGTCACCCTCTTTTATTGTATGTATAGTTGAAGGGAGTTTTTGTTTTTTTATGAAGTATGCACTTATTATCGGTGCCAGTGGAGGAATTGGACTAGAAACAGCAATTCTCTTGCAACGAGAGGGATATGGTTTGTATCTTCACTACCATTCTAACGATAAAAAATTGAAAGAAACATTCGATGGAAAGGATCATGTTTTTTTCGTTCAAGGAAATTTATCATGTGTGAATGAAGTTGAAAAAGTCATTCAACAAATTCATCATCCGATTGAATGTATTATTTATACACCTGGTATTAGTAAAGTCGGCTTAGTATTTGATTTTACAGAGGCAGATATAGATGAATTAATGAACCTTCATCAAAAGTCATTGTATATATTAGTAAATCAACTTTTACCTGAAATGATTCGTAACAAACGAGGAAATATTGTTGTTGTATCATCTATTTGGGGACAAGTTGGTGCTTCTTGTGAAGTATTGTATTCCATGACAAAAGGAGCTCAAATCGCTTATGTAAAAGCGTTGGCGAAGGAAGTAGCACCTAGCGGTATTCGTGTGAATGGAATTGCACCTGGTGTTGTAAAGACAAATATGTTAGGAATGTTTCAGGAAGAAGAAATTCAACAATTAGAAGAAGAAATTCCAATTGGTAGAGTTGGAGAACCAAGTGAGATTGCAGATGTTATTTCTTTTTTACTTTCAGATAAAGCTAGTTACATGACAGGAACAATTGTAAGTGTAAACGGTGGTTGGTATACATAAAAGCGAACAAATTTAGAATAATTAAGTGAAAATGTTATTAATTCTTTGTAAATACTTTTCTATTGACAAAAAATGTTTTATTATAATAAGGGAATATCCGTAATCGGATAAAGGGGAGAAAAAAATGAGTCGACTAGAATGGTATATGGAATACGAGATACATAAAAATCGACCAGGTATATTGGGAAATGTATCGTCATTAATTGGGATGTTGAATATAAACATTGTAACAATTAATGGAGTAGACAATATGCGAAGAGGTATGTTGCTCGTAACAGAGCGAGAAGATCAAATTTTCCGCCTTGAATCAATCCTACAAGCAATGGATAATATAACAATAACAAAGTTTCGTAAACCAACATTGAGAGATCGGTTAGCGGTTCGACATGGTAGCTATATTCAACGAGATATAGATGACAAACGAACATTTCGATTTGTTCGTGATGAATTGGGGATATTAGTTGATTTAATGGCAGAATTATTTAAGCAAGAGGGAAATGTAGTAATCGGAATAAGGGGAATGCCGCGAGTAGGAAAAACTGAATCGATTGTTGCTGCAAGTGTATGTGCAAATAAGCGTTGGTTATTTGTATCTTCTACATTAATTAAGCAAACAATTCGTAGTCAGCTGTTTGCAGAAGAATATAGTGGTAATCATGTTTATATAATTGATGGTATTGTTTCTGCTAAGCAACAAAATGAACGGCATTGGGAATTAATTAGAGAAGTAATGAATTTACCCTTTCCAAAGGTGATTGAGCACCCAGATATATTTGTAAAGAAATCCCATTATACAATGGATATTTTTGATTATATTATTGAGTTGCGAAATGAACCAAATGAAGAAATTACATATAAACTTGTAGAGAATTTAGATGGTCCGAGTGAAGACCATTTTGGAATGTTTGATTTTTAATAGTGACTGAGGTGTATACAATTGACAGAGTTAGGACAAGTATTGAAACAAACGAGAGAAGAAAAAAAGATAACGCTAGATGAACTTCAAGAGCTAACGAAAATTCAAAAACGTTATTTACAAGCGATTGAAGATGGAAATTATAGCATTTTACCAGGGGATTTCTATGTCCGCGCATTTATTAAGCAGTATGCAGATGCAATTGGATTGAATCATGATGAGGTAATGCAGAATTTTAAACATGAGGTTCCTCAGCCATTTACTCAAGATGAACAGCAAGAAGAAAAGGTATCAAGAGTGAAGAAGCAACAGGATGCAATGCCGAGGAAATCTTCTAAAGTATTTGATTATATGCCCCAAATTATCATTGGACTTATTATTGTTGGAATAGCTGTTGCTGTTTGGTTTTTCTGGCCAGGAAATAATAAAAATGTAGTGCAACCACCACAACAAAATAATGCTCCAGAGGTTGAAAAATCAGATGAATCACCTGTGAATAAAGAAGAGAAACCTCAAGAAGAAAAGAAAGAAGAAAA
>JBJEFI010000048.1:0-19749 GCA_051873875.1 Bacillaceae bacterium | reverse complement strand
ATGAATCACCTGTGAATAAAGAAGAGAAACCTCAAGAAGAAAAGAAAGAAGAAAAACCACAAGAAGTGGTAAAACCTAAGCAAGAAGTAAAGGTTTTAGAGAAAAGTGGGAAGTTATCAACAGTACAATTATCAGGGAATGAAGCTTTTGTACTAGAAATTACTACTAAAGGTCAAAGCTACGTTCAAGTAAAAAATAATCAAGGCAAAAATTATTTTGCAGATATGATGAATGCTGGTAATACGCAAAAATTTGATTTAAGTGCGGAAAATGAGGTTATTTTGAACATTGGTCTTTCTGAAAATGTAGAAATGAAAATTAATGGAGAAGTAATTGCATTTCCACAAAGCGTAAATGACTATGCGCATCAAATCATTACAGTCAAAAATCTTCGAAGTTAAACACAAGAGTCATCATCTTGATGACTTTTTTCATTATTACATAAAAAGAAAGTCTATGTAGAAATGCATTTGATTTTCAAAGATTCAATTATAGATTTTATTTTCATTCTATTTGGAAATGGGTATTGAACAGTATGGAGGAAGAAGCATGAACTTACCAAATAAAATCACAGTAGCAAGAATTTTTTTAATCCCTATTTTTTTAGTAATCTTATTTAGTAATTGGAATTGGGGAACAATTACATTTTATGGAGATACACTAAATATTACACAACTTGTTGCAGCACTTATTTTTATTTTTGCCTCTGCAACAGACTGGATTGATGGTCACTTAGCACGTAAACATAATTTAGTGACAAATTTAGGAAAATTTTTGGATCCATTAGCAGATAAATTACTTGTTTCGGCAGCTTTAGTGGCATTAATCGATATAACAGATGTACCAGCGTGGATGGTAATTATTATTATCTCTCGTGAATTTGCTGTAACAGGATTACGTCTTATTTTAGCTGGTAGTGGAGAAGTACATGCAGCAGGTATGTTAGGTAAAATTAAAACATGGACGCAAATTGTTGCGATTTCTGCATATTTATTAAATGACATTCCTTTAAATATGATTGGTATTCCAATTGGTTACATTGCAATGTGGATTGCGGTAATCTTTACAGTTTGGTCTGGCGCAGATTATTTTATTAAGAATAAAGAAGTGTTTAGAAATTCGAAATAAATAATCCAATGGAGGATTAAAACAATGAATGTTGAAATCATTGCAGTAGGTACAGAATTATTATTAGGTCAAATTGTAAATACAAATGCACAGTTTCTCTCGCAACGATTAGCGACGATGGGTATAAATGTCTATTATCAAACAGTAGTAGGAGATAATGCAAAGCGACTAGAATCAGCCATTATTCATGGTATGAAAAGAGCTGATTTAATTATTTGTACAGGTGGGCTTGGACCTACAGAAGATGATTTAACGAAAGAAGTAGTAGCAAAGGTAATTGATAAAAGGCTAGTTTACCATGAAGAGACGTTAGCAAAGATACGTACTTATTTTGAAAAAATAGGGCGTATAATGACAGAAAATAATAAAAAACAAGCATTACTTTTTGAAAATAGTATTCCCTTAATAAATGATCATGGGATGGCAGTAGGGAATATAGATACATATAAAGGATGTACATTTGTTTTATTACCGGGACCACCTAAGGAAATGAAGCCGATGTTTACTTCTTATGTAGAGCCATATTTGATGAAAAAACTAGAAAGTGAAAGTGTCATTCATTCAAAAATGCTTCGCTTTTTTGGAATCGGGGAATCACAACTTGAAACAGAGGTAATTGATTTACTTCAGCAAATCAATCCAACTGTTGCACCACTTGCTGCCGATGGAGAGGTTGCATTAAGATTAACGGCTAAAGGAATAAACGAAGAAGCGTGTAAACAACAGATAGCAAAAACCGAAGAAATCATTACAGATAGAGTAGGAAAGTATTTATATGGTAATGATGAAGATACGCTTTCAAGTGTTTTAATGGAGAAGTTAAAGAAGTACAATTGGAAAATTAGTTTTGCTGAAAGTTTAACAGGGGGGCTGTGTGCAAGTACGCTTACAGACTTGCCTGGAGCATCTGATATAATAGATGGTAGTATTGTAACCTATTCAAATGAAGTAAAACATCGCTCTTTAGGAGTAGCCAAAGCAACGTTAGATAAAGATGGAGCAGTTAGTGAACAATGTGCAAGAGAAATGGCTGTTGGCGTAGCTAAGTTATTTCAAAGTAATGTAGGAGTTGGATTAACTGGTGTGGCTGGTCCAAGTATGTCTGAGGGAAAAGAAGTTGGAACAGTTTATATTGGTATTTCAATTGAAGGAGAAGTAGATGTTTTATCCTTAAAACTAGCTGGTACAAGAGAGCAAGTTAGAATGAGGGCAATGAAGCATGCTTTTTCTAAGGTTATTAAAAAATTATCTTAACATGTTTAAAAGAGTTAATATTTCTATAGAATATTAACTCTTTTAATTTGCTAAATTTGGCGTATCAATTTAATAAATTTAGACTATTTTATAGCAGAATTTTTGGTTTTGTAGAGGAAGAAATGGAAAAAGTGTATCGAAAGAATGTTCGCAAAAATACTTGTGTTCCCATTAAAAAGATTGTATAGTAGAACTAGCTAATCAAATGAGGAGGGTTTTTAAGTTATGAGTAATCGAAAAGCAGCCTTAGAAATGGCTTTAAAACAAATTGAAAAGCAATTCGGTAAAGGCTCTATTATGAAATTGGGCGAAAAAACTGAAACGCAAATTTCTACTATTTCAAGTGGTTCAATTGCACTAGATGCAGCTTTAGGAGTAGGTGGATACCCTCGTGGTCGGATTATTGAAGTATATGGACCTGAATCATCAGGTAAAACAACAGTAGCACTACACGCTATTGCAGAGGTACAAAAACAAGGTGGTCAGGCAGCATTTATTGATGCGGAACATGCTCTTGATCCAGCATATGCCGAAAAATTAGGGGTAGATATCGACAACTTACTATTATCACAGCCAGATACAGGGGAGCAAGGATTAGAAATTGCAGAGGCACTTGTTCGTAGTGGCGCGGTTGATATTATTGTTGTTGACTCTGTAGCAGCATTAGTACCAAAGGCAGAGATTGAAGGCGAAATGGGAGATGCTCACGTAGGACTTCAAGCTCGTTTAATGTCACAAGCTTTACGTAAATTATCTGGAGCAATTAATAAATCAAAAACAATTGCTATTTTCATTAACCAAATTCGTGAAAAAGTAGGGGTTATGTTCGGAAATCCAGAAACAACACCTGGTGGAAGAGCATTAAAGTTCTACTCAACAGTTCGTTTAGAAGTGCGTCGTGCAGAACAACTTAAACTTGGAAATGACATTGTTGGTAACAAAACAAAAGTTAAAATCGTAAAAAACAAAGTAGCTCCCCCATTCCGTACAGCTGAAGTAGACATTATGTACGGTGAAGGGATTTCGAAAGAAGGCGAAATCGTGGATATGGGTGCAGAACTAGATATTGTTCAAAAGAGTGGAGCATGGTATTCCTTTGCTGGTGAACGTTTAGGCCAAGGCCGTGAAAATGCGAAAGTGTTCTTACGTGAAAACCCAGCTGTTCGTGCTGAAATCGAAGGGAAGATTCGTGAACATTTTGGTTTAATAACAAATGAGTTTTCTGTTGTTGAAGAGGAAGAAGAAGAAGATTTCTCTTTATTAGAGGATTAAATAGAGATAAGCTGATCTAAAAAGGTCAGCTTATTTTTTGTATCAACCTATATTTAATTAAGTGATAAAACGTATATTTTTGTAAAATAGTCCTCTGAAAATAAGATGAATGTTTTTTTGTTTTTAACATGGAAACTTTTTTGAAAACGATTTCTTTTTGTGGGTGAAATAAAGAAAAAGTATCTATTTTTTAAAATAAAGATAGACATTAGTATTTTTATATAGAAAAATAAGGAAAGTTGAAAAGGAAATAAAAGGGAGCAAATATTGAAGAAAATCCTTTATTTAATAGGAAAAAGGTGTACACACCTTGACAATAAGTTGGGTGACATTTACAATAAATATGAAATTCTTTCATATTTTATGACAATAAAGAAGGATGAAGCGGTGTGTTTTAATAACAGCATATACATACCGGCATTTTTTATGGAACATTTTCACAGCAAGAGGAGGTGGAACTGTGGATATTGTGGCAATTGTCATCTCCAGTTTGCTTGGTTTAGTTGTCGGTACTTTTGTTGGATTTTACGTGAGAAAATCAATAGCGGAAGCGAAAATTAATGGTGCAACAAATGCTGCGAATAAAATTTTAGAAGATGCACGTCGTGAGTCTGACCGTTTACAAAAAGAAGCACTATTAGAAGCGAAAGATGAAATACATCAACTTCGTTTGGATGCAGAATCTGATTTACGTAATCGTAGAAATGAGTTGCAAAAGCAAGAAAATCGTTTGATGCAAAGAGAAGAAAATCTTGATCGAAAAGATGAAGCGTTAGAAAAACGTGAATCAACTCTTGAAAGAAAAGAAAATTCTCTTATTCAGAAGCAACAACAAGTAGAGGCAATGGAAAGCAGAGTGGAAGAAACTATTCGTCTACAACAAGAGGAACTAGAACGTATTTCTAACTTAACACGTGATGAAGCGCGAAAAATTATCCTTGAAAAAGTAGAAAATGAATTAACACATGAAACTGCAGTTATGATCAAAGAAGCAGAAACACGTGCAAAAGAAGAGGCCGATAAGAAAGCGAAAGAGCTTTTATCATTAGCAATTCAGCGTTGCGCGGCTGATCATGTTGCAGAAACAACTGTCTCAGTAGTGAATCTGCCAAATGATGAAATGAAGGGTCGAATTATTGGCCGTGAAGGTCGTAATATTCGTACACTTGAAACATTAACGGGTATTGATTTAATCATTGATGATACACCTGAAGCAGTTATTCTGTCTGGCTTCGATCCAATTCGTCGTGAAACAGCGCGAATTGCATTAGACAAATTAGTACAAGACGGTCGTATCCATCCAGCTCGCATCGAAGAGATGGTGGAGAAGTCTCGTCGTGAAGTGGATGAGTATATTCGTGAAATAGGGGAGCAAACAACATTTGAAGTTGGTGTTCACGGATTACATCCAGATTTAATTAAGATTTTAGGTCGTCTGAAATTTAGAACAAGCTATGGTCAAAACGTATTAAAACATTCAATGGAAGTTGCTTATTTAGCTGGATTGATGGCTGCTGAACTAGGTGAAGATGAGAAATTAGCTCGTCGTGCCGGTTTACTGCATGATATCGGTAAAGCAATTGACCATGAAATTGAAGGAAGTCACGTTGAGATTGGTGTAGAACTTGCAACGAAATACAAGGAAAATCCAATTGTTATTAACGCAATTGCTTCTCATCATGGGGACGCAGAGCCAACTTCTATCATTGCCGTTTTAGTAGCAGCAGCGGATGCATTATCTGCAGCAAGACCAGGAGCACGTAGTGAAACGTTAGAAAATTATATCCGTCGCTTAGAAAAGCTAGAAGAAATCTCAGAATCATTTGATGGTGTTGAGAAGTCTTTCGCTATTCAAGCGGGACGTGAAGTTCGTATAATGGTTAAACCAGATACGATTGATGATTTAGAAGCTCATCGATTAGCGAGAGACATTCGTAAGCGAATCGAAGAGGAGTTAGATTATCCAGGTCATATTAAAGTGACGGTTATACGTGAAACACGAGCAGTTGAGTACGCAAAATAAAAGTGGCGATTTTCGCCACTTTATTTTTATTCATTTAGGAAATGATAATAATTGTAATAGATGATGAAGGTGATAAAATGAGAATCTTATTTATTGGAGATGTTGTTGGTTCTCCAGGTAGAAAAATGGTAAGTGAACACTTACAACAATTAAAGCAAAAATATAAACCAACACTAACAATTATAAATGGGGAAAATGCAGCACACGGAAAAGGAATTACGAAGAAAATATACCAAGCTTTCTTAACGCAAGGTGCTCAGGTTGTTACACTTGGTAATCATAGTTGGGATAATAGAGAAATTTTCGAATTTATTGATGAGGCAAAGTATTTAGTTCGTCCGGCTAATTTTCCAGAAGGAACACAAGGAAAGGGCTATGTTTTTGTAAAGTATAATGACATCGAAATTGCCGTTGTAAATATTCAAGGGCGAACGTTTATGAATCCAATTGACTGTCCTTTTAAAAAGATGGATGAATTGTTGAATGAGATTAAGAAGCGTACATCTATCATTTTTGTTGATTTTCATGCAGAAACAACAAGTGAAAAACAAGCGATGGGATGGTATCTTGATGGACGTGTATCTGCTGTTGTTGGTACTCATACACATGTTCAAACTGCAGATGAGCGTATTTTACCAGAAGGAACGGCTTATTTAACAGATGTTGGAATGACAGGGCCAATGGATGGTATTTTAGGTGTGGAACGAGATGCAGTTATAAAACGATTTTTGACAAGTCTACCAGTGCGCTTTGAAGTTGCGGATGGTCCAGCAATTTTGTCAGGAGTTATTATTGATATTGATGAAAAGACTGGTAAAGCAACAAAGATTGAAAGAGTACAAATACGAGAAGGTTCCTATATTTTCGAATAAAAAATAATTTTCCAAATTGAAAGAAAATTTAAAAAATAAGCAGGAATACATTCTTTCCTTATTGAATATATGTAGAAAGGAATACATGCATAGCATGGTTGTATGAACAATAAGGAGGAAGTAGAAATGGAGATATTAAAAGTTTCAGCAAAATCTAACCCTAATTCTGTAGCTGGTGCACTAGCTGGTGTGTTACGTGAACGTGGCGCAGCTGAAATCCAAGCAATCGGTGCAGGTGCATTAAATCAAGCGGTAAAGGCGGTAGCAATTGCAAGAGGGTTTGTAGCACCTAGTGGAGTCGATCTTATTTGCATTCCTGCATTTACAGATATTATGATTGAAGGAGAAGAGCGTACAGCAATTAAGCTTATTGTTGAACCTAGATAATAGATACAAAGGCTGTCAAAACTATTTTTGACAGCCTTTTTGTGTGCACGAATTACTTTTCTAAATAGACAAGAAGATGGATATTTTTAAATTGTTTAAAAATATAAAATCTTTAAACTAAATCCTTGCAAATTTATTTAGATAAGACTAGAATTATAATCGAATTAGTACATTATCTTATTATTTTATAAAGTATTTATTTTGTAAAATAATTTTATAGATACGTATCTATTTCAAATTCAATAGTGATATAACATTGATGGAAAGCTTAAAGAGTACACTAAAGGGGTGTAGGAAATGGTAAGTCAACTTTCATGGAAAGTCGGGGGGCAACAAGGTGAAGGGATTGAAAGCACAGGGGAGATATTTTCAATTGCCTTAAACCGACTAGGATATTATTTGTATGGATATCGTCACTTTTCTTCTCGTATTAAAGGTGGTCATACAAATAATAAAATTCGTGTTAGCACGAGTGAAATACGGGCAATATCTGATGATTTAGATATCTTGGTTGCATTCGATCAAGAAACAATCGATGTCAATTGTCATGAGTTAAAGGACACAGGAATCATCATAGCAGATTCTAAGTTTAATCCAGTAAAGCCACAAGATTTAAATGTTCCTTTGTATACGGTTCCATTTACAGAACTTGCTTCTGAATTGGGAACTTCATTAATGAAGAACATGGTTGCAGTTGGAGCATCTAGTGCTGTATTAGGATTAAATCCGGAAGTTTTCAAAGAAGTAGTAGAAGAAATTTTCTTACGTAAAGGCCAACAAGTTGTTGATAAAAATATGGAGGCTATTCGCCGTGGTGCTGAAGAAATGAAGGCGTTGTTAGGAGACACAGTTGCTTCCTTACAATTAGAACCAGCGGATGGTCAAAAACGCATGTTCATGATAGGAAATGATGCAATTGCATTAGGAGCAGTTGCTGCTGGCTCAAGATTTATGGCTGCATATCCAATTACACCAGCTTCTGAAATTATGGAATATTTAATTAAAAAATTACCTAAATTCGGTGGAACTGTTATCCAAACAGAGGATGAAATTTCGGCTTGTACAATGGCAATTGGTGCTAACTATGCAGGTGTACGTGCCTTAACTGCTTCAGCAGGACCTGGCTTATCGTTAATGATGGAAGCAATCGGCTTAGCTGGAATGACAGAAACACCATTAGTTATTGTTGATACACAACGTGGGGGCCCAAGTACAGGTTTACCTACCAAACAAGAACAATCAGATTTAATGGCAATGATTTATGGGACACATGGTGAAATTCCAAAAGTTGTAATTGCACCAAGTACAGTAGAAGAAGCATTCTATGATACAGTACAAGCGTTTAATATTGCCGAAGAATTACAATTGCCAGTTATCCTATTAACAGATTTACAGCTTTCATTAGGAAAACAAACTGTTCAATTATTAGATTATGATAAAATAGAAGTTCGCCGTGGAAAATTACAATTAGGTGTTGAAATACCAGAAGCTGATGATTATTTCAAACGTTATGAAGTAACAGAAGATGGCATTTCTCCTCGTGTTGTACCAGGAATGAAAAATGGTATTCACCATGTTACAGGTGTAGAACATGCTGAAACTGGTAAACCATCAGAGGCTGCTCAAAATCGTTTTGATCAAATGGAAAAACGTTTGAGAAAAGTAGAGTCAATTCGTTTTGATAAACCAATTCATATAAATGCAAAACATGAGGAAGCAGACGTATTATTTGTAGGCTTTAACTCTACTCGTGGCGCAATTGAGGAAGCGATGAACTATTTAGAACAAGATGGATATAAAGTAAATCATGCACATATTCGTCTGATACATCCTTTCCCAGCAGCTGAATTATTGCCATTAGTTGATCGTGCAAAACGTGTAATCGTTGTAGAAAATAATGCAACAGGTCAGCTAGCAAATATTATTAAAATGAATATCGGTAACCATGGCAAAATCTCTTCATTATTAAAATATGATGGAAATCCGTTCTTACCGAAACAAGTGTACAATAATAGCAAGGAGTTGTTATAGGAATGGCTACATTTAAAGATTTTCGTAACAATATCAAACCTAACTGGTGTCCTGGATGTGGTGATTTCTCTGTTCAAGCAGCAATTCAAAGGGCAGCCGCAAATGTAGGCTTACAACCAGAACAACTTGCTGTCATCTCTGGTATTGGTTGTTCAGGACGTATTTCAGGTTATATTAAATCATACGGATTTCACAGTATCCATGGACGTGCATTACCGATTGCACAAGGTGTAAAAATGGCAAATCGTGATTTAACTGTTATCGCTTCTGGTGGGGATGGAGATGGATTCGCCATTGGTATGGGTCATACCGTTCATTCAATTAGAAGAAATATTGATATCACGTATATCGTAATGGACAATCAAATTTATGGTTTAACAAAAGGCCAAACATCTCCACGTAGCCAAGTCGGATTTAAAACAAAAAGTACACCAGAGGGTTCAATTGAATCTTCATTAAACGTAATGGAAATGGCATTAACTGCAGGGGCAACGTTTGTAGCACAAAGCTTCTCTAGTGATTTAAAAGAATTAACAGCTTTAATTGAGGCTGGATTAAATCATAAAGGCTTCTCTTTAATTAACGTATTTAGCCCATGTGTAACATATAATAAAGTAAACACATATGATTGGTTTAAAAATAATCTGACAAGCTTAAGCAAGATTGAAGGGTATAATCCACATAATCGTGAAGAAGCAATGCAAACATTAATGAAACATAATAGCCTTGTAACAGGGTTAATTTATCAAAATAAAGAACAAAAACCATATGAAGATTTAGTACATGGATTTACAGAAACTCCTTTAGTTGATCATAATCTTGAAATGGAAAAAGAGCAGTTTGATAAATTATTAGCAGAATTTATGTAATGCCAATTAAAACCGAGTAAAGAATGATATTCTTGACTCGGTTTTTTTAAAATTTGGCTTTTAAAAGAATGAATGACATATGTTGTTTAATTCATTTAAACCATATATACTATGAATGGTGTAAACCTTTATTTGGTCGTGGTTTAAATGAAAGGAGAAAGAAACTATGAATGAAGAACAACGTTTATCAACTACAATTCCTTCGGACAAAAAATCCACTAAGGATTATAGTAAATATTTTGAAAAAGTATATACAGCACCATCTTTAAAAGATGCAAAACGTCGAGGGAAAGAAGACGTACAATATAAACATGATTTTGAAATTCCAGAAGATATGAAAAATATCGGACAAGGTCGCACATTCTATATTCGGACTTATGGTTGCCAAATGAATGAACATGATACAGAGGTAATGGCTGGAATTTTAATCACAATGGGCTATACGGCTGTTCATACAGTGGAAGATGCAGATATTATTTTATTAAATACGTGTGCAATCCGTGAAAACGCGGAAAACAAAGTATTTGGTGAAATTGGTCATTTAAAAGAATTAAAACGTAGAAAGCCAGACGTATTAATTGGTGTTTGTGGTTGTATGAGCCAAGAGGAATCTGTTGTAAATAAAATTCTTCAAAAACATCAATTTGTTGATATGATTTTTGGTACACATAACATTCATCGTCTACCACAGATTATTAAAGAAGCAATGTTTAGTAAAGCAATGGTTATTGAAGTATGGTCAAAAGAAGGAGACGTTATTGAGAACCTTCCGAAAGTACGTCGTGGTGATATTAAAGCATGGGTTAACATTATGTATGGTTGTGATAAATTCTGTACGTATTGTATCGTTCCTTATACACGTGGTAAAGAGCGTAGCCGTCGTCCAGAAGATATTATTGCTGAAGTACGTGAATTAGCGCGCAAAGGCTATAAAGAAATTACATTATTAGGCCAAAACGTAAATGCATACGGAAAAGATTTCACAGACATGAAGTATGGTCTAGGTGATTTAATGGATGAAATTCGAAAAATTGATATTCCTCGTATCCGTTTTACAACAAGTCACCCACGTGATTTTGATGATCATTTAATTGAAGTGTTAGCAAAGGGTGGAAACCTTGTTGAACACATTCATTTACCAGTTCAATCAGGTAATAATGAAATTTTAAAAATTATGGCACGTAAATATACACGTGAAAGATACCTTGAGTTAGTTGGTAAAATTAAAGAAGCAATTCCAAACGCTACATTTACAACAGATATTATCGTTGGGTATCCAAATGAAACTGAAGAGCAATTTGAAGAAACACTTTCTTTATATAAAGAAGTAGGATATGATACAGCATTTACATTTATTTATTCTCCGCGTGAAGGAACACCAGCAGCGAAGATGGTAGATAATGTACCGATGGAAGTAAAGAAAGAACGTTTACAACGCTTAAATGCAGTTGTAAATGAAATTGCAAATAAGAAAAACAAAGCGTATGAAGGACAAGTTGTAGAAGTACTAGTAGAAGGCGTAAGTAAAAAGAATGCAGATGTACTCTCTGGCTATACTCGTACAAATAAATTAGTAAACTTCAAAGGTCCAAAAGAAGTAATTGGAGACATTGTTTATGTAAAAATTACAGACGCAAAAACATGGACATTGAATGGTGAAATGGTAGAAAATCCAGTTGAGGTGAAATAAAATGGGATATACAAGGGATGAGGTTGTTCAAAAAGCAAAGGAATTAGCAAAAATGATTGCGGAAACAGAAGAAGTTGATTTTTTCAAACGTGCAGAAGCAGCAATTAATGAAAATGAGAATGTTAGAACAACAATCGATCGCATTAAGAGCTTGCAAAAACATGCGGTAAATCTAGAACATTTCCAAAAGACAGAGGCACTAAAGAAAGTAGAAGCAGATATTAATGCCTTACACGACGAATTGGATAGTTTACCGATTGTAAATCAATTTAAGCAATCACAGATAGAAGTAAATGAATTGTTACAATTAGTTACTTCGACTATTTCAAACAAAGTAACAGAAGAAATTATTGAATCTACAGGTGGAGATAAGCTTAGTGGCGAAACAGGCTCACAATTAGCTGCATCAAAAGGCTGTGGGGGTTGTAAATAAGAGGTTGACATATGTCAGCCTCTTTTTTTATGTGATAATTCTTTAGTTGTTTTTTCAAAGGTAATTTTTTTATTTTGAAATGAAAAATTTTTTCTTACTAAAAGTAGTCTTTTAGAAGGGACTAGAAAAAGAGTGCTTGTAGTTTTCTTATAAAAATTCATCATGTTTTAATGATGAAAGCATAAAAATGTATTGTACGTTACAATGTTTATTTGGCTGAAGGGAAGAAAGGAACACTCCGCTAATGTCATGCATATGATATGATAAGTATTGTTTTGAGGAGGGAAAAACAACTATGTCAGACTACAGAGAGATTATAACAAAGGCAGTTGTGGCAAAAGGGCGTAAATATATTAAATCTCAAAATGCAATTATGCCAGCTCATAAGCCTTCAAGTATTTTAGGGTGTTGGGTTATTAATCATGTATATAGTGCTAAAAAAGTTGGAAATACAGTTGAATTGACAGGAAAGTATAATATTGATGTATGGTATTCTTATAACGATAACAGCAAAACACAATCTTTAAGTGAAGTATGTAGCTATAAGGATGTTGTGAAATTACACTATCGGGATGACCAGGTAGTAGGGAATGATCAAGAAATTGTGGCAAGAGTAGTTCAGCATCCTCATTGTTTAGAAGCTGTTATTTCACCGGATGGTTCACGAATTATTGTTGATATTGAAAGGGAATTTATTGTAGAAGCAGTTGGAGAAACAAAAGTATGTGTTGCTGTTAACCCAAATGGATGTAATGATGATGATTGGGATTTTGGCTTTGATGATGAATTAGATGAATTAGATCCAAACTTTATTGGTGACGCTGAAGAAGAATAGAATAAAAGGAAAGGTTGCCACTAGTATGCAACCTTTTTTACATGGGAAAGAAAAGACTTATAAATAATCTCTATAATGAAAATACAGGATTAGACGTAACGAGAAAACAATCTTGTGATATAATAGTACAAGTTTAGATAGAAAGTTCGGAGGTTACTTATGCAACAATATACGCCAATGATGCAACAATATTTGTCAATTAAAGCAAATTATAAAGATGCTTTTTTATTTTTCCGATTAGGAGATTTTTATGAAATGTTTTTTGAAGATGCCATAAAGGCATCTCAAGAGTTAGAAATTACATTAACAAGTCGAGGCGGTGATGGGGATCGAATTCCAATGTGTGGCGTTCCACATCATGCAGCCGCTGGTTATATTGAAACACTTGTAGGGCGTGGGTATAAAGTTGCAGTTTGTGAGCAAGTGGAAGACCCAAAGGCGACAAAAGGTGTTGTAAAACGCGAAGTGGTTCAGTTAATTACGCCAGGTACGCTCATGGAAGGCAAAGGAATTAGCGATAAACAAAATCATTATATTGCAAGTATGTCAACTGGAGAAGGAGCTTATGGCATTGCAATGGTTGATATTACAACAGGTGAGAGTACTGTTACAACTATTACAGGTTCTGTTCAAGAAGCAATGCTGTTCATTGTCGACAGTGGAGCAAAAGAGCTTGTATTATCTTCAGACACAGTGTTAGAAGAAATTCAGGAAATTGCCCGTCAATATGGTATTACATTATCTTTTGAAGAAGAAACAAGTATCGTACCTGCATTCGAAAAGACAGTTACATCGTTACAAGAGCAAGGCGATAGAGATGTATATGGACGCTTATTACATTATTTAATTCGTACCCAAAAGCGTTCATTAGACCATTTACAAGAAGTAAAAAAAATCTATCGTAATCGTTTTATGAAAATGGATATTCACTCAAAACGTAACTTAGAGTTAGTAGAAACGATTCGCTCAAAAGATCGGACAGGCTCTCTTGTTTGGTTGCTTGATGGAACAAAAACAGCAATGGGAGCCCGATTATTAAAACAATGGATTGATCGTCCACTTGTCATTCAAGAAGAAATAGAGCAACGCCATGGCATGGTTGAAACTTTTATGAACGACTTCTTTGCTCGTGAAGAAATAAAAGAATCATTAAAAGAAGTATATGATTTAGAACGTCTAGCGGGAAAAATTGCTTTTGGAAATGTAAATGCAAGAGATTTAATTCAGTTAAAACGTTCTTTATTTCAAGTACCTGCCATTAAAGAAAAAGTGATGAGCTTAAACAACGAATATGCAATCACACTTGGAAATCAAATGGATACTTGTGAAGAAGTTGCCACATTACTAGAGCGTAGTATAAAAGAAGAACCACCTTTATCAATCAAGGACGGAGACATTATTAAAGATGGTTATTCGGCAGAATTAGATCGCTATCGTGATGCATCAAAAAATGGGAAAACATGGATTGCTGATTTAGAGCGTCGTGAACGCGAAAAAACAGGGATTAAATCGTTAAAAATTGGTTACAATCGTATTTTTGGTTACTATATTGAGGTAACAAGGGCAAACTTGCAATTCTTGCCAGAAGGTATGTATGAACGAAAACAAACATTGGCAAATGCAGAACGATTCATTACAGATGAATTGAAAGAAAAAGAAGCACTTATTTTAGAAGCAGAAGAGAAAATTGTTGCACTAGAATACGATTTATTTGTAAATATTCGAGAAGAAGTCAAAACGTTTATTCCTCGTTTACAAGCATTAGCAAAAATTATTAGTGAGTTAGATATTTATCAAAGCTTTGCGACGATTAGTGAGCAGTATCATTATATAAAACCAGTAATGACAACAAATCGTCAATTAATGATTAAAGATGGGCGTCATCCTGTTGTAGAAAAAGTGCTTGGCAATAACACCTATGTACCAAATGATTGTATGATGGATGAAGATTTAAATATTCTTCTTATTACAGGACCAAATATGTCAGGTAAAAGTACGTATATGCGTCAATTAGCATTGATTGCTGTTATGGCTCAAATTGGTTGTTTCATTCCTGCTGAAGAAGCGACATTACCAATTTTTGATCAAATTTTTACACGTATTGGGGCAGCGGATGATTTAATTTCTGGTCAAAGTACGTTCATGGTCGAAATGTTAGAAGCAAACAACGCCATCACACATGCAACGAAAAACAGTTTAATTTTATTTGATGAAATTGGCCGCGGAACATCCACTTATGATGGGATGGCACTTGCTCAAGCAATTATTGAATACATTCACCATCGCATTGGTGCAAAAACATTATTTTCAACCCATTATCATGAACTAACAGATTTAGAAGACCATTTAGTTCATCTAAAAAATGTCCACGTTACAGCTGTTGAAGAAAAAGGAAAAGTTGTGTTTCTTCACAAAATTCAACACGGTGCAGCAGATAAAAGTTATGGGATTCACGTTGCCCAATTGGCTAATTTACCAGCTGAATTAATTAATCGTGCCCAAGAAGTATTAACACAACTTGAAGGCATTGAAAAAGAGAAGGAAATCACTATAACTCCATCACCAATTGCAACTCCTTTACCGAAAGAAGAAAGGAAGCCAGTTGTAGAGGATGATCAATTATCCTTCTTTGTGGAAACAGTGAAAGAGGACAAAGGACCAGAATTCACTTCAAAGGAAAAAGATGTTGTAGCAAAAATTAAAAAACTAGACATTTTAGATATGACACCATTACAAGCAATGAATGAATTGTATGCACTTCAAAAACAATTAAAGAAAAAGAAATAGAAAGTAGGGGGTAGTGATGGGAAAAATTCACCAGCTTGATGATATCTTATCGAATAAAATAGCGGCAGGGGAAGTAGTAGAACGTCCTGCCTCTGTTGTAAAAGAATTAGTAGAAAACGCCATTGATGCCAATAGTACAGTTATTGAAATTGAACTAGAAGAAGCAGGGCTAACAAAAATTCGAATCATTGATAATGGCGATGGGATTGCCAAAGAAGATGCTCTTCTAGCTTTTTCGCGTCATGCAACGAGTAAAATTAAAGATGAAAATGATCTATTCCGAATTCGTACGCTAGGATTCCGTGGAGAGGCATTGCCAAGTATCGCGTCTGTTAGTATGTTAACGATGCGAACAAGTACAGGTGATGGTGCAGGAACGTTACTTGTACTAAAAGGTGGAGAGATTGAAACTCATGAATCTACTTCAAGTCGAAAAGGAACAGATATTACTGTTGAGCATTTATTTTTTAATACGCCTGCTCGCCTAAAATATTTAAAAACCGTAACGACAGAATTAGGAAATATTACAGATGTTATTAATCGACTTGCATTGGCTCATCCTGATGTCTCTTTTAAATTATCTCATAACAACCGTGTTTTATTGCAAACAAGCGGTAATGGCGATGCTAGACATGTTTTAGCGGCAATTTATGGTATTTCTATAGTGAAAAAGATGAAGCCTTTATCTGTATCGTCGTTAGATTTCGATATTGAAGGATATATTACCCTTCCTGAAGTAACAAGAGCATCGAGAAACTATATTTCAGTTATCGTAAACGGTCGTTATGTAAAAAATTATCCACTTGGAAAAGCAATTGTCCAAGGTTATCATACACTTTTACCAATTGGTAGATTTCCGTTAGTCTTTTTAAATATCACAATGGATCCATTATTAGTAGATGTGAACGTGCATCCATCTAAGCTAGAAGTTCGTTTTAGTAAAGAAGCTGAGTTGCTTCAGCTAATAACAGAAGGGATACAATCGGTTTTTAAAAAGGAGACGTTAATTCCAACAATGGCACCAACGACTTCAAGAAAAGCGGAAAAGCCAATTTCCGAGCAAACACAATTTTCATTTGAACATACGCCTGCTAAAAAGGAATTTGTGTTAGAGCAAGTAAAACCATTTGCCATTGATAAAGAACCTATTCTAAAAGAAGAGCCGATTTTTGACGCACCTGTTTTTCAAGAAGAGCCAAGTAAAGAAGAAAGCTTTCAATCCTTAACGGAAACGATGCCGCCAATCGAGACGGATGTGTTTGAAGAAGAAATAGAAGAAAATGAAGAAGTGGTAGAAAAAGAAGTCCTTCCACCTCTTTATCCAATTGGTCAAATGCATGGTACGTATATTTTAGCGCAAAATGAGAATGGTCTCTATATTATGGACCAACATGCTGCACAGGAACGAATTAACTATGAATACTTTAAGGAAAAAGTAGGAGATGTAACGAAGGAGTTACAAGAGTTACTTGTTCCCTTTACAATTGATTTATCCATGAAGGAATATTTACTCGTTCAAGAAAGATTAGAAGCATTAGAACGTGTTGGAATCTTTTTAGAGCCATTTGGACAGACGAGCTATATCGTTCGTTCTCATCCAACTTGGTTTCCAAAAGGAGAAGAAGAGGAAATTATCCAAGATTTAATTAAGCAAGCTACTTCTATGAAAAAAGTAGATGTAAAGGCATTGCGAGAAGAAGCAGCCATTATGATGAGCTGTAAGGCCTCTATTAAGGCAAATCAATACATTACCAATGATGAAATATTTGCTTTACTGGAAACACTTCGTAAAACGAGTAATCCATTTACATGTCCACATGGTCGGCCAATTTTAATTCATTATTCAACATATGAATTAGAGAAATTGTTTAAGCGTGTCATGTAAAAAACGATGAATAGAAAAACTGAGAATATTTTTAAAATACTTTTTACTTTTCATTTCAGTTATTTATGTATATAATCGGAATATCAAAAAAGGATACACTCATATAATCGCGGGGATATGGCCTGCAAGTTTCTACCGATAAACCGTAAATTTGTCGACTATGAGTGAGCAACGGTACTTTGTTTTCTCATGGAGAAAAAGCTTAAAGGATACGTGCTCACTTTATAGTGAGCTGTATTCTTTAAGCTTTTTTTGTTGGAGGGAACTATGGAGTTATTAAAAGAGAAGATTAGAACAGAAGGAAAGGTACTTTCAAATGCTGTATTGAAAGTGGATACTTTCTTAAATCATGGAATTGATCCAGTATTAATGAAAGCAATTGGTGAAGAGTTTGCCAGATTGTTAGAAGGAAAAGAAGTTACGAAAATTGTTACATTGGAATCTTCAGGAATCGCACCAGCTGTGATGACAGGTCTAGTATTAGGTGTACCAGTTGTATTCGCCCGCAAAAAGAAATCCTTAACATTGCAAGATAATTTATACACATCTTCAGTTTACTCGTTTACAAAGCAAGAAGAAAATGCAATTTCGGTTGCTTACAGTCATTTAAGCAAAGGAGAAAAAATATTTATCATTGATGATTTTCTTGCCAATGGTCAAGCTGCATTAGGATTAGTAGATATCGCTAAACAAGCGGAAGCAGAAATTGTTGGAATTGGGATTGTCATTGAAAAAGCCTTTCAAGATGGTGCAAAGCTATTAAAAGAACAAGGATATGATGTATATTCATTAGCACGTATCGCGTCATTAGAAAATGGTCAAGTCACATTTGTAGAGGAGAATAAATAATGACGAAGCAACTTAAAAATTTCTCGTTAGCTTTACAGCATGTATTAGCAATGTATGCTGGGGCAGTTATTGTTCCAATTATCGTGGGAAATGCCTTAAATTTTACAACACAACAATTAACCTATTTAATTTCTGTTGATATTGTTATGTGTGGAGTTGCAACAATTTTACAAGCATATAAAAATCGTTATTTTGGAATTGGGCTACCAGTTGTATTAGGATGTACCTTTACAGCAGTTGGACCGATGATTACAATTGGAACGAACTTAGGAACATCCGCTATTTATGGTGCAATTATTGTTGCTGGTATTTTTCTATTCTTATTTAGTGGCGTGTTCGGAAAATTAGTAAAGTATTTCCCTCCTGTTGTGACTGGTTCGGTTGTAACAATTATCGGTATCACATTAATCCCAGTAGCAATTAATAATGCAGCAGGTGGACAAGGAAGCGCTGATTTCGGTCAAATTAAAAATTTAGCCTTAGCATTTTTCGTTTTTGTTTTTATTTTAGCTGTATATCGCTTTGGTTCCGTATTTATGCGTGCGATTGCTGTTTTATTAGGGTTAGCAGTAGGAACAATTATTGCTGCCTTTATGGGAGATGTAAGCTTTGATGCTGTACGTGAAGCAAGTTGGTTCCATATGGTTACACCATTTCATTTAGGAATGCCAACTTTTAATTTCTCAGCCATTTTAACAATGATTATTGTCATTATTGTAGGAGTTATTGAGGCAACTGGTGTTTATTTTGCATTAGGTGATATTTGTAAAAAAGAAATTACCGAAAAAGATTTAACACGTGGCTATCGAGCAGAAGGATTAGCAATCATATTAGGTGGTTTATTCAATGCTTTTCCATATACAACGTATTCCCAAAACGTTGGTTTAGTACAATTATCTGGTGTGAAAAGTCGTAACATTATTTTCATGTGTGGTGGGTTACTTGTTTTATTTGGTTTTTTACCGAAATTAGCAGCATTAACAACCATTATTCCAGAATCAGTTCTAGGTGGAGCAATGATTGTTATGTTTGGAATGGTAATTTCATACGGAATTAAAATGTTAGGTAGTGTAGATTTAACGAAACAAGGTAACTTATTGGTAATTGCTTGTTCTGTTGGTTTAGGATTAGGAATCACAGTCGTACCAACATTATTTGAACAATTCCCTGCTAGCGTACGAATTATCACAGATAGTGGGATTGTATTAGGTAGCTTAACTGCCGTTTTATTAAATGCATTTTTCACGATTGGAGAAAAAGCAAAAGTACAATCAGAAGATAGAAAAGTTAGTTAATGATAAAGTGAAACTTCCATAAGTGGGAGTTTTCTTTTATCTCCCACTTATGGTTAGTTGAACCAATCGGGTTCATACTGCCACTTATCTCCCACTTAAACTTCTTTGATTTTGCTAAGCTTTGAAGTGGAAGTCTTAG
>JBJEFI010000047.1:0-14483 GCA_051873875.1 Bacillaceae bacterium | reverse complement strand
GGTTGTTCCTGTTTTTTTAAATACCCATACAAAGAAGAGTTGTAAACCTAACATAATCATTAAATCGGGTATTGATCCTAAAAAGTCGGCCATTAATTCTAGTATTCTTTTTATTTTTTTTGAAGCTAGCAAATAGATAATGCTGATGATGCTAGACAAAAATACAGTTAAAATGATAGCAATAAAAAGTATCGTTATAGAATAAAAATAAGGCTCTTTTATGTACGGCAAGAAATTTGTAATTTCGCCGTTCGAATCATTAATAAAAGTTACCTTTAAAGGAGAAAGCAATTGATTTACATACGATGAAAAATTATTTTCGTAAGGCAATTGAATCGGTGTAATGAAAAAAATCATATAGCTTAATGTGATGATAAGCAATATAGATAGTATAAACGTATATAGCTTGTCTAGGATAAATTTTCTCAATGAGTATCAGTCCAATCCTTTATTGTAATTTAGCTGCTAGTTATTTTACCTCCTACTAAGTACTACACAAAAAAGAGAAAATCTTACAGGTTTATTGTTTTTTAGGCTATTTTTTTAGAGGATTGAAATAGAGGGGGCCTCGTTTAAGGGCGTCTTTTTCTTAGAGTGACTAAAAGATAGATTGCTGCAATGAGTTGGAGTATAGGTATAATTAGTAAAAATAGACCTGCCGACCAGTAAAAAAGGTACGTAAATCCAAAGCTGATGAAGCTGCTTGCCAATAGAGTGAAAACAGACTTTTGTTGCCATCCATATAGGGACCAAATAAAGATAAGAACGAAAGCAATTAAACTCAAAGGACTTGTTATATCCCAAAAATGAAGGTTTTCCATCGGATTAGCCTCCTTTCTTATTGTTTTTTCTTTTCTATTTAAATAAAAGTCAATTGGAAAAGTGATACATAGGAAAGATAAGTTGAAGATTAGTAAATACATGGGGCAAATTATACTCTTGTGTATATCATTTTCATTGATAAGAATTTTAGGAAAAAATAAAAAGATTATAGCTGAAATAAACAAAATGATGTTCGATAGGATTGAAAAGATTTTATATGTGATATATATTGGTGCTTCATTCCACACATCTTTTATATATTCACTATCATTTTTACACATAAATAGCACTTTCACTATTGTTATTGTTCTTGTTTTTTCGACATGGCTTGCTTGTTAATTTTTTCTATAGATTTAAAATTAAGTGAAGCAATAAAAACGCATGTTTTGAAAAAGATAACTCAAAACATGCGTCTATTTAATAAAGAGGAAATTCTTCTTTATTTATGGAATAGATAAGGTGATCCGTCCATTCATCATTTTCAAAGATAAATCCCTTTCGAATGCATTCAAAATGCATCCCTACACTTTTTACTAGATTGATAGAAGCGGCATTATCAACATTAATATGCGCTTCAATTCTATGGAAATTCATATAGCGAAAGGCAATATGAAGTGCTCCTTTTACTGCTTCTTTTCCATAGCCTTTTTGCCAATGTTGATTATGAATAGAATAGCCAATTCTAGCCCATTGGAATTCATCTCTTGCTAGTGTAGAAAAATCAATCATCCCTAAATGAACATCATCTACTTTTCGAAATACACCAAAAATGTGAGCGAAATCTTCTTTTGCGAAACGTTGATGCTTTTCTACTAAGGTTGTAAACCATTCTTTTGTACATTCGCTCATGTCTATTTTGCCTTCGTCATGCTTTCTTTGCGAAGGGAAACGATTGTTAAATTCGGTAAGCCAGTTTTTATAATCATCTTCTTTTAATGGACGAATGATTAGTCGCTCGGTTTCTAAATGATACATGAACCTTTTCAAATACATATCCCCTTTGAACTTTATATCGTTATTGGCTGTTGCACTACATTCTATTTTAATTATGTTTGAAATGGCGTTCAACTATAGTGATTCATTTAAAAAATAGAAACGTATAGTGTCTAAACTACTTATCTACTCCTATTTAAATGTATAATTAAAATAGAGAATTGATTTAGAAGGAGTTTGGACGGATGTTAAAGAAATGGATTCATATAAATTAAGAAAAAGGGGGACTTTTTATGTTTAGCAATATTAATTCCATGTTTCTTTTGATGATTGTAGGATTACTTTTCATTCTCCCTGCGTATTATCTTCAAAAAAATTTAGTTAAATTAGAATATAAATGGATTGGATTCATTTTACCGATGCTGTCCTTTTTCTTCTCAATCATCGCTAGTATTCCAAATTTCAAACAAGCCTTTTACATTCAATTTAGTGTTGGGGCATTTATCGCATCGGTGATAATGTTTTTCCTTTACAATGTCATAACGATGATTTTATTAAATATCTATCGGGAAAATAAAGAGAGGTTATTAAAATAAAATTCTTTTAGTTAGGTGTTTATGTGGGTATAACAAGAAAGAAAAGTGTGTAAACTATGGTCAATCCTTGACTAAGTTGCATAAATTTTATAATATGTTTTTAAAATCATTGAATATTCAAAACATGGCGATGAAGAGAAGAGTAGTTTTGATTCATTATTTCCAGAGAGCTCCTGTTGGTGGAAAGGAGTAATAATAATCTTAATGAAAAAAGACTTGGAGCTATCGCATGGATCTAAGCTTAGATGCTTAGTGATGCTGCGACGGGATCTCCCGTTAAAGAGATAGGGTATAAGCCATTGTTTCCATTGCCGTACCCGAAGAGGTTGATATGGTGACATATTAACAAACTGAGGTGGTACCACGAAGTTAACAACTCTCGTCCTCAAGATGAATAATCTTGGGGGTGAGAGTTTTTTTATTTATACAAGCATTACAAGTCTGATAACAAATAAAGTATGGGAGTGAAAAAGAATGAGTAATGAGCAAATGACGAGAAGAATAGAGAAAGTAAATGAGTTGAAATCACAAGGAATTGCTGCATATCCAGAAAGGTTTTCAACAAATTATGAATTACAGGAAGCAGCATTACTTGAGGATGGAACGGCTGGCGTCCGAGTTGCTGGACGAATAATGGGGATTCGAAACTTTAATAAATTAAGCTTTATTACAATATCCAACATACAAGGAAGTTTGCAGCTCCTTTTGAAAAAGGATGAAGTTGGCGAAGGGGCGTATGATGATTTTCAAAGGTTTTTAGATATTGGTGATTTTATTGGTGTAGAAGGAAACATGTACACGACAAAAACAAAAGAGAAAACGCTACGGGTTGAAAGTTACGTATTTCTTGGTAAGGCGTTGCGACCTCTTCCAGAAAAATGGCATGGTTTAAGTAATGTGGAACTGCGATATAGACAACGATATTTAGACTTAATCATGACAAAAGACACTCAAAATCGGTTATTACTTCGAACACAAATGATGCGTTCGATTCGAAGATTCTTTGAGGATAACCATTTCTTAGAGGTAGAAACACCTGTTTTACAACATACGTCTTCAGGTGCATTAGCGAAACCATTTCAAACATTTCATAATGCATTGGATACGGAATTAAACTTACGAAT
The DNA here is from genome assembly GCA_051873875.1 of Bacillaceae bacterium. Taxonomy (GTDB): domain Bacteria; phylum Bacillota; class Bacilli; order Bacillales; family Bacillaceae_G; genus JBJEFI01. The sequence continues at coordinate 11,008 of JBJEFI010000047.1, read as the reverse complement.
TGCACCAGAAACGTACCTAAAACGATTAATTGTAGGAGGATTTACGAAAGTATTTGAATTTGCAAAGTGCTTTAGAAATGAAGGGATAAGTCCTCAACATCTGCAAGAATTTACAATGGTTGAAGGATATGCTGCATACTGGAACTATGAGGATACAATGAATTTAATGCGTCAGATGGTTTTATTTGTCCTTGAGGATACCTTTCATACAACGACAATTACGATACAAGAGCAACCAATTGATTTTTCATTAGAATGGGAGGTTGTCTCATTTCGAGATATTATCTTAAAAGATACAGGAATCGACCTTGACCTTTATCCAGATGTTGCGAGCTTATATGAAGAAACGAAACGAAGAAATATTGAATTAGAACATCCAGATATTGATGCTTTAGGACGAGGGAATTTCATTGATCTTCTTTATAAAAAAGTGTGTCGACCTAAAATTGTGAGACCAACTTTCTTAATTCAGCATCCAATTGACTTATCGCCACTTGCTAGAGCAAATAATCATAATCCGATGCTTACTGACCGTTTCCAATTAGTCATTAATGGAGCAGAAATTATAAATGCTTATTCTGAGTTAGTTGACCCAGTTGAACAACGAAAACGCTTGGAGGAACAAGCACTTCTTAAAAGCAATGGAGACGCAGAAGCAATGGAGATGGATGAAGATTATTTAATAGCGATGGAATATGGGATGCCACCAATTTCCGGCTTTGGATTTGGAATTGAACGCCTGTTAATGACCTTAACAGATACCGATACGATTAAAGATTGTGTTTTCTTTCCATTAACGAAAAAATTGTAAGAGTTAAAAAGTGTGTATATGCATATGAGCGTAGATACAGCCCTCTATGAATCGAAAAGAAAAGGGAAAAATATATTTATAATTACTTTTTATGAATAGCTATATATAGATAAAAAGAACACTAAATGCGTAATCTAGTGTTCTTTTTTCACTCTTTCCTATTTACTTCTTTATTTTTGTTTCTTTAAGTTAACGACTTATTATTAATGGGAAGCAAGATAAAATTTTTCAACTTTTCCTTTGATAACCCTTCATATAAATAGAATGGGGTTTCAGTTAAAAAGCAATCTAGCTGTAATGTATTTTGACATTTTGCACCACAACTGCCATATGAATAATCTTCATTTTGTTCGTTTCATTATAGTGAGACATAATCCTAATTGTTGAATCAATTAGAAGAAGGAATTTTTGGAGCACAATCGAATTTTATTTAAAAGAATCAACTAATGCTGATTCACATTTGTTACTAGTGGAATAAACATACAAGGAGGTATTTACGTGTGAAAAAGTGGAATATGTCCTTAGCCGTAGTGTTTATTTTTATTTTATCCCGTTCTGACTGCCACTAAGACTCCCATTTCAAAACTTAGCGATTTAAGTGGGAGATGAAGGAAAACTTCCACTGATGGAAGTTTCACTTTATACAAATTAAATGGGAAGAACATCTAAAAGTTGAAATGGCTAGAAAAGAGGATGTAACGTTATTTTTGAAGGATGAACAAAAAATGACGAAGAAATTAATAGACTATCTTATTTGGTTTCATCAAAACAATGGAGAAGCAATAATTATCGATCAATATAACCATACCTTTGGAAGGCTAGATAAAGAAAATGCTGAATTAGTAGAAGAGGTCGTATTGACGAATACAAATGTGGTATATCAGCAAATTACGAAATAGATAGGATTGATCAAAGTGAATGAGAAAAAGAAACATGTAATCAATCATTATAAGCATACAATCGAATGGGTAGAGAAGTTAAACAGTTTATCAGAAGAGCAATGGCGAACTCCAATCGAGAAAGGAAAATGGACAATCGCCGAGGTAATTGGACATTTGATTCCTTGGGATGAGTTCGTTGTATGCCAGCGTCTTCCATATTTAGTGAAAGGAATGGGTATGCCTAAAAGTCCCGATACGCAAATCATTAATGATCAAGCATCTATCGATAGTCAAGCTAGAACAAAGGAAGAAACGATTAAACGATTAGTTGAAAGTAGACAGTACCTTATTCATGTAATAAATATGTTAGAGGATGACTTGTGGGAGAGGGAGTTTAAGATTGGCAGTGCTACGTTATCTCTATACCCTTACTTTGAAGCTTTAGCTGTCCATGATAAACATCACTTTGAGCAGATTGAACGAATTATATAGGCGCTCAAGATTAGAAAAAATAACCCCGTCAAAATTGACAGGGTTATTTTTTAGGGAATATTACTTTAAATAGAGACTTCATTTGATGTGATTTCTATCTATTTAGTCTACTAATATAATCAGCTATTTCATCATATGTACGTTCCCAGTTTTCAAACGGATTGGCTATAACTATTTTTTCAATTGGAATCTGCTCTAATATACTCAATTCCACGGCCTGTCTTTTTTCAAGGCAGGAAATATAGCCATCAAATCCAACTAACTGATTTTCTTTGCCGTATCCTTGCGAGGTGTGGTAGTCAATGACACTTGTTAGCCATTCCTTATCTCGCTGTACTGAAACCTCAGTAATTCTTTTGTTCGGATTGTCTGTTTTTAAATAGACAACAACAGGATTTAAACATTTGATACATTCATAAATATGCTGAATATAACCTATTATCACTTCATACGAAAAATTAAAACGCATCATCATTTCACATAGTGGATTTTGCAAAAAGCAACAGTTGAAGACATAGATCGTATCTTCTTTTGATGCTTGTTGTGCAAATTCACCCCAATGATATAGCATGATCGGCATTTCCGTTTCCCATGGTAAACAGTCATATATTTTATAAGGAATTAACTTAGAAAATAAGTCTTGATCATCATGGACTTCTGCTAATGGGATTACGAATCCGTCATTTACTTTAACACGAATAGCTTTTATTTTTTCTTGCTGTTTATTCGTTAATATATGCATATCGTTTTTCGGCATAAATGCATGAAATTCATAATCTGCTGGATGTCCTACTGTTCCTTCATCATAGTATAAAACATCTTTTGTTTTCTTTAAAAGATATTCAGATAGATAGTTAGCTGTTGTACTTTTTCCTGAACAGGGCAAACCTTCTACAATAAATAATTTATTTTTCAATGAAACGTCCTCCTATATATAACTATCTCGTATCTATTGTCATTTCCATTGTTATCCTCTCCTTAGCTTCTATGGTTTTAAAATTTATCGTTGTGTAGGTTCATATAAGCAATATGGTTCTTCTGTTAAATAAGAGCCACTTTCATAGAAGGCACGGGCGCGACAGCCAGAGCAAATGTTCACGAATTCACAATAAGAACATTTTCCTTCTAATTGAGATGTGTCTCGCAGTGTTTGGAATAAAGGTGCATTGTTCCAAATTTCGCTTAGAGGTGTTTGACGAATGTTACCAGCGAATACAGGTAAGTAACCACATGGTTGTACGTTTCCTTTATGAGAAATAAAGCAGACGCCAGTTCCTGCTAGGCAACCTTTGGTCAAGGCATGCATGCCTTGTTTATTTCGAACGAATCGTTCTCCACGTTTTGTTATTTCTTGTGCCATAATTCGATAGTAGTGTGGGGCACAAGTTGCTCGAATTTCGAATGGCACTTCTCTTGAACGTTCATAAAACCAATGCAGTACTTCTTCATATTTTTCAGCACTTAGCATGTTGGATTCTGTAATTTGAACGCCACAGCCAACCGGAACGAGCATAAATAAATGTAAGGCATTTACGTTTAATTGGTGGGCAAGTTCGATAATATCTTCTAAAAAAGCAACGTTGTGCTTTGTAATTGTTGTATTAATTTGTAGTTCAATGCCGTGTTTTTTTATTAATTTGGCCCCTCTAATGGCTTCTTCAAAAGAGCCAGGAATTCCACGGAAATTATCGTGAATGGCTGACGTTGGACCATCAAAGCTAATAGCAGCACGCTTGATGCCAATTTCTTTTAATTGTTTGGCAATGTCATCCGTAATAAGGGTGCCATTGGTTGCTAATGTTGTTGTAATCCCCTTTTGACAAGCATAGCTGGCAATGTCGAAAATATCAGGTCGGCACAAAGGTTCGCCACCAGTAAGCACTAAGATTGGGTTGGTAAAAGAAGCAATGTTGTCGATCGTTTTACATATTTCTTCGTATGTTAATTCTTCTGGATTTCGATTTGGTTGAGCAGTAGCTCGACAATGAATACACTTCAAATTACAGCGTTCTGTTAGTTCCCAAAAGATTAAACGTGGTGGCTTCGTTGTTTGCTGATTAGGTGTTTCTAATACTTGCATAAAATTGGCCCCCTTTGTGTATTCTCCTCTTTATTATAGTAATAAAAAGGTGTATGATTTATTTGAATTGTTAAAGTTTTGTGAGTTTTGTTCATATATTAAAAATAAGGGGTGATAAAGGTGAGAGAGAAGAAGGATGGATTTGATTGGAATGTGTTTCCGGATAATGTAGAGGAAGTGCTTGGAGAACAATTTTGGGGTGATTTACAAAGAATGATTCCAAAACGTGGCCCGTCAGTTGATGTGTATCAAACGGATTCAGAAGGTGTTGTGCTTGTAGAAGTCCCAGGCTTAAAATCAGTGAAAGATATTCAATTAAAGCAAAATGGAAGTCAATTAATTATTCAAGGCAGTGTCCCGTATACCTATCCTATTCCAAAAGACAAATTAATAAAATCAGAGCGATTTATTGGTGTTTTTAGTCGCACTATTTCATTACCTTTTAGCTATTCAACTGACCAAATCACCGCCCGTTACAAAAATGGTATTTTGGAAATTCATGTTCCAAAATCAAAACAAGAACGTAGTATTGAAATTGAAATGATGGAATAGAAAAAAGAGGTTGGCAATGGTCAACCTCTTTTCTTATTGGGAGTTTGTAGTGTTGACTGAGTTTTTTCTTTATTATCTCACCTCAGGCTGTCTCTCTCGGAATATTTCACCTCCTCCAAAAAAGTCTAAGTGCAGAATTTTTTTGGAAGAGGTTCCAATACCTGTCGAGAGACTACTTCCAATCGTTAACACGCTTGGAAGTACCGCCTACGTTTTTTCGTTATATATGTGTGGGAATCCCTTCCTTAGGAATTTCACCATCTAGTGCTAAGTAGTAGTGGCGAATTGGTTTTAATGAATCATCTAATTCATAAACAAGGGGAGTGCCAGTTGGAATGTTTAAATTGGCAACACCATCGTCTGGTAAGTCATCTAAATATTGAACCAATGCCCGTATTGTATTCCCGTGAGCCGAGATAATGATTTTCTGATCTTGTTGTAGGGCAGGGACAATGACGTCGTTCCATTCTTCTAATACCCTTTTTTCTGTATCTGCTAGATTTTCAGTAAGAGGAATGTCTTCTTCTTTTACGTTTTGATACTTGATTTCATGACCTGCATAACGCTCGTCGTCTTTTGTAAGGGCAGGTGGTGCAACGTTGACAGAACGGCGCCATATATGTACTTGCTCATCGCCATATTTTTTTGCTGTCTCTTCTTTGTTTAATCCTTGTAGGGCACCATAATGTCGTTCATTTAATTTCCAACACTTATGGACGGGAATCCACATCAAATCCATTTCATGTAGGACAATCCATAATGTTCGAATGGCACGTTTTAAAACGGAAGTATATGCGACATCAAAAGTAAAGCCATGTTCCTTTAAAATCTTTCCAGCTTTTCGTGCTTCCTCTAATCCATTATCGGATAAATCTACATCAGTCCAACCAGTAAAACGATTTTCTAAGTTCCATAAACTTTGTCCGTGACGAATTAATACAATTTTTTTCAACTTTTACACTCCTTTCCTTATGGAAATAGTATACAAAGAAAATAAAATGGGTATCAAATTTTATCCCTGCTGTTCACTTTTTCTTCATAAAAATAGTATGGAGTGTAGGTTATTTTTGTATACGAAAAACCGTATCAGATTTTGATACGGCATTAATTATTTATTCAGATGTCACGTAAATAACATAGCATCCACGATCGTTGTCTAATTCGGCTGAATCGCGGTGGAACATTCCTTTTTCAGGAATTTGAACCCAATCTTTTAATAAAAAGCGGATTGCTTGGTTGTGGTTTAAAATTGTTCGTGTAAATAAAAGAGGCATGTTATGTTCATCAATAAGATGACGGAATTCAATTCGTAAGCCATCAGAAATGTTTGTTTCATCAGGGAATGTAGCTGGTGTTCCCATGTCTTTTAATACTAAAATTTCTTGATTGTCTTTCATTTCATTAGAAATTAATTCGTATTGCTTTCCATCAATAATTAAGTAGTTGCAAAGCTGACGTGCATATAATTCATCGATAGCACTGTTGCGAAATGTATATAATTCTTCATAGTTGTTATTTTTTTCTACAACATATAATAGCTCCATATAGGTCCTCCTTGGTATAATATAGGTATAAGTAACTAACATTTATTATAAGGGCATTATGAAAGGATGAAAAGTAGTTGAAAAAAACGACGAAATTATTAGTTGGATTAAATGTAGCCGCGGCATCTGTATTAGCAGGCTGCGGGTCTTTATCTGGCACTGAAAATCCAGTATATGAAGAACATCAATCGGCTGATGAAAATAAAGAAATTAGCAATAAAGATATGCCACCAGAAGTGGAAGGCTGTGAGCAATTAAGATATGACGAAGATGAAGATGTGTGGGTATGTGATGACCAAGAGTCCCCACGATATGGCCATTATTATTATGGTGGTTCCTTCTTCCCGACATTAGCATTGTTATATGCAAGTTCAGCTTATCGTTCTGCCATTAGTGCAGGAACAGTCCGCCCACGTAACCCACAAGGGCCAACAAATATAGCCCCAACGCCAAAACCAAACACAACAGTAAAGCCGGGCACAAGTGGTACAAATTCATCTGGATTTGGAACAGGTAGTAAAACAGGAGGGACTTTTGGTGGATAATCGAAAGACCTTTTATGAAGGAATTCCGAATTTTTGGAGTGACCTTTATGGAGAAGAATACGCCTTGTATGACCTTTTGTCTGTTTCGCAAGAGGACATCAATGAGTTACGTCAATGTGCAGAACGAGTTGGAAGGGTTTTTACGAAGACAGCCCAATTACTTCGCCAAGCCGATGATGCCACATTAATGTTACTTGGCTATCCAAGAGAAAGTAAGGAGTTTATTCGATTAAAAACGATGACGGCAGAAACGATTATTTCTCGATTGGATATTGTAAAAAGTGAGCAAGGCTATAAAGTACTTGAATACAATAGCGACACACCAACTTTCATTAAAGAAACATTTGCTGTAAATGGGGAAGTGTGTCGTCATTTTTCTGTCGCAAATGTAAATGAAGGGGAAGAAAAAAGACTTCAACAAGCGGTAGATGAGGCAGTGAAAGAGTGTAGCATCGGAGTGGATAATCCTTATGTTGTCTTTACATCTCACCTTGACCATGAGGAAGATCGCTTAACCGTTCAATATTTGCAGCAATTATGTACATATGAATCTACATATGTTCCGTTACAAGATTTGCAAATTAGACGAGACGTTGGTTTATTTGATAAACATGATAAGAAAATTGATGTGTTATATCGCCAGACGTTCCCAATTGAACAATTGCTGTTAGATCGGGGCGAACATGGAGAAGAAATTGGTTTGTACTTTCTAGAGTTAGTACAAGCTGGACTTTTACGCATCATTAATCCACCATCTGCTTTTTTACTGCAATCAAAAGGTGTAATGAGTGTGATTTGGAGTTTACATGAGATTCATCATGATTACTTTACAGATGAGGAACATGACTGGATTGAATCATACTTTTTACCAACCTATTTAGAAGAAGATATGTTTTTAGACCGAAATGAAGGATATGTAAAAAAGCCGGTGTTTGGTCGTGAAGGCGATACAGTGGAAATTTATGATGGCAATGGGGACAAGCAAGAAGAAAATCAATACAAAACATATAATGATGTTCCATATGTATATCAACAATATATTGAATTGCCAACGACAACGTTTGCTTCAGAAAAAGGGGTACAAACAGGTCATTATTTATTTGGTGTCTTTTTAATAAACGGACAACCAAGCAGTATTGGCTGTCGAATTGGTAACAAAATTACCGATAATCTATCTTACTATTATCCAATGGGTATAAAGGAAGCGTAAAGCTTCCTTTTTTGTTCAACTTAATTTGTGGTTAAAACGATTTTTTTATCCCATATTACCCCAACGGCAAGAAGGGAAATTCCAAAAATTTTAAGAGGAACCATGGATTCAAATAGAAAGGCATCCAGTACAATAGAGCCAATTAATTGTCCAATTAATACGATTATCGTTGACTGAAACAGATTCATTTTATGCAATGAAATGATATTAATGACTAAGGCAATCAGTCCAAATACACCACCAAGGTATAACCAACTAGGCGCAGCTGAGAAATGCTCTAACTGTAAGTAAGATCTATCAATCGATAGAAAAAGAAGCAAAGAAAGAATGGATGCGACGACATAATTTACAAGTGTACCATTTGCAGTGCCTAAATGTTTCGTTGCTTGAAAGTTAATTGTTTTTGATAAAACGTTAATACATCCTAATAAAAATGCGAGTAGTACATAAATCATAATGAAGTCCTCCTAATTAGCAAAATTAATAATGATAAGGCTGAGAGCAATCAATAGAAGAGCAGGAATTCGCTTCTTTTGAAAGGCTACTTTCTTTACACCGAATAAACCGAAATGGTCGATAATGATGGAGAAAAATAATTGCCCTGCGATGGAAAGGCACGTAGCAAAGGCCACACCTATTTTGCTAATAGCTAGACTAGTAAATGCGACAAGAATTAATCCGAAAATACCAGCAGTGTATAAATACCATGGCATTGGAGTAAGCTTAATTTTCTGCTTTAAAACGATAAGGATATACAATGCAAGTAAAACACCACCAATTAAATGAACAATGAAGCTAGTTCCATATAAGCCAATGTATCCACTTAATACCCCATTAAAACTTTGCATGAGGGCCATCAGTACCCCAGCAATAAAAACGAATAAATAAATCATTGATACTCCTCCTGTGTGTTCTTTGTGTTACACTTTATCATGAATAAATGGCACGTTACTATGACATATGTCATAGTAAGATGGGAAGTGAAACAATGAAAATAATTCATAAAAAAGATCAATTACAAATATATATTGAAAAGTTTCAATTAGAGGATTTACTGCCTCCACCTATTTTTACGCAAATACAGCTATGCTTATTTGAAAAGGGTGCGTATTTATGTAAAGAAGGAGAAGAATTACCCTTTCTTTATTTATTGGTAGAAGGAAAATGTAAGGTTACAAAATATCTAAGCAACGGAAAAGAACAGTTATTATCCTTTTATCATACATTCAGTGTACTAGGGGAGTTTGAACTAATAGAGAAGACGACTGCAAAAACGAATGTACAGGCGATTGATAATGCTTATTGCTTATGCATCCCAGTAGCTACAACGAGAGAATTTCTTATGAGTAGTCCGTCATTTATGCAATTCCTCTGCTCTTATCTATGTCGGAAAATGATAAGAAACAATCAAAATTCCTCTATTAATTTAAATTATACAGTAGAGCAAAGAGTGGCGAGTTATATTATCTGTACCCACCAGAAAACCTACTTCAAGGATAATTATACCCATCTAGCAGAATATTTAGGGTGTAGCCACCGCCAGTTATTACGTGTGTTGAGTAAGCTTTGTGAGTTAGAAATCTTAAAAAAAGAAGATGGCTATTACAAGGTTTTAGATATGGACCAACTGGAGGGTTTAGCTGGAGATGTCTATCAAATTCATACACATCCTTTCGTATGAGATGGTAGGAATATTTCTAACAAGAGAGGAGCTTTCTATTTATATGAATCAACAATGTTAATTAACAGAATCTAATTAAAAAGAGCATGTTTTGAAATGATAATCAAAACATGCTTTTTTAATCTTATTAAACTTGGATTAGAATTTTTCAGGTTTTTTGACTTTAATAGATGCTACTTCACCACATTTTTTACAGAAGGTGAGTATTAATGGTGAACTTCCTAGTACCTTATTAATAGGAGTGAGACTAGTATAGCCATTTCCTAATCTTCCTTGTGCAAACGTATCATTTCCACAAGCTTTGCAAATTTGTTCTGCTGCCAAATTAATCACTTCCTTTAATTTACCTTATTCCAGTTGCTAATGATGGCATAACCAAATAGGACGGCAAAGACAGGATAAGGTGCTATTTCTAACATCGCAAAAGAAATATTCGACGGAAGTACATTGAAATACGGAGGCATAAATAGATAGAACATTAAATAAAGCATTAACAATAGGGAAGGGACACCAAGAATAAGGAAATGTAACAAATTAAACCTCCATTTTCCTTGCTGTTTCTTTTTGTAATAAAAAGCTGGTAATCCTAAAATGACTCCTACAGGAATAAATAGAACATCTTTTAGTAAAATAATTGGAGAATGTTTATAGGTTTCGCTTAATGTTTTATCAAATATTTGAAAAATATAATTTGCGGTCATGACTGCAATGAAGATAGAAAAAAAGAGCAATAAAATAAAGCCAATATAATGTTTGGTTTTCATAATTACCTCCTTTGTATTTGTTGTGGGGTTAAATTTTCATAAATAATTTGTGCAATAATAATGCCAGAAATAAGGTAAAGAACCAAAACAGCAGACAGTATAATCATTAATTTTTGGTTGTGGCGATTAAAAGCGATAAAGACAACTAGTACGAAGGCGATGACTAAAAATAGAAAGAGATACATTATGGAGGCACTCCTTCCTGAAATAATTGTCAAAATCAAGCACTTAATAAAGAATATTCCATATAGGTATTCCTTATTCCTTGTTGGTTTGCTTGTTTTTTCTACGAAAATAATAATGTATATGAAAAATGGGAGGTGAATGGAAGATAAATAGATAGATTAAAGCTATTCTCTGTGCTGAAATTTTTTTAAGAAAGAAATAATGACACCTAAAAAAGTGACGATTAACGCACTTTCACAGGCACTCATACCGAGGACAAATA
>JBJEFI010000046.1:0-14540 GCA_051873875.1 Bacillaceae bacterium | reverse complement strand
TCCCTTGGCTATGTGTTTGTCATTCTCCCGTGCGGGCAAAACGCTCAATACGTTCGCCAATTTCATCGCGCACTCGTTGGAAGAAAGCCCATTTTTCTTCATCTGTACCTTTTGCTTTTGCTGGATCATCGAATCCCCAATGCACGCGTTTCACATGAGGAGGAGTCATTGGACAATGCTCATCGGCGTGGCCGCATAAGGTCACTACCAAGTCTGCATTGTTTAGAATAGCTGAATCAATGATATCTGATGTTTGATTGGAAATATCAATGTCTACTTCTTTCATGGCTTTGACGGCATTCGGATTCAACCCGTGTGCTTCCAAGCCAGCACTTTTCACTTGCCAAGTGTCATTCAGATGTTTTTTTGCCCATCCTTCAGCCATTTGGCTGCGGCATGAATTTCCTGTACAAAGAAAGTAAATGGTTTTTTGCTGAGTCATAATCTTTTTTCCTCCTGAAAATACACTTACAATTTGATAGTCCTAAAATATTTCTTTTCCCATCTTAAGGCCACATTGACCAGAGCAATTAAGACTGGTACTTCCACTAATGGTCCGATAACGGCCGCAAAGGCTTCTCCACTGTTAATGCCAAAGACAGCAACGGCAACGGCAATCGCCAGTTCAAAGTTATTACTAGCTGCCGTAAAGGAAAGGGAAGCTGTAACGGGATAAGAAGCGCCTGCTTTCTTGGATGCAAAGAACGAAACCGCAAACATAATTAAGAAATAGATTAATAATGGAATCGCAATTCGAACCACGTCCATCGGCAAGGCAATGATTTTGTCTCCTTTTAAAGAGAACATCATGATAATCGTAAACAATAGCGCGATGAGTGTAAGGGGTGAAATCTTCGGTAAAAACGTTTGTTCATACCACTCTTTCCCTTTCGCTTTTAAGCCGATGATTCGAGTAAGAATACCTGCTGCGAAAGGAATCCCTAAATAAATCAATACGCTTTTGGTGATTTCCCACATAGAAATGGAAACAGCCATATTCTCTAATCCAAAAACGCCAGGCAAGACATTTAAGAAGAAATACGCGAATACGGAATAAAACACAATCTGGAAAATCGAGTTAAAAGCAACCAATCCTGCTACATATTCACGATCACCACGTGCCAGGTCATTCCATACAATAACCATAGCAATACAACGGGCAAGACCAATCATAATAAGGCCTGCCATGTATTCTGGGTAATCATGCAAGAATAAAATCGCTAAAAAGAACATTAGGAAAGGTCCCAGTAACCAATTTTGAAATAATGATAGCAATAAGACTTTCCAATCTTTAAAGACTCGCCACATTTCCTCGTATTTCACTTTCGCCAGTGGCGGATACAACATGATAATCAATCCGACAGCAATCGGAATGGATGTTGTACCTACCGAGAATGTATCCAGGGTGTCTTTAAAGCTTGGTACGGCAACCCCTAATAAAATCCCAATAGCCATGGCCACAAAAATCCAAAGCGTCAAATAACGATCCAAAAATGAAAGCTTCTTCGTTACACTTTTTTCTGCCATTTCAGCCCCTCCTCTTCTAACATTGAGGAGAACATTTGGTGACTTGGATTGGCTCCAATTCATCAATAATGGATTGGATGTATGGTTCTTGACTATCGTTTAGTCTGAAGTGTTTCCATGTCCCTTTTTTACGTTCAAGAATAATGTCTGCTTCTTTTAATTTCTTTAATTGTTGGCTGACGCCTGGCTGTGATATCTGTAAGACTTCCACCAAATCACAGACACAAACCTCTCCTTGTTTCAAACAAGCAAGGAGCTTCAACCGATTGGCATCACTGACAGCTTTTAATAAGGTAACCATACGGTCCATTTTATCCATTCTTTGTCCTCCTCTTATAATATTATTAATTGCTTATATAAGATATCACTTATATTAACACTATATGCTTAAAAGATGCAAGTGTGCACTATAAAACCCGCTGTATTTCCACAAAGTTTTAAAACGATATGTACTATAATTTTTCGGAGATAATCCTCCATCCAAATTGAATTAGAAAAATCGTTTTATAAATGACTTTAATGTTTGTCGATAGTAAAATTAAACCTACATTGAAAATTAATGGAAACCATCAAGCGGGGGTGTAGCAGGTATGCCAGAAACAATAAGAGAAATTATTATCAGTGCCTATGATAGATTAGAAGAAGCTCATTGGAATATTCATCAAATAGAATTAAATTATCATGAATCTGACTCTTTTAGATATTCTTTGAACTCATTTTTAAGGGTGATAAAAGAAGTATCTCAAATACTTCAAATGGAATTGCAAAACAAACCAGGCTTTATACAATGGTACAGAAAACGGCGTCAAATTACATATGAAGATCCCTTGATTGCAGACTTATTTAAAAAACGCGATATAATGGTACACAGATTGATGTTAAGCCCAAAAAGTAGTGCCTATCTTGGCATTACTGAGGGAAGAGGTTTAAAAGCGGGATTAGGCATGGAACTTAATCCATTTCAAGATAGCGATTATCTTATGGTGAATTTTCTGTTAATAAATTCTAAATCCGATGAAGATTTGGACGTTTTTGGAATATTAAGTGATGATGATGACCAATTACCCTGTATTGAACGATATTGGGGTTTAGATCCTTTCGAAGAAGGAATATTGGAATTAGCTGTACAAGCATGGAAACAAATTGCCGCTTTAACAAAAGATACCATAACATGGTTAGGTGAAGATCCAACTCAATTAAGATTAAGCATAGATTGCATACATAGTAGTTCTTCAGTTGCTCTTTTAACTTATAAACGGGAGTGGATAGAGATTTTAAATAAAGCAATTGATAATGGCAAAGATTTTTATCAATTGATGCACATTATTAAAGCACTAAGGACAGGATACTAATTTTGAACTCATCGAGATGGGCTGGTTGAATAACAACTTATCATATAACTTGTTATAGAGGATAATATCTATGTTATAGGACAACGGAACAAGCAGACCTATGAGGCTGCTTGTTCTTAATTTTAATCCATACCAACTAATTGACTTCTTCTCTCCATTAACACCACATCCCGCCAAGTACCATTCATTTTACCAATCCGCTTCCGTGTTCCTAACACTTCAAAGCCGTATTTCTTGTGTATAGCAATACTGGCCGCATTTTCAGGAAAGATCCCTGATTGCAAGGTCCAAAATCCGTCATGCTCACTTGATTGAATCAGCTGATCTAAGAGACGGCCACCCACGCCTAATCCCCTTGCCTGGCCACCTACATACACACTGACTTCGGCAACTCCTGCGTACACACATCTACTTGAAGTGGGACTTAGCGCAGCCCATCCTACAATCTTGTCATTAAGCCAGGCGACAAGCCTGCTTGTTTGTACATGGCTATGATCCCATTCTTCCCAAGAAGGAGCTTCTTGCTGAAAAGTTGCATTTCCTGTTTGAATGCCTTCTACATAAATATCCTTCACCATCGGCCAATCTGTTGATTTCATTGGTTGAATCACAATATTCATACATTCTTCCCCCATATTAGTTGCAGTACCTTTTTCACTCCCAATAATATCTAATCCTTTCGGAAATCTACAATAAAATTTATTAGCTAATTTCAATAAATCATTACCTTTCATGAAGGGTTTCAAAGATTAAAGTTCGAATATATATGGTATTGCGCAGTCTGGAAGGGCAGATACCACTTTTTAGCTTGGAGGAGAATAGGAATGATCCAAGAGTTAGGTAAACATATACGAGATCTCAGGAATCGAAAAGGAATAGGTTTAAATGAATTCGCAAAAGAACTTGATGTATCGGCAGGTTATCTCAGTAATTTAGAAACAGGCAAGTCCAAAACCATTACCTTTGATGTATTGGAAAAAATCCAGAACGAGCTGAATATTTTACCCCTTGAATCTAGATCACCATATACACATCGGATGAAGAGGATTGAGTACCAGCTAAGCGAATTAGAAAAGAAGAATCCTATTTACTCTGAATTCATACTTCATAACATGGAGAGTAGCATTGAATGGTTTAAACAACAGGAATCTCATAAATCTAAGAAATAAGTCAAACCAAATAAGGATCATCGAAAAATACGATGATCCTACTCCGTCGATGGATTGTTATCCACTCCCTGTGTTTTACATAGCTGTATATAGTCTTTAATACTCTCTTTTACTAGGGCAACCACATAAGAGTGAACATATCCGAGATTAAAAGGGGCTTTTACTGTTCCGTCTTTCGTAATATAATCATGGTTAATTTTATTCTCTTCCGTAAATAATGTATCGTAGTACCTGTTAATATCCCCCTCATGTAATATAAATTCTTCGTCACTAATTTTCCCCTTGACTGTTCCGTGAAAATCTTTCCGATTAAAAGTTTTCTCCTTTAATTTCTGTATCTTCTTATTAATTTTATCATCAGGCGATGAATCAGATTCCTGACCTTTATTTAAAGGAAGCTTATCATTAGATAGCTTTTTAGCCTCAGCAGTACTTGTTTTAGAAGCCCCAGGTAATTCGCCATTAAGCAAATTCTTAACTTGCTGAATTTGCTCGGAAACCTGTTCCAATTTATGAGTCAACTGTTTCTCTACTGTTTCTTCTATTTTCTTCATAATCTTATCTGAATCATGTAACGATTGAAGAGAGTCATTTATATTCTGTATTTGCTTCCCTAAATGGTTTAGCTTTGCTTCATGGAGGCGTATCTGCTCTTCTGTTGAATCCTCTCTGGTCACATCACTTTTTTGATTGGATTGATAACCAACAGCTGCCACATTCACTATTTGTTTTTCCAATGAGGGAATTGGTTTAATTCCCATGCACTCATTGTACTTTTCATTTTTCAATACCAATCCTGGGTGTACTGCCTCAATAAAATCATACAAATCATCAGCCTTTATCCGCCATCCACCTTTACGGTAATCAGATCTTTCAGCTAGAATCCGTCCCTCTCCTATCCAACGGACTACCATTTGCAATGAATCGGTTATGTAATGTTCATTTAAAATTTTCAATGCCTCATGGGTATTCAAAATAGTGGCCATTTTCCCCCTCCATACCTTTTATTCTATAAAATTAGTATATGAATGAGTTGTCCATAAATATGCAAAGTGTACAAGCCGTATAACTTTCTACAAAGAATTTATTTTTTTCATTATTTGAGTATACTTACAAAAGTAAGTTTAAAAATTCTATTTGTACTTAACTAACATTACGTTAATACACTTAATAATCTAACTTTACTTCTGTAACTTTACCTTTTATTATTATTCTTTTTATCTGTACTTCCGTATCATTACTCCAGTAACCGAGAAAAAAGACTCGATAGTCATCTTTCACCGAGAATTAATCGACATGCTTTTATCTGTTTAGTCACAATTTCACAACAACAAACAAATATCGCTACTCCTGCATGGGCTCGTCCACATTTGTTAAAAAATGCTCGGTAGACAAGCCTATTTCGGATCCTTAATAGGCTTGTCTACCGAGCATAATATCAAGCTTGTCCCATTAACCGAGAAATCCTTTCATATCAACAAAGTAAGAAAAGAAAAACAAAGAAAAGAAACATATTTTTTTACCAGGTAAAAAAAATCATCTTTATTTGTTCACTCATTCCTTTTTGGATGTTTGTTGTTCCTCGACATTAATTTTAAACTATCCTCCCACTTAAATTGCAAAAAAAGAGCCTCCATGTCAGAGAGCTCTTAATCCTGTTACGGATAATATTTCTGGGGACATTAAATGAAAGGAAATATACACTTTATTATCCCCTTGATAATGGCATTCTTTTACAATGAGAAGAGCGATTGTCCGCAATAAACGACTTTCATTATTGATTCCCTTTAAGCTGTTTTGGATGACTTGCTTAAAGATCTCCTTGTCTGCATAGATATTATACATTTCTTGATATCTTTTCTTTTCGGCTTGTAACTCTTCACTTATAGTAAGGACAGACTCTTCCATCTGCTTTTTAGCAATCAAGTAAGCGATATTTGTATTCTCTGATTCTTCAAGGTAAACATCTTCTTCCTTTTGGATGATTCCTTGGAACTTCAACAACTTTTGAAAAACAGATTGTCCCTTTTCAAGATTTTTCTCAAGAAGGGAAATTTGTTCCTGAGTCATAATTAACTCTCTAGTAAATCTGTCATAAACTTCATTCGTCAATTTTTCAAATGGTAAAGGCAACATCATATAATAATTTTTAAACAAGACATGAAGATCATCTGCATTTACTTTTTGCCCGCATTGACATCTATAATAGCGGTATCCATCTTTTTTGGATGGATTTGTTTTTGACCTTGTTCGTTGATCTACCCCTTTCATTTTATTACCGCATGAACACTTAATAATATCTTGAAAAAGAAATGACGTTTCTAAATAATGGTATGTTTCCATTTTAATATGTTGATATTTTGTCCAACACACTTTCCACAGCTCTTTGGATATAGGTGGTTGAATTTTCTCATTAAACCAAGAACACTTTTGCCATTTCCATTCCTCTAAAGGGTTAAAACCTTTACTTTCAGACTTCCTATTATGAACAAAATGCCCCGTATAAAAAGGGTTGGTGAGAATATAACGTATTTTTTTTGTTGACCATTTTTCAGATGGTCTTTGCTCTTTTACCCTTTTTAAAATTTGGCAAAAGGATTGTCCACTTTTATACCAACTAAATATGTTGCGAATTACATCGATTTCATCCTTAACAGGTACTATTCCAATTACTTTATTAATGTCTTTCTTCCTATTTGACCTTTCTGTTTTTTCTAGTGAGATTCTTTCTTCTTGCAGCCATGCGAGTTCTTGCCTTGTATCTATACCCAACAATTTATGCTCCTTAATGAATGTATTGTATTCGGATCGAGCCGATTCCTTTATTGCCACATACCCATAGGGAATTTTTCCTCCAGCAAATTTTCCGTTCTCACGTAATTTATCAAGCGTATCTTTTGTCCGTATTGAAATATTATCGGACTCCATCTTGCTCAATCCATCAAGTATGAGGTTTTTAATGAGATCTTCACTACGTGGCTTTGTATATCTTTCTTCATCTGAAGCTACTACAACAGGAAAATCCAACTCCTCAAAAAGGTTCCTAAGCTCAAAATGGTCCATTAATTGCCGAGATAGCCTATCCACATTCGAAACAATGAGTCCATCAATTTCTTTTCTTTGTGCCATTTTTAGTAGCTCTCTTAATACAGGCCTTTCAAAAGGAGATTTAGAATAGGCGGACACTTTCTCTGGATAATGTTCAAAATCCTCCAATGTCATTCCATGTTTCTCTAAATACCTTCCTATGATTTCATTTTGTCTTGCTTCTGTGTTTTGTTCCTCTGTTGATACTCGTTTATAAATTGCAATTTTTTTATCTTTTAAAAACTCCGTTTGATTAGGTACTTTATTCTTCATGAGGTTTCCCTTCTTCATTTAAATAGTGGATTTGAGCCTCATTGGCATACACCACTTCTTTTATTGTCCCAAAAAGGATATCTTCTTCGAAGGACTGGAGAGTACTCCTTTGGAGAGAATATATAAAAGTAGATCCTTGCCCTTTAGAAAGACTGTGCCGAAGCTGAAAGATTTCTTCTTGTTTTGCTTTTAAACTTTTAAGAATGTCTTTATAGTTTTCAACAAGGGTATTTAAGTTTTCCGATTCTAAGCATTCACTCCCGTTAATGTTCTCCATTACTTGCTTTTGAATGGCTCGTTCAATTGCACTCAGATTCGTTTTCAATTCTTTTTCATCTTTCTCGGGATTGTATAGAAAGTAATGTTCAATGATTTTCTGAATGCTGTCCATATTCTCAACTGCAAAGGACTGAAGATGTTGAATGGTTTGATCTAAAACAAAACGGTCAAAGTCCTCTATATGAAGTTTTCGATTGCAATCTGGACAGACGTAATATTTTGTTCTCGTATTGAACAACCTTCTGTTTGGCCCACTATCTGAACATTTTCCACATACAACTTTATTTACCAAATGAGGAACATACTTTTCTTCACTCTCTTCCTTAGGTTTAAAACCAAGCGCTTCTAAATATTCATTAGCCTCTGTCCAAACTTGATCACTTACAATACGCCAGTCCTCATTTTGATAAGGATACGTTTCTCCACCTTCTTTCTGCACTAAATACCCCCGATGAATAGGTCGGGGAATAATTTCTTTTATTTTTTGGGAATTCACATGAGTGTCAGTAATGATGCTTTTTCCTGTTTCCTTAATAACTCTTGTTTCATTCATTATTAGTGGACTTACTTGATTCATGGCATGAACAATTTCCTTTAGGTCTTTATTTATACTCCAGCACCTAATGAACCGCATATAGATTTCCTCGATAATCTCCGCTTCTTCTTGTACCTTTTTTATCACTTTATTCTCAGTTACATATCCATAATGCATTTTTCCCCCAGGTTTCAATCCTTTGCTCATTAGGTGTTGCCTTGTTTCTCTCTGTCTCCTATGGATATTTTCGCCTTCTTGCTGTGCCAATCCCGCCAATATTACTTCAATGAATTCCCCAATCGGACCTGTCATAAGAGGCGGCTCATTATCAGCAGCAAAGAAAATAGCGACTTTGGCTTTCTGCAATTGATGTAAGATCTTCATATATTGCTCTACATTTCTGGCTAAACGATCACGTTTATAAACGATTAACCTCGTTATATTTCCTTTAGCCGCCTCAAATAACAGCCTCGTTATCGCAGGTCGTTCATCAATAGTTGTCAATCGTGCTGATTTTTGCCCTTCATTTAAATATTCGTGGACAAGCCATCCATGTTTCTGTGCATATTGCAGGCATTTTGCTTTCTGTACTGCCGTTGAGTTCTTTTGTTTTTCATCATCTAACGATTGTCTTGAATAAATGACCGTACGAGTCATTCTTTTTCTTGGCCTCCTTTAATCTGTTTATTCAATTCAAGAATGACCCAATCCGAAAGTAGGTTTAACCATTCTCTTTCCACTTGAGGCTGATACTGTATTTGTACCGAGTCAAACACTAGAGGTTTTTTGTCCTTTTTCTTCCTGCCCATAGTCATCACACCTTCCTTGGGATTTAGCATGTCCCAAAAAAAGATGAGTATTCATTTAAATGAACATTTGTTTATTTAAATGAATATAAAATCTGAGTTGCTTTATTCTAAAGATGTAGGGTTGGACTGTTTAAGAAGTTTCACTTTTAACGAACAGCTTGGATCCAGTTGATTCATTAAGGTAGTGAACGATTGCTCCCAAACCTTCTCTTCCCACTGCTGCCACTTTAATCGCATGGCTTTTCGAGTAGTTGGAGATAACTCTTCAACAGTACTAAACAGTTGATTTTCAATAAAAAATTGGACGCGCATTTTATCAGAAGCAAGCATACAAATCCCCCTTTGTACACTTTATGCAACTGTAATGTAGAGCTATCCCTTTTTCATAACTAAAGTTTTCACACATATAATGGACTAGAGAATGGGGGAATTACCCATGTTTAATCAACCAAAAGAAAATGATGTACGTGACATTGCCCTTTATACACGGGTATCCACGGATGAACAAGCCAGAGAAGGCCTTTCATTGGATGAACAATATTCCCGATTAAAATCCTACCTCCATGCCCTAGAAATTACTCAACCAATTCGACATTACAAAGATGAAGGCTATTCAGCAAAAGATTTAAACAGGCCACAAATGAATGCTTTATTGGAAGCAGTAAAGTCCGACCAGATTTCAAAAGTTATCGTGACAAAGCTCGATCGCTTTAGCCGAAAACTAAAAGACCTATTAGACATGATTGAAACATTTACAGAACATAACGTTGCGTTTATATCCATTTCCGAGAGCTTTGATACAAACACACCATCAGGGCGTCTAACCCTACAAGTGCTTGGAGCAGTGGCTGAATTTGAACGTGAAAGAATCCGAGAACGAGTGATTGACAATATGTTTCACGCCGCTCAAAAAGGACAGTGGCTAACACAAGCACCCTACGGTTACTCATTAGTGGATAAATGTTTACAGGTAAACAAAGAAGAAGCTCCAATCGTCAAACGGATATTTCATTTATATCTGGAAGAGCATCTTGGCCTCTTCGCCATAGCCAAGCTATTAAATGAAGAAGGAATACCTACACGATCAGGAAAAGCTTGGTGGAATCGGACGATCAAATTAATACTGACCAATCCTGTATACAAAGGGACAACCATCTGGAATAGAGTGAATGGAGCTTCCAAAAAGAGAGAAATAAAAGATGTGGAAAAGTGGATTATCCAAGAAAACACGCATGAAGCGATAATCTCTTCAGAACTCTGGGAACAAGCACAAGAAAAAATGAATGAGCGAAAGTTGCCGCCAAGATCACAAAGGAGCACTTATTTATTAAGTGGACTGCTCAAATGTGGACAGTGCGGAGGTGGAATGAGTCATGATACTGCTGGACCTAAAGGAAAGAAATACGGAGTGTATCGATGTTCAGCCAATAAAAATCGTGGCAGCTGCACAAGTAAAGTGTATCGAGCCAAAGAACTGGAACAATTAGTGAAAGAAAGCCTTCATACACTATCCAAAGAATTATCATTAGGGGCTACATACACACCAGCTATTATACAAAAGCCCGATACAGTAACATCAACCACCATTCAGCAAAAAATACAAACAGCCAAAAAACGTTATAAACGTAAAGTGGAGGCTTATACTGCGGGATTTATTGAGTTAACCGATTTAGAAATTGAAAAGAAGCAGTTAGATCAGTTGTTGGAGGAATTAGATAACCAGGAAACAAATGAGTTTGACATAGAAAAAATTGAAAAGGAAATGAAGGATAGGATTAGAAACGTTGCAGATGCTCTTGATGAACTACCTGTTCCTGAAGCAAAGAGGTTACTGAAAGAAGTAATTAAGAAAATTGTTGTTTACAGTGACAAACTTATAAATATTCATCTTATTTAATTTATAAATTTTAAAAGACCTTTATCCTTAAGAGGAACTCTTAAGGATTTTTTTGTGAATTATGCCAAGCAGCCAAGCGTGGTAAAAATAGAAAATTTAAAATCAGGGATGTTATTCCTTACCTTGTTCTATTAATAGCGTAAAGAATTTGACTTTACTATTTTGTTTTAAAACCAGTAACTCTTGTTACACTCGGAAGATAGCATTCAAAAATTGATTTGCTTATAAATTCAGTAAGTAGCCACTCTTAATTATCCAAAAATTTTATCTAATTTCATCTTTTGTAAAAACCCTTGTATCAAATGCTGTTTAGAAAGCAGTTAAATTTTTAGTTATAAAGTGCTCAAACTACATACAATACCCATAAATACACAAAATATAGTAAAGTTTTCTATTTCCATAACATATTTCCTTTTTTTTATAGTAAAATAGATTCATAAAATTTTAAAGGAGTTTTTTATGATTACTGGAGCAAAATGGTGGAAATTTGATTTCCACACCCATACACCCGCCTCTCATGACTATGGAAAGGGACCTGATCAGGCTACCCTAATTAATATTTCTCCAAAAGAATGGTTATTAAACTATATGGAAAAAGAAATTGATTGTGTAGCAGTTACTGATCACAATTCTGGAGCATGGGTTGATATTCTTAATCAAACTATTCTTGAGATGGAAAATGAAAATATAGAAGGATTCAGACCATTACATATATTTCCTGGCTTAGAAATCAGCGTACATGGCGGAATACACTTACTGGCTATTTTCGATAAAAATACAACAAGTCAGCATATCAGTCGCGTACTGACATTAGCTGGGTACAATGATGAATTTGGCAAGACAGATCAAACTACGGAAAAGACTTTTGCTCAAGTTGTAGAAATAATTACAAATAATAATGGTCTTGCTATTCCAGCACACGTTGACAAAGAAGCAGGATTATTCAAAGAAACTTCAGGTAATACACTAAGACAATACTTAAAATGTGAGGGCTTACTATCAATGCAGGTATGCGATTTAACATTCACAAAGCCCACAATTTATAATGAATTAAAAATGCAACTTACAGAAGTTGCTGGCTCAGATAGTCATAGACCTGATCAAATAGGAACTGATTTTACATGGGTAAAAATGCAAAAACCTAACTTAGAAGCCCTTAAATTAGCTCTTCATGATGGAGAAGATGGAGTTATACATAGCGGTAAAGGTCTGTCTAACCCCAATAATTTATCAACACGATATTTTATTAAACATATAGAAGTGAAAAATTCTTCAAAAGCAGGAAGAGGTCAGCAGCCATTAAAAATTAATTTTAGTCCTTGGTTTTCTACAATTATAGGTGGAAGGGGATCTGGAAAATCTAGTATTTTAGAATTTCTAAGAATTGTTTTAAATAAAGAAGAAGAGCTTCCTACTTCATTGCAAGCTGACTTCGAAAAATTCAAAAAAGTTTCCAATTCTCGTGGACAAACTGGAATGTTACTAAATGACACTCAGATAAAAATCGAATTAGTAAAAGATGGAAGAGATATTACTCTTGTTTGGAATAATAATGAAATCACTGAATTGGAAAAAGACGCTAACGGAAACTGGAACTCCTTAGGTGTCTCAACTGAACTTTCAAAAAGATTTCCTATTCGATTATATAGTCAGAAACAATTATATGAGTTAACTAAAACCCCTGATTTACTTTTACAATTGATCGATAACCAATTTGATAAGAATACTTGGAATCAGGAAAAATTACGCCTTGAAGACGAATGGTTAGAATGTAGAAGAAAAATTAGGTCTTTAAATAAAAACTTAAAACGTGAAGCAGAAATTAATTTTTTGTTAAAAGACACAGATGCCAAATTAAAATTATTTGAAGACATGGGGCATAGTGAAGTTTTAAACGAATATCAAAAAACAAAAAATGCTGAAACTTCATTGAACCTGATGAAAGAAAATGTTGCAACAAAAGTTTCATCCTTAATTGGATTTTTTGACAATTTTCAAAAAATTGATCTTCCTCTAACTGTAACTGAAGCTTTAGATTCAACATCCCAAAAAATATTGAATGCAAACTTACAAATTTGGAATGAATCTATTGATGAATACAGAAAACTTAATCAAAAAATGGTGGATTTGAAAAATCAATTAGATAAAACTATTCTAGACCTACCATGGAATGAACAAAAGAATAAAAACGAACAGAATTATAATTCATTTGTAATGAAATTAATTGAAGCTGGAGAAACAAATCCTCAAGCATATGAAAAGCTTTTACGTGATAAAAATAACTTATTAAAAGAATTGGAGACTTTCACTACCTTAAATGAAAGTTTACAAAAAGAAAAACAAAACTTGAATAATATTTGGGATTCCATTCTTCAACATGAGAAGTTTCTTAGAGATGAACGTAAAAAAATACTTAAGCTATGGAACGAAAAAAATGATGATTTAAGAATAATTTTATCTGAACTAGGCGATTCATTTAATGCAGAATTAACTCTAAGAAAAGTATTACGTAAAGAAGGCACAACATTTGCCCGTGATATTTGCGAAAGAGATGATAATGACAATGCACAACGTGGAATAGTTCATGAATTATATAACCTTCATACAGACATATGGGAATCTAGAAATGCGGTGGTTAAAAAATTATCAAAAACTGCAACTGATTTTGAAGAAGGAAGTTATTCGAAAAAATTCAAAGAACATTTAAACTCATTAAATACTGATAGTCCAGAAGATATAGATAAATTGTTGGTTTGGTTTCCTGAGGATCATGTGTCATTAAAATTAAAAATCAATGGAAAAGAAGAGAATATTGAAGTTGGTTCTGCTGGACAAAGAACTGCAGCGATGTTATCACTTTTATTATCAATAGATGATACCCCACTAATTTTAGATCAACCTGAGGATGATTTAGACACCCGACGGATCACAGATCTAATAGTTAAAGGATTACGCAACCTTAAGAAAAAACAACAAATAATTGTAGTTACTCACAATCCCAATATTCCTGTAAATGGTTCAGCAGAAATGATAATTCACCTAAACTTTGCTGGAGGCATGATTCGAGTTAATGCTGCGGGTGCATTACAAGATAAAAAAGTTAGAAAAGCTGTGTGTGATGTAATGGAAGGCGGTAGTGAAGCACTAAGCAATAGGTATTATAGAATCTTTAAAGCTCTACAATAATCTCCTTAGATAAGAGGTATAGCATAATGTTACTATTCGCTATGCCTCTTTTATCAATGAATGAATAGACTTTAACTGTTGTTGCTTTTGCGATAATTGCTCTATTATCGTTGTAACTTGTATAGAATCCATCTTGTTTATTGTAATAATCAATTGCTCTTTTATTGTTATCCCAATAAGAAATAAACATTACAACATTACATTTTTCAAGAATTTCAATAATTTCTTTCTGTATATGTACATACAAATTCATCTCTCTCTTCCATTTATTTATTTGTAATGATCCATTATGTATCCCAATAAATATTCTATTAATAAAATTATCTCTATATGTATGCCTTTCCTAATAAAAGCAACCGCTTTAACTGAAACATCCCCAGCCTTCGTTCATGATTTTCGTCTCAAGCTGCGGCCAGAAGTAAAGCA
>JBJEFI010000045.1:0-14735 GCA_051873875.1 Bacillaceae bacterium | reverse complement strand
CATCGGTCAATGCTTTTACCGGGGGTTTTGGAAATATCTTTTCTCTTTATACCCAGAAATTTTTCTGTTATTTTTTCTACTAAAAATACCACTAAAAATAAAATAATAAGAATCGTCAACAGTCTCAAAATTAACCCTCTCCATTAATCTTTATTGGTCAAACTTACAATGCAATAAGCGTTCGGTATTTATTACTAACCTGACCGTTTCTACTATAAGGAATTCAACAGAAAAAGACATTAATCCTTCTTGTATTAATGCCTATGTATGATCAATAAGAAAAACAACGATGTATCTAAATTATATGATTGAGTGAAATGGTTGACATACTATTAGCTGGTTTAGTTTAAGTGTATCTTTTCACAACCTTTATTGAAAAACAGTTTGCCATTAGCAATCTACAGAAAATGTTAATTGATGTTGCTTTGAAAACATTGGATTTACTCTTTGAAAGTGTCAGCAACTAAATTACTAAATTCTCGTAATAAAAATCTGTTAAATAACATGACATAACTAGGAACATTCAGTTTTATTAGTGCAATATAAAAATTAATTATAAAACCTAAACTAAACATCAATACATAAAGACATATCACCATAACTAGCCATTTCTCTTTATCAAATTTCGCGAAAAATGCTATTAATATGAAAAAAGTACCCCTGCTAAAAAATAAAATACCGAATAATTTTCTACCCATGAATAATAAGGTTCAATTAGTCTTTTTTCATGCAAAACATTAGTAAAAAAACATTCAAATTATTACCCAAAATTAGAGACTGAATTTTTTGACAATAACTACAATAAGTTATATACTAACAGTAGAAGGTAGCAGCTAAAAGTATCCAAAATCAATAAAAGGATAAAGAAAAAAGTTCCACCCGTTTCAACAAATTCTTATATAGCATTACCAGTTTTTAATGAAGCCGTTAATTGTTAGTGGTAAGATTTGTATCGATTGCAAGAAGAAGCAATTTCCTTTTCCTTTTCTTTATCCAATGATTAGTTGGACAGGTTAATGCCGTTACACCAGTTATCGGAAATATCATTGTTGCTGTAAAGTTAATTCTTTCACAGGACAACACTAGTAGCAAAAGTATCCTTAATGATTATTGTAGGATTTTACGAACGCTGCTTGTTTTAAACAAGTACAGCCAACCGCATTAACTACGAATTTAAAGTGTTATTGCTGCTACTGAAACTGCTATTGTCACGACCTAAGTCTTTTTCACATCTACTTATAAAAAATGGGGTTGAAACTGTAAAGGTGAAAAGCAGTTACCCGAGAGAAAAAGCATCGATTGCTTTAAAGATAGCAATGTGAAAGCGATAAGGGAAGTTACAAAAGCAGCAGCAAAGATAGGCAAGTATGAAAGAAGATTCATTTATTGCCTATCAAAAAAATCCAACGTCGCCTAAAAAACGCGTTGGATTTTTTATTTTTATACACCTTTTCTTTCATTTTTATGTAATTCTATCTTCATACTTAGAAAATCCACTCATATTAATCATAATACATCCACAATCCATTTTATGGATGCAAAAGGAGCGAGGAGAAATGTCAATAGCAGTCATATATGGAGGAACTCGACGAAACGGCAATACAGAAATATTAACAGAGCACGTTATTCAAGGAATAGTAGCAGAAAAAATTTACTTAAGCGATTATACAATCCACCCAATTATAGATATGCGTCATTCACAAGAAGGATTTCAAGACAGAAACGATGATTATAACGCCATCATCAATCGCATTCTACCACATGATATATTACTATTTTCTACTCCTATTTATTGGTATAGCATGTCAGGAACAATGAAAAATTTTATTGATCGCTGGTCTCAAACATTAAGAGATCCTAAATATCCTTCTTTCAAAAATAATATGGCTTCAAAAAAAGCATTTGTGATTACTGTTGGAGGAGATAGCCCGTATATTAAAGGACTGCCAATGATTCAACAATTTAAACATATCTTTGAATTTATTGGAATTGATTTTGCAGGATATATTATTGGAAAAGGAAACAAACCTGGGGACATTTTTCAAGATAAAGATGCATTTTTCACAGCTTCTCAAATCAATAATAAGTTAAAATGCTAATTAAATAATAAAAAAACAGGCTTCATTTCTAATTAAATGTAGCCTGTTTTTTCTATTTATAAATAAATCCTAACTGCCTAGCAAATTATTTCAAAGGTATCCAAATTTCCGAATATAAATCCGAATTTGACGGATCCTCCTCTGAATATACTTCTAGCTCCGGTCCATCCCCATGTTCATAATTATTTGACGGGAACCACTCTGAGTATATTTGCTTCCAGGCTTTAGGCATTGCATCTGGCATAGCTCCATGAACTTCAAATATCCCCCATTTCGCTGCAGGTATTTCTAACTTTACTAATCCTTCAGGCGTATCACCTTTATATTCTGCCGCTATCCAATAATCAATCTTTTGCTCCCTTTCTACCACTCTTTTATCGACACATACACCAAGTACACCTTTTATTTCTCCGTTGTTTAATTGAAAGAGTAAATCATCTGTACCATTTCCATTCACTTCATCCCAAAATACTGGAATCCCTTTTATGTTTCCATCATCAACTAATGAAAACTCTCGCTTAATCCCTACTACTTGAAAAGCTTCTCTTTCTACAATTCTATACTTCATTGGTTCTACTCCTTTCAGACTCACTTGAATCATCAAGCGGTTATAAGATTTCAGCTTTCCAATGTTCTTTCGTGCTTCACTAGGTTTTACCCCATGTTGCCTACGAAATGCTTTTGAAAAAGCCTCGGGAGTTTCATAGCCATATTTGTAGGCGAGATCAATTATTTTGCAGTCCGTATTCACTAACTCTTGTGCCGCTAATGTTAAACGCCTTTTCCTTACATATTCACCAATAGACATTTCTGTTAAAATTGTAAATGTTCGTTGAAAATGAAATACAGATGCATTTGCTTGTTTTGCTACCTCATTCATTGAAATATCGTCTAGCAAATGTTCTTCCATGTAGTTAATTGCCTTTTGTATTGACTCAACCCATCCCATATTGCTCACTCCTTAAGTAAATACTAACAATCTTCCTTAATGAAATCCTGTCAATTTATGCTTTGTTCAGACCATCTCTTATCCTTATCAATTAAACTATGTATACCTAAGATGCAATGTTTATTTTCCTATTCTTCTATCTTTAAAATAGCCTTAACAAAATTAATTTCTATATCTATTTATTTTAACTGAATAATTAGTTAATAATCAGTAGATTTTTTTCTTGCTCTACTTCATATAAATTCAAATTCGATTGGTAGTTTCTATATTAATAAATAAAACTATTACTCTCTAAAACAAAAATACCAGACTATATCAATAAATGACTTAGTCTGGTATTTAAAACCTTTGTTTTAATACGTTCTCCCCCAAAATTCCAATTGTTACTTCTTTTCTATCCCCTTATACTAACTTTCCTTTATGCAATTTTAAATTCACATCACTCAATTTTGATAAAGCAACATCATGCGTAACAATAATCACACATTTGTTTTCTTCTTTTGCTAGCTTTTGAAACAATTCGAAAATGCCGGCTGCAGTGTCTACATCTAAGTTCCCCGTTGGTTCATCGGCAAAAATAATTTCTGCATCACATGCTAAGGCACGAGCAACGGCAACACGTTGTTGTTGTCCTCCACTTAATGTTAGTACTTTTTGATTAGCTTGCGCTTCTGTTAATCCTACTTTATTTAAATATTGCAGTGCAATTTCCTTTCGATTTCCTTTTACTTTTCGAATTTCCATTGCACTCATCACATTTTGCAATGCTGTCATGTATGGTAATAAGTTAAACGCTTGAAAGACAATACTAACATAGCGATTTCGATAATTTGTTAATCCGATTTGTTTCACATTTTTTCCATTATAAATGACATTTCCTTCAAGTGGCTTATCTAATCCACTTGCCAATGCTAATAAAGTTGTTTTTCCTGAGCCAGAAGGACCAACGATTGTATAAATCTTACCTTTTTCAAATTCCATATCCACATGATCCAGGATTGTGAAACGCTCATTTCCTTTATTGTACCAATAGCTAATATTTTCCAATTTTAATAGTGTATTCATCATATCACTCCTGTTTTGATAAGATTGTTCGAGGTTGTAAACGTGCCACTTGAACTGTTGGAACTAATACAGCAAGTGCTGCCAGTAACAAGCCAATTCCACCTAATTTAAATAAGTCTTCAGCTGTAACAGAAACGTCCAATTCACTAATTGGTTCTGCCTTCGTCGCTTGATTCATCATTCCACCTTGGAATCGTCCTCCACCTTGTTGTCCCGGTCCTTTACCAAAACTTGGTGTGGATGCTTGTGATTCTTCTGTTACTTTAATTTCTTGCTGTAATAATTGGTCTGTGATTTTACCTGCTACCACATTTCCTGCTATTCCTGCAATTCCAAATCCAAGTATTGCCACACATACGATTTCTACTAAAAATTGTCCAGCTAACTTCCATTTTTTCTCACCCAACGCTAATAATATTCCCATCTCACTACGGCGTTCTTTTATAGATAATGTAACGATTAGTAGTAAAATAATTGCTCCTGCAATACTTACTAATAACACTACATTTTTAGAGAAAGATGCAACATTTTCAATTGGTCCAATCATTTGTTGATATTGGCTATCATTGGCATCTAATTTATACGTATCAAAATCGATGCTTGTTTTTTTACCTTCTGCTAAAAATTTAGATAAATTTGCTGGATCTTCTAAATAATAAACTGCTGTTGAAATTGTATTTTTTTGATCTTCATCTTTTAACGCATTAACTGCTGTATAAGGCATGTACATTTTATTTGCGTTACTAAATTGAGCTGCCATAGATGCTCGTTCGTCATCTGCTACATTTGATTGAAAAATCCCAACTACTTCTACTGTTATAGCATGTTCTTCATCCACAGACGTCATTTTCATTTTACTTCCTACTTTTAATTCATTGGCATCTGCTAATTGTTTTTCAATCATTACGACGTTTTTATTTACATCTGTTTCTGTTAAATGACGGCCATCTACTAATGTATAATCACCATCTGTAAAGGCTTGAATGGCATCTGAAAAAACAACCCCTTGAATGGATATGTCTCCTTGCTGCATACGTCCGCCACCCATATCGCCACCTGGCATCCGGTCATCATTTCCTTGAGTTGTCGTTGTTTCTTCTTCATTCTTAATTGGATCAAAATCACTTGCTAAAGCAGATGCTTGTGTTAAATAGTTATACCCTTTCAAATATGTAGAGTCTTTTAATTCATCAGCATCGTCTACTGAAAGAGTTGGCGTTTGCATACGTGTTGGTTTTCCATCACTACTTTGGTTATTTTGTTGCATTTTTGAACGTAACTTATCCATATCTGGCATTAACGTCACTGTTCCACCTAACTGTTTTCGTGCGGCTATTTTCGATTTCTCCGCTGCACTTTGAATCGATAATCCTGTTAGTACCAATACACCAATAACGGCGAACACAATCAATATTAGTAAACTTCGACTCTTTCGTGCCCAAATACTCAAAAATGCTCTCTTAAAATAATTCAATTGTTATTCCTCCTTTGGATTCGTTAGGGATAGTATAGAAAATTAATTTTAAAAATTTCTTAGAAAATGAACTGGTTTTTACTTCTTTTTTTAAGAAATAAAAAATAGTTACCACATGTTCGTTGGTAACTATTTTTAAAATGCATATTCATTTTTCAATAATAATAATAATAATAATAATTCTGTTCCTATTCAAAAAATAAAACGTTACTTTATCCCGTTCTGACTGCCACTAAGACTCGCCCTTCAAACCTTGGCAAAATCAAAGAAGTTTAAGGACGAGATAAGTGGCAGTATGAACCCGATTCGGTCAACTAACCATCAGTAGGAGATGAAAGAAAACTCCTACTGATGGAAGTTTCACTTTATTGGTAAGCTTACAATAAACTCCGTTCCTTTTCCAAGTTCACTTTTCACCTCAATCGTACCATCATGACTATCCACAATCCATTTTACAATAGACAATCCTAATCCATGTCCTCTTTCTTCGCCTCTTGTTCGCGCTTTATCGATTCGATAAAAACGATCAAATAATTTATCATGGTGCTCCGGTGCGATTCCGATTCCACTATCTTTCACTTGAATAACGAGCTTTTGCCCTGCTGTACTTACTTTTAACACAACAGAGCCTTCTTCATTTGTATATTTCATTGCGTTATCTAATAAGTTAATAAGCAATTGCTGAATTTTTTCTTTATCCACATTCGCATATACTTCATCTTGGCATACAACATTAAATAAAATGTTTTTTAACATGGCCACATCTTCAAAGTAATCTGCTACATCTTCGACAATTTCATATACATTTACTCGTTGCTTATCAATTACTATTTGGTCACTATCCGTTTTCGCTAATAAAAGTAAATCTGAAATTAATCGATTCATTCGCCTTGTTTCTTTTAGCATTCGATTTACATTTTCTGAATGATACAAAACCGACTTTTCTGGGTCTTGCAAGAGTTGCTCTGCCCCACTCTGGATAACAGCAATAGGTGTGCGTAATTCATGAGATGCATCTCCGACAAAGCGTTTTTGTTGATTCCAGGAACGTTGAATTGGAATTAACGAATATTTTGCTAAAAAATAACCAATTCCAAAAGCTAATAAACAGCCAAAGATACTTCCAAAAATTAATACCCACTTTAATACATATAATTGTTCATATTCTGAATGTATATTTCGAACAACTTGAACATACTCAACTGTTCCTGAGCCTTCTATTGTTGCTATTCGATACTGATATCCATCTATCAAGCGTGTGTCAAATTTATCACTCACTTTTGCTGGACTTATTTTATTAAAAAATTCATCTGTTAATTCTATCTTCGGCTTTGTTACAACACGTCCATCAGATAAGTAATAAATAATAACTGTTCGCGAGTCAAATTCTCTCGGTCTCATCGGTTTAAAAGTAGATGCTTCCTGTTCTAATTCTCTCGATAAATCGCGATCAATTCGATGAGAAATTTCATTTTTCATAAAAAAATAAAGTGTTAAACTAAGTAAACTTAAAATAAGCGCTACAACGATGGTGTTTAATAAAGTTAGACGCCACTTCGTTTTTTGAAACATTAGTCCTGCTCCTTCAAACGATACCCAATTCCACGAACTGTTTCTAAATAAGCTGCCACACCATATTGCGCTAATTTTTTTCGTAAATAATGAATATATACGTCTACAATTCCGTCTGATGCATCTGACGTCATTCCCCATACTCGATCAAGAATTTGATCCTTTGTCAAAATACGACCAACATTCCACAACAAATATTCCAACAATCGAAATTCTTTTTTCGATAATGCCATTTCTATACCATCTGCTTCTACACGTGCTTGCTCTGGATACATCACAATTGTTCCACAAACAAGTTTTACTTCTTCAATCGAGTCGCTTTTTCTTCGTAATAAAACACGTAAACGAGCAAATAATTCAGGCATTGCAAATGGTTTTATTAAATAATCATCTGCACCATTGTCTAATCCTTTCACCCGACTATCCACGTCGTCTTTTGCCGTTAACATTAATACGGCTACGTCTATCTTATTTTTGCGAATTCGATTTAATACTTCAAATCCATCCATATACGGAAGCATTACATCTAAAATGACTGCATCATATTGTCCTGTTTCAGCTAAACTATATCCTTCGACACCATCATATGCCGTATCTACTTCGTACCCTTCTTTTTTAAACATACTTGTTAGGGATTTAGATAATGCTACGTCATCTTCTACTAATAAAAGTTTCATACTATTTCCCCCATTTTTCAAAAAAGATGTCCCATACAGAGACATCTTTTTTACTATTCTTTACTCGCTACCATGTCTAGTCCCATTTCCATGGTGCTGTCCTTTTCCATGACCGCCACCTTTAAATGGTTTTAGTTTCTCCATCTGAACATGGCTCACATTTTTTTCATCTAATAATTGAGCAAATGATTTTCCTGAAGCTATTTCTTTTTCAATTTGTGCTTCTGTCATACCAAGTAGTTTTTGAATATCTTCATTTGCTGCTAAACGTTTCTCTCTTTCATTTTTCATTGATTTTTGCAGCTGGACATGGGTTATTTTTTTCTCGTCAAGTAATTGCCCCATTGTCTTTCCGCCATCTAATTCTTTTTCTATTTCCGCTTGCGTCATACCTAATAAGGATTGTACTGTCGCATTATTTGCGAATCGTTCGCTATGCCCCATTCTCCTTGGCATCATTTTTTCTAATTGTGTATGAGTAATTTTTTTCTCGTCTAATAATTGAGCAAAACTTTTTCCATTCGTTAATGTCTTTTCTATTTCTGCTTGTGTCATATTTAATAAAGACTGTACATTTTTATTTTCGGCAAATCTATTTTCTCGTTTTTCCTTATCTTGTTTAATACTTTTCAATTGTACATGGGTTATTTTCTTTTCATCAAGTAGTTGTCCAATTGTTTTCCCATTGCTTATAGCTTTTTGAATTTCTGTTTGTGTCATTCCTAATAATTTTTGTAACTTTGTATTTTCTACGATTCTTTGCTGGCACTTTACTTTTTTATCCACTTGTGAGTTCGAAGTTGCTTCTGCATACACAGATGTGGAAATTGCCACTGCAAAAGTTAATCCAAGTGCTAACAATATTATTTTCTTTTTCACGACTACTCACGTCCATTCTTCGTAATGGTAGATTTCTCTACATTACTACTATAACCAAGCTTTCTTAGAAAACCGTTAGAAAAGAACAATTATTTCTCCCAGAACGTTTGACATAATCGTTTTACTTGAGATACATCTCGAACCGTTACATTTGGATACCACTCTGGAGGAAATAATTGCTTATATTGCTGTTTTCCATAACGATAATCCAATAATAAAATAACTCCTTTGTCTTGTTCCGTTCGGATACAGCGCCCAACAGCTTGTAGTACTTTAATCATCCCTGGGTACACATAGGCATTTTCAAAGCCATTACCATCTTTCTCATCAAAATAATTTTTAATAATATCTCGGTCTACGCCAATTTGCGGCATGCCAACACCAACAATAATAACGCCAATTAATTTATCATTTACTAAGTCAATTCCTTCTGAAAAATGTCCACCTAGTACACAAAAACCAACTGTTGCTTCATTCGTTTCATCATGAAATGCTTGAAGAAAAGCTTCTTTCTCTTCCTCACTCATCTTTCGTTCTTGAAGCATGGCATTCATATCTGGGTATAGTTCTTTTAGTTCATAATAAACAAGTTCCATATAACTATAAGAAGGGAAAAATACCATATAATTTCCCTTTTTCCCTTGTACACATTGAGCAATATAGTGTGCAAGTTCTTTTGCAGTTTGTTCTCGTTTTGTATATGTAGTTGCAATCCGATCTCCTACCATTAATAATCGATTATCTGTTGAAAATGGGGATCGTAAACCAATGATATAATCTTCATCCGTTGCACCAAACAAGTTTGTAAAATAATCCATCGGCATTAATGTTGCTGAAAAAACAATACTTGCCTGACTCTTTTTCATCACATCTTGAATAACCTTTGATGGATCGACACAATACAGCTTTATTATTACTTCATCACTATATTTTTCTATTAGCGTTACATAATGCTCATCGTAATAAGCAGACAAGGCAATAAAACGATACACATCAAAGTAAAATTCTAAAAATGAAGCATCACTATCCTGTTCACGCTCTAAATATTCTCCACCCCGTTCCAAAAATACTTCTAACAAAGCCAATAAATCAGTAGGTGCCTCTTGTTGTACCATATACTTTTCTGTATCTAGCTTTTTTCGTTTTTCAAGAAAATAAGTATTTAATTTATTTAAACTATCATGCAGCTTTTTCTCACTGCGATCTATTTTTTTCTTCGTATCTAATATTTTTGTTTTCAATAAGCTAGCGGAATACATGCTTCTTGCACGGTCTACTAAATTATGTGCTTCATCGATTAGAAATGTATAATCGGTCTTCTTTGTATCAAAAAATCGTTTTAAATAAACACGCGGATCAAAGGCATAATTGTAATCACAAATAATCATGTCACTCCACGTCGTTAAATCTAATGCTAATTCAAATGGACATACTTTATACTTTTCACTAGTTGCTTCAATGTTGTTTCGATCATAGCTTTCTGCACAACGTAACATGTCTTTTACCGCATCATTCACTCGGTCAAAATGTCCATTGGCATAAGGACAATAATCTGGATTACAATTTACCTCATCCATTTTACAAATTTTTTCTTTTGCTGTTAACGTTACGGATTTCAGTTTCAAATCTTGTTTTCTTAATAGTGCAAGACTATTTTCGGCCACTTCTCGAGTAATTGTCTTTGCAGTTAAATAAAAGATTTTTGACGTTGCTCCTTGTCCCATTGCTTTTAAGGATGGAAAGACCGTACTCATTGTTTTTCCAATTCCAGTTGGTGCTTGAGCAAAGGTATTATTCCCATCTACGATACTTTTGTACACACGAGCAGCTAATTCTCGTTGTCCTGGACGAAACTGTTCAAACGGAAAGGATAACTTCTCAATCGATTTATTTCGCTCTTTATCCCATTCAAACTTAAACACTAACCACTGCTTATATTCTTCAATTAATCCTAAAAAAAAGGCTTCTAATTGTGCAAATGTAAACTCTTTACGAAAACGTCTAACAGACATTTCTTCATAATTACAATATGTTAACTGAACGGTCATATGCTCTAACTTATTTTCTAATGCATAAATATAGGCATAGCACTTTCCTTGTGCCCAATGCAATTCGTTATGATCTTCTTCTAAAAGAGAAACATCTTTTACTATCGTCTTAATTTCGTCAATAATATAGTTATCATCTTCTATTAATATACCGTCAGCTCGTCCATCAATTTTAATAGTGGTGGACTCAATCGTAAATTCATACTTTAATGGGACCTCTGCTTTATCTTGTTCACCATAGCTTTTTTGAATATGCTGATGAGCCTTAATTCCTTCTGTACTGCTAACAGATTCACCATGGCGATTATCAATACTGCCTCGCCGCATTAGAAATTCAACAAGGGTTCGAATGGACATTTTAATTGCTTTATCCATGTTTCACAACATCCACGAATGCCCCGTCCACTACATCTTTTAATTTGGCTGGCTCTAATTCAATCTGAACGCCAATTTTTCCTCCGCTAACAATCATCTTTTCTAGATGCTGTGCTTCAGTTTGAATAAATGTTGGATACTGCTTTTTCATCCCAACGGGTGAACAGCCACCACGAATATAACCAGTTAATGCTTGGATATCTTTTACAGCAATCATTTCAATTTTCTTTTCCTTGGCAACCGTTGCTGCCTTCTTCAAATCCAATTCCTTCTCGACTGGAATAACGAAGACGTAAGGATTTTTTGATGTTCCCATGGCCACTAATGTTTTATAAACCATCACAGGCTCTTTCCCTACTTTTTCAGCAACAGAAACACCATCGATTTTTCCATCTTTATTGTCATATGTATATATGTCATACGCTACTTTTGCACGGTCAAGCATGCGCATTGCATTTGTTTTTGCTACTTTTGCCATTTCTTTTCACCATTTTTCCTTTTTTCTTCATTATAGCTGTTTTAGCCTTTTTATTCGACCTCTTTTCAAAGCAAGATGAGATAATATGTTCGTCTATTGTTTTGCATATAATAAAAAACACAAAAATATTATTTTTTATATGTATGAATAAATCTTTTTATTTTAATTTATCTACTAAAAATTCTTTATGAACCTTTGATACATTTAACAGTGAAAAACCTTTCTTTTCAATTAATTTATTTAGGTTATTTGCTTCATCTTTTGCTAGATTGTATAAAGAATCATCAATACGTCCTGTCAATAACGCTTCTTCAAGCTCATCAGCATCTTTCTGAATTACCTCTCCCGTAGCTAATACGACAATATCTAAAAATAAATCATCCATCCAAGGAATATTATTTTCTACGCCATTTTTAGAGCAAATATCTATGTACCACTGTACAATTTCTCCATTGGCGTCAAACATAGTAGTTACGGAATAATTCTTTTCTAATGGAAAATGCTGAAGCCACATATATCCATCATCAACAATACAAACTTTTCTTTTTCCATAGCATACCGATAATGCTTCTGTTACCTCTATTATATGAATTAATGTCACATATCCCTTAAACTCATTTGTATCGAGACACGCTTGTGCATACTCTCTTTTAATAACTCGCTTCCAATCTGAACGATTTCCATACTTCCTTTTCATTGTCCTCACCTTCTTCACTTAAAATATTCATATAAATAATTTTAATAAAAAATGACAAAAAATTCCGCAAATATTATATCATTAAGTAACAAAATTTAATTTTTAGTGAGGCGTATGAACATGAAACCAAAAGTAATCGTTTATAAAAGAGTTCCTCAAGTCGTATTAGAAAAGCTTCAACAATCTTGTGATGTTGTTTCTTTTCAAGGATTAAATGACAACAACTACTCATCCTTTCTTCACGAATTAAAAGAGGCAGAAGGATTGTTAGGTTCCGAACTTCGCATTGATCAAGCCTTAATCAAACAGGCACCTAAATTAAAGGTTGTGAGCAATATTGCCGTAGGCTATGATAATTTTGATATTCCTGCCTTGACGACACATAATATTATGGCGACAAATACGCCAGAGGTTCTAAACGATACAACCGCAGATACGATTTTCGGCTTGTTACTAGCAACTGCACGTCGATTTCCTGAGTTAGATCAATTCGTAAAAAATGGTCAGTGGAACAAAAGTGTGGAAGAGGAACAATTCAGTTCGGATGTACACCACAAAACACTTGGTATTATTGGTATGGGAGGAATCGGAACTGCCATTGCGAAGAGAGCCAACCTTGGCTTCGATATGAACATTCTTTATCATAATCGTAGCCATAATGAAGAAGCGGAAAAACACTACAACGCCAAGTATTGTAGTCTAGAGGAATTATTAACACAGTCAGATTTTGTTTGCCTAATGACCCCTCTTACAGCAGAAACAGAAAAATTAATGGGGGCAAAAGAATTTAAATTAATGAAGAAAACAGCCTTTTTTATCAATGGATCACGTGGAAAAACCGTAGATGAACAAGCGTTGATTCAAGCCTTAAAAAACAAAGAAATTGCAGGGGCTGGATTAGATGTCTTTACTGTTGAACCCGTTGAAAAGGACAATCCTCTTCTTACAATGAAAAATGTTGTAACCCTTCCTCATATTGGTTCGGCTACTTTCGAAACAAGAACAAAAATGAGCCTTTTAGCTGCCGAAAATTTAGTAGCAGGTTTACAAGGAAAACGGCCATCTAATCTAATCAATGATATCATTTTGACATAGTAACAAAATGATAAATAACACCACCGATTATAACGGTGGTGTTTTACTATCTATCAAGAGACACTATTTTATCGTTTCCGAACTTTTTTTTATAAAGTATCATCCCTATTACTCCAATCTTTCCTTTTTTAATAACTTGTTATGTAATTTTGAAAAAAGAAGTAACGTAACAACGGAACCAATAAGAGCAAGAGACATATCCCATTGTGCATCCCACATATCCCCTTGTGTACCTAAAAAGCTCTTCGATATTTTTCCTCCCCCTCCGATGATATATGCTACCCACTCTAAGATTTCATATATTGCAGCAATTGAAAGTACGATACTTACACTGATACTCCCTAGCCAAATCCCTTTCGTTAATCCTGTTTTTCGCAGTAATACTTCTCTTACTACAATTGCAAGTAACCCTTTTAACAAATGACCAAATCGATCATAATTATTACGCTTTAAATTGAAAACATCTTTTATCCAATCAAATAAAGGAACTTTTGAGAATGTGTAATGTCCGCCAATAAAAACGAGAATTAATAATATCGCAATAATGACATATGAAAGTGTTGTAAGACGAAATTTATTATATGTTGCAAGTACAAACCCCATAGCAATAACGACAGGTACAGTCTCCAATGCTAAGCTTAAATAACTTACAGGTTTAATAAGAGACCATATAAAAACGATTGCAACAATTACTAATAAAAATAGATGAATACTTGTAGGTTTGTTTTTTGCCACTTTTTCCACTCCTGTAAAAAAACTTTTCACCTAAAGTATTTGAAAAAGTATAGACGCATATACAAACTATTTAAGAGGAAAGATTAACATTGAATATGCATATTGCTAATATCAAATCAACATATAGTATCCAAAAAAGCCATCCAAAAATTGGATGACCACTGTTTCTTCAATCTAACACTGTAATTATTTCATCAATTTCTTTTCTTGGTCTTGCATTCGGAACTTTTTCTGGATAGCCAACATGAAGATTGCCTATAATTTGTTCATCTACCCCTACACCTAGAAAGTCATGAAAAGCTTGAAAATGAAGGAAAGCATTTGTTTTCCAAATATTTCCGATACCTTTCTCCCAAGCAAGTAAGCTAAAGTTTTGAATAACACAGCTCGTTGCAGCATAGTCCTCTTCGTACGTATTTTTATTTTCTGATTTTTTCATAACAACGATGATAAATAAAGGAACATTGTTTAAGTTGCCATTTATTTTTTGAAGCAGCTTCTCTTTTCGTTCTTGAGCTATTTCAGCTTGCTTTGTACCTTCTATAGCTGCTTCGATAAATTTTTGTCGACTATCACCTGAGACGATAATAAA
>JBJEFI010000044.1:0-14958 GCA_051873875.1 Bacillaceae bacterium | reverse complement strand
TATCATTTTCATTCTCTTGTGTCAATGATAATTTTTATTTCTTTTTCGTTGCTTTGCGATGTATTTCGCGGCAACGGATATTAATATACCATTAGTAATTTCAAAACACAAGCCCTTTTTCAAATAAAATGGAGATTATTTCATCATAACGAATTCTTTCATTATTAAGCATTCCACTCTTCAAAAAACTGTTCTAAAAAGGATTCCATTACTTGATGCCGTTCTATTGCTATTTCTTTTGCTGTATTTGTATTCATTAAATCCTTCAATTTTAATAGCTTCTCATAAAAATGGTTAACAGATGTACTCTTTCCTTTTCGATATTCTTCTTTTGTCATCACTGTACGTGGTAATAAATTAGGATCGTACATTAAATCTCCCTTTGCCCCACCATAAGCAAACGTTCTTGCAATCCCGATGGCACCAATAGCATCTAAACGATCTGCATCTTGAACAATTCTTCCTTCTAATGTAGGCAATACTTTCCCATTTCCACCTTTAAATGACATGTTTCTAATAATAGATAAAATATGTTCTCTTTCATCTTCTTTTATTCCATGATTAGATAGCCATTCATTCATTTGCTTTAATCCTTGTTCTTCACTTTTAACTAATTTTTCATCTGCTACATCGTGTAGTAAAGCAGTGATTTCACAAATAAACATATCCGCTCCTTCTTCTCTAGCAAGACGAAGTGCCATTT
Organism: Bacillaceae bacterium; assembly: GCA_051873875.1. Taxonomy (GTDB): domain Bacteria; phylum Bacillota; class Bacilli; order Bacillales; family Bacillaceae_G; genus JBJEFI01. The sequence goes on along the minus strand of JBJEFI010000044.1, from coordinate 14,255 downwards.
GACGAACGCGATGGATATGATACCAATCATGTCCACTACTATCTTTTTCTAATTTTTCTTTTACAAATAACTCTGTTTCTTGTATAACCTGCTCTTTGTTCATTTTATGTACTCCTTTCTTTTATATAATTACTTCCCTTATATTAATTGACCGCTTATCCATCTCTTTTTTAAATAACCCCAATCTTTATCCACTACTTAAGTTTTAACTTTAACGGAAGACTATAAGGAACGCTTTTTTTGTCGATATTTTTCCCATTCAATTAACCACTCTACCCAATATAATAAAAGGTATAACCTCTAAGTCAAACAAAGAGAAAAAATAAGGGAGAAGATAATATGCATACACCGTTACTAAAGGCATTAGTACAAGCGGTGAAGAGAGGACATCATGAGTTAGAGCAGATGAATGCAGAAAACAAGTACGAAGAAAACAAAATGTCCCGAAGAGAATTATTAAAAAAAGGGGCAGTCATCGCAACAGCAGCGATGATTCCAAATTTCTTGACAGAAACCATTCCTAAAGGAACAGCTGCTATATCAAAAAAAATCGCCATTATCGGTGGTGGTCTAGCTGGCTTAACAGCTGCATTCCGCCTAAATCAACAAGGAATACCAGTTACCCTTTACGAAGGAAACATTCGGTTAGGCGGACGATGTTGGTCTGGCGGGAAAGGATGGGAATCTGGCTTTACAAAAGATGGACAATATGAAGTAGGTGGTGAATTAATTGACACCACCCATCTAAATATCATCAACCTTATTGGTGAATTAAATAAAAACTATTCTAAATACCTTCATAATAACACTCCGATTGAACTTGATAACTTATATGCCGAAGAACCAACCGATACCCACGATCTTTATTATTTCAGTGGAAAACCTTACGATTACCAAACCTCTATAAAAGATTTAAAAGCAATTCTTCCTTATGTCCAATCTGATTATCGTAAATCAGGATTTCCAACAACCTATTATCGCTCAACAAAAATGGGCGAAATTTTGGATATGATAAATTTAAAAGAATACATTTATGGAGCACCGACAAAACCCTATCACCCTTACACACTTGCCGCTCGTGCTGGCGATTTACTAACACCCCAACTTCAAAAACTATTAGAAATTGCTTATATAACTGAATATGGAGCAGAAATAGAACAACAAAATACATTAAACTTCATTTACCTCTTTGGAACAGCTACGAGGAAAACCACTTGGATTTTCGGAGAATCTGACGAAACTTATCATATTCGCGGTGGAAATGAAACTATCGTTCGAACCCTACACAATGCCATCAAAGATTTAGGAACAACCATTCACCTTGGCCACATCCTAACAAACATCTCTTATACAAATAAACAATATGTCTTATCTTTTAAAAATGGTGTCCAAGAAACATATGACTACGTTATTTGTGCCATCCCATTCCGAATTTTACGAGAAATCTTAACTGAATCGAATATGAGAACGTTAGGATTTAAAAAACAAAAAATTGATTCTATCCTTCATTATCCAATGGGCTATAATACAAAACATTTCATTCAATTTAATGAACGATATTGGCACAAAAAAGAATGCAACGGTGCTACTTTTTCTGATTTAGAGACTCAAATGACATGGGAAACCACTCGAGGACAAATAACAACAGGAACAACTACATATAATGGCGCTGGTATTTTAGTTGCCTTTACTGGTGGGGATGCGTCCTACTCTGTTACGCAACAATCACTCACCACCGTTACCGAAAATACCCTTCTTCAATTAGAAAAAATAATGCCTGGTATCAAAGCGTCTTATGCTAATAAAACAACGATGATGCCTTGGCCAATTTGGCAGTTTACAAAAGGTGCATATTCTTACTATGGTGTTGGACAATATAAAAAATTTGCTGGTGTAGAAATTGAGCGTGAAGGTAATATGTATTTTTGTGGAGAACACACATCGATTAATTTCCAAGGTTATTTAAACGGTGCTGTTGAAACAGGAGAAATAGTCGCTAAAAAATTAAGAAAAGAAATAATTAATACATCTACTAGTCAGTACGCATAACGGACAAATATTCCCTCATATGCTTGTGTTAGATGGGGGTGTCCAGCATGATTATACAACAGCAATCAAAGGTGGTTTTTACATCTATTCATATGCGTAGTATTTCAAAATTTATTATTTGGGATATGGTTGGTGGGATGATTGTATTTATGGGGATAAAAGCAACGTCTGATAATACTTTTTTCGCATTTGGAAGTTCTTTTGTTACGATTGAAGGCGTCAATCAGTTATTAAAGCATACAAAAACAGGTCAAAAAATCATGAAAAAAGGGAAAACCAACTAAACTGGTCTTCCCTTCTTCTATTTATTAAATCGCTGTGCATATCCACACCGTTTACATAACTCTTCTACTGCACATCGTCTTGAAAAACCATCGTACAAGTTCCGCGCACGTTCCCCATTTAAAATTTCTTCTAGTGACGTTTCATATATATTACCAAGAGGAATTTTTCCCTCACTGTCTAAACAACAAGGGACAACTGTACCATCTACTAAGATGCCGATTTGATCACGAAGTCCATAACAAAACGCATTTTCACTAATGACATCTTTACTTAAGTCTGGCCATTGAAACTTCTCTGCCATATTAATATAAATACGATCAGCTAATTTAATATTTTTCTTCTGCATTAGCTGTTCACTTATTTTAAAATCAAGTCCTAATTTCTGTTCCAATAAGGTTAAAATATCATCATTTAACTCATTACGTGCTTTTAATTCGTTACTATCCATATTCCATAAACGAATCGCACAAATCATCTTCGTCTTCTCATTTGCTTCTTTAATAAAATCAGCAATTGTTCCAACATACTCCTCTAAAGATAATTGTTGTTCATTTGCTTCAAAGCTATGCAAAGAAATATTTAATTGTCTCAATGACTTAGCAGCTAATAACGTTTCTCTCGCCTTCTTGATTAACACACCATTGGTCGTTAAATTAACCTTTAAATTATGTTCGTGACCAATTTCTAAAAAACGCCCTAACTTAGGATTCATTAATGGTTCTCCCATTAAATGTAAATATATATAATCTGTATACGGTCGAACAGATTTAATTACATGACTAAAATCATCTTCTTTTAAAAATTTTAACGGTCTTCCTAAAGAAGAGCTTGGACAAAAATCACACTTTAAATTACAGACGTTTGTAATCTCTATATAAACTTTTTTAAACTTTCTCATCGTTCTTCTCCTTTAACTGTTACCAAACTCCACTATTACATATGCTATTGTGGAAATCAAGCAATATTGAATGCCTTATTTACCACAAAGCGTTTTATTTGATTTATCTAAATATTCTTTTATAATAAAGACCATTCACAAAAAAATAGTTTATCTCACAAAGATAGAGGCGCAATAATCATCAGTAATTCTTTTAAGGCGATGGAGCCAATGATGAAGAATGAAAGGGGTAATTGCCGAAGTAAATTTCCTAGTCCATCAGGGCAATTTGCTGGGCTTATGTTGAACAAGCATAAGACTGTCACAAGTATGATACTTGTGGAGTGCTACTTGAAGAGATGGGATTGTTGATTCGACATTACGCTGTAATAAAGAACGCACATGAACATTCTTCATGTGCGTTCTTTTCTTTTTGAGGAAAAGGAGAAAAAAGATGCAGCAATTAAAAGTTGAATTTCCACAGGAACAACCACAACAACCGAAAGAAACATTACAAAGAAAGTTAAAATCAAGACACGTATCGATGATCGCCATTGGTGGTTCAATTGGAACAGGTTTATTCCTTGCTAGTGGAACATCCATTAGTCAAGCTGGACCTGGTGGTGCAATACTTGCCTATTCCTTAATTGGAATAATGGTTTATTTCTTAATGACAAGTTTAGGAGAGATGGCAGCTTATTTACCTGTCTCTGGCTCTTTTAGCACATATGCAAGTCGCTATGTAGACCCAGCATTAGGCTTTGCTCTAGGCTGGAACTATTGGTATAACTGGGCAATTACCCTTGCCTTTGACTTGGCGGCATCAGCGATGATTATGAAATATTGGTTTCCAAATAGTCCTGGTGTCCTTTGGAGTGCATTATTTTTAGTGATTATCGTTGGAATTAACTTATTATCTGTAAAAAGCTATGGAGAAGCTGAATTTTATTTTGCACTTATTAAAGTTGTGACGGTTATCGTCTTTTTAATTACTGGTACAGCAATGATCTTTGGCATCATTGGTGGCGAAGCAACTGGGTTTGAAAATTTCACAATTGGAGATGCGCCTTTTCATAATGGATTTCTAGGAGTATTATCGATTTTTATCGTCGCTGGATTTTCCTTTCAAGGAACTGAATTAGTTGGGGTAACAGCAGGTGAAACAGACAATCCTACTAAAAATATTCCAAAAGCAATTCGTCAAGTTTTCTGGCGCATTCTATTATTTTACGTATTGGCCATTTTCGTTATTGCAGCCTTAGTTCCATATACATCACCAGATTTATTAAAAGATAATATTGCCGTTAGTCCATTTACCCTCGTTTTTGAAAAATTGGGTGTTGCCTTTGCTGCTTCTATCATGAACGCGGTTATTTTAACATCTGTCCTTTCAGCTGGAACAGGTGGGACATACGCTTCGGCCCGTATGTTATATACATTAGCAAAAGAAGGCAAAGCACCTAAATTTTTAGGAAAATTAAATAAAAATGGAGTGCCAGCAAGAGCCTTATTAGTAACTGCCGCTGTCGGTTCACTTGCATGTTTATCTTCATTCTTTGGAGAAGGACAAGTATATATGTGGCTTCTTAATTTATCTGGATTATCCGGCTTTATCGCTTGGCTTGGAATTGCTATTTCTCACTATCGTTTCCGTAAAGCTTATGTCAAACAAGGGTATCAGTTAAGTGATTTGCCATATCGAGCAAAATGGTATCCACTTGGACCGCTATTAGCTTTAACAGCTTGTCTATTCATCATTTTCGCCCAAAACTATCAAGCATTTATTGGAGAAACAATTGATATAAAAGGGATTATCGTTTCATATATTGGTATTCCAGCCTTTCTTCTTATTTGGCTAGGATACAAATGGAAACATAAAACAAAAGTAATTCCTTTAGAAGAAGTTAATTTAAATAGAGAATAAAACTCCATCAGCGGGAATTTTCTTTCACCTCTCACTGATAGTTAATTGAACCAGTCGGGCTTTTACTGACACTTATCCCCCACTTAAACTTCATTGCTTTTGCTAAGTTTTGAAGGACGAGTCTTAGTGTCAGTTAAAGTGAGATAAAAAAGGAAGGGAGTCCCCCTTCCTTTTCGTTTATTTAGACAGTTGCCTCTTGAAGTAACTGTTTAAAGATTGTTTTCACCGGTAAAATATCTTTAATTCGATAAACATGTTCACCTGAGAACATTAATGCTTTTTGATCATCGCCATCTACACAAGCATGCTCAAGTGATTCTAAAATGCAGAATGAACTTTTAAATCTTGAATCACGATGATTACAATTTTTTAAACAACTACGACATACTTTTACTCTTGGATTTTTTTCATCTTCGACTAATTGAGAATAAGTTGTACGAATGCCTTGTCCTAAATAACCAACTGGACTCTTTACATGCATTACATCTTCTTTTTTGGCACGTACGTACGTTTCTTTCATTTCAATCGATGCGTTTGATTCTTCACTAGCAGCGAAACGAGTTCCCATTTGGACACCATCTGCTCCTAATTCTAGTGCTTTAACAATATCTTTTCCATCGATGATACCACCAGCAGCAATAACAGGAATGTTAACTGTAGCCAATACTTCTGGTAAAATATCGAATAATGGACGGTCTGTTCCTAAATGACCACCTGCTTCCTTCCCTTCTACAACAACCGCCGCCGCTCCGAAGCGCTCTGCCAACTTGGCGAATTTATCAGAGGAAACAACAGGTACAATTGGTGTATTTGTTGCTTTACCCCATTTAAACATGTCACGAGAAAAACCTGCACCTGAAATCAATAAGTCAATTCCTTCATCCATTGCCACTTTCACCAACTCAGCAAAATTAGAAATCGCAAATAATACGTTTACTCCGATTACGCCACTTGTTAATGCTCTTGCTTTTCGGATTTCTTCACGTAATTCTTGAACACTCATTCCTGTACCAGATATAATTCCAATTCCACCTTCATTGGCAACTGCTGCAGCTAATGGGGCCGTGGAAATACGTACTCCCATGCCACCTTGAATAATTGGGAACTTCGCAATTTTACTTCCAATCTTTAATTCCTTCATTTTGTTTCCCCTCCATATATATTAATATGCACTAATTAGTATTAGGTACTAAAAACTGTTTATATTATAACATCTTAATTTATAAAAATCTTTATTATTTTTTTATAACATGCTCTCACCCATCGTAAACTTGTGAATTTTACAACATACAAGCTATAATAGACAAAAAAAGTAGGAGTAAGAAATGAGATTAAATAACTATATAAGTTCGACCGGAATGTGTTCTCGCCGTGCTGCCGATAAATTGATTCAAGAAGGAAAAGTAAAAATAAATGGCAAAGTTGCTCAACTTGGCCAACCTGTAGAAGACGGGGATGTTGTAACGGTAAATGGACAAACAATCCAACAAAAAAATAACGATGTGTATATTGCTTTGAATAAACCAGTTGGAATCACTTGTACAACGGAACGTCACATTAAAGGAAACATCATTGATTTTGTAAATTATCCAGAGCGAATTTTCCCGATTGGACGACTAGATAAAGCATCCGAAGGGTTGATTTTATTAACGAATGATGGCAGTATCGTTAACAAAATTTTGCGTCAAGAAAATAACCATGATAAAGAATATATCGTGACAGTAGATAAACCAATTACACCTGACTTTATTCGCAAGATGGCAAATGGCGTTCGTATTTACAATCCAGTCACAGATTCTCACGTGGTAACAAAGCGTTGTAGCGTAACAAAAGTAAATGATCGTACCTTTAAAATCGTATTAACACAAGGATTAAATCGTCAAATTCGTCGTATGTGCTCTCACTTTGGCTATTCTGTAAAACGACTACAACGAGTAAGAATTATGAATGTAACATTAAAAAATCTACCAATTGGAAAATGGCGTCGCCTTACAGCTGACGAAGTAAAAGGATTGATTAATGAAAACAAATAAAAGGAAGGGGAAATCCTTCCTTTTTTCTATATTTATAGATAAAAAGAAAAATAAATGTATTGCTGTAGCAACCTTTTTACGCCTTCATACACTGTAATACGCCTAGTCAGCTGGGTGATATTACGGAGGTGTTTTATAATGGTGGTTCAGTTAACATCCCTTCATTGGGTTTTTCTCCTCTTTATTGTCCTCATCATTCTTGCAATGTTTTTTCGCAAAGATACATCCATTATTTCGATTCTTGGTGTCTTTCTTCTCGCCTTTTTAGCAACGAGCTCCTTAACAAAATCCGTCGCTGGTATCTTCAATAGTTTCATTTATGCAATTGGTGAATTATTGCCAACGATTTTGGTCATTTCCTTAATCGTTGCCTTAAGTAAAGTGCTGACCGATACAGGAGTAAACGATACAATGATTACCCCCTTTTCAAAAATTATTAAAACACCTACATTAGCTTATTGGACTATTGGAATTGTGATGATGATTGTCTCTTGGTTTTTCTGGCCGTCTCCTGCTGTGGCATTAATTGGTGCCGTTATGTTGCCAGTAGCCATACGAGTTGGCTTACCTGCCCTTGGCGTTGCCATGGCAATGAACTTATTCGGTCATGGTATTGCATTATCAAGTGACTTCGTCATCCAAGCTGCCCCAAAGCTAACTGCTGATGCAGCAGGTATTCCTGTTGGCGATGTTATTTCTGCCTCCGTTCCCTTAGTTATTACAATGGGCATTGTTACAACAACGGTTGCCTTTTATTTTCTTCGTCGAGATTTAAAAAATGGCACACTTACTATTACTCCAATTACTCCTATTGAACATCAAGGCGAAAAAGCACACCTCCTCTCTTCTACTTCAAAAACAGTGTTAGCAATTGTTGTTCCAGTTCTTTTCATTCTCGATATTGTTGCTATGTTTACATTCAATCTACAAGGTGGCGATGCCACTGCCTTAATTGGCGGTACATCCCTTTTTATTCTTATTTTGCTTTCCCTACTTGGTCATGGACAAAAAGGGTTAGAAGAAACAACAAATTATTTAATTGAAGGATTTCAATTTGGATTTAAAGTATTTGGTCCCGTCATTCCTATTGCCGCCTTTTTCTATATGGGGGATGCTGGTTTTACAAAAATTATTGGTGAGTATTTACCAAAAGCATCTCACGGTATCGTTAATGATTTAGGGGTAGCACTGGCTCATTTGGCACCACTTAACATACCAGTTGCTACCACAACGTTGACAATTGTCGGTGCAATCACTGGTTTAGACGGTTCTGGCTTTTCTGGTATTTCTCTTGCTGGCTCCATCGCCAATTTATTTGCTACTGCTATTGGTGGCGGTACAGCGACATTAACTGCTTTAGGTCAAATTGCAGCCATATGGGTTGGGGGTGGCGTTCTTATCCCTTGGGCCCTTATCCCTGCTGCTGCCATTTGTGGTGTCAGTCCATTTGAATTAGCAAGACGCAATTTAGTTCCTGTTATCATAGGCCTTGTTGTAACGACAATTGTTGCGATGTTTCTTATTTAATGAAAAAGGTGGCTGGTATAATAGAATCAGCCACCTTTTTCACTTATTTAAATCACCCCTCTTGTTTAAGTAAGTTTATATATGCTTGATAGCCAACAATTGCGGCAATAAGAGAACCGATTAAAAAAAGAGCAGATCCACCTAATGTAAATAATCGACCGACAAATATATTTTTAGCTTCTGTAATTTGCTCATTAAGTTGGTCATTTGATTGGTCTTTTTCCATTCTCCTCACTCCTTTATTTTTCTATTGCTATTGTATGCATTCAAAAAAATTGTGCGCTTTACTCAGAAACAAATTACCTTCATTTTTAGATTTTTACTTACTTTATGCTTTTAAAAACCAAATCATTTTTCCTATCTGAGAATAACTTTCATAATATCTTTGGATAACGCTTTCAAAAATCAATTACCAATCCATAGCCTAATACTAGCAGGACTTCTCATTTATGTTGTACATCTATCGTATTTTTAATTTGCTATAAACAAAACAATACGCTATTATAATTACAACGTGTATTTTCACATATTTTAGAATACTCTGTCTGTTAATCGGAGGAAATGTCGGAATATTCGGTCTTTAATTGTTTTAAGGGGAGGAACAACATGATTGAATTTAAAGATGTGAATAAGTTTTACGGTGATTTTCAGGTCTTGAAAGACATTAATTTGAAAATTAAAAAAGGGGAAGTTGTCGTAATTATTGGCCCTTCAGGTTCTGGTAAAAGTACATTACTTCGTTGCATCAACCGTTTAGAAACCATTTCTAACGGATCATTAACCGTAAATGGAATTGAGTTAAATGATAAGAAAACTGATATTAATAAGCTTAGACGCAATATCGGAATGGTTTTCCAACACTTTAATCTATATCCGCATAAGACGGTTTTAGAAAATATTATGCTAGCACCTGTTAAAGCACTAGGGAAATCAAAAGAAGAAGCAAAGAAAATTGCTCTTGCTTATCTTGAAAAAGTAGGGATTCCTGATAAAGCAGATTCCTATCCTTCTCAACTTTCTGGTGGTCAACAACAACGTGTGGCAATTGCCAGAGGACTAGCCATGCACCCTGAAATTATGTTATTTGATGAACCTACGTCTGCCCTTGACCCTGAAATGATTGGGGAAGTTTTAGACGTTATGAAATCACTAACTAAAGAAGGAATGACAATGGTTGTCGTAACCCATGAAATGGGCTTTGCTCGAGAAGTGGCCGATCGAATTATTTTCATCGATAAAGGTCAAATACTAGAGGATGCTGATCCGGCTGAGTTCTATAAAGAACCTAAGGAAGAACGTGCTAAATTATTCCTTAGTCGGATTTTAAATCACTAATATTTTTTAAGGGGGAAATTTTTTTATGTTCAAGAAGAAAAAAGGATTATTTGCAATGTTACTTGTAGCTATTATGTCTTTCTCTATCCTTTCTGCTTGTGGAAGTAAGGATGCTGAAAAAACTTCTAAAGGCGATTCAAAAGCAGCAAATGCACTAGAAACAATTAAGAAAAATGACAAAATCGTATTCGGTGTAAAAAATGATACTCGCCTATTCGGTTTAAAAGATCCATCTACTGGAAAAATCGAAGGTTTTGACATTGATATTGCCAAAGAACTTACAAAAATCATCTTAGGTGATGAATCAAAAGCTGAATTTAAAGAAGTAACTTCTAAAACACGCATTCCAATGCTTCAAAAAGGGGACATTGATGCAATTGTTGCAACAATGACAATTACAGATGAGCGTAAACAACAAGTTGATTTCTCTGAAGTTTATTTCGAAGCTGGACAATCTTTATTAGTGAAAAAAGGCAGCAAAATTAAAAGCATCGATGACATTAAAAAAGGTACAAAAGTAATTGCTGTAAAAGGCTCTACATCTGCTCAAAACATTCGTGAAAAAGCGCCAGATGCACAAGTATTAGAATTTGAAAACTATGCTGAAGCATTTACAGCTTTAAAAGCTGGTAAAGGTGATACATTAACAACAGATAACTCAATCCTTTACGGTATGGCTGATGAAGATAACAGTTACGAATTAGTTGGTGGTACTTTCACTGATGAGCCTTACGGTATCGCATTGAAAAAAGATAGCCCAGAATTAGTAAAAGCAGTTAACGACGCTTTAAAACAAATGAAAGATAGTGGTCGTTACGATGAAATTTATAAAAAATGGATCAAAATGCAATAAATTATAGTTTTATAATTTAACGATTTGTATAACGATTCATATATTTGCTATTTAGACGAGCACGGGCAATAACTTCTTTTATATTGGGATTTATTGCCCGTCTTTCTTCATTTTTAATAACAAATCAAAACCTAGATATTACACTCATTGTAGTTAGGAGTGACGCAGAATGATTGATTTTTCCATTTTGACAAACAACTGGGATATGTATATAGAAGGCTTTAAGCAAACATTATCTGTTAGTTTAGTAGCATTAATTGGTAGTTTTATTTTTGGTACTTTGCTAGCAGTCTTTCGTATTGCACCTATTAAGCCGCTCAATTGGATTGGAACTATGTATGTTGAATTTTTTCGTAATATCCCGTTAATTATTATCGCCTTTTTCTTATTTATTAGCTTGCCGCAATTAGACGGTTTCAAAGCTGGGGCACTTGCATTAATTATTTATACATCAGCGTTTATCGCTGAAGCAATTCGAGCCGGCATTTTGGCAGTCCATACAGGTCAAACAGAAGCAGCTCGTTCATCTGGTTTAACATACATTCAAACAATGCGTTATGTTATCTTGCCACAAGCAATTAAAATTGTTATCCCGCCATTAGGTAACCAGTTCATTAATTTAGTAAAAAATTCATCTGTTTTAACGATTATGGCGGCAGGTGAATTAATGTATCAAGCTGATTTAATATCACTTCGTACATTTGTAACCTTTGATGTATATATTATTGTTGCACTATTCTATTTAGTCATCACTCTACCTCTAAGCTCTGGCGTCAGATATTTAGAAAAACGCCTAGCGAAGAGTAATTAGAAGGAGGTCAGGCATATGGATTTTGCTGGTGCTTATTCTCCAGATCATCTTAAATTTATGTTAGAAGGATTTTTATTCACACTAAAAATTGCAGGTATCTCCATCGTTCTTAGTTTTATTTTCGCTGCCATTATCGGTGTTATACGCTATACGAAAATTCCTGTAATATCTCAAGTAGTTGGTTTAGCTGTTGAAGTAATTCGAAATTTACCATTACTACTTCTTATCCTCTTTACTTACTTTGGCCTTCCTGAAGTCGGTATTCCGATGACTGCTACCAAAGCAGCCATTATTGCATTGGTAGTCTTTGAATCGGCAATGATTTCAGAAGTTATTCGAAGTGGCTTAAATTCCATTGATAAAGGTCAGCTTGAGGCGGGTCGTTCATCGGGTCTTTCGTATATCCAAACGTTATGGCATATCGTATTGCCACAAGCATTACGTCGGATGGTACCACCAATTGTCAGCCAATTTATCTCATTGTTAAAAGATACTTCGTTAGCGGTAGTCATTTCATTGCCAGAGTTAATGCATAATACACAAGTTATTGCTGCACAAAAAATGGCTTATCTTGTTCCAATCTTCATCTTAGCAGCTTTAATGTATTGGGTTGTAAATTTCTCTTTATCTGTTTTAGCTCGTCGATTAGAATTAAAAACTTCTTAAAAAAAGAAGAGTTGCTTCCAACAATTTCAGTGAAGCAACTCTTTTTTTACCTTATGAAAATCGTTCCATTCCTCCATCTTTTTTCCTTCTTTATTTACCGTTCACATTTTAGACAAAAATATAAACAATCCCTTTTACCTTCTTAAAGAAAACGTTTTCTATTTTTCCGAATAATAAATTCTATTAAAATTTTCAGTTGCTATTTTTTATTAATGTGATAATAATATAGTCAAATAACAAATTTACAACCTAAATTGTCATAAAATTAAAACAAATGATGAGGTTAATTGTCGTAAAATTAAGATAAATACCAACCTAAATTGTCATAATATTTTTAAAAAAGGAGTTAGCATCATGGAATTATTACAACAAGGATTAACATCATTAACTGATTTCATTATGGGAACCGTTGCGGTTATTATATTAGTTGGAGGAAGCATTTATTTTACTTGCATGTTAAAAGGGGTTCAATTTCGAATGATTCCCGAAATGTTTCGTCTATTAAAAGAAGATAGTCAGGAAAAGAAAAAAGGTATCTCTTCTTTCCAAGCATTTATGATGAGTACAGCAACTCGTATTGGAACAGGAAATTTAGCGGGGGTTGCAACTGCCATCGTTGGCGGTGGACCTGGGGCAATTTTCTGGATGTGGATTATGTCTTTCATTGGTTCTGCTTCTGCTTTTGTAGAGAGCACATTAGCACAAATTTATAAAGAAAAAGACGGTGACTCATTTTGCGGTGGACCATCGTACTATATTCGTAAAGCATTAGGATCACCATATTTAGCGATTACCTTTGCTACATTAATTACAATCGCCTTTGGATTTATTTTCAATTCAGTTGCATCGAATACAATTACAGCTTCTATTACAAACGTAGTTGATATTAACCCGGCAATTATTGGTCTTTTCTTAGTTGGAGCTGTTGGAATTGTTATCTTCGGTGGAGCAAAGCGAATTGCTCATGTATCATCTATTTTAGTACCAGTTATGGCTACTATTTATTTAATCGTTGCACTATTCGTCGTTATTTCAAATATTTCACAGCTACCAGCTGTTTTCGAACTTATTATTAAAAATGCTTTTGGAATGGAACAAGTTATCGGTGGTGGAATCGGTGCTGCTGTTTCCTTCGGTGTGAAACGTGGATTATTCTCTAACGAAGCTGGTATGGGCTCAGCACCAAATGCTGCGGCAACTGCTACTGTATCTCATCCAGTTAAACAAGGATTAATTCAAACATTAAGCGTATTTACAGATACATTAATTATTTGTACAGCAACTGCTTTTATTATTTTACTTTCTGGTCAATATACAAGTGGCGCAAATGGCATTATCTTAACGCAAAATGCTTTAGCTGAAAATATTGGTTCATGGGCATCACCATTTATGATGATTACCACATTCTTATTTGCATTCACAACAATTATCGGTAGCTATTACTATGGAGAAGCAAATATTCCAAAAGACAACAAAACAGTTATGTTAGTATATCGCATTGCTGTTTTAGCAATGATATTCTTTGGAACAATGGTTGAAATGAGCATTGTATGGACATTGGCTGACTTAGCAATGGGCATTATGACAATCATTAATATGTACGCTATTTTACGATTATCTCCTATTGTAAAAGCTGTCCTAAATGATTATATGGCACAAAAGAAGGCTGGATTAAACCCACAATTTTACCAAGATACAATTCCTGGTTTAACTGGTATTGACGCTTGGCCAACTCAACAAGAAACACAAGAAAACGTTGCATAATTAGAAAAACCATAGGCGATAGTTCCAAGCACGTTAGAGATTGGAACTAGTCTATCGACAGGTGTTGGAAGTTCAGTCAAAAAGTCCGCACTTTGACTTTTTGAACTGAACTGAAACATCCCGAGAGAGAC
>JBJEFI010000043.1:0-14959 GCA_051873875.1 Bacillaceae bacterium | reverse complement strand
ATACCATAAAAGTTGATGATTTATTCAAAACCAACCAGTATCTTTAACATAGCCTTATATTTTTAAATCAAGCTATATAGGCATTTTGCGTGCATGTATATGCACATAAAATGAAAAAGTATTATAAGGAATTACGACTTAATTTTGTCTCATATACAACTAAGTTACTGTATACAGCTCGTAAACAAGGATATGATGTAACGTTATTATCAACGAGTTTTAATAAATAGCCTTGTAAATGATCGCCTTCTATTGATAATCCTTTTTCCATATCCTGTAGCATAGAAGATTTTGCCCCGTCATGTAATTGGAAAGATATATTTGTAATTCGTTGAGCTGCATCTTCTCCAATTGAGATAGAATCATCGTGATGATTAATGATTGTACAGATTTCTTCAATTAAGGAACGATAAAATTCTTTAGAGATATCATTTTGTAAAATTGGTCCAATAGATGATTGAAATAGCGTTGTAATACCACTCATACTAGCGATAAAAGCATATTTGTTCCAAATTTCATAAGTAATATTTGTGCTTAATTCATTTGTGAAATTCGCTCCGTTAAATATAGCTTGTATACGCTGTATTCGCTCGCTAATTTCTCCATTCCATTCACCAAATACATATCGGTGGAAATCACCTGTGTGAAGTATGTTGCCGTTTTTGTCTAAAGTAGAATAAATAAAGCACAATCCCGGAATAATTCGATGTTTACCCAAAGTCTCTATGAGAATATTGAAGTGCTCGTATCCATTTAAAAATGGTAAAATCATCGTTTCTTCGTGTAAATAAGGATGAATTTTAGTAATAATATCTTTTATATGATAGGACTTAACTGCAATAATAATTAAATCAAATAATTCTGGTTTATCTTCATATGTGATAACGCTTACTTTTTGATTGAAGTTTCCAAAAGGGCTAGTAATAATAAGTCCATTTTCTTCTAATTTTTTTTTACGATTCGCACGTACTAAAAACGTAACATCTTCACCTTTTTCAATCAATCGTCCACCAATGTATCCCCCTGTTGCTCCAGCACCTACAATTAATACTTTCATTTTTTCCCCACCTTTTACACATTTGATTTTATTATAATACAAAGTAGGATAGAATGGATGAAAAGAGAGAAAGGAGTAATTGAAAATGCGTTATGTTATTGTTAGTAATGTTAAAGGAGAGGCAGGAGAATTTAATGAGACAATGAGGAAAAAGGTATTTAACCAATTTAAAGTAAAATCATCCACATTACCAGCTCATTTTACAATAAAAGCGCCTTTTCAGTACGAAGGTGATATTGCTCCATTATTACAGGAAATACATACATTTACTTCAAATCACCCTGTAACAACGTATCAGATGAAGGGATACAATCATTTTGATGACCGAGTTATTTATATGGATGTGGATATGTCGAAGGAAGGGAAAGGTGTACATGATTTATTTATTACAACATTAGCCAATTTTCCGTATATTACATTTTTAAATCATGATGGAAAAGATAAAATATTTCATGTCACAATTGCATCGAAGAAACTTCGCCCTATTTATACCCAGGTGTGGGAATATGTAAAGGAATTTCCATTTTCTTTTCAATGTCAGTTTGATAATATTGCTATTTATAAATGGGGAGAATATAAATGGGAGCTTATTGAAGAATTTCCATTTAAAAAATAAGTAAACAAAAAGAGGATTATATATGTTTTAAAATATAATCCTCTTTTTGTTTATTCTATAATTTCGTATTCTTCATCTTCAAGCATTAAAATGCGATAATTTTTGTCAGATGCTTTTACAGTAATAACATCAAAAACACCAAATGGCTTTAGTTTTTGGGATGAAATATTTACCATGCTTTCTACAGAATCAATTAATAAGTCTTCATCTGTAATTGGAAATTGACTTTCTTCAATTTGAAGAACAAGTTGATACCATTTTTTTAATACTTCATCAGTTGGATCTTCTCCTTGTACTTCAATATATGCCTTTACTTCTTCACTAAATTCATTTTTAGGTTGAAATACTTTTATATTTGCCATGTTTTGTATACTCCTTTTATGTATGTTTCATCACGTTCATTATAGACGTATAAGTGATAAAAATGCAAAAAAACTTTTCGAAATGACCTATTTAAAATGATATAGTAAGATTAGGGTCATTTTTCTAAAAATTCAAAAAGGAGGGGCTGTTTTGGAATGGTCATTACAATTTGCAAAATTTCTTGATAGCAAGGATGAATTAAGAGTGTTTCGTGATGAATTTTATATACGTCAAGATGAAATTTATTTAGATGGTAATTCACTTGGGTTGCTGTCGAAACGAGCAGAGAAAACATTATTGGAACTTCTTCAGTCTTGGAAAGAATATGGAATCAATGGATGGACAAATGGAAAGTATCCATGGTTTTATATCAGCGAACAAATAGGGACATTAATGGCGCCTTTAGTAGGTGCAAATCCAAATGAAGTGATCGTAACAGGCTCTATTACATCAAATTTACATCAGGCAATTTCCACTTTTTATCATCCAACAAAGACGAAAACAAAAATTCTAAGTGATATTCTCACATTTCCATCTGATATATATGCTTTACAAAGTCAATTAACATTAAAAGGTTTCGATTATACACAGCATCTTATTCAAGTTAGTAGTCTAGATGGGCAAACATTGGACGAAGACATGATCATTGAGCAAATGACAGAGGATGTAGCCCTTATTTTATTACCGAGTGTTTTATATCGAAGTGGTCAAATATTAAATATGAAAAAAATTGCAGCTGCAGCTAATGAACGAAATATACCAATTGGATTTGACTTAGCACATTCCATTGGTAGCATCCCACATGAATTACATAAATGGGGTGTCGATTTTGCTGTTTGGTGTAATTACAAATATATAAATGGTGGCCCTGGTGCAGTAGGTGGTTTATTTGTTCATGATAAGCATTTTCCTTGTGAACCAGGTTTAAAAGGATGGTTTGGTTCGAATAAAGAAAAACAATTTGATATGTCACATGCATTTGTGCCAGCAGATGACGTAGGTGTTTTTCAAATTGGTACCCCTCATCTTTTGAGTATGGCTCCTATTATTGGTTCTTTATCCTTATTTCATGAAGCGAAGATAGAGCGATTAAGAGAGAAGTCGCTGCAATTAACAGATTTCTTTTTGCTTGGACTAAAGGAAGAAATGAAGGATGTTGGATTTCAAATTTGCAACCCAATTGTACATGAGCAAAGAGGGGGACATATTTACTTAGAGCATGTTGATGCTGCACGTATTTGTAAAGCATTAAAGGAAAAGGGGGTTATTCCAGATTTTCGTGCACCAAATGGTATCCGACTAGCACCTGTTCCTATGTATAATTCCTTTGAAGATGTGTGGAGAAGTGTTCAAATTTTAAAAGAAATTATGGAAACGAAAGTATATTTACAGTATGAAAATATCCGGGAGGTAATTGCATAATGAAGAAATGGTTTGATATTTCTCAACCGTTACATAATGAAATTGCTGTTTGGCCAGGAGACACTCCTTTTTCTTATGAAGTAGAATATACAAAAGAACAAACAGGTTCTGTTAATATTGGTAAAGTGACGATGAGTATGCATACAGGAACACATATTGATGCACCATTTCATTTTGAGAATGATGGGAAAAGAGTAATAGACCTAGATATCAATGTATATATTGGAAAGGCAATGGTAGTAGATGTTTCGACTCATAATGCAATTGATGCAGCCTTATTGGCAAATATTGATTTTCAGCAATGTAAAACACTGTTGTTAAAAACTGTATCTAATCGAAGTCAAACGGTATTTCCTAATTGGATTCCTTTATTATCAGAGGATATTGGAGCACTTTTAAAAGAAAAAGGGATAACATTATTAGGTGTAGATATTCCTTCTGTCGATCCGTTAGATAGTAAGGAGTTAGTAACACATCATGCTTTATTTGAACATGGTGTCCACATTCTTGAAAATATTGTATTAACAAATGTTCAACCAGGAATGTATGAACTAATTGCATTACCGCTGCCATTTGTTGAAGGTGATGGTAGCCCAGTGCGTGCTGTACTAAGAGAGTGTTAACGGAGGGGAGAAAGAATGGAAAAGGGAATATACACAGATTTTAAAAATAACATGACATATGGTGATTATCTGCAATTAGACTCTTTATTAAGCAGTCAAAATCGCTTATCTGATCATCATGATGAAATGCTTTTTATTGTTATTCACCAAGTAAGCGAGTTATGGATGAAATTAATGTTACATGAAATAAGAGCGGCAATTGGCTGTATTGAACAATCTAATTTATCTCCTGCGTTTAAAATGTTAGCACGAGTATCGAAAATACAGTCACAAATTATTCATGCTTGGGATGTATTAGCTACATTAACGCCAACTGAATATTTACAATTCCGAGATAAGCTAGGACAATCATCAGGGTTTCAATCTTATCAATATAGACAAATTGAATTTGCATTAGGATATAAAACGCCTCATATATTGAAAATTTATGAAAAGGATGAGGAATTATCTAAACAGTTATTAGAAGCATATAACGCACCTAGTTTATATGATGTATCTATTCGAGCTTTAGCTAGTGCAGGTATTTCAATTGATGATGACATATTAAAACGAGATGTAACAGCTACTTACAAAAGTCATCCATCCGTAGAAGAAGCATGGAAAGTTGTTTATACAAATGTAGAAAAATACTGGGATTTGTATGAATTAGCAGAAAAGCTTGTTGATCTTGAAGACTGGCTTCAACAATGGCGCTTTCGTCATATGAAGACCGTTGAACGAATTATTGGATATAAAATTGGAACAGGTGGTTCATCTGGTGTAGGGTATTTAAAAAATGTACTCGATCACCGTTTTTTTCCTGAATTATGGCAGCTACGTACAAGTTTGTAAATAGAAAAATAAAAAAAGGTAATACTATAATCGAAGTAATGTAAGGGAGCGATTATAGATGAAAAATCGAAAAGTTGTGTCAGACCAAGCTGCAATTAATGCATTAAACGAAATTGCAGCAGAGTTTCAAGTAACAATCGATGAAATGGCAAAAAGTCGAGGCGTTTCTGTTGAACGGTTAATTTCAAATTACAAAATTGCACTAGAACATAATGCTAATTTAGATTAGGCTGTCAATTGACAGCCTTTTTTCATGCCTTTCACTTTGTTACAACTAAAAGAAAAAGAATCTATTGTAAATCTTTTTTTTGTAAGTACAGATTTGACAATGAATAATCTATTTTCAACCTTAAAAATCTATGTATAATAGGTACATAGGAAGAAAACAGCTAGAGAAATGGGGAAAAGCAGATGATTAAATTAATTGCAACGGATATGGATGGAACTTTTTTAAACGATAAAAATCAATTTCCGATTAATTTTGAAGAGATTTTTGCTCAATTGAAAGAAAAAAATATTCTTTTTTCAGCAGCCAGTGGGCGTCAATACTATAATTTAGAGAAACGATTTGAGGCATATAAAAATGATATGTTATTTATTGCAGAAAATGGTACGTATGTGATGTATAAAGGCAAAGAATTGTTTTCAAATACAGTAGACCACAAAGTTGCAATGGAGTTAATTGATGTAGCTAGAACGATTGATGGAGTTGCTATCGTTATTTGTGGAAAGAAAGCAGCGTATATTGAAACAGATGACAAAAAAGTTCTTGAGGAAGTAGATAAATATTATGCTCGTCGTGAGATTGTAGACGATGTTAAAAAAATAGAGGATGATATTTTAAAAGTAACGTTACTAGACTTTCAAGGTGCAGAACACCATAGCATGCCATATTTTGAAATGTATAAAGAGTCTCTACAAGTAACAGTAGGGGGATATATTTGGTTAGATATTATGAATGGTGGTGCAAATAAAGGTGTTGCGATTCAAAAAGTACAACAATTACTAAATATTTCGTATGATGAAACTATGGTTTTTGGTGATTATTTAAATGATTTAGAGATGATGGAAAATGCTTATCATTCTTATGCAATGGTGAATGCTCATGAACAATTAAAGCAAGCTGCTCGGTTTGAAACAGCACTTACAAATAATGAAAATGGTGTAATGGCTACAATTCAAGAAAAGGTGTTAATTTGTGCATAAAAGTGAAAGACTGCTAAACAGGCAGTCTTTTTCTTTTAATTAAAAGCATGCAAAATAATACTGGCACAAAATTTATTTTCTAATATAATAATATTAATTAGAGAATGACTGGAGTTTACATATGAAGATTAGAACCATTATTTATGAAGCTATAATGGCATTTCTTGCTTTAATTGTTGTTGTAATGACATTGATAAGCATGAGTAATACAATTTCAGAACAAGCGCAGCATACAATTGCTATCTTAGATGATTGTATATGGGGAATTTTTGTGATTGATTATTTTTTTCGATTATTGATAAGTGATTCAAAGTGGGCCTTTGTAAAGTCGCATAAGTTAGATTTAATCGTTATTCTTCCACTGGATGAACTTTTTATAGGATTTAGGTTGGTAAGATTAGCCCGGGTGTTGTCTTTATTTAGAGCCTTTTTCTTTTTGAAAGTATTTTCGATTCGTGCGCATGTGTTTTTACGAACAAATCATTTTAATTATGTGTTGGTAGTTACTATTTTTATTTTGTTACTTGGTGCAATAAGTATTTCAATTGTTGAAGGCTTAAGCTTTGATGATGCTCTTTGGTGGAGCTTCGTAACAGTTACGACAGTTGGATATGGTGACATTTCACCTGAAACGAATTTAGGTCGAATCATTGCAGTTATACTAATGCTTGTCGGAATTGGATTTATAGGGACATTAACAGGAACAATTGCTACGTTCTTTATGAAACGAAAGAAAGAGAATCATTCTCTTAAGAATAAAGTGATTATTCAAGTGCAAGAACAATTGAATCAGTTTGATGAGTTAACACTGGAAGATATAGATGATATGTATTATATTTTGAAATCGTTAAAAATAGATGCTGAAAAAACGTAGCTTGTTCGTTATGAAGAGGATATGTTATCTATTTTGAATTGTGTATAATAAAGAAAGATAGTGCTTGGTTTAGAAAGGAAAGTGAAGTGATTTAGTGAATAGAGTTAGTATTAAAGATGTTGCTCAAGCAGCGGGTGTTTCTATTGCGACTGTTTCCAATGTAGTAAATAGTACGGGAAGAGTGTCTAAAAAAACCATCGAGCATGTGCAACAAAAAATTAATGAACTTGGATTTGTTCCAAGTGCCGCAGCAAGAAATTTAAAAAATAAAAAAACGGGTTTAATAGGGGTATTTGTCCCATTTGATCATCATGAGGGAATTGTCCATGATAACCCTTTTTATTGGCATTTAGTATCGGCAATTGAGAAGGCCTCAAAGGGGAATGATTTTTATTTTATTTTGAGAGGAATATCTGAAGAAGATGAAACGTTCCATTTTGTAAAAGAGTTAGATTTAGATGGGCTAATTATTATTGGTACGAATGAACATGCAAAAATAGTGCGGAAAATTCAAATGTTACAAGTACCAACTGTTTATGTAGATAGCTACTTAGAAGATAAACAAGCATATCAAGTATTATTAGATGATTGTAATGGTACATACATAGCAACGAAAAAGTTACTTTCATTGGGTCATCGTAAAATTGCCCTTATGTCAGGTGGATTTGTGGAAAATAGAGGGATTTCATATGAAAGATGGTTTGGATATAAGCAAGCACTTGATGAAGTTGGATTATATGATGAATCTTTATTTTTTCGAACAGTTGTATCCATGGAATGTGGTGCAGAAGTTGGAAAGCGATTATTAGAAAAGCATTCAGATGTAACGGCAGTTATAACAGGCTCAGATATTGGAGCTGTTGGATTAATGAAATATGTACAAGAGCAAGGTGTCAAAATTCCAGAAGATTTATCGGTTATTGGTTTTGATAATTCTTTTTTAACTCAAATTAGTACACCTAGTTTAACGTCTGTTCATCAAGATATCGAAAGAAAAGGGCAAGGAATAATTGAATTATTGCTAAAGCAACTAAATAAGCAACCTTGTTCAAATCGAGTTATCAAAATTCCAGTGTGTTTAGTTGAGCGTAATAGTACATCTCCATATGTAAAACATAATGAATAAGTAAAAACGGTTTCAATGATAAGTAGAAAAGGAAGAGTTAGAGGTATTTGTATAGCATTTGTCTCAAATGTAGTAAATGGTAAAAAAGCGGTCTAAATTAATATTAGACCGCTTTTTTACTAGAAGTTAGACTTTTCGAATGAATCTAACGCTTGTTTTGCTTTTTTTCCTAATTCTTTTGTCTCAGCCTTTGACAATGATTCTGTTGCAAATTCATTCATTGTTTCATTAAATTGAACTTTGCCGTTAGAGCTATTACGTTGTTTGTTATTCATTGCAAGACACCTCGACTAGTAAGTTAATTGTAAACAAGATGTTTACAAAAATAGTGTATGTATGATAGTGTCTTTTATACAAGAAATAAAGTATCTATACAATAATTTTATTATGTCAACTAAAATATCGTAAATGAAGCAATATTTAAACTTGTTGTTTTATTTAGAATTGACTATAATGTAACTAGATACGTTTAGGGGCATTAGCTCAGTTGGGAGAGCGTTGCAATGGCATTGCAAAGGTCGTGGGTTCAAGTCCCATATGCTCCATTTCTTGATGCACTAAATCCAATGTGATTTGGTGCTTTTTATATTTTAAATAAATTTGCATGACTATGATATATTTGTTACTTTTTAGTATAGGCACTGTAGCGTTGAAAGGATGTTATGACTTGATTTTAGAATTTAGTGAAGTAGAATTATATCGACGAGCAAATGTGCTTGTTGAAAAAAATGAATATGAACGTGCGATTAAAATATATCGTAAGTTAGAGGAAATGTATCCAACAGATTGGCGTTATTCCAATATGATAGGATATTGCCATGTGCATTTAGGAAATCCTAAATTAGGAAGAGAAAAATTTAAAGACTCCCTACAAAAAAAAGGATTAAAAGTAACAGTTTATAATAATATTGCGTGGTCTTACCTTGAAGAAGAACGTTATGAGGATGCAGCACAGTTACTCTCTGCTCTTATAAAAGATTATCCAGATGATCCACATTTGCATCAAAATTTAGGAAATGCTTTATATGGATTAGAGCATTATGAAGAAGCAATAACCGCATTTAAGAAAACACTTCAGATAAATCCACATTTTAATAAGTGTTATTTTAGTTTAGGTTTATGTTTTTATTTGTTGTTGGAATATGAGGATGCTCAAATGTATTTTGAGTTAGCTTTAGAAAAAGATGATACAAATCGTTATGATAATCAATATTTTTTAGCAAAGTGTTACTTTTTAAATGGACATTATGAGGAACACTTAGAAATAGCTGAATTACTTCTCGATTATTATGATGAGGATGTAGAAATTTTATTAGATCGAGCAAAATCATTAATAAAGCTAGGTTATATAAATGAAGCAATGGATGAATTGGATTATGTATTGTTTTTAGATATGGAGAATGAAGAAGCAATTGCACTGTTACATTTCTTACAGGCGAAAAAGGAAGAATAAGTATCGATTTAAAGAGTTAAATCATCGTATCATTTCTTAAAAAAATAGGATTAAGTAAATAATAAGTTGTAATCAAAGAGAAGTTTACTTTAGATTGGATAAGTAAGCTTCTTTTTTGTGAAAATATAACTAGAAATAATTATTTTCTCATAAGTAATTGTTGAAAAATGTAGAATCTTGTGGGTGAACTATGCTAATATATCAAAGTGACTATCTTCGAGAGGACTGAAATGATGACGAATAATAGCGAACCTTATGTACTCGTATTTGGTATGTCTATTTATGATATTTTTGGATTTACAAATTCTTCATTCAGACCTTATGATTCAAATCCAGGAACTGTAAAAGTTTCTTTTGGCGGTGTGTGCCGTAATATTTCTGAAAATATGGCACGTATCGGAATGAACACGAAATTTATTTCTGTAGTCGGTGATGATGAAAAAGGTCGAAGTATCCTAGAATATGCAAAAAAGATAAATATTGATATGAGTGATTCCCTAATTGTTAAGGGAGAATCGACACCAACATACTTAGCAATTTTAGATGAAACTGGTGAGATGGTTTCAGCTGTAGTTGATTTAAAAACAGCAGATTGTATTACAACAGAATTTATGGATTCGAAAGCCCAAGTTATTCAAAATGCAGATTATATGGTACTTGATACAGATAATCCAACACTAGTTGAACATATTGTAAAAACATATAATGGAGCTACAAATTTTATTTTGGATCCTGTTTCAGCTGCAAAAGCTGTGCATGTGAAGCATTTAATTCCATATTTTCATACAATTAAGCCAAATCGTCATGAAGCGGAAGTTTTATGCGGATTCCAAATTACAAATGAAGCAGATGTAAAAAAAGCTGGACGTTATTTTATAAATATCGGAGTAAAAAAAGTATTTATTACACTAGATGCAGACGGTATTTATTATAATGACGGAGTAGATGAGGGAATTATTAAAGCAAATGACGCCAATGTAGTAAATGTTACAGGAGCAGGCGATTCATTTGTTGCAGGAATTGTGTATGGATATATGAATAATTTAACGATTATAGATACGGTTAAATATGCAATCGCAATGTCCTTTATCACAATTTCTCATGAAGAAACAATTCATCCAGATATGTCTCATGACTATGTTGTAGAATGCTTAAAAAATTGTAAATGGTCAATGTCAACAAAGGTAACAGTTTAGCACTAATCATATAGATTAGTGCTTTTTTTGTATATATATTCCATCTAACATATTCACAATTAAAGGGTAACCTATACAAAATAAAACTTTTGTAAAGTAGGGATGCATGTGTTTCAGCATTTTATTGCATTAGGTGACAGCTTAACGGAAGGATATGGAGATGAAGTAACAGGATTAGAAAAAAGAAGTTGGGTTGATTATATAGTAGAGCATTTTTGTATACCAACTTATGCAAACTTAGCACGTACTGGATTACGTTCCGATGAAGTATTTCATAAACAATTTTCACAAGTAATGGAGCGAACACCAGATTTGGTAAGTGTAATAGCTGGTGGAAATGACATTATTCAAAAAAGATATTTTTCATATACCTATCAAAAAAGAATGGAAAGAATGATTTGTCACTTTTCACAAAAAAATGCAGTAGTCATTACGAGTAACTTTCCAGATTTTACACGATTCATCACATTACAAAAGCCGTTAAAGTGGATGTTAAAAAAGCAATTGCAATCATGCAATAAAGTAATAGATACGTTAGCACATCAATATAACACAGTTCATTTCGATTTTTGGAATAACCAGCTTTTTTATAATGAACAATATTTAAGTGAAGATCGTGTTCATCCTAATGCATTAGGGTATAAAAAAATTGCTGAAGTTGTAATTGAAAGACTTGAACAATGCCACGATAGAAATGTGCACAATGTATTTTATACTAAATAGAACTAGGAGAGTAATCAATGTCTAAAAAATTATCACTTATTGGGCTTATTTTGATGGTATTTACATCTGTTTTTGGATTTGCAAATATACCCACAGCTTTCTATTTAATGAGTTATAGTGCAATTCCATGGTATATTATTTCTGCTTTATTATTTTTTGTACCATATGCGTTTATGATGGCAGAGTTTGGTGCAGCATTTAGACGTGAACAAGGTGGTATTTATTCGTGGATGGCAAGGTCTGTCGGTCCCAAATTTGCTTTTATTGGAACGTTTATGTGGTTTTCATCTTATGTTATTTGGATGGTCAGTACATCATCTAAAATATGGATTCCTTTTTCAACTGCCATTTTTGGGAATGATCAAACGCAAACATGGTCATTCTTTAACTTAAATTCTACTCAAACAGTAGGACTACTAGCTATTACTTGGATAGTTGTTGTTACTTTTTTTGCAACAATGGGCTTAAATAAAATTAGTAAGGTAACATCTATTGGTGGTATTGCAGTAATGGGTTTAAATTTAGTGCTACTAATCGTTAGTATTATTATCTTATTTTTAAATGGAGGAAAATTAGCACAGCCAATTTCTGGCATAAAAACATTTATGCAATCACCGCATCCTGACTATACAACACCATTAGCCTTAGTATCCTTCGCTGTATTTGCTATTTTCGCTTATGGTGGAATTGAGGCAATTGGTGGCTTAGTAGACAAGACAGAAAATGCAAAGCATAATTTTCCAAAAGGAATATTAATTTCAGCTATTGTCATTTCCATTGGATATTCACTTGGCATTTTTCTAGCAGGCATTTCAACCAATTGGCATGCAGTGCTAGGTGCTGAAACAACAAACCTTGGAAATATTACGTATGTATTAATGAAGAATTTAGGATTACAATTTGGAAAGGCATTAGGTGTGACAGATGCTACTGCAGTAACGATGAGTATATGGTTTGCACGCTTAACAGGTTTATCGATGTTTTTAGCGTATACAGGAGCATTTTTTACTTTAATTTATTCACCACTAAAAACGATTATCCAAGGTACACCGAAGCAACTTTGGCCAAAGAAATTAGTCGTATTATCCAAAGATGGTATGCCTGTTTATGCGATGTGGATTCAGTGCGTAATTGTAGCGTTTATCATTTTATTAACGTCATTTGGAGGAGAAGGAGCATCTGTCTTTTTTAAAAAATTAACATTGATGACAAACGTGGCGATGACCCTTCCAATTTTGTTTTTAGCTTTTTCATTTCCTAAATTTAAAAAGAATAATAAAATTGAAAAACCATTTATTATTTTTAAAACGTATCAAAGTGGCTTGATTGCTTCAATTATTGTTATTTTGTTAGTTGGTTTTGCCAACATATTTACAATTATTCATCCTGCAATTGATGGAGATATTAGTTCAACTCTATGGATGCTTGGTGGTCCAGTAGTCTTTTCATTAACTGCATGGATTATTTATTCTTTAAGTGAACGACGAAAAATAGACGGTAACGAAAAAGAGGAAAATGGTATATAAGGTATTAAAAGGCTATAAAACAAATGGATGTTTTGTAGTCTTTTTTTAAAAGTTGGTGAAAATAAAAAAGAAATCAATTTTAGGAGGTATGGCAATGAGTAATTATGAATCCTTGTTGTTGCTACTAAAAGAGTACAAAGAGGGGTATACACGTTTAGAGGAAGATGAACTTTTTGCAAAAATGACGGCATTCATGCAAGCGGAAACACTTTCGTACGAAGAGTACCAATATTTATTACAGTTATTATCAGAAGTAAATACAAATTTAAAATAAATTCTTTTCTAAAAAACTATATATTGTAAAAATGTTTCTATATTGTAAACATTTTTCTTTCTTTTTTTGTATAATAATTAGATAAATATAATATTAAATTGTAGTTGAAAGGAAGAAAAATATGACTAAAAAAATGATAATTAGCGCTTTTTTAAGTGTGAGTTTACTTCTAACAGGATGTTCAGCTCAAGAGCCAGTAGATAGAAATGAATTAACAGAAAAGCAATGGGAAAAAGATATTGATAACATGGTAAAATCTATCAAAAAAACACATGAAGAACCTTTCCATTCTATTTCTGAAAAAAAATGGACAAATGAAGTAGATGAATTAAAAAAGGATTTACCAAAGTTATCTACTGTTGAAACAAGCTTACGCATGAATCAACTTGTTTCAATGTTACATGATGAATCTACTATCATGGATTATAGTACACTAGTTGGAAAAACAAGTGCTGATATGATTGTATATCCAATTACATTTGATTGGCTTGAAGATAAGTTATATGCAATTCAAGGTACAGAAGAGTCAAAAGATGCTATTGGTGCAGAACTTATCGAAATAAATGGACATAAAATCAATGATGTACTTGAACAAGTAAACACACTTATCCCATATGAAAATGTAGCATGGGCAAAGGTAAATAATCGTATCTTTATTACCCTTCCTGATGTATTAAAATTCTTTAATATTATAAATAGTGATGAAACTACATACACATTTAAAAAAGAAGATGGTACTAACCACTCTGTTACTTTAAAACCAAAGAAACAAAAAGATATAAAATTCACAGTAGATTTAGGTAAGAAATATCGCGAAGGTGTTACACAAAAAATGCCGAAAGATGCATATGGAGCATATTGGTATACATACGCTCCAGAGGAAGAAACATTTTACTTCCAGTATAATCAAGGTGTATTTAAAGATGAAATAAAAGGAAATAACAAAGTAGATTTACCAAAGTTTAAAGAGTTTAAAAAGCAATTTATTTCAGATGTAAATGATCACAACATAAAAAAATTCATTGTCGATTTACGCCGTGATTCAAGCGGTAATCCTGAACGAATGAAGGCACTTATAAAAGCATTAAAAGAAGAAACATCTGTTTTAAAAGATGCAAAAGTATATGTTCTAATTGGATATAATACGTTTGGTACAGGTGTTGATGATGCGATTGAATGGAAAGAAGAAACAAATGCAACATTAGTGGGAGAATCAACTGGTGGCCAAACAACTAGATATGGCAAGCCAAGTGGATTCCGTTTACCATCTTCACAAATTATTTTACAAGTAGCAACAACACAAGTGAAGCATGAAGGATATACAGGACCATTAAAACCAGACGTAGAAGTAAAACAATCACGTAGTCAATTTGAAAAAGGAACAGATGAACTATTTGAATACGTAATTAAACAATAGTAAATACGTTTCATCTTTCATAAAGAGAAGCCCAAAAAGCATGTTTTTTGGGCTTTTTATAGTCATTTTAAAAACAATTTGTTTCAAAATGGCATCAAACATGATAGAAGTAATAAGGAAAGAAACCTATTTTTTAAGAACTATATAATTAATGAATGCTACAAAGGATAGTAATATTGAAAGAAAAAAGCACTTGTCTTGTACAAGTGCTTTTTTTCTTATTCATCAATATTTTCTTCTTTTTCAAATGGA
>JBJEFI010000042.1:0-15330 GCA_051873875.1 Bacillaceae bacterium | reverse complement strand
TTCTATGTAACCGAAGAAACCACTCTTTGTCATTTAAGTCTAACGCTAAATCAAATACATTCATTTTATAATCTCCTCCATTATGATTTCTATTGCAATTACGTTATTCATTTAATCCTCCTAATTTTTTCATAGCTTTGTCAATCTCATCCTTCATAAATATACCTACATGTACCCTTTTAAAATACGTGTCCAATATGGGAGTTGATATTGATCCAAAGATGAAGCTCTCCATTCTTATTCGACCACTATATACATCTGTCATTTCATTTTTCTCCCTTTATTAGTCTTCGATATCTAATGTGACTCCATTTTTCTCTGCTTTCATTTGTAACCATTTAATTTTAGACTCTACCATTAATTTAAGATGAGAATCAAAACCCTTTTCCTTAATATAATCTGATACAACGTCATGAAAATTATTGCTTGCTTCATGTAATTTCTCACTCATTATACTTCCTCCTTATTTAAATAATCTTACAACAATATCCCTTTAGTAACAGGCTTGCTTAGATCAACATCATACAAATCCTCATCTGCAACATTTAATTCTTCCTCGTTTAATACACCTTCCATCCCTCTGGTATATTCACCTTTTTTGAATGTAAATCTTACAAACTCTTGGAAAATAATCTTGTTTGAAATTAAACACTGAACAACCATCCGTATCATATATTTCTAAATCCCCATGCTCATTTACAACCGATTGCAGCATCTTAATCATTTCTTTAGCTTTCATAATATTTTTCTCCTCCATACTATATGTAGTATTTTTGATTAATTTATTATCCAAATATTGTGTCTATTACCGAATAAAATGTAACATTTATTCGATTAACTCTAATTTGATTATATTTGCAATAATCCTTGTCTTTATGTACCACTGTTTTTCATGCCATATTACCTTTTCAAAATATAAATTCCATTCATCATCTTTCTCAACAAACACATCATAACCTTTATTCAATAGAGATTGACTTGCATCTCTGTAAGAAGTAAATGCCTTATCCATAATCTCTTTTACAACTTCCTGATCATCATACATTTCAATTACATACACATTCATCTGTTTCCCTCCTTTATACGCTTCTCATTAACTTAGCTAACTTCGGAACCGTCCTCTGCAACAAATCCTCTGGTGAATCAAACCTTTTACGTGGAGGATATGACGGTTTCCCTTCTGCTGCTTTTACTTTTTCTAAACTATACTTACGGATTTCATCTGCTGATTTACCTTTAAAATAAGACAAGTATTAATCCTCCTAATATAAATGAAATCCCCACTGTAAATACAAACGATGTATGTTTATTTTCAGCCTTATTTACCTCTCTCCGAACTGTCCTATGCATATGTTCTTTCATTACTTCCTTTACTCTATGCTTAATGCGATTGGGATCTGTTATTTTCTCTGGAACCATATTGGTATCGTAATAAGCTGAATATGTTTCATCACCTTCAATTACATTTACTTTATATCTATCCTCCTCGCAAAACACTTCTACAGTTACACCATCAAATCCATATGTGAATCGTTTTTCTCCCCCAGGGGACAATTGCTCCTCTAAGAATAATTCTTCAAAACCAAACTCTATATAGTCATTGATTTCTTTCTTTGAAGCTCTAAAAGGTTTCCATTTTCTCTTTTTATTAAACGAATCCGGGAAAACAGGATATCCAACATACTCCCTTGTAATTTCATCGAGTGGGATATCAAAAATACTTCTTTTGTCTCCCGCTTCTCTTTTAAATTTATTTTTATAAAGCATATCTAATGCCACCTCATTTTATATACTATATATAGTGTTTATATTAATCTGTCAATCTATATATTGTGTTTATATTAGAATAAAATCACCTTTTTATTTCGCTTTATCACCATAGATTACTATATCTATTTACTTTTTCTAATCCACATGTATTACAAACACAAAGCTGTTCAAAAGTTTTATTGCTAACTTCCTCCGGTTCTTCTTTATCCCAGTCATGTTTACAAACTTCAAATACAGCTTTCTTTTTACTCTCTATCTGGCTTATAGTTTTTTTGATATCTTCAAGTTGTTCTTTGTATGGATCAATTTCTTTGTCAATTTCATTAATTTTATCCATAATTACCTCATCTTCAAGGAATGGATTATGTTGTAATATTTCAAACTTATTCATAATGTCGTGTTCAGTTTCATGTGTATAATCTTTAAACACATTATTATAATCCTTTACTTGATAATACATTTGTCCTAACATATTTAAGTATCCTGTAATTTCACATAATGACTTACTTCTCTTATTCCTTAAATACATACCTAAAGGTAACTGTGGTACAGTTGGTATTGAATTTGTATGAATTAAATCGGCATGTTCTTCCCCATATAACTTAATAATGTGTTTGTTTTCCTCATCAATCCCCATATATGTATATTTCTTATGATCTAAATAGCAAACCTCTCCAGCAACTAATACATTTCTCATTTTAAATCCTCCTATTTTTGTTTAATTTATAAGATAAAACTATTGTTTTAATCACTGAACACATTATATGTAGTTTTTATATTTATTAAAGTATCTAATGAACTTTCTGGTATAAAGAATGCCCCATTCTTCCTTTCTTGCGCAACGGTAGATATACTCTCATATTCAAAAGGATCTTCATGTGCAAATACAATGGCATCGAATGGTATTTCTGCTTTCCAGCAGGTCATTTCAGGCACATCATTTCTATGATTGAGCAAAAATCTATCCTCTTGCCCTGCCACAAAAACCCATACTCCATAATCAAATTCAGGATTATAATTATCGTCTTTATCTATACAACATTCATTCAGGAATCCTTGTTGGCATTGAGGATCAAAACCGTCATATGAAAATCTAGTGATTTTTAAGTATTTCATATTCAACCTCCTTGTCTATTCTTAAACGATTGATTAATCCTTTCGTTGCTCAATATAACTCTTGAAATACTCCCAATTTCTATCTAGCTCTTTAAGATTATTGGATATATAGTTCTCTGTTTTATCCTCATCAATTAGTCCTTGTTCAGATAATTGATACATTAATTCAATTTTATTTACCATTTCTAAAAATCCTTGTGCGTACCCTTTTGCATAATTAAGTCGATATTGATTTAATCCGTGTTTATCTTTCATATTTCCGTTCCTCCTTTTAAAATCCTTGTTTTATTGTTTCTCTTCCAATCTCTTAATTAATTCAGGTAAAATGTTGTGCAAAAGAGCTTCATCATAGGTTGAACATGGATAGCTTACCCTCTGGTGGCATTGAGTTAGATAATACTTAGCTTTCTCAATTAATGTTTCATCTGTCAACTTTGGAGGCATATCTTCTTGAGCATATGAATTCATTCTCATTTCCAAAATTAATTCTGGTGTTACTGATCTATCCTCCAATTCACTAACATGTATCTTTTTATCACCAATAGTTATGTATTTTAGATTATACTCTCTTTCTTGCTCTTTCCTAAATGATTCTGGTAATTTGAATCCCATCTTTAAACATCTCCTTTTTTATAATTAATTTATCAGCCTCTACCTAATACCCTTTGCAACACTGTCAAATCCCTCTTATACCCTTCAATCTCCATAACATATTTTTTATTAATAACTCCACCTAAACTGGTACAGCTAACCACTTTAATACCTAACTTATAACAAGCCTCATATACATCAATCAACTTATAACATGAGAATATCCCAATTGTTAGTTTGACAGGTACTTTTACTTTTATTTGCACTGGTGGTGAAGGGACTTTAATTCTTGATTGTATGTGTTTATGTGGCATGTGATAACCCCCCTGTTTATTTCTCTTAATGGTAGCATAGTAAACTTTTGTTCCGTTGCTAAGAGTTTCTTTCCTTTTGTTAATAACGTCTATATTCCCGGTTACTTTGCCTAATCTTTTGATTGATTTAGCCATTTTCTTTCCCTTCTTAACTAATAAAAACACTATTTCATTACCTTCTGCCAAACAATAATACCCAAAAATCTGATATCCACCCTAATATTTTTGCGACTAAATGAAAAACTAATAGTCCAACAAAAGGAGTTAATGGGTTCCAATCCATTGCCCGGTTAAAAGCTTGTGAGTAGTCACCTTCTCTAATAGGTGGATACACGTAATAATATTGCCACCAAATGCAGAATAGTGAATATGCTACTACAAATATCACCATAACCAAATCAACTTTAGATTCTTTTGGTTCGATTTTACGCATGGTTCACTCCACCTTTTTTAGACATATGTCTATTCTTCTATTTTCTTTATCCATTTTCCTTTTCTTTCTCCCACTTTCTTGCTAACCACTGAAACACTAAATCCCTCTTATCATCCTCTGTTAAGTATTCTATTGTGAAAGTATCTTCTTTATTATCAGTCTTCATTGATTCTCTCCATTACAGGTACGCCATTGGATGCTAATTTCAATAGTCTCAGAGTATCCTTCATTGCTGCTCTATATTGTACGTCTCCAAACTCCTCATATAACCTCTTATGGTCATTGTATCTATCCAGCAATTCATCAATTGTTAATACTTTTGTTTTATCCTTCTTGATCACCTTAGAAGGTTTATCTTGTTTAGCTTTCAGTACACTTTCCAGGTATTTATTTGACGGCCTGTTACTGTCAAACTCGATTAATTTAGTTTCTGCTGGATTGAAGAATTTAATTGCTCCACCATTGATCAACTCAACTTGTAGGCCGATGATATTGCCACCTACAGAACGAACACCTATAACTCTACCGGCATAACCTTTACTAGTTACCATATCGCCTTTTTTAAATTTGTATGATTTATTCATTTTCGTTATCCCCCCTAATTCTTTATTAATTTACTGTTAATAATGCTGTCAACAAGAATGTTACTCCTAGGATCATGAATGCAATTGTGAAGCCATTGTCGATAAGTAATTGTTTCATATGTATGTACTCCTTTCTTTGTATTCTATTTGTATATGTATTTATCTGATAAGTTAATTATAAATGGAATTGATTGGAATTACAAGGATTAATCTAATAAATTAATAAATAATTTTAACTAATGAAATACCGTTTTCATTGGATAAAAAAAGACCAATCGAGTGATTGATCAGTTTATAGTTATTTTATCTATGTTACTTTATTTGTATCAGCAAGTTCAAACTTATACTTATAAACAGGTATTTCTTCACCTATCATATTTTCTACTATGTAACATGTTTCTGTTTCCCTTAACACTTTATATGATACTCCGCATTCAATTGAAAAATCTTCTTCATCTCCAAATCCGCCACCTAAATACCTTACCCACATTTCTTTTTCCGTATCTATCAATCCCTTCTTACTTTCTCAATATCTCATATCTAACATAATCACCCTCATTTATATATTTTTCTCTTCCTGTATCTTTCCTTATATTATCTACATGTACATATATATTGGTATCAGGACTGTCCCCTGGTTTAACTCTCCTTATTTTATTATTCTCCAAAACACATATACTATCATCTTCCAACCATTCAGCAGCCTTCTTATCGCATTTATATGAATTTTGCATGGATATGTATGCTTTCAAATTTCTTTGGCGTAAATTGTTATCGTAAGAAACTACTCCATATTTCTTAATAACTACATCATCATTACCATCAAGTTCAAGCATTTCCTTTTCCCACTTGGCCGTTTGTTCATCTCCACATACTGATATAATTTCATTTTTTAACATGACAATGTAAACTTGCATGAGATACCTCCTTATCAATTTAATCTTTATCACGAGTTACATAAAAGACAATTAACCCGATTACTACCAATGATACCCATATCCACCAGTAATGAACGAACTTCTCACCTTCTGTCATGTGAATCATATCGTCAATGAATTGTTTCATTTAATTTATCCTTCCTTTATTGACACTCCCACTACTTCAGTGTGATTTACAGTTCCGGCTAATCCGTTACTATTTAAATATCCATAGACATCTTCTTTATTAGCAAACACACCAGCAAACTCCAATTGATTGTTTATCATTACGTGAGTAACATATACTATTGTCATTTTGAAGCTCCTTTTTGATTAATTTACATTTCTCCATATTCCCTTTTTAAATATAAATCTTCGTAAAAGTAAAACTCATAAAGCTCCTCATAGTTATTTTTACTATCATAAATATTACCAACTACTTCAGTCTGATCTAAATCGCATCCAGAAAGAGGGAAGTCCTCAGCATTATCAAATTTAACCTTATACATGCCATCGGCGAAATAAACAACTCCTATGTCTGGTACATCATCGATCAATTCACAAATTAAACTACCGTCATAAATTTCTTTCCTATTCATATCGTCTATATTAGTGTATTGAGCAACTTTATTAACCATGATCCATTCTTTATTATCATTCTTCATGTAATATGTATCAGTTTCTTTATCATAGTCAATTGTCATACTATAAATCCATTCTGCTCCATCATAACCTCTAAATTTAATTTCCTTCATATAAAATATCCTCCTTCTTTCTTATTGTTTCTACCGCTCATTATTATTTGTAGCGATTAACATAGCTCCTAAGAATAGTACTAATCCACCAAATACCAGTAAGGATTCAAAGAAAAATTGTATCAACTTTACCACTCCTTAATCATATTGATAAACCTTATATTCACCTCCGAGAAACCCAGTGCCAAACTCAGCAGCGTATTCACCATTTGCAGTATCATATAGCAAAGGGGAAGTACCTTCTGCTGTAATTTCTAAATCATACTTTTTAGTTAGCTCGTTTAATTCTTTTAAGAATGAGTCTACTCTATCTTTTTTGTTCATTCCCAATCCTCCTATTTCTAAATTAATTTATCAATATAATAAAACTGATGTTTCATTTGAATAATAATTCTGGATTGTTGTATATGTTACCGTTTATATATGCAATAATCTTTGGATACCCTAAACTAACCAACCTATCGAACCCTTGTATATACCACATTCCACCATCCATAACGACAGCTCCTCGATCATGCTTGGAGTTACCATATTCGATTATGTCACCTTCATAAATATCGTTACCATAGCAATCTTGGAAACCTGTATATCTCATAATCTCTACTTCTTCAAAACTAAACCATCCATCTATAAATCCATCACTTAAAAACACTTAATCATCGTTAAAATTAATTATTATTACATCAAGCATCCTTTGGCTTCCTTTGTCCCATGCTCTTAGTTTAAGCTCTTCAACTGTCATTTACTCATCTCCTTTTCATATATTTTATTTCCTAAATTATATACAGCCTCTTCAATAGTTTCTCCGTATGCTGAATAATGATTTCTTGTCTGTGTATGTATACAATTAGCTTCCCACCAATAGTCATCCACTACTTTCATTCCATAACCTAACTCATCCGTTTGCGACATATTAATAAAATATCCTTTAGAATTAATTTCGCTTATTAATTCATTTAAACTTGTTGAAGAGTAATTATTGTATTCGTTCACAGTTATCATTGTCGGCCCGTGAAAGCCTATTTCATTAGATATTTCCATAGCAGATTTCTTTTTATTTTCCATTATTTCATCTCCTTTACAGATTATTCGTTATAGAATATAGTGTTAATGTTATTAAACTGTTCTTCTTGGTTTAAATCACTACAAGCTAGGATAGCTTCTACTTGTCTAACTTTTTCAGCTTGTTCAATAAGCCATTTATAATCCTCGATAAGAGTTTTTTCGTTCATTTCATAACCGAATAATTGTGCCGTAAATGCTCCATCCATTGCTTCAACCATATTTTTTATGTCTTCTAATCTATTTGCCACTTTTCATCTTCCTCCCTTTTATTTTCATTTTCTCCGATAAATTCAAACCAACATTCCATCGAGCAGCAACATTCTAGATGATTTTCCGGGAAGCCTTCTCCTTGATTGAATTGATCTCCACAATTTGAACATTCCATGTTATATATCACCCCATTTAATTAATAATCTATTTTATAATCATGAGCCTTAACTTCTTTTAGTAAAATAATCAAATCATCTACATCTTCCTTCTTAAAATATATATGTCCACTGCCCACGTTAGAAATTACAAACTCTCCACCGTCTAAATCTTGAAGTCTAGGTCGATTCATAGCATCCTGTTCAAATTGCAATCCGTTTCCGCCAAAATCAATTACTTTGTTTTTATCACTTTTCATTTACTTAATCTCCCCCCTTTTAAGCATAAAACAAATCAAAATGTCCGTTCCATGCTTCCATAAACTCTGAGTTAGTGATGACAACTGACTTTTCTGTTGTGCAAAGTTTTGATTTTCTAAGTACACCTTTTTTAGTTTTATAATATTTAAAACCTTCATGATCAAATCTTGTTTTCACATGTTCCCTTTTCATGCTAATCATCTCCTGTTATATGGTTTCTACAGTTAAATTTTACCACAATCAAACACTTTTAACAATTATTTATTTTTAATTTATCATTTAATTTATTCGGTATACTGTATATAGTATTATTGATTAATTTGTTATCTACATATTGTGTTTATCTTCAAATAAAATTGATAATTTATCGTAATGTTTTTATGGACTGACTGGTAATTAACTAATGTGTTCATCAAACTCAGCTTTGTTTTTGCCAGTTATTTCTCGATATGCAGAATCGATTGTAACTGTATCAGAATATAGAGTGACACCATTAAATTTACCGTAAACTAACTTTCCCTTCTTTTTGTAATTAAGCAATTCGTTTACAGCTTGATCTATGCTGCTTCCTAGAGAGAAATCAATTTTTTCGTAACTCTTATCCACCATAATTCCTCCTTTTTATTTAACAATATCTAAGAGTGACATTTGTACAATATCCGCAAACTTAACTAACAAAAGATTGCCATTTTCATTTCTAAATGCACATGTCCCATTATTAGTTTTTACGTAATTTTCTATTTCCCCTTCAAACGTATGTAATTTATTTTCAAATGCACCATTTTGTCTTTGATCAGCATCTCTAGGATTCTTATAAATAACCTTGTATCTTCCTTTTGGTTGTTCCATTTATTTCAACTCCTAATTTTATTTAATTTATTATAGTATAATAAATCCAATCACTCTATTTCTGTCGCCATTAACATTGTTATCAAAGAGACGGTTAAAACTGTTATATTTATCTTGAAGACAAGAACAGGTAAAACATATACTATTCCCAAAACTAAGCCTGCTATTAAGGTGAAGATTGATATAACTACTATTCCTAAACTTATCAACCCTATCATGTGAAGAATGTTTGGATTCTTGATCATTAACCCTCCTTATCCTTTTTATTTAATTATTGATTAATATCTATTCTAACTATCCTTAATTAACATTTTATTTTGACCTATGAAAGAAATATATGCCACCATATTCTGGTTCAAGATTTATGTACGTACCATCATTTAAGTGTATCTTTAAATAGTAGTTGTCTATAGCTTCAAACTTAGTGATATTACTTTTGTTCTTATTCAGGAAATCTTCAATGTCCCTATCAGTAAACGATACACTCTTATCAAGATATTCCATTTACTCAGCCCCCGTTGTTGTTTTGTACACTGATTTATAATCCTTCCAATCCAATATCTTACACATCTTAATTTGAGTATCAATAGCTTTAATTTCTTCTTTATCTGTTGTTTTATGTAACAATAAATTTAATCTTAGGATTTCTTTAAGATTTTTCTTTTTTATAATGTGTTGTGGATGCACGATATCAGCAGCCTTTCCGAGATTTTACAATAATCTCCATAGAGTTTACAGTGCCAATTAATTTATTATTTGTTAAATAACCATATGCATCTTTAAGTTCTGCAAAAACACCTGCTAATTGAAATGTTTCACCTTGTCTAACATGTACAATGTGTACCATAATGTTCCTCCCTTTTTTTATTTACTTTTGAATTGTAAAAACTTTACGGGTTTATCAAGTAAACTCGGATTCGCCATTGTAAGTTGGGCGATTAATAAATTGATTTCATTAAGGGTTAATATGTGATTAGACTTAACATATAAACCATCGTCATCTTGTCCAAATAAACCTATATATCTGTCTTCAATATACAAGTGTTCTACGAAGTATACTCCACCTGAAGCTATCCTTTGAAATTTATACACTTTCTAGCCTCCTTTCATAAGATTTAACATCTATTCAGATTAAATATTCCCAGAAATGACCTTCGTGTTCTCTAGTTTCAATGATTGATTTCTCCATAATCTTTACTTTTTGTAAATGCCTTGCCTTCTTCTTACTATGGTTAGTGTGATCATATAAGTATTGATAGTGGTTTAATAATTGCTCCATTTTTCCTAGTGTTCTTTGTTTTACGTTTTTCATAATTGATAATCTCCTTTAAAATTAATTTGGATTCTTTTAGCTTATACTTAATTTTACCACATAATCATTAGGTATATCTAGTTATTTTTGTTTAATTTATTATTTAACTTCCTCAACCTTCACACAAACCAATGTCTCGCTGCCTACATTATACTCATTCCCTGTATAGTATCCTTGAGCTTCCATAAGGCTTATGTTACCCTTTGTTATTGAAGTGTGACCATTGCTATATATAAGCTTTTGAACTACCTCCACTTAATATGGCTTGAAGTGGAGGATTCCTGAGAATTAAGTGCTTTTACTAGCCACTTATATTTATCAGGCTATCCCCGCAATTCCTGCGGTTAAGAAGGGTTTAACCAGCATGTTTCATGTCCTCTTCATGTAAGATTCTTAATCCTTCTTTTAGTATATTTTTAGATGCATTTAAGTCTCTGTCATGGCTATCTCCACAATTTGAACAAGTCCACTCCCTAACTTTTAGGTCTTTTGTTCCTTTATATTGGTATCCACACTCGTAACATAATTGAGAAGAAGGGAAACACTTCCCAATCACGACCAATTCCTTTCCATACCACTCGCACTTATATGTGAGCATATTTCTAAATTTACTCCATGAAAC
Organism: Bacillaceae bacterium; assembly: GCA_051873875.1. Classification (GTDB taxonomy): domain Bacteria; phylum Bacillota; class Bacilli; order Bacillales; family Bacillaceae_G; genus JBJEFI01. Next base: position 4,376 of record JBJEFI010000042.1, on the reverse strand, counting down.
TTCACTAATACCTTTAGCTAGTTTATGGTTTTTAAGCATGTTAGACACATTCAAGTCCTCAATACAAATTATGTCGTGGTTTTTGACAATTTCCGTACTAATTTTTTGAAGATAGTCATCTTTAGCGTTGGTTATTTTCTCATGTACTTTAGCTACTTTTATACGCTGTTTTTCGTAGTTGGTACTACCATGTTTCTTTCTTGACAGTTTACGTTGCTCTTGTGCTAATTTCTTTTCTAACTTACGGAAGAATTTAGGGTTATCATACACGGTCTCATTGGATAGAATAGCAAACTCTTTTAGCCCTAAGTCAATTCCTACTGAACTATTAACCTTAGGTAAGTACTGAATATCCTCCTCACATAATATAACGACAAAATATTTGTCACTAGCCTTTTTGGTAACAGTACAGTTTAATACCCTGCCTGCCATTTTTTTGCTTAGAGTGATCTTCACTTTCCCTAGTTTAGGTAAGACTAACTTTCCATCTTGAATACGGATAGTTGTTTTATTATTTTTAGAATTATAACTTTGCACTTTGTTCTTCTTACTTTTGAATTTAGGATATTTTCCATTCCCTTTAAAGAAATTTTTATAAGCACTTTCTAAGTTTTTAAGAGTAGCTTGAAGAGAAGTTGAATCCACTTCCTTCAACCATTTAGTATTCTCCTCTTTCTTCAATTGAGTAAGCATTTTACAATATTGATTAAAATTTAGTACTTTCTTTGTCTCTTCATAGTATTTTTTACTCTCATTTAGAAAGTGGTTAAATACATAGCGGGAACATCCAATAGTTTTGTTAATTAGTATTTTCTGTTCTTTGTTAGGATAAATTCGGTATTTGTAGGCTTTATATCGTTTCATGGTTTTCACCTCCCTTTAATTGAACCATACAGTTGACATTTACCAGTTTAATTTATAAATAAAATGCGTATTTTATCAGGCAACTAAACCTGCCATTATTTTTCTTTTTGTCAATTGCTCACTTAACATAATTTCTAATTTTTCAGTTGGCTTGTAAAAATCTCCAAGCATAGTTGATCCGACTTTTTCCGCTAGACCTTCATTTGCAATAGACTTTAAAACATCATCTGTCCCAATGCCTTTTTTTCGTCCATCAAATTCTACATTTACGTGTAAGTAAGACAGTTTAAAACCTTCTATAGTTTCCCATTTAGTTTGCCCGAATTTTTTAGCTGCGTCAATCATATCTTCATATTCTGATTCTATATCAGATTCATGGAACATTTTATCAATCCATATATAGCCGGAAGACTTAGATATCTCAATTTTTACAAATATATTTGCTTTCATTTTAAAAACCCCTTTTAATTTATTATTTTAAATCCGAATGAAAGATGCCTTTTATCGTGTTATGCTACTATGCTACAAACACTAATTCAATTTCAAATTTTTCAAGCGCTTTGTTCATTTCCGCAACGTTACCAGTTAGCTTTTCACTGTAGAATACTCCTAAATGATCCTCTAATTGTACATACATTGTTGATTTACCTCTACTATCAAAGCGTCCATTTGTGCCATCTGATAAAGTTTTGAAGCATATCAAACCTTCTTTGACTTTTACCTTATCCATTTTATATCCGCTCCTTTTATTTCCTTAATTTGTTAAGTTAAGTATACCATAGGTTAATTGTATATGTCTATTATTTTTAATTAATTTATCATCTAAAGTTTATTTCCCCATTGCATCTCTCATACTCATTTCAAATACTAAGTTCATATGGATAGTATCAGGGTCAGTTATACCTTTTTCTTTTTGATCCTGGACAAATGCATTAAAATCTAACAATTCGTTATAATCCAATTTACCATTATCAGCTAACATTAATTTTTGCATCCACGTTAATTTATTCATGTGACAGCACTCCCTTTTGATGTAATGATATAGTTTATGATAGTGAGTGCTGGAATATGCAAAAAGAAAAGCAACCTTTGAGGCTGCCTTATAGCTCATTCAAGTTAGTAATAATTATATAATCGTCTGGATCAGCAATATTTGTAATTGTATCTTTGGTGAATGTGTATTTTAGTTTATCTAAACCTTTTCTAATTGACTTGAAATATTGCATAGCTTCCTTCTTAGTGAAAAATAATTCTGTTTGACCTGTATCTCCCCAACATTCTACACACCAGTTTTTGTTCATTGTTTAGCTCCCCTTTTGGTTTAATTTATTAATTTCTTACCACTCTATGATATCTTTCTGACCATTGATTAAATATATAATCCGCACATTCAATTAATTGCTTCCTTGTTTTAATCTTGCGGAACTCATAAAACTGTATACCTTCTGGATATGTATCCATGAATAAGAACATTTTACCCTTCTCATTTAATTTGAATCTCAGGTGGTCAAATGTCTCATGTTCCTTATCCCACACTTCTATTATGTATTCTGTAGTAAAATTCAATTTATAACCTCCATAATAATATTGATTTGATACATAATACATACTGACTAACTCTTTACCTAACTAAAGCACGTTTTGATACATAATACATAATTAATTATTAATTTATAGGTAAATTTATATTTGTAGATTACTATTAAATAAAGAATTATATTCACGTTTACTCATATTATACTTAAGTGTATTCATATCAAATAGATGTGTTAAACAATCCTTATATGTCTGATTATAGTTTAGATTATTGACATTATATATGTATTTATTATCCGATTGTTTACTTTGTATGTTTAATTTATATTTATTCGGTTTTTTCTTATATGTACCTTTTTGTTTTTGATCATTTGACACCATTTCAACCGTCTTATTTTCGCTTAATTTTTTAATTAGCCTTTTAACAGTTGCGGAACCTAAATTACTCGCTATCTCCATTTGGTTATAACTCATATAAAAGATGCCGTTTTTGTTTGAAAACCTTTTGCTATGTAATAATAAACAATAGGATAATATTTTCTCGTTTTTACTACTTAATTTTAATATCTGTACCATTTCATCATATGTGATTTCAATATGTTCATTCTTTATAATCAACCGTACATCATTGTCGTATATGTAATTATGTATATGTTCGATTTCTTTTAAACAGGTTTCCCATGTTGATGTATATTTACTTTTATCCTGGTTACTCATCCATTCAATTAGATGATCTTTACATTCTTCTTTATTTAAACCCATATAATAAAAATACTTAGCTAGTTTAAAAAGTGAATTATTTCTCGTCCCTACACTTTTCAGACCATTCAAATATAAATCCTTTATTGCTTCAATTGTTTCGTTTTCGTCTATGTTCTGTTTATATATTTCTAATGGCTTAATCTGACTTTCTATATCCTGCCGTTCTTCCTCTACTTCAATAACCTGATCTTCTATGTATAGATTCTCTTCACATTCCATAATGTCATATAGAATGCTAACGTCCATTTGTTCTATATTTAATATGTATTCGTAACTCTCAATTGGTTGTAACCCATGATAATCCACGTACCAGCATATGTTATTAGTTTTACTTTTAAAATTGATTCCTAATGGTATCTTAACACCATTATTTAATCCTATTGGCCGGAACTCAACTTGACCATAATCAATTGTATTCATGCCTGATTTAATCATAACAAGTTGATAAAAGTCGAATGCTAGCTTATTACGTACTGGATTAGAAAAAAATATTTCTACATGATAACCTTTGTTACCGCTTAGTGATATGTATATCTTATCCTCTGGTATGCCTAACAGTTTAATATTCTCTATTAATCTATAAACTACCCATTTAGCTTTCTTTTGATCAATTACATCAACATCAAAACATATGAATTTAGTAAACTCTTTTCCTGCAAATACACCTAGAGTAGATTTACCCTCAATATGCTTCTTTACAATCCCATCATTAAGTGGGAAAGCTCCTTTTTGCTTGGTTGTATTCAGTGTGTTATATGTACCAATAGGATTAAGTATCAAATACTGTTTGCGTGTCATTATATAAAGCTGATTAATTTTTTCGATTAATTTATTATTCAAAGTTTTCCTCCTGTTATTATTTAATTTGCTTTCTTAGTTAGTTTCTTATATTCATCTAAAGCATCCTCTACCTCCTTTGTAAGTTTAAATAAGGTAAACACTTTATTACTCTTTGGATCTTGAGCAATCGTTATGTATTCAATTCCTTTGTCCATGTGCAGAAAAGCAGCTAACCTCTTATTGTAAGCAAAGAAATAGCCTTTTTTATTCATTCTCATAGCTCCTTTAGAATTATAGATTTTATATTAGAAATATAGCTATGTTGTTACAAATATCCCAAAATATACCTACTTATCTAGTATAACATGAATATAAATACAATGCAACTTTCTTTATTAATTTATATACAAAAAGAAAACCAGACCAGTTGGAAT
>JBJEFI010000041.1:0-15431 GCA_051873875.1 Bacillaceae bacterium | reverse complement strand
TGAACATATCTATCTTGAAGTTTACTGATAACTAATAAAAGGATACTTTTATTTGGTAAAGGAGGAGTCGGATGATTAAAATTAGACAATCGTATCATGGTACAGGAGGAAGAGAAGGATATAAATTTAAAGTGTATAACGATAAAGGAAAGAAGTTGGGGGAACTCAATAATTTCCCCGTAAACTGTGGGGTTGATGATGTAGTTGCTTTAGAGGGTGAATTATACATAGTAACATCAGAATATTCTTCAGATAGTCCTAGACACGAAAAATCAGAAGTATACTTTTATGAATTAGAACCATATGTGTTTAAGCCTGAATTCGATCTAGGTAATATATTACGATAAAAGATGAATTTTATCCTGTTAATTAAAAAGGAGGGAATGAGTGTGAAAGTATATTTAGTTCAAGTTGACAATGGTGATCATTATGAAAATTATTACCGTTGGACAGAAAAAGTATTTACTACTTATATGGGGGCTGCTCAATACTTAATTGATGAAGGCTACGAACCCTATTCAGATTTTAATTACGAAACAAATGAGCCCGATGTATCATTCTGTGTAGAACTAGAGAATAACTTTGAAAGTGAAGCGGAGATTGCAGAAATGGAAGTTGAAGAATACAAATAAAGGAGTAACCAATGATCAAGAAACTGGGAATCTTAATTGTCTTAGTTTCAGTAATCATACTCATATATAAACTAAACAATCCAGCACAAGTCGTACCAGGGAGTGCAGTAACTATACCGCAAGCTGAAACCAAGTCTACAATTGTCACGAAGGAAACTGTATTAGGGAGGTTAAAGTCATTAGGTCAGATTGTATCTATGCAACAAGAATTTAGTAAGGAATACATAGATGTAGATGATAGTCTGTTTGGGGAGAGACAAACAAGATTCACAGTAGCAGGTACATATAAGATGGGATTAGAGATTAAGGATATAGAAGTGGTTAATATTGATGGGGAAACAATACATATAGCGTTGCCGAAAGTAAAGTTGATTAGCTTAGAGATACCGTTTAATCAGATTGAGATTGATAAGGTTAAAGGTAAATTAAGAAGGAAAATGGGTAGTGATGAAGAGAAACAGTTTTATAAGGTGATTGAAAAAAACATTAGGAAAGAAATTAGCAGCGATAAGGAAATACAGAATCAGGCCAACTTACATAATAAGCAAGTGATTGAGGATTTGTTAAAGGAGTTAGCTAATGTGGAGTACGTGGTGTTTAGGTGAAATTAAAAGGAGATGCTTATATGAGTATTAATGTGCACGTACATACTAGGCAAAAACACGTTTATATTTTAGAGAATGTTGGGAACACGTTTCCTGATTTTGTTAAAACCTTATTTGAAAGTAAAGTGCTGACATTACCTGATAAAGCAGTACCGATAAGTGAGATAACACTTGTTGAATTAAAATAAAATTATATTTTCATTCGATGGGGAGGAGTTATAATCATATCAACAATAGGTTTAATGATCGATTTGATAGGTGTAATAATTATGGCTATACCAATAATAACAACAAATATAAATGTATTAGGAACATTTAAGCATTTTGAGATGCAACAAGGTGATGCAATTAAGGCAAAAAAGTATACGTTAACGGGACTGAGTTTAATTGGATTAGGTTTTATATTGCAAATCATAGGCTAATTTAAATTTAGATAATAAATTAAAAAATAATTATAAATAGTGTTGACTTATCCGTTGGATGTTATATAATAAATATGTAAGGTACTTCCAAACGAGAGGTGGTGAGAGATTGAAGGTATTGGTCGAGAATAACTTATACATAGAAGGGGATCATCAGAACGTAGAAGTTAGAAAGTATACCGGCAAGAAAGATGCTAAGACAGGTAAGGATTTATATACAACATACGGATACTATGCAACGGTAGAACAGGCCGCAGAGAAAGTGGTCAGAATGAAATTAGCAGAATCACAGGCTACTAACTTGAAAGAGTTGTCAGAAGACATTAAATCCATTAAACAATGGTTGAAAGAAAAATTAAGTTGAAAGGGGTGATCGTTTGAAAATTGGGGATATTAAGATTTATGAAATAACGCCAGAAGCGTTGGACTACTACAGAAAAAATACTAAAGGGAATTACTATAAGCCTGAAGGCGTAGTCGTACTAAAGTTATCAAGGAACATACATTTAGCACATAAGGAAAAGAAGTTGTCAGAAACAATCTATACATACGGCAATTTACGAATTGTCACCAGGTTAGGAAAGATTATTGAAATTAGCAACAGTCCCGACAATAAGGTTAAAGGTTGGGTTGAGGATATGCATGAGTACAATCGAGTTAGCAAATTACTTGGGATTAGAGATAACAAGTTTAAGAGTCAATATAGATAATAAATTAATAGTAAAAAGGAGTTATAATGGAAAGAAGTCCTATTCAGAAGTTCTGGTATTCGTTGGAAGATAAATCACATGAAGAGGTTTTAGAGTTATTACCCAGTATGCTAAAAGAATTAAACAAGGAAGAAAAAATAAGTGTATTAACTGATTTACTTTGCGAAGAATGGCATACAAATGATGATCATAAATTTATTCAATATGTTTTAGAAATTTATACGGAATCGATAATTGATTAAGTTAAAATCCGTATTATATTGTGTAAAGTAAATTACAATGAAATTTAAGTTTTATTAGATAAGTTAATAAATAAAATAAATTAATGGACATTTAGGGAGGAATTATTAATACATGACAAATACATTTGAAATCGTGGGGAAATTATCTATCGCAAAAGAAAGTGAAAAATTTAAACCGTATACTGAAAACACATCGGATAGCGGATGGAAGTTTAATAAATTACTATTTAACATTCAATCCGGTCAAAACAGGCACATGCTTGAAGCATCAGGAATGTATAAAGCAGATGGTACAGGAGTTGTTTATTCATTCACCAAAGCAACAACTGATCCAACTACTCACGAACGCATTAAAGGGGAGAAAATTCAAATCCCTTGGAAGGATAGAAAGAAACAAGAAAATATTGATAAGATTGCAGAATTTAAGAAATCTGTTATTGATCTTGAAAAGTACGGAAGAAGATACGAGCTAGAGGATGCTCTAAACAAACAAAAAGAAGGTACATTGTCTGACGATGAGTTAGCTGCACTTGGAGTAGAAGATATCGAGAAAGCTATTGAGGACAGTAAAGCTAAACGTAAAGAGTTTATCGCTGAATATGACTTTACTGAGTATCTACATAAGTTAATTAAATCTGAAAAGATTAAAGACAAAGTGTTCAAGGTGTCTGGCGAGATTAAATATGAGGAATACAACGGTAATTTCTATAAGAAAATGGTTCCGCAACGTATTTACTTGGTAGCTAATGATGAAAAACAAACATCAACCGGTCAAATCACACTCTTTTATAATAAAGAAAGTCTTGATGAAAACAGCTTTGAAGGAACTAAAAAGTTATACATAAACGGTTATGCAAGGAATTATGACGGACAACGTAAAGCGGAAATTTCTGTACCAATACAATTGACTATTGACGGATCAAAAGAAGATGAGAAAACAGAAAAATTTGTAAAGGTTATGAAGAAGCAATTTACCGTAACTGATGATTCATGGAAAGAGTTAGGCGTTAAAGTGGTGTTGTTAGATGGTGCTCAAAAAGCTGAAGTTACAGAAGAGATGCTCACAGACTTCCAAAAAGAAATGTTGGAATTAGAAGCTATCACAATGGATGAAATCCGTGCCGAAATTGAACGTGAAACGGGTGGAGAGTTATACGGAGAACGTGTTCAAGAAATGGTTATTGTAAATGTAGCTAGAGGATTTACCAAAGGACGTAAAGATACAGTTTATAGTGATGCAGACTTTGTAATTCCTGAAAAAGAAGAGAAAGCTCCCGAAGAGGAAATTGCAGATTTAGACGACTTGGAACTGGATGATCTTGATTTAGATATTTAAGAATACATAATACGATAAATTAAAAATAAAATTATAAAAAGGTGGAATTATATTATATGGCATTCACGAAACCAAAAATCAATCAAATCGCAACAGACATTGAGCAATTATCTATCTATATCCGTACACTTAAAAAGTTTGGTAAGACAACTTTATTTCGGGATGTCGTCATTGAGAAATATGGCGACCCTGAAAAGGGTTTGTTAGTAGGTGTAGGAGCAGAGATTGGTTATAAACTGTTGGACAATTTAAACACAACACATGTGGAAACATATAAAGACTTACTTGATCTTAAGGAATGGTTAATTACGCAAAAGGGCAAAGAACATGATATTAAACTAGTAGCGTTTGATGTGGCCGAAGAGTTAATTCCTATTTTTGAAAAAGAGGTGATGCGTTTATCTGTCATTGATACCAAAAAACCTTGTAAAAGCATCAATGCAGCGTATGGCGGGTTCGGAGCTGGCGGAATCAAAGTACAACAATTAATTAAGGAATATTTCCTTGATTTAGAGAAAGCTAAATTTGGAACTTGGATGATTGGTCATACTAAGTTCAAAACAATTAAGGAAAAAGGCAATATTGAAGAAGATGGTTACATGTCTTTAACTTCTAATCTACCAGGCAACTATGAAAGTGTGTTTGGAGATGTTTTCGATGTAACACTGACAGGATACATTGATCGTGAAATTGAAGAAGAAACAGTTGGTGAAGGAGATAACGAAAAAGTAAAACGGAAAGCAACTAACGAGATTAGGAAATTATACTTCCGTGGCAATACATTAATTGATGCTGGTGGACGATTTGCTTTTGGTGCAGTACCAGAATACATAGTGTTTGATCAACCTAACATGGCAAAAGAATTCATTGAAACTGTTGAAACTGGAATGAAAAAATCCAAAAGTACATTTGTAAAAGGTACTAAACCAGCAGTTAAGGAAGAAGTTAAGGAAGAAGAACCTAATGAAGAGGTTGAGGAATTGGATTTAACTGAAGAAACAGTTGAAAATAATGAACCTGTGATTGATCTTGAAGAAAACAAAAAATTAAAGGCTCAGGTAAGCGGTAAGTATAAAGTAGCAACTAAAGAACAGAAAATTGCAGTTAAAGAAATATTAGGTAAGTTTGGTACTACTAAACTCGATGAAAATAAACCAACTGAGATGTTCAATGAAATTTTAACAGTTTTATAATCTAAGTAAAATTTAATAGGGAGACTAGCATCTCCCTATTCTTGTTATAAAGGGGATGGAGATAAATGCTAGTAAAATGTAAAGGTTGCGGTAATAAGGTAGATAGAAAAGAAGCATTCAAAGTTGTGGTAAATAATAAAAATAACTATTACTGCAATGCAAATGAATATGAAACGTTAAATATAGAAAAAGAAAGCAAAGCTAAAGTATTAGAATTGGTGTTTGAAATAATTGGTGAAACCACCAATACAGCTATTTACAAGGAATTAACTGATATAGCCAAGGTACATAGTTATAAGAAGATGCTGGATTACATAGAAGAGAATTTTATTAAACTAAATGACTCCATGAACATGTATTTTGAAAGAGAATATGGGAAAATCAGATACTTTGCAGCCATTATTAAAAATGAAATTGGAGATTTTGTAGCTACAATTGAAGAAGAAAATGATGAAGAGCTTAATTTGATTGATCAAATTGAAGACGTTAAATATAAACAGACTAAAGTTAAATCATTTAATGATTATTTAGACGAATATTAAAGCAGGGAGATAGTATATGAGCGAATTTATTACTGGTGTAAAAGAGAAATATCCAAGTGAATTATTGGAGGGGAGATTAGGAGTAGAAGGGAACTGTGTATTTAGTTTCTGGAAAGATCCTAACTTATACAAAGAATATAAAGAAATAAACGCAAATAACTTCCTTACTGAAGATGCTAGGTTTTACTTTTCATTAGGTAAACAAATGAGTAAATTATATAAAGTATTTGATGAAGTTTCTGTATTATCTTTTCTTGATAGTAAAGGTGTATTGTCAGAAGGATTTGAGGAACGTGGAGGATATGATGTTGTTTATAACACAATGGAAATGTTAAGTTCCAATAATGTTGAACAGTATATTGATATCTTAAACAGAGAAAACATCCTCCTTAAACTACATGAAGAAGGCTTTAATTTAACGAAAGAAGTATACATAAATGATAAATTAATAGTTCCATTGAAATTACTTAGAAAAATGAGTGCTGCAGATGCATTGAAATATTTTGAGTCTCGAATTTCCAATATTGGAATCAGAGTTAAATCAAATGATATGGAAATCAGTGATTTAGGTATTGAAGATGACTTTGAAGAACAGTTAGAAAGTGGAAGTATGATGGGAATTCCTTTTGATATAGGTGGATACTCAGCAGAAGATAACTCAACCATCTTTGCTTCACCCATCCTTTCAAGCACGTCTATGGGAGTAAATAAAGGGGAATTAACACTTGTAGGTGGCTTTAGTGGAACAGGTAAAACGTCATTAGCTTTTTCAAACTTTGTAATGCCTTTGGTGTATCGAGGAGAACGTATTTGTATTACGGCCAACGAACAAAGGAAAGTTTCTTGGCAAATATTACTGATCATCTATACATTGGTACATCATTTCAAATACTACAACTTAACCAGGAAAAAACTTAAAGGTGGTCAATTTACGGACACTGATAGGAAGATGATTAAGAAGGCTAAAGAGTTTATCAATACACATTACAAGCAAAATATTAAATTCATTAAAACATTCGATTATGATGTAAGAGATATTGTCCGGGAACAAAAAAGATTACATCTAAATGAAGGTTATTCCAGCTTTTTATACGATACATTTAAAGCGCAAGATTCTTCTGATATGGGAGTAGCAAGGGGTTCAATGGTTGAGGATTCTAAGGCTTTGTTCCAATTCGCATCTAAATATAATGTACCTCAAATTATCACGGCTCAGTTAGCAACATATATGGAGAAGACTTCATGGGTTACGTCAATGTGTCTAGCAAGTAGTAAACAAACAAAGGAAGTATGTTCAGAAATATTCTTAATGAGAAAAGTTGTTAATGAAATTGAACTAAACCCTGATCCTAAAAACAAGTTTTATCTCAATCCTTATCGTTTAAAAAAGGTTAATGGTAAATGGAAGAAAGAAAAATTTGAATTAGATCAAACTTTAGGTGGACAATTCAGAATCATATTTGTAGATAAAACACGTAATGATGAAGACTCCACCGCAATTCTTTATAAATATGATGGTCATATTAACGTATGGCATGAGTTGGGATATTGTACCCCTTCTAGAATTGATTTTTTGAGATAAGGAAGAAGTGGAGCCATGATTGAATTAAAAAAGCGCCTATTGAACAATCCAGAAAAAATCATAGATATACTTGAGTATTATGGGTTTCATAATGTGAATCAAATGTATTCTGAAATTAGATGTGGATTAGATGACAGTACCAATAGTACTTCGATAAGAATTGTATTAAACGAAAGACTTACAGCTAATGATTTTGCAAGAGATATTCACGGTGACTTATTTTCATTAATTGTTAGTTTAAAAGATAAAGAATTAAAAGATGTAATAAAGCATGTGAAAAAAGAAGTTGGTGTTGAATATCTGGAATTCAATAGGAATAAAAAAATATTCGGGGGATTTTATGACAATATAAAAAAGAGAAATCAAAAGGTTGTTGAGTTACCCACCTATAATGAGGAAGAATTGAATCCTTATCTTAACAAATACAATGTACTTTTTATGAAAGATGGGATTGATATTCCTACTCAAAGAAAATTTAAAATAGGTGTTTGTTTAGATCAATGCAGAATTACCGTACCTTGGTTTAATTATGAAGGTTCATTGATAGGTATTGAAGGAAGATATATGGGTGATTATGAAGCGGATGAGGTATCAAAATGGTATCCGGTCATTGCGTTTCCTAAAAGTAAAGCATTGTTCGGTTATTATATAAATTATATTGACTTGCAATCTAGTGAAAGGATATATGTTGGTGAGTCCAGTAAATTCTGTATGCAGCTTGATTGCATGGGAATTAAGAATGCTACTGCAATAGGTGGGAGTTCAATACATAAGGAACAGATTAAACAATTGTCATGGTTAAATCCTAAAGAAATAGTAATGTGTTTTGATGAAGGATTAGAAGAAGAATACATACAAAGACAAGTTGAAAAGGTTAAATTATTGTTAAAGTATTTTGATGTAAAGGTTGGATACATATTTGATCGTAATAACAAGGTTATACCAAAGGGGAGTAAGATGTCGCCAAGTGATTTAGGAAGAGATTCATTTGATAAATTAATAAATAATTATATAGAATGGTGATGATTAAATGGGGGATGGAAAAGAAAAATATAGTTTTTCACGAATTGAGACGTTTCATAATTGTAGAAGGAACTACTTCCATACATATATTGAGGGCAAAAGATCAGGAGAGTCCATATATACATACTTAGGGACAGTAACGCACGAACTTACACAAGCAATGATTCGTAAGGAAATAACTAATCAACAAGCAATGGCTGATTTTATAGAAGCTGTTGAAGATGCGGAGATGTTAGATTTAAAGTGGATTAGTGAAAATGTTAAAAATAAATACGTGGATTGCATTGTTCATTTTTTAGAGAATTACAATCCTATAAATAACGACACCATATCAATAGAAGATTACTTTGAGATTAATATAGACGGTGAGATTGTCCGGGGATACATAGATTTATGGTACATGATTGATAAAAGGATTTACATAGAAGACTTTAAAACGAGTACGAAGTTTAGTAAGAAAGATTTAGTTAAAAAGAGAAGGCAGCTATTATTATACGGAATATCAATGAGTGAGAAATATCCAGACCATGAAATAATACTCAGATTTAATATGCTTAAATATGTACTTCAAAATGGGAAATTAGTAGAACGAACCAAAGTAGGCATCCTGGATGAATTTGAAGATGCAATGGTTTACGTTGAGTTTGATGAAGAGTTAATCACTGATACGAAAGAATATGTTACTAATACAATTTATGAAATCAACCAAATCAGTAAAGATGATATTAAATACTGGTCTATGGATCTTAATCCACAAAAAGACTTCTTTTGCAAACACTTATGTGGTCATCAAGAGACTTGTTTAAAAAATATAAATAAGGGAGGGTGAATGAGTGAGGAAGATATTCTACGATTTCGAAGTTTTTAAGGAAAACTGGATGATTGTAATCATTGATTATGATACAAAAAAAGGTAAAGTTATCGTTGATGATGAAGACTTGTTGCGTAAATACTATAACCTTTTTAGAGATGATGTGTGGATTGGGTACAATAGCCGTTCCTACGATCAATACATACTGAAAGGAATTTTACTTGGTTATGATCCTTATTACATAAATGAACAAATTATTAATAATGGTAAAAAAGGACACGAAGTAGTGAACCGAGGTTGGAAAATACCATTAAATAATTTTGATATCTCAACTGGTTTCCATAGTTTAAAGCAATTAGAAGGATTTATGGGTAGTAAAATTAAAGAGTCATCTGTTCCATTTGATATTGACAGACCATTGACCCAAGAAGAAATTAAAGAAGTAATATCCTACTGTACACATGATGTAAAAGAAACTATTAAAGTTTTTGATAATCTTATTGAAGAATTCGAAAGTCAATTAGCTTTAATAGAAGCGTTTAATCTTGAAATGAAACAATTCACCAAAACCAAAGCTCAATTATCAGCTCATATTATTGGAGCAGAGAAACAGCCTGATCGTGGAGATGAATTTAACTTATCATTTCCAGATACTTTAGTGGTCAAGAAATATCAACATATCGTAGATTGGTATAAGAATCCCGATAACATGGATTACAATAAGAATTTGAAAGTTGATGTTGCCGATGTACCTCATATATTTGCATGGGGCGGAATTCATGGAGCAATACCTAAATATAAAGATGAGGGTATTATCCTATGTGCAGACGTTGCCTTAACATAACGGGGCAACTAAAATTCTTTGAACCTTACCAGGGGTGTGAGAGTAACGAGAGTTTGGGTAGGAAATGACTCATTAATATTCTTGCTAACTGGGGAACCCTCCAATCTAAGGGTAATCCAGTGCTAAGACTGAATCCATCCATAAATTAATCAAAAAAAAGGAGGTGAGAAAATGAAAAGAGGATTATGTGGTGTTTACAAGGTTGTTAATAAATTAAATAATAAATTATATATAGGTTCAAGTGTTGATATTAGTAGCAGGTATAGTACTCATATTGGCAGAGATGCAAGAAAATATATTGATCATCCTTTTTATTCAGATATAAGGAAATATGGTAAAGAAAACTTTGAGATTGAAATATTAGAGTTATGTGATAGAGATGAATTAATAGAAAAAGAACAATATTATTACGATATTCTTCAACCAGAATACAACAAAGTAAGACCGGCAGAAAACAATTTCATGCATGTAGAAGTGAGAGAGAAAGCTTCAAGAAATTCTAATACACCGCAGCATATAAAAATAAGAAAGGAATTATATAATTCACCTGAGTATAAATTATACTTTCAAATGGTACATAAGGAAAAAATGAAACCAGTAGAAATGTTGGACGGTGAAGTTGTGATAAACACATTCATAAGTATGCAAGAAGCATCGAGATACATAAGTGAAAATACAACATTCAAAGGAAAAAATAAAACTTCAAAAATAAAAGCAGTTTGTGATGGTGAAAGAAAATCAGCCTATGGATATGGATGGAGATATAGTAAAGTCAAGAGACTATCCTGAAAAGGAGTACATTACCTATTGGTACGGTAATGGAAGCGGAGAACAAGATGATATAGTCCACGCCTGTGAAATGGTAAATCACAGGAAGGGTGCGTTGTACCCGTCACTAATGATTGAATATGGATATATAAGTCGTAATGTGAAAAATCCCAATAAATTTAAGGAGATTAGAGATAAACGTTTAGAATTAAAGAAGAAAAAAGATCCTCGTCAATTACCTATGAAAATCGTAATTAACGCAAACTATGGAGCAATGAAGGATAAATTTAATCCATTATATGATCCATTAATGAGTAATAACGTATGTTTAGCTGGACAATTATTGTTATTAGATTTAATTGAAAAACTAGAACCTTATTGCAAGTTGATTCAAAGTAATACAGATGGAGTATTTTTAAAGGTTGAAAAAGAGGAAGACATTCCTAACATAAAAAGTGTTGCAGCAGAATGGGAGAAACGAACACGCTTAGATTTAGAATGGGAACGTTTTGATAGAATTTATCAGAAAGATGTTAATAACTATATAATCATCAATAATGATGGGAAATATAAATCTAAAGGTTCTTATGTTAAAAAATTAAACAATCTTGATTATGATTTACCTATTGTGAACACTGCACTAGTTAACTATTTTGTACACAGTACTCCAATAGAAGAAACAATCACTAATTGTAACGATTTACGTGACTTTCAAAAAATAGTAAAGCTTTCTTCAGCGTACAAAAATGCATATAAAAACTGTACGTTTTCTAAAAAGAAAGTATTGAATGAAGAGACAGGACGAAACAGAACAGTGACATCTTGGGATGAGAATGGAGATATGTTAGAGGATAAAACATTTAGGGTGTTTGCATCGTTAAGAGAAGAGGATGGTGGTATTTTTAAAAGAAAAGAAGGTAAGAATCCTGAAAAGTTTGCGAATACACCAGATAAATGCTTCATCAATAACGATGATATAAAAGGATTGAAAACACCGGATTATCTTGATAAACAATATTACATTGATCTGGCACATAAAAGACTTAGTGATTTTCTTGAAACCAAGGAAAAGAAAGCTTCCAAGAAAAAGGAAAAAGTTGCAAAATAACATAGAATTACAAAGAAGCATATGGTAATATTAAATTAAGTTAATAAATTAATATATAATTTAAAGGAGAGTGAGTAAAACCGTCTGGCAAACGGTGTGAATTATGAGCGTATCTAATACAAAGAAAGCAATTGCAGGAGTTACAGTGACACTAGGACTGCTTATCGGAGGAGGATTCTCATATCACGAATATAAAGTGATAAGTGATGAAAATGAAAAGTTATCAGGGAAGATACATAGCCAACGGAATGAAATATTTGAGAAGAACAACCAGTTAATGAAGAGTGAGCAATACATAGAAGAGTTGAAGGGTAAGAATGATCAGTTGGAGAGTGATAAGAAGAGGTTAAATGATAAATTAAGTAATAAAAACAGTGAAGTTAAGAAGTTGCAGAAGAAGATTGATTCATTAGAGAAAGAGGTGTCTCCCACGGTAAGGAAAGTGGGTGGCACTAAACAAACTGGTAAGTCATTAGGTAAATATACCGTTACAGCATTTACAGCAGGTGTTGAATCCACTGGTAAACAACCAGGTCATCCGTTATATGGAGTAACTGCAAGCGGAAAGAAAGTTAAAGAAGGTATTACAATTGCATGTCCTCCTCAAATCAAATTAGGGACTAAATTGTACATTGAGGATATTGGAATAAGAACCTGTGAGGATCGTGGAAGTGCGATAAAGGGACTTAAGCTAGATTTGTATATTGCAAGCTTACCAGTAGCACAAAGCTTTGGAAAACAACAGAAAGAGGTTAGGATGTTAAACTAAGTTGTATATTAATTCAAAATGTAATCATTTATACATCTTATATGCATTATTAATACATAATTATACATAAAAATTACGATAAAAGGAGTGTTTCATTTGGCGGTTAGGCGGATGTACAAATATGAAGTAGGAGATGAAGTTGTAGCCAATGAGAAATGTAGGTACGGTTATCCATCAAGGCCGGGAATGAAAGGAATAATCTACAGACAAATGGATGACAGTGCTTTATATGATTATGAAGTTCAATTTGAACCAGGTGTTTTGCACAGGTTCAAAGAAGAAGAATTAGACTATCCTGCACCATATAAAGAGGAGGTAATTAGTTGCTAATTATTTTAGAGGGAAACGAGTGTAACTTTAAAACTACAGTAGCTGAGAAATTAAGCAAAGAATTAAACCTGCCAGTTGTTAAAGGATCTTCATTTGAATTAGCACAATGCAGCAATCAAGAATTATACGAGCACTTTCTCAGACTGTCACAAATGGATAATGTCATTGTTGATCGTAGTTGGATATCAAATTATGTGTACGCAACTTTATATAAGGATTATGCAATTCTATCTCCAGAGCAACGATTAGATATTGAGCAGCAAGTGTATGATAAAGCTCTATTAGTTTATCTATATGCAGATGAGGAGACTATAATTGGTAGATTACGAGTACGTGGTGATGAATATGTTGAGGAAAGCAAGATTGGAACAATTAATAAGGTGTACTTAGAGGCGATGGATCAAACAGAATTAATAGTACATAGCTTTAACACTAAGAAGAACAGTAGTGATGACATAGTAAAGAAAATATATAAACAAATAAATTAATACATAATTATAGGGGGATGGTTAATTGGAGGAACTAAAAGTATTTTCATTGTTTAGTGGCATAGGTTCACCAGAAAAAGCATTAACAAATTTAAATATAGATTACGAGCTACTTGGATACAGTGAATTTGAGGAAGTGCCGTCAAAAGCATATGCGGCTATACATAATATTAGCAAAGATTTAAATTACGGAGATATCACAAAGATTGACTTAAACAACCTACCTAATGATATTGACTTAATTACTCATGGGAGTCCATGTCAGAGCTATAGCAAGGCCGGTAAAGGAGAAGGGGGAGATAAAGGTAGTGGTACACGTTCATCATTGATGTGGAATACTGTAGAGATTGTATCATTAACGAAACCTAAATATGTCATATGGGAAAACGTACCGAATGTACTTTCCAAGCGACATAAACATAACTTTGATCAGTATATATCTGATTTAGAAGAGCTTGGATATGACAATTACCACAAGATTATAAATGCCAGGTTGCACGGAATCCCACAAAATAGAGAAAGAGTGTTTGTGGTTAGTATAAAGAAAGATTTGAATCAAAGCTTCATGTTTCCACAAGAAAAAGAGTTAACTGTAAGATTGACAGATTTACTTGATCAGGAGGTTGATGAGAAGTATTACATAAGTAACGAAGAGTTAGATAGGCTTACATATAAAAGAGAAGGTAATCGTTTATTTATCAAAAATGCAACCAAGCAAGGATATTTAGAAGCTTTTCATGGCGATGGAGTTGATTTGGCTTACCCAAATAGTGAGACAAGAAGGGGAAGGGTTCAACCTCAAAGAGCGCACACATTAGTAAGGAATAATAACTTAGGAGTATTGTTAGGAGATAGAATTAGAAGATTTACACCATTAGAGACATTTAGGTTAATGGGATTTACTGATGAAGATTTCAACAAAGTGAGTGGATTAGGATTTAAGGAATTAGATTTATTTGGATTATCAGGAAATAGTATCGTTGTGAATGTGATGGAAGATTTGTTCAAAGAATTGCTTTTATAATAAATTAATAAATAAGGAGATGGAATATGAAAGTATTGAGTTTATTTGACGGAATTAGTTGTGGAATGGTCGCTTTAGAAAGAGCTGGAATTAAGGTTGATAGATATGTAGCTTATGAGATTGAACCTAATGCAATTAAGGTAAGTAAAAAGAATTATTCTCAAATTGAACATAAAGGCGATGTTAGAGAAGCGGATTTTAGTCAATATAAAGATTTTGATATTTTAATAGGAGGAAGTCCGTGTCAGGATTTGAGCGTATATAAATATGATAGGGACGATGTTAAAGGCTTAGAAGGCAAGAAAAGCAGTCTATTTTACCAGTTTGAAAGAGCGTACAGAGAAATTAAGCCAAAGTATTTTTTGCTAGAGAATGTGCCAATGGAAAAACAATGGCAAGATATAATATCTGATTTGTTAGGTGTGCAGCCTATATTAATAAACTCAAGATTAGTTAGTGGAGCGCTCAGGAAGAGATTGTACTGGACGAATATACCAGGAATAGATCAACCAGAAGACAAAGGATTGTTGTTAAAAGATATAATACTTGATCACACTGAAGTACCTGAAAAGTATTGGTATGATAAGCCTTTTACATACAATGGTGATGACAAAAAAGTACAATGTACATTAGAAATTAGTGGGCACAGGAATATGAAAGAAGTGTATAACCTTAACAGTAAATGTAACACTCTTTTGTGTGACGGTGATGGTGGACATAGAATGAAGAAAGTATACCAGAATGGGAGATGTAGAAAGTTGTTGCCTATTGAATATGAGAGACTGCAAACTTTGCCTGATAATTATACGGAAGGTATTTCAGACAGTAGAAGATATTCTGCGATAGGTAACGGTTGGACAGTAGATGTAATCGCCCACATATTCAAAAATATTAAATGAATAAATTAATACATAATTATACGTTGATTTTAAATATAAATTTCAAGATAAAACCTGTATTTTATCACATACTAAAAACAAAGGGAGAAGGATAAAAATGAAA
>JBJEFI010000040.1:30707-60116 GCA_051873875.1 Bacillaceae bacterium | reverse complement strand
AAAACATCCTTTGTTTTTATTGTATCAAATAAAATCGTAATCAATAAATCTATTCTTCAACTATACTGCTCCGTTAGTCAGATAAGAACCCCTATTAAGCTGTCGTTAATACGGGTTCTTATCAATCTTTTTTCAAAGCCACATGTGTTTCTGTATTTATGTGCAAATTTATATATAGGGATATCCTTTATATTACAGCTATTTTAAAAGAATAGGGTTTATGTACAATTGAATTTTATAGAGATAAATCAATATCTGTAGCAATAATGATTTCAGACACATCTCTTCGAATAAGTAATGATTTGACAACATTATATTGCTTTCTTGTACCTTTTATGACCTCAATCTTTAATGGCTTTGGTAATAAAGGTAGTTGCTCTAGTTCCTAAGCTTGATATTTTGCATTATAACGCTCTGGTCCTGCTAACGTTACTAAATGACCTAACGCCCATGTAACAATGTATTTATCTCCTTCAAAATAGCCATTTTTTGTTGATGACAGTTTAAGACACGTGCAATATCTCGACCAACAGATGGTTTTTTGGCTAAAACTACTTTTTTATTCATGATTTTATTCCCTTCTTAACCAAACATTATGTTCAATTATAACATATCTTAGATATTTTATATTCCTATATAAAGTTTACATAATAATATTATCGTTAATTTATATATAAAATAAAAAGTAGACCCTAAAAGAGTCTACTTTTGAGCATTTATTAAGGGGTTGCTCTCCCGATTCATCATAGTAATGAATGTCCACTTTCATTACTATGGCCGCTCAACCTTCTATCAAGAAGGGAGCTAATAAGGCTCATCACATCTTTGGTAGATTATCATATTTTCTTCTATAATGCAAGATAAAAAATTTTTATATTGGTCATTCGCATTTCGTTGTATTGTTTGGTATTATGAGAAAGACTAAATTTACAGGAGGCCTATAATGACTTATACAGTACAAGAAATTATGAAAAAAATTGAAGATGAAGAAGTAATTGAAGTCACCATTGACGGTATTCACTTTACTGAAGAATTATGCATTATGACAGATGATAGCGAACAACCTAAAACAATTTTATTGCAAAGTACAGATAAAGACTTTATTGTAATTGACTTTATTGAAGATCAAAACCAATATGAAGCAAAAGCAATTTCAAACGATGTTGCAGAGCAATTATTACAATTATTCTCTGATGAAGATGAAGCATAAGGATACATAATAAAAAAGAGGCGGTAATTTCTCCCGCTTCTTTTTTATTGAAATTTTATTTCTTTTTTCAGCAATTCCACATATTCCACATCTTTAGGAGCAAAAAGAGTTATTGCAATCCCTTCTTGTCCCGCACGTCCAGTTCTACCTATTCTATGAATATATGTATCGACATCATGAGGAATATCATAATTGAATACATGTGTAACTCCTTCTATATCCACTCCCCTAGCAGCAACATCCGTTGCAACTAAATATTGAATTTTTGTTTCACGGAATTGTTTCATTACACGTTCCCGCTTACCTTGACTCAAATCTCCATGTAATTCCGCTACATTGTATTTTCTTTGCTTTAATTGCTCAACTAATTTTTGAACTCTTACTTTTGTACGACAAAAGATAATAGCCATAAATGGATTTTCTTGATTAAGTAATTCACATAAGGTATCACATTTACGTCGATCAGTTGTTTCTATTAAACGTTGGTTAACAGTTTTTACAACTTTTTGCTTTGGCTCAATTCGAATATCAATTGGATCCTTAGCAAAAGTAGATGCTAACGAACGAACTTCATCATTTAATGTAGCGGAAAAGATGCAGATTTGTATGTCAGATTTTAATTTTTCTATAATTAATTGTACATCAGGAAGGAAACCCATTCGTAACATTTCATCGCCTTCATCTAGTACAAACATATTTACTGTAGATAAATCAATTGTTTCTCTTCGAAGGTGATCTAATAATCTACCTGGTGTTGCAATAATTAATTGGGCGCCTCCCTTTGACTTTTTTACTTGTTTGGTAACATCTTGTCCACCGTATATTGCTAAAGAAGTAATCTCTGGAACATTCATAATCATTTTCTCAATTTCTTGTGATATTTGTAACGCCAATTCTCTAGTAGGTGTTACAATTAATCCTTGAAGATGTTTTTGTTCACGATTTATTTTTTGAAGCATAGGTAGCAAAAAAGCAAATGTTTTTCCAGATCCTGTTTGTGCCTGTGCAAAAATGTCTTTCCCATGTAAAAAACAAGGAATTACATTTTCTTGAATAGGTGTTGGCTCTGTAATCCCTTGTTTAAATAATGCTTTTCCCCATGCTTTCGATAATCCTAGCTCAGTAAATGTCTTCAATTAATGTACATCCTTTCATAAATCCATAGTAATTCTTTATCTTCTAGTCATTGTAGCATATTTGAATTAAAATAATACAGGTTTATAATATTCTTGAAATATAGATAAACGTAATTTGATAATATTGTTTAATTAGTAATTATCAGTTAACCAAATTTAATAATCGTCATACTAATTATTACAAGTATTTATGAAGAAATAAGGATAAAAACGTTGAGATCATCGTATTTTTATCTACATTTCATTTCATTTAGAGCACATTTATGGTATTCTACATGTACAAATTTTATTATTAAGGAGCGGTTTTAATGTCTACTAGCGAAAATCGTAAAAAAATAAGCCTTCAAGAAGCGATGCAACAAATGCTTGCTCAAAAGAAGCAATCCCAAAGCTCTAAAAATAAGACAGGTGGTATTGTAAAAACAACGAAAGTCATGTCTAGTCAATTAACAAAAAAACCAAACAACCAAAAACGCCGCACCGGTGTATAATTATTAAAAATTATTAGTCCCCTCGGAGGTATTATGCTAACATTTGAACAGAAACTTAAAATTATCGAGTCTTTCCCACAATTAACAAGAAAAAATGTTTCATTAAATCGTGTTAACTTTCAATATGAAGAAAGTATGACAGACAAGAAAAATGTTGTATACCACTTACATCCAAATGGAAATGGATTCGTTTATGCAGGAAATCTAGAGCAATATGAAATAAATGATAAAGGATTTACAAATATCCGAAATTTTTCAGAAGAAGAATTACGTGAAATTATTACATTATCTATTCAATCTCTTGCTACTACTCCTAAAGAAACAGCGATGGCATTTGAAGAAACGTGGATAAATAATGAAGGACAAACACTTGTACTTATTCAGGAAGAGGAAGATATGTGGAATGTCTATGCAGGGTTGAATTTAGATGGTACATTTACAACTTATGCTCAAGCAAAAGCGTATTTAGATGAAGAAGGCTTTAAATTAAAGTAAAAAAAAGGATAAGAGCGTACTCTTATCCTTTTTTTATCTATACAATATAATCTTAAAAGTTACTTAAAAAAAAGATTCTAATACAGGCAACTCTTTTGTATCAGTTGCCATTGAGCTTCCGCATAATGGACAATTTGGTTCTTCCGAGAAAGAAAATTGTTTGCGCATCCATCCTTTACAATCACATGACTCACATACCCACACTTCTGTATTTTCCATTTTTACTTCTTTTTCAAACGTATTTTTTTTGCCTCGATTTCTCAACAACATCATTCCTATCTTTAAGAATTTTAATATATCCATACAAATATAGAAAAAGGTTACTAACTTACGTTAATAACCTTTTTTAAAAAACGACTTGCTTTTTTATAGGCGAGTGTGTGATGTATGCTTTAGCTACAAAGCCGTTGCTTTGCTTTTAATAATATGCGGAATATATAATTTGTTAATTATTTTATTGTATACCAATTATCGATAAAAAGCAAGTAAAACAAAAGAATGATTTTATTAAAATTAAATCAATTCCTTCAATGCATAAGCAACCCCATCTTCTGTATTTGTTTTCGTAATATATGTGGCTTGTTTTTTGACATCTTCTTCGGCGTTTCCCATTGCAATGCTTGTTCCTGCTACTGAAAACATAGGCAAATCATTGTAATTATCTCCAATCACAATCGTATCTTTCAATGGAACCCCTATTTTTTCAGCAAGTACTGTGACTCCAAAGCTTTTTTGAGCTTGAAGAGGCATAAATTCAATATTATTTCGTCCAGAAGATGTAATATATAATCTTTTATTAACTGCAAAATGATTTTTCATTGCATTTAGTTTTTGCTGAATAAATGAATAAACAAAAACTTTATATATATCCATATTTTCTAATAATAGCTCACGATAATCTGTATACGGCTTATATAAATGAGGCATATTTGTCATTGCTTTGCGATCATCGAGCATTTTTTTAGATTTTAATCGGTATTCATCTGTAGTGCTATTTAATTCATCTTCTAATACTTCAATTGTATCATGTGAAACAAATGCACCTTTTGACGTACTTACCATTGCTGTTAATCGATAATTAGAAATGTACTCTAATATTTCCTTTGTTAACCCTACCTCTAAAAGAATAGTGTGAAGAGGGGTATTATTTAAATGAATAGTACCGCCATTACTGCCTATGATAGGTAAATTTAACGCTACTTCATCTAATAAACGCTTCGCACTAAAATAATTTCGCCCTGTAGCGATAGCTACTATATTTCCTTTTTTTATACTCTCTTGGATTGCATAAATATTTTCTAAACTTATTTGATGATTTTCATTTAAAAGTGTCCCATCCATGTCAATTACAATTAATTTCATTTAATAAATCCCCCTTTTGTAATAAACATTCTATTTTAATTATACACAATTATCTTTCTTTCGAAATGATAGACCTTTCCTTTTCTTTATTTCCTTTTATAATAAAAAGAGACCAAGCAGATTTACACGCTTGATCTCTTTTTATTACTTAAATATTAGTTGAATTAAATGCTTCATTTCCTGCAACAATTGATTAACCTGAGCATTTTGTCGCTGCTTTATTTCGGTATAAATACCATTGTAATAATTGTATTGCATTTCTTTTCCACGACTAAAATAATTAAAAATATCCTCGCCATTTTTTTCTTTTTCAATGTAGATGGTTTGTAAATTATGGATTTTATCAGCTAAGATTAATAAAATCACTTCTATAGGCGCTGTTTTTATACTATCAATAGTATGTTGCTTTCTCTGTTCCCATGATTTATTATTTTCTTCTGTATCCCCAGCTACAATCTTAGCTACCCGTTCTCCAAATAAATCTACTATCTCATCATATGTAACATTTGTATCTTCAATCGTGTCGTGAAGTAAACCTGCGATAATTGTATCTTCATCACATTGTATCTGTTGAAGTGTCATAGCTACACTCATTGGATGTGAAATAAATGGTGCATTCGATAATTTTCTATATTGCCCTTCATGTGCACGACAAGCGAATTCAATTGCTTTGTTTATTCTTTCATTCATTACTCTCATCCTTCACCATTAAAATTCATCTTCTTCTACTAGAACCTCCCCAAATATATGCTCTAATACTGCTATAAACTCATCACGATTAAATTGTTGTAATTCAGATAAAATAAATTCTATACCTGCTAATGCACATTCATCTTCATCTATAGGCTCAATATCTATTGTATCTGGACCAAATGTAACAACTAATGAACGACAATCTTCTGTGTATAAAGGTTTAATATGATCTAATAACATTTTATATTTATCTAATAATTTTGCATCAAACATGTAATTTCCTCTTTTCTTATGTATTCCTATCTATACTATTTCATATTTCCTAATATAAATGCAACTTTTTCCATAAAAAATTCCCATCAATAAAGATGAGAATAACTTTTTTATTCAATCCATGAAAACATGTAATTTAAGTCTTCTACCTGTTTTATACTTTCTACTACTTTTAGTGGACGAAATGTATCAATCATAACTGCTAATTCTATCGTTTCTTTTTTTCCGATACTAGCTTCAATTTTTCCAGGATGAGGTCCATGTGGAATGCCACTGGGATGTAATGTAATAGACTGTTCACTAATTCCTTTTCGACTCATAAAGTTGCCCTTTACGTAATACAATACTTCATCACTGTTCACATTACTATGATAGTATGGTGCTGGGATTGATTTAGGATGATAATCATATAGTCTTGGAACAAATGAGCAGATAACAAAATTATGACCTTCAAATGTTTGATGAATAGGAGGTGGCTGATGAATACGACCAGTAATTGGTTCAAAATCTCCGATATTAAAAGCGTACGGATATAAATATCCATCCCATCCAATTACATCGAAAGGATGATGTCCAAATACATGTTTGTATATATTTCCACGTGTTTTTGTAAAAACAGGAAATTCACCTTTTTCATTTATTGTTAAAAGCTCATTAGGGATTCGTATATCCCGTTCGCAAAATGGACTATGTTCTAGTAATTGTCCAAACTCATTTCGATACCGCTTAGGACTAACAATCCAGCTATTTGATTCAACCACCAACAATTTATGTTCTATTTCATCTGGTACTAGGCGATAAATTGTTCCAATTGGGATAATTAAATAATCCCCTTCTTTATACTGAATCGTTCCAAACATCGTTTCTAGTTTTCCACTACCATAATGGACAAAAATTAATTCGTCTCCATCACCATTCCGATAATATCCACTTATCTCGTTTCCATTTACAATACTAATAAGTATATCATCATTCCCTAATACATAATTCCTTTCAAAAATAAAGTTATTTTGGTCTTTATATTCATCGGTTCGTAAATGTCGGTGATTTAAAGGCCCATCTTCTTCATAATTAATATCGACTTTTCTAATTAATTCTGAGTGAAGTACCTCTGTTGGCATATGATGATGATAAAGAATGGATTGTATACCAGAAAACCCTTTTGTCCCCATAACCTGTTCCCGATAAAGTGTCCCATCTTGCTGATAAAATTGAGTGTGACGCTTATTTGGAATGTTTCCTCTTTTTTGATAAAACATCTTTACACTCCTCACTTTTAACAAATTGTATTAATAAGACTTCCTAATCCATCAATTTCAAGTTTTATTTCATCACCTGGTAACAACCAACGATGTGTGTCTAACCCTAACTCTAATATGCATCCGCTCCCTACAGTCCCTGAACCAATTATTTCTCCTGGATACAAAGTAGTATTAGTGGACGCTTGTGCAATCATTTGAGCAAATGTATAGTATAAACTACTTACATTTCCTGTAGATAATAACTTATTATTTACATATGCTTTCATTTGTAGATGATAGTGTCCGTTCTCATCATAAAAAGGAGCTAATTCATCTTTAGTAACTAAATAAGGTCCTAATGAAGTTGCAAAGTCTTTCCCTTTTGCAGGCCCCAATCCAACTTTCATTTCTTTTACCTGTAAATCTCTTGCACTCCAGTCGTTCATAATTGTAAAGCCAAAAATATAATCCATTGCTCCACTTATAGGGATATTTTTTCCTTTTTTTCCAATTACACATGCGATTTCTAGCTCGTAGTCTAAACAATTAGACCCTTTTGGCACTGCCACCTCATCAAGTGGACCGATGATTGCCGAATGGTTACTAAAATAAAAAACCGGAATTTCATACCATTCTTTTATCATTTTTAATCCTCTATTTTCCCTTGCAGTTTTTACATGTTGTTCAAATGCATAAAAATCTCGTAAACTACGTGGAATTGGTAATGGACTACAAATTTTTGTAGTTTTATAATCATATTTCGTCAATTGTGTGTATGTAGGTAATAAAGGCTTAATTGATTCGTAGTTTTCAATAAAATCTATCATCGTTATTGGAACAGGCCATTCATAAATACCATTCTCTTCAACAATTCCTATACGTTCTTGCTCTAATTTATTTTTAAAAGTAACAAGTTTCACTATAACTTCTTCCTTTCAATTTCAAACGTATCACTTATTGCTCTAGTATAAGATGGCCCTGCAAGCCTTCCTATCGGCTTTAGCAGCTCTGTTTTAATTTTCCCATTCTCAAAATAAGCATCATCTACTGAAAAGAGCTTTACTTCTCCGATTACTAAACAGCCTGCACCAGGTCCTTCTCCAAATTTTAATATACTGTGTAAACAACATTCTAAATGAATATGACTTTCCTTCACTCGAAAAGGTTTTACTTTTATACTTTTTTCTTTTGTTAATCCAACTTCTACAAATTCATCAATTGTTGCTGGATAATCAATTGCACAATTATTCATTTTTTCAGCAATTTCTTCACTAACAATATTAATTACAAACTCTTTTGTTTCTTCAATATTTCGCAATGTATCCTTTTTTTGGCCATCACTCCCTCTAAACATAGGTGCAAAGCAGACCATAAATGGTTTTGCACAAATACCGTTAAAAAAACTAAAAGGAGCTAAATTAGAAGCTCCATCGTTATTTATTGTTGAAACAAATGCAATTGGACGAGGTAAAATAGAACCAA
Organism: Bacillaceae bacterium; assembly: GCA_051873875.1. Taxonomy (GTDB): domain Bacteria; phylum Bacillota; class Bacilli; order Bacillales; family Bacillaceae_G; genus JBJEFI01. Next base: position 51,733 of record JBJEFI010000040.1, on the reverse strand, counting down.
TTAATAATTTATACGCATCTTGCCATGGCAATGTATTTGGCTCAATATTCATTATAAATTTCCTCTACGTGCCTGTTCACGCTCAATTGCTTCAAATAAAGCTTTAAAGTTCCCTTCTCCGAATCCTCTTGATCCTTTTCGTTGAATTATTTCAAGAAATAAAGTCGGACGATCTACAACTGGTTTTGTGAAAATTTGTAGTAAATATCCTTCGTCATCGCGATCGACCAAAATCTTTAATTCTCGTAATTTTTCTATCTCTTCATCTATTTCTCCTACTCGTTGCCCTAAATCTTCATAATAAGAATCTGGTGTAGATAAGAATTCAGCACCATTTTCTCGTAATTTTTTTATTGTAGATATAATGTCATTTGTTAAAAGAGCAATATGTTGTACACCTGCACCGTTATTAAATTCTAAATACTCTTGTATTTGAGATTTTCTTTTTCCTGTAGCAGGTTCGTTAATTGGAAATTTAATTCTACTTCCATTTGTCATTACTTTTGACATTAAAGCTGAATATTCGGTACTAATATCGTCATCATCAAAGTGAATCATTTGTGTAAATCCCATTACATTTTCATAGTAAGACACCCATTCTTCCATTTCTTCTACATTTCCTACAACATGATCAACTGCAATTAAGCCTGTTGGTTGAGAAGACAATGTCCACTCAATTGGCTCGTATCCGGGCAAAAAGATTCCTTGATAGTTTTTTCGTTCTATTAAGGTATGAATTGTATCACCATATGTTCCAATAATCGCTTTCTTAATCATTCCATCTTTATCTTGAAGTGTTGTAGGTGCCATTATCTCAATTGCACCTCGTTTCACTCCCTCATGATATGCTTTTTCAACATCGTCTACTAATAATGCAATATCTTTTACACCATCACCATGTTGCTTAACAAATTGTGCAATATCAGAAGAATCATTTAATGCACCTGAAAGGACAAGTTTTGCATTTCCTTGTTTTAAAACATACGATACTTTCTCACGATTTCCTGTTTCTAAGCCAGAATAAGCAATTAATTGGAAACCAAATGCCTTTGCAAAATAATATGCCGATGCTTTTGCATTACCTACATATAATTCTAAGTAGTCAACATCTCTTACTGGAAAAAAATCCACCATATTTGGAGCCAATACATCTTTTCTTTTCATTTTAAGTACCCCCTCTTAAAAATAAAAGTAAGCGCTTACCAAGGTGCGTATTTATTCTATCGTACAACAGGCCTAGATGAAATACATATATATCATCAAATTCTGTCAAAATCCTACAAAAGCAAAGAAAATTAATTAATTAATTAATTATTCTCTTTACTTTTGTAATAGTGTAAAAATGCTTCTGTTAGTACATCAATCGTACTATTCAGTTCATCTAAATTGTTATCAACACCACCGATTTCAACTAAGATGGCATTCGGAGATAGATCTTGGTTATAAAGCCCATTTCCATCAGCGTAGCTCTTAGGAAAAATTCCCCGACTAATTCCGTAATAATGCTCGTCTAAATAGTTGTTTATCTCTTTTGTCATTTGTAAATTCTTTTTAAAGTTAGGATTTTCAATTCCTACTATAAAATATAACCGTGCATATGCTTTTCCTTTTATATTTTTTGTCGTTATTTTTTTTCGACTGGCATCACGATGTATATCAATTAAATAGGTTAAATTTTTATTCTTTTCTTTTTCCTTAAGTATTACTTCTCTTGATACCCGATAAGCATCACTGTGCGTTAATCCTCTTTTTAAAGAAGTCTCGACGATATCTGTGTTATTAGTAATTGTTCCGACACCGGCCTTTTCTAAATTGTTTTTAAATCGCTCTCCAAGTAATGTAACATTGGCTTTTGTACTATAAGCCTCATTAGGATTATTTGTTCCATTTAACATTGGCAAAAAAGACTCCCTCGTATGAGAATAATAAAGAAGAACTTCCTTTTTTAAATTACTTCCAATTGCACTAGCTTTGGCATTATTTACAGTGTCTTTATATTGCTCGTTAACCCCGAAGTCTTTTTGCAAATCTTCCATTGAAATATTAGATTCGATAGGAATATTTGTAATATCTGTTCCTTCACCTGCAACTAATATATCCTTATAATAATTGTTAAATCCAGGGATTTCTTGACTAATAAAACTTCTTAAATCATTAAACTTTACTGTTGTAGCTGTTGAAAAAATGCTATTAAAGATATTGCTAGTACTTGTTTTTTCATTATCTATTTGAAAATGAATATTTTCTAAAGGAAATGTATTTACTAACAATGTATCTGATATAGATAAAAATATGTAATTTACAATAGATGATTTTGCTTTTTGAAAAGAAGTAACCATTAACCCTGCAAAGAAGAAAAATAGGATAACTAGTAAAAACGAAATGATTACTAATTTACTAATACGTATAGACCCGATATATATTTTAGATTGAAACAACTCTATCACCTCTTTAATAATCAGTATGCATTAAATAGGGTTAATAGAATCACTTTTCAAAAGAAATCATTGAAAATCTTATAATTTATAATCTTGCGTTTACACATGTAATAATTTCTGTTAAAATGTTGACTTGTGACTATGCTGTTTTAGTCTTAAAGGAGCGGATAGCAATGACAAAAAGAAATTGGGCTAAATACATTGCCAAAAAACAAAAACGTACAAAGCTACAAAAACGTATCCAGGTCGGACGTCTAATCACATCGAAGAAAAAACGCATTATAAAAAAACATTGTAATGCATCTATGCAAACTACTGTTTTAACTGCAACAAAACCACTTGTAGCAGTGGCTACTATATCATCTTCTGATATTAAGAAGTTACCCGTAACAATGTTATTAAAATTAGGTAAGAAATTTTACTCTAATGAAGAAGCAGTAAAGTATTATTATAATAATAAATACGAAAATGTGTATAAAAATAGAGCTCTATTAGAAGAAACAATTAGCGCTAATGTTCATACATTACCTATGAGCGAACAAGTAGAATTGCAAGAAGAAGTTAAATCATACTTAGAAAAAAAAGCTAAGACAGCATAAAAGCGACCTCAAATGGTCGCTTTTATTTATGCTAAATATGCTTCACGCACAATCTCATCATTTATTAGTTCTTGTCCAGTACCTACTAATTTAATTTCTCCCGTTTGAATAACATAACCACGATGGGCTATTTGTAATGCTTGATATGCATTTTGTTCTACTAAAAGAACAGTCATTCCTTCTTCGTTCAACTCTTTTATAATTTCAAAAATTTGTTCTACTATAATTGGTGCTAACCCCATCGAAGGTTCATCTAACATTAGCAATTCCGGCCCCATCATTAAAGCACGAGCAATTGCCAGCATTTGTTGCTCTCCTCCGCTCATCGTTCCACCTGTTTGTTTTAAACGTTGTTTTAATTTCGGAAAATAATGGAATGTTTTTTCCATTCTTTCTTGAATGATTTTTTTATCTTTAACAGAAAAAGCGCCTATCTCTAAATTTTCTTCAACTGTTAATTTTGGAAAAATACGTCGTCCTTCGGGAACATGTGCAATTCTTGCCTTTGCAATGGAATGAGGAGGCTTACCAGTTATTTCGTTTCCTTCGTAAATAATAGCCCCTGAACGCGGCTTAACCTGCCCACTAATTGTTTTTAATGTCGTTGATTTCCCGGCTCCATTACTTCCTATTAATGTTACAATTTCTCCTTTTCCTACGTGTAAAATGATATCTTTTAGCGCATGAATCCCACCATAATAGGCATTAATATTTTTTAGTTCGATTATATTCATATCTCTATCTCCCATCATTATGCAGTTGTTACAGCACTACTACCTAAATACGCTTCAATTACTTTTTTGTTATTTCGAATATCATTTGGAACACCTTCTGCAATTTTTTCACCATGATCTAAAACAAAAATATATTCAGCTATTTCCATTACAAGTTTCATATCATGCTCAATTAAAATAACCGTTAAGTCTAATTCTTCTCTCATTTGGTAAATCAATTTTGTTAAATCTTTTGTTTCCTTTGGATTCATTCCAGCTGCCGGCTCATCTAATAATAAAACTTTTGGATTTGTTGCTAATGCCCGAGCAATTTCTAAGCGACGTTGAGCTCCATATGGCAAATTTTTTGCAGTTTCATTAAAAAATTCCTCTAACCCAACATATTCTAGTAGCTTATATGCATCCTTTTTTACTTGTTTATCTTCCTTTTGAACAAATGGTAATGAGAATAATGTTGAGAAAATACCTGCTTTTAATTGATTATGAAATCCTACCATTACATTTTCTAAAACGGTCATCTCATTAAAAAGACGAATATTCTGGAAAGTTCGAGCAATCCCCAATCTTGATATTTCATGAGTTTTTTTTCTAACAATACTTTTATCATCTAATAATATCATTCCTACATCTGGTTGATATACGCCTGTAATCATATTAAAAAATGTTGTTTTACCCGCACCATTTGGCCCTATAACAGCTGTAATAGACCCTTTTTCTACAGTCATTGTAACGTCATTTACCGCTGTTAATCCACCAAATTTTTTAGTTAAATTTTTCACCTCTAATATACTCATATAGTTGCCTCGCTTTCTAAGTTATGCATTCAAGGATGAGTCCTTCTCATAAACTGTATCTGATGATGTTAAATCAGATTTCTTATATAAACGGTTCCGTGCAGGAATTAATCCTTTTGGGCGATATAATGCAAACATGATCAAAATAGCTCCAAATATAAATCGTTGCATTTTTGCTGGAGAAAGCGCATCAGGAATTGTAATTACGCCATTTTGAGATAAAGAATTTAAATAATTTGTTACTTCTGTTAGCACTTGTAGATTCAAAATTGTCATCATTGCAGCACCTAGAATAACACCTGGTACACTACCCATTCCACCTAAAATAACCATAACTAGTATTGTAATAGATTCTAATAATGTAAAACTTGTTGGATCAACAAACATTTGTTTTGCTGCAAATACAACTCCCATCATTCCAGAAAAAGAAGCACCAATCGCAAATGCTGTTAATTTTGTTTTTACCAAATGAATACCCATTGACTGAGCAGCAATTTCATTTTCACGAACTGCTTTCCACGCACGCCCTATTTTTGAATGTTCTAAACGCTGAACAGCATAAATAACAATCAATAATAGTACTAATACTATCCAATAAAATTGGCTCGGAAATTCAATTGAGATACCAAAAATACTAGGTGGTGTAACAGATGATATTCCCATCGCTCCATTTGTTATATTGACAGGTTTATCTAAGTTATTAAAGATAATACGAATAATTTCACCAAATCCAAGAGTTACAATTGCCAAATAGTCTCCTTTTACGCGTAGTACTGGAATCCCTAGAAGAATACCAGCTAAAGCAGCGATAAACATGCCTATTATCAAAAAAATCCAGAAACTATTACCTGAAAGTGGATATTCACCAAAGGGCATAAAGTTATTCGCCTGAGCTGTAGCAAATATGCCATATGTGTAGGAACCTAAAGCGAAAAATGCAACAAATCCTAAATCTAGTAAGCCTGCTAGTCCCACTACAATGTTTAATCCAAGTGCCATTGCAATATATATTCCAACTAACGTAGCAACATCCATATAAGATTGATAGGAATCACCTTGGCTTGCCGCATAAGGTAAAATACACGCTAGAATAATACCAGCTAGTAGCCATTTTACTTTTGTTGAAAAATGCGTTAAATATAATAAAAATAATGAAAATAAAACTAATAAAAATGATGTAACTGATTTTTGAGCGAAAAAGAGACTTAATGCCGAAACCGCAACATAGATAGACAACAAAATTCCTTGCAATAATTTATTGTGCTTTATTGTGTTAATTAATTTTGACATCCTATTCACCTACACTTTCTCAGTTGTTGCTTTTCCAAATAGTCCTTCAGGTTTAAAAATCAATACAATAATTAAAATAGCAAATGCAAAAACATCTTTATATTCAGATCCTAAAACATCCTGCGTAAAAATGGATAAATTAGCTGCAGCAAACATCTCTACTAATCCTAATAAAACGCCTCCAAACATTGCACCACGAATATTACCAATACCTCCTAATACAGCTGCGGTAAATGCTTTTAGCCCTAAAATAAAACCGATATAAGGATCAACCGTCGAATACTGAACTGCAAAAAGGACACCCGTAGCGCCACCAAGAGCAGAACCAATAAAAAATGTTAGGGAAATTACTTTGTTTACGTTTACGGTCATTAATGATGCTGTTTCTCTATCCTGTGCGACAGCTCGCATCGCCATTCCCCATTTTGTTCTATTTATAAAGTAATCTAGTGTAATTAACATAATGATTGCAGTAACAATTAATATGATGGTCGATGTACGAATACTGGCATCCGTGAACATAGAGCTTAAAGAAGATGCCTTTAAAGTAAATTGACCTTTAAATAATTCAGGGCCTGTTACAATATAGTTACCATATTTAAATTCAGCAATAAATCGAATTAAATCTTGTAATAAAAAACTAATCCCAATTGCAGTAATAAGCGTAATTAATTTAGGAGCGGTTCGTAACGGCCTATATGCTACTCTTTCAATCCCCATTCCCAATAAACCTGTAATAATTGATGCAAGTATTAAAACAATGACCAAAGTTAATAAGGCTGGTACACTTGTTAAAAAACCAACTGCACCTAATGCTAAGAAGACAGCCGTCCCTACAAAAGCACCGGTCATAAAAATTTCACCATGAGCAAAGTTAATTAATTCTAATATTCCATAAACCATTGTATATCCCAAAGCAACAATTGCATAAATAGCACCTAATGTTAATCCATCTACTAATACTTGCGGTAATGTTTGTAAAACTTCAGCTAACAATCGCACCACTTCCTTTTCTATAGTCAATAGTAAATAAAAAAGTCCTACACCTACTTTTACTAAAGAAGTGTAGGACTTATAGAGTGATATATATTTATTTCTTTTCTATTTGTCCATCTAGTATTCCAGGATATTTTGGTTCATCAAACTTATAAATAAATACTTTTGCGTATTTATTGTCACCGATATCATCAAATCCAGCTTTTGTTATAATTCCTTCAAAGTCAGCAGTTTTACGAATTGCATCACGTACTTGTTCACGTGTTGGAAGTTTATTGCTATTAGCTTTAATACTTTCTTTTATTCCTTGTAATACAACTCCCATTGAATCATATCCATATGCAGAATAACCTTCGATATTTTTACCAAATTTCTTCTTATAAGCTTCGGCAAATACTTTTCCTTTATCTGTCGTCATTGCATCACCAGCAACAGATGTATAATAGACATTTTTTACACCATCCGCAGCTATATCAACTAATGTAGATGAATCTAGCCCATCACCGCCCATGAATGGTACTTTAATTCCTTTCGCACGAGCTTGTTTAATTAAAAGACCACCTTCTGCATACAATCCACCGAAATATACTAAATCTGGCTTTTTAGCAGCTATTTTAGTAACAACACCATTAAAATCTTTTTCGCCTACTGTAATACCTTCGTAACCTAAAATTTCAGCACCCTTTTCCTCAGCAGCCTTTTTAAATGCATCTGCTAATCCTTGACCATATGCTGTTTTATCTTGAACAACAAAGATTTTTTTTGCGCCTAATTTATCCATTGCATAATCTGCACCCGCAGGACCTTGAAAATCATCCCGTGCAACAATTCGGTTAACTGTTTTTAATTTACGATCCGTAACTGCTGTTGCTGTATTTGCAGGCGATACCATTGGGAGTGAATATTTCTCATATACTTCTGACGAAGGAATAGCAACACCTGAATTTAAATGCCCAACAATTGCTAAAACAGATTTATCGGCACCAATAATATTAGCATTTGATACTCCTTTTTTAGGATCACCTTGGTCATCATATGGTTGTAATTCTAATTTAAAACCTAATTTTTCAAATTCAGCTTTTTGATCCTCCAGTGCTAATTGTGCCCCAAGTTTAATTGCTTCCCCTAACGTAGCACTATTCCCAGATAACGGTGTTTGAGTAGCAACTTTAATTACCTTCGAATCTCCACCTGAAGAAGACGAATTTGTACCATTTTTATTCTCATTTCCACAACCTGCTAATATTCCCAATAAAAGTGTTGTTGATATAACAGCAACTAATCCTTTTTTTAATTTCATATAAATCCCCCTAATTTTTAAATTTTCAAATAATTTAAAATCTTTATACAAATGATACATTACTTGTTCGTGTTCAGACAACTATTTTCTGAAAAAAAGTCTATTTTTTTTCGACAAAACAATAATAAAAAAGACTTATCTTAACTTTTTGTCAAAATAAGTCTTTTATATCATAAAATATTTAATTAATTTGTTGAGAATAAACAGTCGTAATAATACCTGTGTCATCTGTATCTATAATAAACGATCCATTTGTAGGTGCTGTACTTAGCTTCACTGTATTTGGATGAATCGTTTCAGAAATACCTTTTTCTGTTCGACATGTAATCGTCATTTCTCTTTCATCAATACGAATAACACGTACAAGTTGATGTGGATTTGTTTTTAGTTGTTTTAATAGTCTGGTGCCTTTTTTTGCACGATTTGAAACTTCAATGGCTTTTGCACTCATCTTTTTAACTGCTCCACGTTGCGTAACGAATAGATATAGGGCATTTTCATCGATAGTAGTAGCACTAATAACTGTATCATCTTTTAATGTAATTCCTTTGACACCAGCTGCACGAACACCAATTGGTGCGATTTCATCTTCATTAAAACGTAATGCAAATCCTTCAGCTGTAAAAATAACAATTTCATCTTGGCCAGATGTTTCTAAAACTTCTATTATCTCATCATCTTCTTTGACGTTCATTGCAACTAATGCACGTGAATAGCGTTGGACCTTATATTGCTTTAGCTCTGTTTTTTTCGCCATTCCATTCTTCGTAATGAACAATAAATTACGTGAATCTTCTTCAAAATTCTTTACAGTTGTTACATGAATGATTTTTTCATTTTCTGATAGCGGTATAATATTACCAATATGTTGCCCTAAATCTTTCCATCTAATGTCAGGTAGCTGATAGATAGGAATATAAATATAGTTCCCTTTATTAGTAAATAACAAAATTGTATCAACTGTATTTTGCTCTGATTGGAATAATACCCAATCCGTTTCTTTCATTGCCAAATCTTTTCCATTCGATGCAGCAAACGATCGTAAACTTGTACGTTTTATGTAACCTTCACTTGTGACAGTTACCATTACATCTTCTTGTGGAATCATCAATTCCATATTAATTTTTAATTCTTCAATTTCTTGTTCAATAAGTGAACGTCTTTCATCACTATAGGTGTTCTTTACTCTTTTTAAATCTTTCTTTATAACAGACAACAATTTATTATCATTGCTTAAGATATTTTGTAGTTCTTGAATTTTCTTATTTAACTCCTCAGATTCTTTTTGAAGAGCCGTAATGTCTGTATTTGTTAAACGATATAACTGTAACATTACAATTGCTTCAGCTTGTGTTTCTGTAAAAGAGTACTTAGTAATTAATGCATTTTTGGCATCTCGTTTATCGCTAGCCGCTCGAATTGTTGTAATGACCTCATCTAGAATCGATAAAGCTTTCATTAAACCATCTACAATATGTTGACGATCTTTTGCTTTTGTTAATTCATAGCGAGAACGATTTGAAACAACTTCTTTTTGATGAGCAATATACGCATCTAAAATTGGCAATATCCCCATTAATTTTGGTCGTTTATTCGAGATGGCAACCATATTAAAATTATAAGTTACTTGTAATTCTGTATTTTTATAAAGATATGTTAATATGCCTTCTCCATCACTATCTTTTTTCAACTCAATTACAATACGGAGACCACTACGATCTGTTTCATCACGAACTTCTGAAATACCATCTAGTTTTTTATCAATGCGTAAATCATCGATTTTTTTCACTAAATTTGCCTTATTTACTTCATAAGGAATTTCTGTTACAACAATTTGTTGTTTTCCTCCGCGGATTGTTTCAATTTCAGTTTTGGCACGAATAATAATTCGACCTTTACCGGTTTCATATGCTTTTTTAATACCATCTATCCCTTGAATAATTCCACCTGTTGGAAAATCTGGTCCTTTAATAACATTTAAAAGGTCGTCAACTGTACATGTTGGTTTATCCATACGTAAAATAGTTGCATCAATTACTTCTCCTAAGTTATGAGGAGGAATTTCTGTTGCATAACCAGCTGATATTCCAGTCGATCCATTTACAAGTAAATTAGGGTACATAGCAGGTAATACAACTGGTTCTTCTATCGTGTCATCAAAGTTTGGAATAAATTCAACTGTTTGTTTTTCAATATCTTTTAATAATTCAGAGGCAAGTGCAGAAAGACGAGCTTCTGTATAACGCATAGCGGCTGGAGGATCTCCATCCATACTACCATTATTTCCATGCATTTCAACTAATACGTTACGCACTTTCCAATCTTGACTTAACCGAACCATTGCCTCATAAACAGAACTATCACCATGAGGATGATAATTACCAATAACATTACCTACTGTTTTAGCAGATTTACGAAAAGCTTTTTCACTTGTATTACCTTCCACATGCATTGCATATAAAATACGTCGTTGAACAGGTTTTAATCCGTCCCTTACATCAGGTAATGCACGTTCTTGGATAATATATTTACTATAGCGGCCGAAACGATCTCCTAATACATCCTCTAAAGGAAGTTCATGTAGTTTTTCTGAAATCATTCTCCATGCTCCTCCTCAATAATCATATTGTCATTTTCTAAAATATTACTATCTTCATTTAATCCAAACTCTACATGAGCTTCAATCCATTTACGTCGAGGTTCTACTTTATCTCCCATGAGTATAGAAACACGTTTATCAGCTCGAGCAGCGTCGTCAATTTTTACTCGAATCAACGTTCTTGTTTCTGGATTCATCGTTGTTTCCCATAGCTGATCTGCGTTCATCTCACCTAGTCCTTTATAACGTTGGAGCATATATCCGCGCCCTACTTTTTTGATTGTGTCATCTAAATCTCTTTCAGACCAAGCATATTCTACAACTTCCTTTTTTCCTGTCCCTTTACTAACTTTATACAAAGGAGGTAAGGCAATATATACTTTCCCATCATCTATTAATGGTTTCATATATCGATAGAAGAATGTTAGAAGTAATACCTGAATATGAGCACCATCTGTATCAGCATCGGTCATAATGATAACTTTATCATAATTTGCATCTTCAACAGAAAAGTCTGTTCCTACACCTGCCCCAATAGCATGAATAATTGTATTTATTTCTTCATTCTTGAAAATATCCGCTAATTTTGCTTTTTCTGTATTTATTACTTTCCCTCGAAGTGGCAATATCGCTTGAAATTTACGATCTCGACCTTGTTTAGCTGAACCGCCGGCAGAGTCTCCTTCGACTAAATATAGCTCATTTCTCTTTGGATTACGAGTTTGAGCTGGTGTCAGTTTCCCGGATAATGTCCCTTCGTTCTTCTTACGCTTTTTCCCAGTACGAGCTTCTTCTCGTGCCTTTCTGGCTGCATCACGAGCTTGAAAAGCGCGAATTGCTTTTTTCACTAAATCTGTTGCAATTGTTGAATTTTCATGTAAAAAGTATGCTAAATGTTCCGCTACAACACTATCAACAGCAGAACGAGCCTCGCTAGTCCCTAATTTGCCTTTTGTTTGACCTTCAAATTGTAAAAGCGCTTCTGGAACGCGAACAGATACGATAGCTGAAAGACCTTCACGAATATCTGAACCGTCTAAATTTTTATCTTTTTCTTTTAAGAGCCCGCTTTTTCTAGCGTATTCGTTAAATGCCCTAGTCATAGCAGTTTTAGCTCCTATTTCATGAGTACCCCCATCTTTTGTTCGGACATTATTTACAAAAGATAAAATGGTATCTGAATAACCATCGTTAAATTGGAAAGCAAATTCAATTTCAATTTCATTTTGTTTTCCCTCAATAAACACAACTTTATGTAACGTATCTTTATCTTCATTTAAATATTCAACAAACGCCTCGATTCCATTGTCATAATGAAATACATCTTTCATATCATGACGTTCATCTGTTAGTGTAATTTTTAAGCCTTTTAATAAAAAAGCCGATTCTCGTAAACGTTCGCTTAATGTATCGTAATTATAGTTTGTTGTACTAAAAATTTTTCGATCAGGTTTAAATGTAATTTTTGTTCCTGTTCCTTTAGTTGTACCAATTTTTTCTAAGGTAGTAACTGGAGTACCACCGTTTTCAAATTTTTGTTGATAAATATACCCATCTCTTTTTATTGTTACAACTAAAAATTCAGATAAAGCATTTACAACTGAAGCACCTACACCATGTAATCCTCCACTTGTTTTATAGCCCCCTTGTCCAAATTTCCCGCCGGCATGGAGAATAGTTAAAATAACTTCAGGAGTTGGCTTACCCATTTTATGCATTCCTGTTGGCATTCCGCGTCCCTTATCTTCTACACTTATACTATTATCTTTATGTATTGTTACATTAATTTCATTTCCATGACCTGCAAGTGCTTCATCTACAGAATTATCAACTATCTCATAAACTAAATGATGTAGTCCTCGACTATCAGTACTACCGATATACATTCCAGGACGTTTTCGTACTGCTTCGAGACCTTCGAGCACTTGTATTGCGTCTTCGTTATATTTTATTTTCTCTGTCAAAAGTCCCTACCCCTTTCACAAGTAAGTTTAATTCGCGTTTCATTGTAACATATCGAATATACTTTCGTGTACCATTATTTTAATATTTCATGCTCATGTCAAAAAATACTATGTTACAACAATACCAAACAAACCTCCTTTATCTCAAGTGTTTCTGAAAAAATAAAAAAGCAGAAATTTCTCTGCTTTTTTACATATTCTTTTTTATTTAGACAAAATAATCATTTTGTTAGCGAATGTTCTACCTTAATGCATCGATCCATAACAACTGTCCGTCCATGTTCTTTAAGTAATTGATAAACCTCTTCATTCACAATTCCAGACTGTGCCCAAAAAATAGGACAATCTATTTCTAAAAATTCTTTTGCAATAGGCATTAATTGTTCTGCACGTCGAAAAACATTTACAATATCTACTGGTTCTTTTATATCCTTTAAAGAGGAAACAGCTTTAATTCCGAAAACGCTATCAATATTTGGATTAACAGGGATAATTTCATATCCAGCAGCTTTAATAGCCTCAGCAACTGTATATGAAGTTCTCATCGGATTATCGGATAATCCAACAACTGCTATTCTTTTTGCCTTTTTTAAAATTTCCCCCAATTCTTCTCTAGATGGATTTTCAATCATTATCATCCACTCCCCACATTGTTTTCATTCAGCCATCTGACTTTATTATATAATTATCTATCATAAAAAGTAAGCATTATAAAATATTTTTATATACGAGCATATAATAAAACACCTCAAAAATGAGGTGTTTTGAAATAATGGTTAATATACTTTATCTGTCGTTAATGTAGCAGTTGTTGTTTGTTTTTTACCATCTCGATAGAATGTAATTTTTACTTTTTCTCCAGATTTCTTATTTGTATATAAATATTTTCTAAATTGAAGCACATTTTGAATTGGTGTGTTATCTAATGCTACGATAACATCATATTCTTTTAATCCAGCTGCTTTACCAGGCGACCCTGACGTAACTTCTGCAACTACAGCACCACCATTTACATCCTCCGGTAATTTTAAAGTAGAGCGTAAATTAAATGATGGTATATCTTCTAAAGATATTAATTTTACTCCTACAATTGGACGTCTTACTTCTCCATATTTTTCTAACGAATCTAAAATTGGTTTAGCCAAATCCATTGGAATAGCAAAACCAATCCCTTCAACAGATTCAGCAGCAATTTTGGCTGAATTAATGCCTATTACTTTTCCCTCTGCGTTAATTAGTGCTCCACCACTATTTCCACTATTAATTGCCGCATCAGTCTGTAATACTTGTGCTTCCCAATCTGGCTGTCCATCCCCGTTGATATCCATTGGTATTTCTCGTTCCTTACTTGAAATAATTCCTTCCGTGACGGTTCCTTCTAAAAAACCTAGCGGATTTCCAATTGCAATAGCTGTATCACCAACACGAATTTCATCTGAAGTTCCTAATGTTGCAACCATTTCTACATCTTCTGCTGGGATTTCCAAAACTGCTAAATCCATAAGAGGATCACTTCCAACTAGCTTTGCTTCCACTCGTTTTTCATTATCTAATTTTACTTCAAGTTTTTGAGCTGAGTTTATTACATGATGATTTGTTACAACAAGTGCTTTATCTCCAACTTTTTTATAAATAACTCCCGAACCGGATGACACTTCTTGTTTTTCCGCCATAAAGTTGCTGATATTTTGATAATTTTTGACCCCTACAACTGCTTTTTTTACTTGCTGAATAACACTAGCCACATCGTCTTTATTTACAACTGTAATTTTTGACGGTACTACTGGCTGTGAATTTGATGTATTTGGTGTTAAATCTGTATCTGAATTTGTTAAATAGGGAGTGATAAATGTGATAGTAAGTGCACCTATAACCGCACCAGCTATACCAGAAAAAAAATACCCTTTTTTACTAGGTTGTTTCGTTATTCTTTCTTCTTTCATTTCTTTTCTTGTTGCTTGTATATTAGTATCTTTCAAGTCCGCATCTGCTTTTATATTTTCATTGATGTTTTCATTAGGATATACTTTTTCTGCGCCGTTTTCCTCGTTATAGAGAGAGGACTTATAAACATCTGATTGTTTTTTTTCGTTGTCTTCATTTCGTCCCATTTGTTCGTTTTCCATTATTAACACCCTCACTTTTTGTATTTTCTAAACTTAGCTTAATATTAAGGTGTGTATTTCATGTGAACATTACATATCTTTTTTTATTTTTGTGGTAGCGTAAATGAAAATTCTACCCCATCTTTTAGTGATTTAGCACTATAAGTTGAATGGTGTAAGCTAAGAATTGTTTTCGTAATAGCTAATCCTAAACCAGTTCCTCCATTTTCTCGATGGCGTGATCGATCAACTCGATAAAATCTATCCCACATTTGTTCCATTTGATCTGCAGGAATTACAACTCCATAGTTACGAATAGCTGTAATAACCTCATTGTCTTTTACAAACATTTCAATTTCAATTTTATTTCCATTAGGTGTATATTGAATTGCATTTCGAATAAAGTTAATTAACACTTGCTCAATTCGACTTTCATCTCCAATAACTATGCTATCTTTAAGATGAATATCTACATGTAAATTTTTAGCCTGGAACATAAAATCCATACGCTCTAAAATTTCAGTAATCTTTGCTTTTAATTGAAAAGGTTTTATATCTAATTTTACACCATCAGATTCCAATCGGGCTAAATCTAACATATCGCCAATTAAATTTTCCATTTTATCCACTTCATCAATAATCACTTCTATATAAGCATCACTACGATTTTTAGCAATTCCATCTTTAATACCTTCTGCATAACTTTTAACAATGCTAAGTGGTGTTTTCAGCTCATGAGATACTCCAGAAATAAATTCTTTCCTTGTCACTTCTAGTTTTCGTTCTTTCTCAATATCTAATAAAAGCTGCTCATTTGCGACTTGTAAATCGTGTACCGTTGATTTTAGATTTTCTGACATCTCATTAATACTTTGCGATAATTCTCCAATTTCATCTTGGCGATTATAGGAAATTCGTTTTGAGAAATCTAACTTAGCCATTCTTTTTGTTAAATCATTTATTTCTAAAAGTGGATTAGCAATATATTTTGATAAATAAAAGGAAAAAAGAACAATAATGATGATGATAATTAAAAAAGCATACAAATAAAAATCTTTAAAAACGATCATTGCTTCGCTCACAGGTTGTAAAGAAGTCAAGGCAAAGATAAATTCTTGATTACCATTATTGTTTATCAGTGGTTCTACAAACACTTTGTTTTTTATACCATTTACATAATCTGTATAATCATAAACGCCAGATTCAATATTAATTTTCCCTTGTTTTACTTCAATAAACCAAGATTGAACTGCCCGTATAAACATATCCATTTTCGAAGAATAAGCCATATCTGTTTCAGATGGTAAAATTGCTCCATCAATCACACCATTAAAACTAATAGTATTCGTAGAAAAACCACTAACGTTTTCAAAATCACTTATCCATTTTCCTTTTGACGTTTGAATAATAAGTGGATGAATAATATCGTCATAGTAGAAACCTTCTACGTGTACCTGTTCTCCTTTTGTTAAGTTTAGTTTAAATAACTTTTCTGCATCATTTCCAAAAAGTGCATTGTTTAAAGAAATTTTTATATGTTTCCCTTTAGATAAAGTAATCGTCATAGAAAATTCAGTCTCATTTTTAATAAAACCTTTAGAATCTACGACTGCAACAAATGCATTTGTTTGATTATAGAACTCATTCGTTTTTTCTTGAACTTGAATTGGGTCCCAATTATATAACTTATAGTTATCAACGAATTTTTGCAGCGGTTCTGCCACCACTTCTTCTTTTTTATCAATATAATACTGTTCTAAGAAAAAGGTTTGTCCTAAATACATCAATATAAAAAAGCTAGTAAATAAACCAACAAGTAAGAAAAATAATTTCCAAATAATACTTTTAATTTTCATAACTATACCTCAAATTTATAACCAACTCGAATAACCGTCGCAATAAATTTAGCAGCTTCACCTAGCTTATTTCTTAATTTTTTTATATGTGTGTCTACAGTTCGATCATCTCCATCATAATCATATCCCCATACAGTATTTAAGATTGCTTCTCTGGATAAAACGATCCCTTTATTATCAATTAAATATAACAGTAACTCATATTCTTTATGTGTTAATGTAATTGCTTGATTATCCACAAACACTTCCCTAGATTTTCGATTGATTTTCAAAAACTCTATTTCAACATGATCATCTTCACTTCCCACTGTGCCCTCTGCTCTTTTTAATAAGGCCTTTGCTTGAGCAACTAGCACTTTAGGACTAAATGGTTTTGTCACATACTCATCTGCCCCTAATTCAAATCCTAAGAGCTTATCATCATCCTCACTTCTTGCGGTAAGCATTATAATTGGAATATTAGATGAACTTCTTATTCGCTTACAAACAGACCATCCATCTAACTCTGGCATCATAATATCTAAAATGACTAAGTCTACCTTCTCTTCTTGAAATAAGTTTAGTCCAATACGTCCGTTTTCCGCTAGTAATACCTCAAATCCTTCTGCTGTAAAATAATCATAAATAATATCACGTAATAATCTTTCATCTTCCATAATTAATATTTTTCTATTCATAAATTTCACCTTGAACTTTCTTTATTTTATAAAGAAACGCCAGCAATTCATGCTAGCGTTTACTCTATTAATATAAACTATTTTTCATTTCATTTAAATAATGAATTCTCTGATTTCGACTACCTCGAAAAGGAAGTGTTAAGTCTCTTTCTTCTTGAATGAATAGACCGTCTACTAATACGTCTCCATAACTTAGAAGTTCTTTCATATCAGATGAACCGTATTCTTTAATATATTCAAGGGTATAACCAGTATAAATCCATAAATCTTTATTTAACTTTTTCACTTCTTTTGCTAGCTCTTTCACTTCTTTTGCTTGCATAAAAGGCTCGCCACCAGAAAAAGTAACATCTGTTAAACTATTCTTTTTTATTTCTTCCAAAACATCTTCTATTGTCATTTTTGTCCCATTCTTTATGTTCCAAGATTGTTGATTGTGACATCCGATACATTGATGGGGGCAACCAGCAAAGAAGACAACTGTTCTTAATCCTTCTCCATCTACAACACTATCATGAAGAATGTTCATTACACTTAACAATGTTTTACCCTCTCATGTTCTTCAGAACGCTTAGCACTATTCCATTTTGTCATATCACCAACAAGATAGCCAGTAATTCTTCGAATACGAATAAATTGTTCTTCATCTTTTATCCCACATTTTGGACATTCATTGTCAATATACCCTGTATAATCGCAATTACCACATCTATCAACAGGATGATTAATTGATCCATAACCAATATTATTTTCCGCCATCGCTTTTACAAGTGCATCAAGGGCTTTTACATTATTAGAAGCATTTCCATCGATTTCAACATATGTGATATGTCCGGCATTACAATATTGATGAAAACGGCCTTCAATTTTAATTTTATTAATTGCCTTTATTTGATAATACACAGGAACATGGAATGAATTTGTATAATAATTACGATCTGTTACTCCCTCAATAATTCCAAATTCTTTTTTATCTTTTGCTGTAAATTTACCAGATAACCCTTCCGCTGGAGTTGCAATTAAAGAGAAATTTAATTTATATATATCTGTCGCTTCATCCATTCGTTTTCGCATATGTTTTACAATTTGTTCGCCTAATTGTAGTGATTTGGCAGATTCACCATGATGTTTACCTGTTAATGCTACAAGGGCCTCTGCTAATCCAATAAATCCTGCACTAAGACTTCCTTGTTTAATAATTTCACGAACATAATCTGTATCTGCAAGCTTTTCACCATTTTTCCATACACCTTGAGAATATAAAAATTTAAAATCCCTTGCTTGTTTTTTCGCCTGAAATTCAAAACGATCTAATAACTGTTTAATCACAATATCAATATAGGTGTCTAATTTGTTAAAAAATTCACGAATTGTTGAACTAGTTAAAGCAATCTTAACTAAGTTAATAGATGTAAACGATAAATTTCCACGTCCAATTGCATTTTCTTCGCCATGAATATTTGCCATTACTCTTGTACGACACCCCATATAGCAAATCTCACTTTCAGGCGTACCATTATAGTACTGATAGTTAAATGGCGCATCTACAAATGCAAAGTTAGGAAATAGGCGTTTTCCTGTCGTTTCTAATGCCAGTTGATATAAATCATAGTTTGGATCACTACTTTCAAAGTTTGTTCCTTTTTTTACTTTAAAAATTTGAATAGGAAATATAGGTGTTTCTCCGTTCCCTAATCCAGCTTGTGTAGCTAATAAGATATTTTTTATTAGTATTCTTCCTTCTTTTGAAGTGTCTGTTCCATAGTTAATTGAAACAAATGGAACTTGACCACCACCTCGAGAATGCATGGAATTACTATTATGAATAAAAGCTTCACACGCTTGATAAACATCTCGTTCAGTCATTTCCCAAGCTTTACTTTCAATCTGCTCCTCGTTTAAAACATCTAGAGATTTAAGAAATTTTTTATTTTTAATATATGTTTTTGTTACATATGGAGCTAAATCATAATCAAACATAGGAAATGCTTGACCACCATGTTGCATATTTTGATTTGCTTGTAAGATAATACTAGACAATGCCATAGCAGATTTTATATCCTGTGGTTCACGCATATGCCCATGTCCTGTATTAAATCCATTTTTTAATATTTTAGCTAGTGGAATTTGACTACATGTTGTCGTACCTGTTGGATAAAAATCTAAATCATGTGGATAGACAACATTATCATCTATTGCTTTTACTACTTCTTTATCTAATAAATATTCTCTTGCATAAAATTTCGCACTTTCTGAGCCGAATTTACCCAATAATCCCATTGGCGATCTACCATCTACATTTGCGTTTTCTTGTAATAAATCTTGATTATCTACTTGTACGATTTCATGAAAAGATTGTAATAACAATTGATATTCTTTTTCCCGTTCTAATGTGTACTGCATATATATTCCCCCAAAAACACTATATATTGTTTTATCCAATAACTAAAAACACATTATATAGATTTTTATTTATTTTTGTTAAGTATATAACATCTAATTTAGAAAATCTATGTATTGATATACCCAAAATTCTTACAAATTTTTGACAAGATATGATTACCTTTAGTAGAAAAATACGTCTATTGAGAAAGAATTTTATATGATACAATATAAAATGAAAAACAGGCAAGGAGTACATACAATGATGATTATTACCGTTTTAATTCTAAGTTATTTATTAGGTTCCATCCCATCAGCTCTTATTATTGGAAAAGGTTTTTATGGAATTGATATACGCAAACATGGTAGTGGAAACTTAGGAGCAACAAACACTTTTCGTACACTTGGTGCAAAAGCAGGATTTATAGTTACATTTATGGATATTTTAAAGGGAACACTAGCAGCAGCTTTACCAGCTTTACTAGCTGTTAATATCCATCCATTAATAGCTGGTGCTTTTGCCGTTATTGGCCATGTGTATCCTATTTTTGCAAAATTCCGTGGTGGTAAAGCAGTTGCAACTTCAGCAGGTATTATTTTATATTTTGCACCTTATTTATTCTTATCTTTATTAGTTTTATTTGCAATTGTACTATTTACAACACGCTATGTATCACTATCATCTATTGTTATTGCTGTAGCTGGTGCAATTTCCTCTTTCTTTATAAAAGGTGGAGATACACTATTTACAATTATGACAGTAGGAATTGCTTTGTTTATTATTATTCGTCATCGGGCTAATATAAGACGCATATTAAATGGTACAGAACCAAAAGTTAATTTTAAACGAAAAAAGACTTCTTAATTTAGAAGTCTTTTTTCATTGCTTGAACATATAATTGATGCCACTGTGGAAAATTACGTTTAAAAATAATTGGTTTAAATGTTTGCTTATCGACACAAACATGAGAAGAAGTAGCGATTGTACATAACTCATTATCTTGATTTCGAATTTCATAAGCATAAACTACTTTAAAACCATTATATTCTTTTAGTGATGTATAAACGGTTATTTCGTCACCATATTTTGCTGGCTTTTTGTAGTCTACATTTATATTTAAAACAGGAGAAAGTACCCCTTCATTCTCCATTTCTACATACGAAAGACCTAAGTCTTTCATAAATTGAATTCTACCTAATTCCATCCAAGGAATATAATTTCCATGATAAACAACACCCATTTGATCTGTTTCTGCATATCTTACTTCGATTTCTTTTTTTGATATAAACAT
>JBJEFI010000040.1:7619-30607 GCA_051873875.1 Bacillaceae bacterium | reverse complement strand
GTTTACTAAATTTCTTTGGATTTCCCATTAAAATCGCCTCCTAACACTTTTAGTCTAAGTAATAGAAAGCATTTTATGTATACATTACTGGCTTTATTTTAACATTCTTTTTTCTAATCGCTCTTCAAGCCTATCTTCTATCGAGATAATGGCTTCTCGATCTTGTAATATTTTCATTTTATTTTCCAAAATTAATTCTTGTAAAGATTTTCGTTTTGATTTTCTCACTATTTTCAGCCCCTTTAATATTTATACTTAAAGTATGCGCAAAAAATAGAAAATTTATAATTTTAGAAAGCCAAAAATCTTTTTATTACTTAACCATTTCAATTAGTTGTTCCTTTGTTAATGGGCCAATGTGCTTATTTTTTATTAACCCTTTTTTATTAATAATGTAGGTCGTTGGAATAGAAATAACCTGATATTGATCTGTTACTTTTCCCTTTGGGTCTAATAAGACAGGATAATTAATTTCTAATTCACTCATATAGTTTTCTATGCCTTCTAAATCTGTTCGTTCAGCGTGTGTAAGATTAATACTTATTAATTTAACGTCTTTAGGTAATTCTTGTTGAAACGCTACTAAATCTGGAATTTCTTCTCTACAAGGTGGACACCAAGTAGCCCAAAAATTAACAATGACAGTGTTTTCTTTTAATGACGATAGTACTATTTCTTGTCCATCTATTGTTGTTAAGCGAAAGTCTGGTGCTTGATTATTTTTTTTTAACCCATAAGTGGATGCGTCTGCTTTTTGCTCTTGTTGTATTTTTTCCAGCACAATTTTTTCTTGCCTTTTTTCATATGCACTATAAAATGCATATCCTATCATCACTAATAGCAATGTGGCTATTGCAATTTTTCGTATCATATAGTACCATCCTTTTTGTTTGTATTTTAAATAAATTTCTCATTCTATTTCTTATTTAATCATATTTTATTTATTTTTAAAAATGATAAAATTCATATGGTAAATGAAATTATTTTTGCATAAAAAATAGACCAATTCTCATTGAACCGATCTATTTTCTACTTTAATTAAATTAATTAATTTGCTACTCTTGATTCTTTTAATTTTTCACGAAGTACCATTTGTAAAATACCACCATGGCGATAGTAGTCAATTTCTACTTCACTATCAAAACGAGCAACCACTTCAAATTCTTTACGATTTCCTTCTTCGTCAGTCGCTACTACAGTTACTAAATCACGTGGTTTTACACTTTCATCAACATGAACTTCAAATGTTTCTTTTCCAGTTAATTGATATGTTTCTGGATTTTCACCATTTTTAAATTGCAATGGTAATACACCCATTAACACTAAATTACTACGGTGGATACGTTCAAAGCTTTCAGCGATAACTGTTTTAATTCCAAGTAAATTTGTACCTTTGGCTGCCCAGTCACGAGAACTTCCCATACCATAGTCTTTACCTGCTAAAACAACTAAACCAGTACCATCTTGTTTATATTTCATTGCAGCATCATAAATACTCATCACTTCACCAGTTGGCCAATATGTTGTCCAACCACCTTCTGTTCCTGGTGCTACTTGGTTTTTAATACGAATATTGGCAAATGTACCACGCATCATTACTTCATGGTTACCACGGCGAGAACCGTATGAATTAAAGTCCACAGGTTTAATACCTTTTGATTGTAAGAATAAACCTGCTGGTGTATTTTTACCAATTGAACCTGCTGGAGAAATATGGTCTGTTGTTACAGAATCACCAAATTTTGCGATAGCACGTAAATTATTTAATGGTTGTACTTTTCCTGGCTCTGGTGTTAACCCTTCAAAGAATGGTGGATTTTGAATATATGTTGATTCTAAATCCCATTTATATAAAGCATCATCTGTTGTTTTGATTTCATTCCAACGCTCGTTGCTATCAAATACGTGTTTATATTCTTCTGTATATAATTCTGGCGTTACAAATTGAGATACAACTTCTTGCATTTCAGCTGTTGTTGGCCAAATATCTTTAAAGTAAACTGTATTACCCTCTTTATCTACACCAATTGGATCATTAAGTAAATCGATTTGAACATTACCAGCTAATGCATAAGCAACAACTAATGGCGGTGAAGCAAGGTAGTTAGCTTTTACTAACGGATGAATACGTCCTTCAAAATTTCGGTTCCCTGACAATACAGCAGAAACTAATAAGTCATTTTTTGCAATTCCTTCTTCAATTTCATCTGCTAAAGGACCTGAGTTCCCAATACATGTTGTACATCCGTAACCAACTACATTGAAACCGATTTTTTCAAGATATGGTAATAATCCAGAGTCTTCTAAGTAGCTTGTTACTACCTTAGAACCAGGTGCTAATGATGTTTTCACATAAGAAGGTACAGTTAATCCTTTTTCTACAGCTTTTTTCGCAACTAGTCCTGCACCCAACATAACATATGGATTAGATGTGTTTGTACAACTTGTAATAGCAGCGATTGTTACTGCACCAGTTTTCATTGTTGTATCAGTACCGTCTGCTAGTGTAATAGTAGCTTCTTTTTCTAATACTTCATCAGTTAAGCCAAAGCCTTGATTTCCTACTGGCGCTTTTACTGCGTTTACAAATTCCTCTTTCATTTTTGATAAAGGAATTAAGTCTTGAGGACGTTTAGGACCAGATAAATTTGTTTCAACCTGTGATAAATCCAATTCTACTAAATCTGTAAAAATTGGATCTTCGCTATCTGGTGTATAGAATAAATTATTTGCTTTACAATACGCTTCAACTAATTGTACTTGTTCTTCTGAACGCCCTGTTAAACGTAAATAATTTAAAGCTTCATCATCTACAGGGAAGAAACCACATGTTGCTCCGTATTCTGGGGCCATATTAGCGATTGTTGCACGATCTGCTAATGGCATATCTTTTAGACCAGGACCAAAGAATTCAACAAATTTGTTTACAACACCTTTTTGACGAAGTACTTGTGTTACTTTTAAAGCTACATCTGTTGCTGTAGCACCACTTGGTAATTTTCCTACTAGCTTAACGCCTATAACTTCAGGCACAGGGAAATAAGATGGTTGTCCAAGCATACCAGCTTCTGCCTCGATACCACCAACACCCCATCCTAATACACCAATCCCATTAATCATTGTTGTATGAGAATCTGTTCCCACAAGGGAATCAGGAAATGCAATATATTCTCCATTATCTAATTTTAAAGCATGAACAACGTTAGCTAAATATTCTAAGTTTACTTGGTGAACAATCCCAGTTGCCGGTGGAACAGCACGATAATTATCAAATGCTTTTTGAGCCCAACTTAAAAACTCATAACGTTCTTCGTTTCGTTGGAACTCTAAATCCATATTATATTGAAGAGCATCGACTGTACCTGCTTTATCTACTTGAACAGAGTGGTCGATAACTAAATCAACAGGAATTTCTGGATTAATTTTATCTGGATCTCCACCTAAATCTGCCATTGCTTTTCTTAAAGAAGCTAAGTCAACAACAGCTGGTACTCCAGTAAAATCTTGTAAAATAACGCGTGAAGGTTTAAATGGAACATCGACCTCTTTTACATCGTTTGTTCCCCATTTTGCTAAATTTTCAACATGCTCTTTTGTAATTACCCGTCCATCAACTTGGCGTAATACAGATTCTAATAATACTTTAACAGAGTATGGTAATTTAGAAATATTACCTACACCTTGGTCTTCAAGTGCTTTTAATCTGTAATAATGATATTTTTTCCCATCTAATTCAAAAGATGAACGCGTATGAAATACATCATAAGTTCCCATTGATAATCCCCCTTCTATCCTGATCAGTGAATTTTGTAAAAATTCAGACCCTTACAAAACTATATTATACCATTTTATTATGAATAGTAAATTATTATGATGAATCCGTATTCAATATATTTTTCTTGTATAAATTATAAATGAAATATGCACGCTAATATAACGAGGAGGGATAAAGATGGAAAAGAATACAAGTAAAAATAATAGAAGAAATTCGCCAGTTGATCATGAAAGTGGACAACCAAAACCATTGAGTGGCTCTCATAAAGTAAAAAATAGAAAACATACTCGTCAAAAAAATCACTCTCACCATGACCTTTAAAAAGCTGCCAAGTGGCAGCTTTTTAATTATCTTTTTATTAAATGTTGTTTTTTCCCTTCTTCTAAAAAAATAACCATCCCTTTTTTCGTAATATCTTCCTTCATTAACGTATTTAATTGATTGATTTTTTGATAGAGCTCTTCTGTTTCTAATAAAAGTCCTTGATTAAAAATTCCTACTAAATGACGATATGTTTCATGTAAAGAACTAAAACAAACATCCATTTTCCGTCCTAATTCCTCGCTATAATTTTGTTGATTGGATAAATAAGCAAACTCTTGTACTACCTCAGCAAGTGATTGTAAGTAACCATTAAAAAATTCTCTAATATGGGTATAACTCGAAGGACAGACATACACAAGTTCTATCAATTGTTGACATAAATGATGAATTTTACGAACAATATATTGTTGTTCCCTTGGTAAAACATCTATTCGATTTTCTAATTTCATTACTTCTTGTTCAGCACTTTTTAATTGATTTAAAATATGTAGTGGTATATTTGATTGCTTTGTTACTTGTGTCTTTTTGCATCCTCGTTTTGATTGATTTTTATTGTCAATTGTAAAAAGTTGCATCACCGTTACAATTAAATCCTTTAAATTAGACATATCTTCCCTCCTTTTATTTGTTTTTTATAAATATATATATGATTTTTATTTTATATTACAGTCAATGAAATTTTTTACTACTTAAATAAAAAGACCAAGCAAAAATCAGCTTAGTCCTTTTTTATGTATTCATTTGTCGTATAAATGTATTTATTTTCTTTTTAGATAATGTAGATACTTTCGTTTTCATATCTGGCAACGATATTTTTTGATCTTTTTTCAATATCATTTTTACAATTCCCTTTTCCAAAACATTCATATCCTGAAAACGAAATTCACCACCAAATACTTCCTTACAAACAGCATGATCTAATAGTTCTTTTGGAAAAACATTCATTAATTGTTGATATGCTTGTTCTCCCTCAAACATACAACATAGAAAGAAACCTATTCTTTTGTTTAACAGTGTGGAATGGTGATTCATACAAAACTCTTTTACGCGTCGCTGAATTTTTCCCATATAAATGGAGCTACCTATGATAATCGTATCATAATTACTAATATCCAACACTAGCGTTTCATTAAGATTTACAACTGTTACATCATCCTGAAGCTTTTTTCTTAATATTTCACTACAATATTTTGTACACCCATGTTTTGAACCATACACAACTAACGTTGCCATCAAATCCCCCCCTCTTATTACCATTCCAACTACACAAATTAAATCTAATTTTTATTTTAGCACAAAAAGGATTATATTTCCTTTTAAAACCAATTCATCCACAAAAATCAGTCTCAACTGTTCTCTGCAACTTTAAAAATTAGAAATTGTAACCTACTTCCACTTCAATCACTTAACCTTATTTTTTAATATAAGCTATAATAACAATTGGCCTTCACTGTAATTAACCATTATGTAAAATAAAAAAGAAGAAATTACTCCTTTCTTCTTTTTATAAGCCTATATTTCTTTATTTCATCATCAACTAATTATTATACTATTCTCTATTTTACAGTTCATACTACATTCATATAAAATACATATGCCTAAATATAAAAACATTGCCTACTACACTTCTTTCAAATTGCAGTGACAATGTTTTATCTTACATTAAAATGTACATGTGTCGTCTGTACAGCCTCTTTCATTTTCTTGTGAATTAACCATTTGAAAAGTAGTTTTACTTTCTTCTATTACTTTTGTTAATACTTCAACAAAAGTTTCAATTGGTTGTGCTCCAGATAAGGCATATTTATTGTTAAATACAAAAAATGGCACGCCTTTTACACCAATTTCACCAGCTACAGCTTGATCGTCTTCTACTTCTTCTTGAAAAGAAGTGCTATTTAAAACGTTGCGTACTTTTTCCTCATCTAATTCAACTTCCATTGCTAACTTTACTAATGTTTCCGTATCTCCAATATGTAAAGAATCTGTAAAATACGCTTTTAATAAAGCTTCTGTTAATACTTTTTCTTTTCCAGATTGTTTTGCAAAATGACTTAAACGATGTGCATCATTTGTATTTGTTGGAATCATTGTATCAAAATGATAGTCTAATCCTACCCTTTTTGCTTGTGCTGCAATACCTGCCATATTTTGTTTTGCTTGTTCAATACTCATGCCATATTTTTCCGCTAAAACTTCCGCCATTGATTTATTCACATCTTTTGGAGAATCAGGACTTAATTGAAAACTATGGAAAACAACTTCTACTTCTTTTCCTTTAGGAATTTGTAACAAAGCTTGTTCTAAGTGACGTTTGCCAATATAGCAAAACGGACATACATAATCTGACCATACATCTACTCTCATTTTCTTTTTCCCCTTTGATCTGTTATTTTTTCGAATAAATACTAAGTAATTTATTAACTTTTATCCATCCTTCTTGATTATTAAATCTAACAGCATAATAACCTTTTAAAGCTATTTTTAAATTGGTTCTATTATACTATTATCAACAAGCTTTTGCATTTTCTGTGCATTTAAATGCTGCACTATAAAATAACAAGATATTAAATATGTGTATTGTTATGATTAAACAAAAAGATGACGTAGCTTCCACGTCATCTTTCTTCCTTATTTTCTTTTTCCTTAGGTTGTTCTAATAGTAGCAACTCTGCTTTTTCAATTGCCTCTTGTTTGTTTTCAATCTTTAATTTTTCCTCTACTTTCGAAAAATCAATGTCCTTTCCAAACCATTGCATAAGTTTAACCTTTGCCTGCTGTTTTACTTCCTCGTCAATGTAAAAAGTTGCAATTGCAATAGCACCAATTAATGCTGTCAAATCATCTCCATAACCGACAACAGGAATAACATCTGGAATAATATCTATTGGAAAGATAAAATACCCTAGTGCCCCAAAGATAGACATTTTTACTTTTGTTGGTACATCTTTCTTTTGTAATACATAAAATAGCAATAACGCTGCATATACAACACTCAACCCAGCTTTTTTTCCATACTGTTTTACCTTGTCCCAAAATGCCTCATTTGTAAAATATTTCGTATAATCTTTTGTCATCTCTCTGTTTCCTTTCTTCTTATTTTCATTGTATCATAAATTATAAATTTGCTTGTTACCTTCATTCATCAAAATCTAATATATTACAATAACAAACACCTTTTTATGACGGGTACGATGGAGAAATTTATTAAGTCAAAACAAAAGGGTTGTCCACTCTTATAAAAAACAAATCATTTCTTTACTTCGTGAAGAACGGCCACATACCTTTACAGAACCTATTGATGACGAAAAATGACCAGAAAATTTACATAATGACCATATATCGCCGATAGTAGTTAAAGATAATCTTGTTATTGCTTATTTAACAATTGTAAAAAAAGACTGTATACATAAAAATATAAATTACTATGCAGTTGGTTTAAGCGAAGTTGTGATACATTCTTCATACCGAAAAAAATGATATGGATTGTTATTATTACAAAAAGCACAATCTATAATTAAAGAACTTCAAACAGACATTAGTATTTTTACATGCAATACACTTTTGATTGCTATTTATTCGCAAGGTCAATGGAAACAGCTTAAAGATACAACGTTAGTTGGTAGAATAAAAGAAAAGCCTTTTCATAGTGATTTATTCAATAAGACGATGACGATTCAACTTCTCTCCGAAAAAGTAAAAAAATCATTACTCTTTCACAGGTACAGATGTTTTTATTGAACTTGGAGAAAATAAACTTTAGTAGTTATTTATAAAAAATCGAGAATAGGCATATTTTTCTATAGAATTATATGATACATTGGATAACAGAATAAAAAAAGGAGCAATCATCTATGCAGCAGACATATAATAAAAGATCCAAATTTAAACAATTATTTATTATTTCTATCCCAATTTTAGTCACTCAGCTCGCATTGTTTGCTATGACATTTTTTGATACCACCATGTCTGGTAATGCAAGTTCTACTGATTTAGCTGGAGTAGCAATAGGTTCATCTTTATGGGTACCTGTTTATACAGGAATGAATGGTATTTTATTAGCTATTACCCCTATTGTTTCACAAGCACTTGGTAGTAAAGATACGAAAAAAATCCGTTCTTTTGTTTCGCAGGGAATTTATTTATCCATTCTTCTTGGAGTTCTTGCAATTATATTAGGCAGTTTTGCAGTTAAACCTATTTTAAATACCATGTCACTAGAAGATGATGTAAGGTATATTGCTCAGCAATACTTAGTTGCCTTATCAATTGGAATTATTCCACTTTTTGTTAGTAATGTATTGCGTAGCTTCATTGATGCACTTGGAAAAACAAAAGTAACGATGATTATTACACTTTCTTCCCTTCCCATTAATATCGTATTAAATTATGTTCTTATTTTTGGTAAATTAGGATTCCCAAAATTAGGTGGTATTGGTACGGGATTTGCAACAGCTATTACATATTGGTTTATTTTACTTGTCACAATCTTCATTGTACTTAAGGTTCGTACATTTAATGTATTTAAAGTATTTACATTCACTGCTATCTCATTACGAAAATGGAAAGAGATTTTAGTAATTGGTGTACCAATTGGCCTATCTATTTTTATTGAAGTAAGTATTTTCTCCGTTGTAACGTTATTAATGAGTCAATACGATACAATTACAATTGCAGCACATCAAACAGCAATGAATTTTTCTTCTTTCTTATATATGGTACCATTGAGCCTTTCGATGGCAATTACAATTGTTGTTGGCTATGAAGTTGGAGCAAATCGTTTTCGTGATGCAAAAACATATAGTTGGATTGGAATTACTATGGCATTAAGTATGGCTATTGTAACTTGTTCTATATTACTATTATTCCGCGAGCAAGTTGCAAGGTTATATTCTGAAGACGCTCGAGTTATTGAAATGGCAACAGACTTTTTACTATTTGCGTTAGGATTCCAATTTTTTGATGCGCTACTTGCGCCTATTCAAGGTTCCCTTCGTGGATATAAGGATGTAAACATTACATTCGTTGCAACCCTCGTTGCCTTTTGGGTAATTGGATTGCCATTAGGTATTTACTTAAATAGTATTGAAACAATTGGTCCATTTGGTTACTGGATTGGATTAATTACCGGCTTAGGTTCGGGCGCATTTTTCCTTATTTTTAGACTTATTTATAGACAACGTAAAACATTAAAAGAAATTACTGCCCATTAATAAGAAAGGAGCTAATATTTATTTAGCTCCTTTCTTTTATTAAACTTCCCCTATTCTTCTGTAACATTTATACACTCACATAAATGTACTTCTAAGCTTTCTTGATAGTATTCTTTTTCTTCTTCTGTCCATTGAAAATATTGAGCCATTACATGTAAAATTGCTTCCTTCCACTGTTCTACAAAAGACATATTAAACAATGACGCCCCTGTTCGTCTCAGAAAAAAATCAACAGGAGTTATTGTCATTTCATGCTCTAGTGCATACATGACTATTGCATAAATAGAAGGAGGTAATACATCTACTTCTTCCTTTATATAAGCAAATACATCCTCTACATTTGAACCATAAATACGAACTAATTTTTCTGCTATACTTGGCTCAAGTCCTTTTGCAATTCCTACCTCTTTCTTTTTCGCAATATATGTATCAAACCCAGCTGAACCACCAACATCTCCACCAGAAATAGCTGTTGTTTTTGTGTAACAAGGTGCGAAATTTTGACCATATTCTTGCTGCAATTTATCTGCAACAACATCTACTACTGTTTCAGCCATATGGCGATAGCCTGTAAGTTTTCCTCCTGCTATTGTAATTAACCCCGAATGAGACTCCCATATCTCATCTTTTCTTGATATTTCTGATGCATTCTTGCCTTCTTCATAAATAAGAGGTCTTACTCCAGCCCAACTCGATTCTACATCTTCTGCTTTTAACTTTAGTGTTGGAAAAATATCATTAATTGCATCAAGCAAATATGTTCGGTCTTCTTCTGTCATTCTAGGTTTGATTTCTTTTTGATGATAAAACGTATCCGTTGTTCCTACATATGTTTTTCCATCTCTCGGAATAGCGAAAATCATTCTTCCATCTTTCGTATCAAAATAAATTGCTTGCTGTAAAGGAAAGCTCGATTTATCAAATACAACGTGTACACCTTTTGATAATTGTAGTACCTTTCCTTTTTTAGAATTATCTTTTTCTCGTAGTTGGTCTACCCATGGTCCTGTTGCATTTACCACTTTTTTTGCGAACAATTGATATGTTTCACCTGATAATTGATCTATTGCCTTTATACCAACTACTTTTCCATTTTCATAAAGGAAAGTGTGAACCTTCATATAATTAAATGCTAAAGCTCCTCGTGTAACGGCTTCTTTTATTACCTCAAGAGTCAAACGAGCATCATCTGTACGATATTCCACATAATAACCACTTCCTTTTAATCCATCTCGTTTTAATAATGGTTCTCGTTCTATTGTTAGTTCTTTATTAAACATTTTTCTACGTTCTTTCTTTTTTACACCTGCCAAAAAATCATATACTCGAAGTCCGATGGATGTGCTAAACGAACCAAATGTTCCTCCTTCATAAAAAGGAAGCATCATCCATTCTGGAGTTGTCACATGTGGTCCATTTTCATAAACAATTGCTCTTTCCTTTCCCGTTTCAGCAACCACATTCAGTTGAAATTGTTTTAAATAACGTAATCCTCCATGTATTAGCTTCGTTGAACGACTTGATGTTCCAGAGGCAAAATCATTCATTTCTAATACGATTACTTTCATCCCTCTCATAGTAGCATCTAATGCAATTCCACAACCTGTGATGCCTCCACCAATTACTAATAAATCATATTTGCTATTATGTAGTTGTTTCAATTGCTCTTCCCTTGTTTTCTTTGAAAAAAATCTCATCTTAATTATCTCCTTTTATGTCATTATTAAAAAAGAGCGATACAAAACCCACTATTCTACTTTATTATAGTGGTTTTATGTCGCTCCAATACTTGTGACAACTATTAACTTTTCATGATTATTCCTTATTTAAATACTTGTGCTGCCGCAACTGCTTTCTTCCATCCTGCATATAAATCATTACGTTGTTCCTCGGTCATATTAGGTATAAATTGTTTATCAATATGCCACTGTTTTGAAATTTCTTCTTGACTGTCCCAAAATCCAACTGCAAGCCCCGCTAAGTATGCTGCTCCTAATGCTGTTGTCTCATTTACAACTGGACGTTCTACTGGTACCTGTAACATATCTGATTGAAATTGCATTAAGAAATCATTTTTAACTGCCCCACCATCTACATGTAATGCAGTTAACTTAATCCCTGAATCTGCTTCCATAGCAGTTAATACATCACATACTTGATAAGCTAATGATTCTAGTGTGGCACGAACAAAATGCTCTTTTGTTGTTCCTCGTGTTAATCCAAAAATAGAACCTCGTACATCACTATCCCAATAAGGTGTTCCTAATCCAACAAACGCTGGCACTACATATACACCTTCTGTAGACTTCACTCGTTTTGCATACTGTTCGCTTTCACTTGCATCTTTAAACATGCGTAATCCGTCTCGTAACCACTGAATAGCAGAACCTGCTACGAAAATACTTCCTTCCAATGCATATTCCACTTTTCCATTGATACCCCAGGCAATTGTTGTTAAGAGACCATTCTCTGACTTAACAGCTGTTTCTCCTGTATTCATCAACATAAAGCAACCTGTGCCATATGTATTTTTAGCCATTCCTTCTTTGAAACATGCTTGTCCAAATAATGCTGCTTGCTGATCTCCAGCAATACCAGCAATCGGAATCTCATTTCCATAAAAATGATAAGGAGCTGTATACCCATAAATTTCTGAAGATGAACATACTGTTGGAAGCATGTTAGCGGGAACTGTCAAAATATCTAATAATTTTTCGTCCCATTTTAACTCATGAATATTATACATAAGGGTCCTTGAAGCATTTGAATAGTCTGTTACATGGACCTTTCCACCTGAAAATTTCCAAATAAGCCACGTATCGATCGTTCCAAATAATAACTTTCCTTGTTCGGCCTTTTCTCTAGCACCTTCTACATTATCTAAAATCCATTTTACTTTTGTACCTGAGAAATATGCATCAATTAACAACCCTGTCTTATCTCGGAAAAGTTGATTATATCCAGCTTCTTTTAATTCTTCACAAATTTCGTTTGTTTGGCGTGATTGCCATACAATTGCATGATAAATTGGTAAACCTGTTTCTTTATCCCATACAACTGTTGTTTCACGTTGATTAGTAATTCCAATTCCAGCAATTTGTTCTGGTTTTACATCTGCTTCTGCTAAGCAAGTTGCAATAACAGCTAAAATAGAACCCCAAATTTGACTTGCATTATGCTCAACCCATCCTTGCTTCGGAAAATATTGTGTAAATTCTTGTTGAGCAGTATGAACAATATGTCCATTTTTATTAAATAAGATTGCTCTTGAACTTGTTGTCCCTTGGTCTAATGAAAGAATATACTTTGCCATTGTCATTCCCCCTTATTAATTTATGATACTTCCTAAATTGGTCAATAATAGCTTATAGCAACAAATAAATTATGTAATTCTAGCCATACAATCAATCATGACAATCTCTAAAAGCTGACACTTTACCAAATAATCTATTTAACAAATAATTTCACATTTTATAGATTTAAAGATTGTGTAGATTTATCCGCAGTGACTACAAAAATTTCTGAACATAAAGTACTTCAATCTCTAATTTTATTTCTATATCTTCTACTTTTTTCTCATAAAAAATCATGTGAATATATATTGACTATATTTATAAATGTGAAACGATATAACTCAATAAATCTTACCTAGTAAAAAATCTTTCGTCTTACTAACTCATTAATAAAGTTCGTAAAATGAAAAGAACCACAAATGAAATGTTATAAAACATTTTAAATGTGGTCTCCTTTTCTCCGTCACTATTATTAACTTACTTATAGTGTAGACCTAAACGAAAGCGTCGTCAATAACATTTTCTGTATGTTTGAATAATTTTTTATTGTAAAATGTTTTCCACTTCTATAGTGACTTTCTTTATCTTCCGACTTCCCATAGTTTTGGATTAGAGGTTGTAATAGCTGTAACTCCTGCCTCTAAAGCATTCGCTATATCTTCTTTTGTACGAATAAATCCACCTGCTAAAATAGGCACTTTTACTTTTTCCTCTATTTCATTAATTAGAAAAGACATTACACCTGGTAATATTTCAATCGCGTCTGGCTTTGTTTTTTCTAGTAACGTATAGCTTTTTTCTAATGAACTTGAATCAATTAAAAAAATTCTCTGAATAACAACAACACCATTTTGTTTTGCTTTAAGTAATACATTAGCTTTTGTAGACATAATACCAAATGGTTTAAATTGTTGACATATATATTCTGTTCCATAACTATCACTTTGAATCCCGTGAATAAGATCCATATGGAGAATAATCTTTTTCCCCCGACTTTTTGCTAGATTCATCACACTGCTTAAATGACCAATATGTATATCTAAAATAACAATATGTTCATAGTTACTTTTTGTTAAAATATCAATATCTCTCATATTTCTAGCTGCTGGCAACACTTGCTGATTATCAAACATATATAATCCCCTCTATATTGTTCTATGCCTTTTTATTATATACCATTTCAGAAATTAATTACCAGATTATTCAGACTGCAACAACATATTTATATCTTATCGTTATCCATTATTGCTATAAAAAAAGCAGTTCTTCTAAGTATGAGAACTGCTTTTTTATGATGTATTTAATTAAATAGTTTATTTAAACCAATAAAAGAAACGTGTATCTTTTTCTATCAATAAATCAACATAGTGCTGACATATGCAACGGCTAATATAATTAACATCCAGGAAATAAGTTGTTTGATCATATTGTATCCTCTCCTCAATTAAGAAAACATTTCTATTTTTTCTTTAGGTAATACTCTCGTTGCAATCACTTTTCGTATATATTTTCCTTCAATTTCTATTATTTAAAGTTGAATACGACCTAGTTCAAACATATGATGTTCTTTCACAAACGTATCTTGACTTAAAATCCAGCCGCTAATCCTATCAACGTTCTCAAACTGTATATCTAATTTGAATAAATTAGTAAATACATATAAGGATATTTTTCCACTTAATAAGACTTCATCCTGAAAAATTCGAATAATATCAAATGTTTAATCTTCATCAAATTCATCTCAGATATCACCAACAATTTCTTCCATAATATCCTCAACTGTAGGAAACTAATATGCCCATTTTATTTCCCTTGTTATAAAAACAAGGATTCACCATGCATATTTCTAAATAATAGGGGTACACGCGTTCACATAAACTCGCTAAGTCTATGCAGTTCTCAAAAGTAACACCATGAACTTCTTACATTTTCATGTAATTACAGACTATTTCTTCACCCTCAGCATCTTATGTATCAATCTGTTTGGGGCAACCCATTTCTACTCGCTTAAGTGTACGGTATCGCTACCTGGTCGTTAAACGTTTCCCTGTTCAGAGCTTCGCTGCATGAACACCCATTGTACCAGCACATAGATTTTCGCCATATGCCATCTACACCTTTTTCCACTTTTGCAACCATCATGCTTAAGTATCTTTCATCCTTACATTGTGGCGGTATAGCTTTAGAGATTATCTGCAATTAGAGTTGTGTCCTATACAGATTTCTTTGTATACGAGGCTAGTAAGTAGAGTAAATCTACTTTTTATTCCCTCCTAGATTAATGAAATTAATAGTATTATATTGTAATTATTTTCATATAACAAGTTAAAAATTCCTACACTTCTATTACAAATACATACCTTTTGTAATAGTTTTTACAAACAAAGGTAAAATACGTAAAGTTAAAATTAAATAATTTAAGTACCTGTTTCGATGCTATTTTTATATACTGATATGAAAAAACCGTTAACACTGTCAACGGTTTTTAGTTTGCATAACTGAATTAGGTCCCAACAGTATCTGTCCATCTCGAAAAATTGGAACAATAGAATATACATCTTTTTGACTAATCCAATGCAGTTCCTGTTCATATCCTTCTTCTATTAAAATTTGACCGATTCTCGAAGACTCCATTATTTGTACTTCTTCATTTCTATATGCTTTATAAAATAAGAGAGCAGCACTCGCAGCATCTGAATAAACATAAGGGATATTAGCTTGTTCTAATAAAGCTAATAAGTAACCTGCTCCATAAAAATCCTCTAAACAAAATTGATTACTGGACCCTGAACAAACAATAATAATATCTGTATCCTTATGCTGCTTAACAAGTTCTAAACAAAGCGCCTTTCCATTTAACAAAGAACCAATATATACGTTTCTTGCACTTTCGCAACTGCGAATGGCAACTGTTCCATTCGTTGTTGATAACACAATTGTTTGATTATATGCTTGTTTAATTAACGTTGTTGGAAGTGAATCTAGAAATCCATCAATTGTTTTACCCTGATATTCCCCTGTATAAAGAGGGATTTCTTCTAATTGAATTCCTATTTTTCTTGCTTCCTGTCCATTTCTAACAGGTATTACCTTTTTGGCCCCCGCTCCAAAAAGAGTAACAATTGTGGAAGTTGCTAAAAGAATATCTAAAACAACAACCACTTTATCTTCTAATAATACAGGATTTACATCTTCCTTTTTTAAAATTACATGTATTTTCATTATGCTTCCTCTTTTGAACACTGAACAGCATGAAACATTAATGTCTTAACAAATTCATTTAAATGAGCAAAACGTCCATCTTTCGTTTGTCCTTTTTTATAACGATAATAAATTTGCTGACAAATAACTGCTAATTTAAAATATGCAAACGTTATATAGTAGTGAATATTGCTCATATCTCGACCACTTTTTTTAGCATATTCTTCTATAAATTGTTGACGTGTATAAAATCCATCTAAAATCGTTACAGAAGGTTTCCCTAGTCCATATAATAATAGTTTTGGATCATCTTTTTGAACCCAGTAACTCATTGCCGCCCCAACATCTGCTAAGGGATCTCCAACTGTAGTCATTTCCCAATCAAACAAACCTACTATGCTACTAAAATCATCTGAAAATAAGGTGTTATTTAGCTTATAATCATAATGGATAATCGATGTATATAAAGAAGTTGGAAGCTTATCTACAAGCCACTTTTTCAATACTTCTACTTCAAAAATATCATCTGTTTTCGCACGTTCATAACGTCCTATCCACCCACTTACTTGCCGTTCCATAAATCCATTTGGACGACTTATTTTCTCTAATGGTGTCCCTTCATAAGGAATATCATGAAGCTTCACTAATGTATCAACCATTAGCTGGGATACATGTGCATTTAATTCCTTTGTTACCTGTGTACCTTCTGGATAAGCCTTATCTAGTAAAACACCATGTTTTCTTTCCATTACAAAAAAAGGACTTCCTACAATACTTACGTCATTACTAAATAAATATGGCTGAGGAGCAGTTGGAAAGTGCTGATGCAAGACTTGTAAAATCATAAATTCTCGTTCCATATCGTGTGCTTTCGCTGCAACTGGCCCAAGTGGCGGCCGACGTAATACACCTTTCCAATTTCCTATTGTTAATGCATATGTTAAATTTGATGCGCCTGCCCCAAATTGCTGAATAACAAGTGAATTCTCCTCTGAAATAGAAGGAATATTTTTCTTTAAATATACTTCAAGCACAGGGATAGCTAACTTTTCTTCTTCTCTTACTGGAATAAGCTGAGACATTCTTGTTTACTCCTTTTTATTTATTTGCTTCTTCTTCCCTAAGGGCACGGCGTAAAATTTTTCCTACATTCGTTTTTGGTAAGCTAGTACGGAATTCAATTATTTTTGGTAGTTTATAAGCTGCTAAATGCTGTTTACAATAAGCTAATATCTCTTTTTCTGTTAACTGTTTATTTTCCTTTGGCACTATAATAGCCTTTACTGTTTCTCCACGATATGCATCTGGTACCCCGATTACAACGGCTTCTAAAACTGCAGGGTGCTCATATAATACTTCTTCAATATCTCGCGGATAAATATTAAATCCGCCAGCAATAATCAAATCTTTTTTACGGTCAACAATATATAAATACCCTTCATCGTCAACACGTCCAATATCTCCCGTATATAGCCAACCATCCCGTAATGTATGTGCTGTCTCTTCTGGATTATTCCAGTACCCAAGCATGACTTGTGGTCCTTTAACGATCACTTCTCCTAATTCACCAACTGGACATTCCTGTTGTCCTGTCGCTACATCCACGATTTTATATGCTGTTTGGGGCATCCCTAATCCAACACTTCCTGGCTTTCTATTTCCTGATGGTGGATTACAATGAGTAACTGGTGCCGTTTCGGATAGTCCATATCCTTCATATACTTTTCCACCAGTCTTTTTTTCAAACTCTTTCATTAATTCTACTGGCATTGGTGCACTACCGCTAAAACAAAAACGAATACTATCAATCCCGTATTCTTGTGCTTTTGGATGATTTGTTAATGCAACATAAATTGTTGGTACTCCTGGGAAAATTGTTGGTTTTTCTTTTTTTATTGTTTGCAGTGCTTCTTCTAAATCAAAACGTGGCAATATCACCATTTCTTGTCCGCCGTAGATAGCCCAGTTCATACAAGTTGTCATCCCCATTACATGAAAGAGCGGAATAATCGAAAATATTTTTTCTTTTCCATATTGCATTTCATCTTGAAAAAAAGTAGTCATTTGCACTAAATTGGCAACTAAGTTGTAATGCGTAAGCATTGCACCTTTGGAAAGTCCTGTTGTACCTCCTGTATATTGAAGCACAGCAACGTCTGATTTGGGTTGAATAGATACTGGGATAAGGGCTTTGTCTGCTGATTGTAGGAAAGAAGTAAATGTCACATCTGGTAAAGTTAAAGAAGGTTCGTCAGTAAAACTAACAACGATAATCGTTTGGAGATTCGTAACAGATTTCATTGCTTGCACACGGTCATATAAACCATCTAGTGTTACGACCATATCACAGCCTGAATCATTCAAAATATGAATTAATTCACGTTCCATAAGCATTGGGTTGATTTGAGTCACAATTCCGCCTGCTAGTAATGTCCCATAATACGCAATGACATATTGTGGACAGTTAGGAAGCATTAAACCAACTGGATCTCCTTTTTTAACACCTTGCTTTTGAAGTGCTATCGCAAAAGCCGTGGCATATTGAGCTAGTTGTTGGTACGTTAATTTATGACCATACATTGAAACAGCGTATTGATCCTTATATGTTTTTGCATTCTCCATTAAAATATCTGGTAAGGAAATCAAGGGGATGTCGATTTCATGTGAACAAGTATCTCCCTCATATTTTGAAAACCAATTCATTACATTTTCCATCTTCATGCCTCCATTTTTTATTTTTATAATGCTTGTGTACCACCATCTACAACAATAACTGTACCGGTCACATAATCAGAAGCTTTAGATGCCAAAAATACAGCCGCTCCTTTCAAATCATTTTCATTGCCAAATCGTCTTAATGGTGTAATATTTAAGAAATAATCTTGCCCATTCTCAATAAGCTGATGAGACATCTTTGTTGGAAAAAATCCTGGTGCGATGGCATTTACTTGAATATTTTCTGGCCCCCATTTCACAGCTAAATCTTTTGTAAACGTAATGACTGCTCCCTTACTCGTATTGTAAGCAATTGTATCCATATAACGAGGATCTGTTCCTGCTAATCCGGCAATAGAAGCAATATTTATGATTTTACCACTTCCTTGTTTTAGCATTACTTTCCCTACTTCTTGACTCATTAAAAATGTACCGGTTACATTTACAGCCAATACCTTTTCCCATGCTGCCAGTGGCATTTCTGTAACGGGAGCACCCCATGTCGCACCACTATTGTTAATTAAAATATCAATGCTACCAAATTCATATACTGTCTCTTCTACTACCTGTTTTATATCTTCTATATTTGTTACATCACAAGAAAAAGAAAGGGTTCGTACACCATAGTCTTTTAATTTG
Organism: Bacillaceae bacterium; assembly: GCA_051873875.1. Classification (GTDB taxonomy): domain Bacteria; phylum Bacillota; class Bacilli; order Bacillales; family Bacillaceae_G; genus JBJEFI01. Next base: position 11,447 of record JBJEFI010000040.1, on the reverse strand, counting down.
TCGGCAACTTCTTTACATTTTTCTACTTTTCTAGAACATAAAACAACATTTGCACCAGCTTCAGCTAATCCAATAGCCATCTGTTCACCTAGACCACGTCCTCCGCCAGTAACAATCGCTGTTTTTCCCTTTAAAGAAAACAACTCCATCACATGCATCTCTTTAATCCTCCTTTACATCTCCTTGTATTTTCTTAATTCTAACTTAGCAACTTGTGCTTTATGTACTTCATCTGGACCATCAGCAAATCGAAGCGTACGAGCATTGGCCCAATGTGCCGCCAAAGGAAAATCGTCACTTACACCAGCTGCACCTAGTGACTGAATAGCACGATCAATCACATTTAAGGCCATTGTCGGCGCGACAACTTTTATCATTGCAATTTCTTTTTTCGCTTCTTTATTTCCAACTGTGTCCATCATGTAAGCTGCTTTTAACGTTAATAATCTAGCTTGTTCTATTTCAATTCGAGATGTTGCAATCCAATCTTGTACAACACCTTGCTGGGCCAATGTTTTTCCAAATGCCACCCTTTTTTGAATGCGCTTACACATTTCATCAAGTGCTCTCTCGGCAGCACCAATTAATCGCATACAATGATGAATTCGACCTGGTCCTAATCGACCTTGCGCAATTGCAAAGCCTTTTCCCTCACCCCATATCATGTTCTCAGCTGGAACACGAACATTTTCAAATGTAATTTCACCATGGCCATGAGGGGCATGGTCATATCCGAAAACAGGTAACATTCGTTCTATTTTCACACCTGGTGTATCAAGTGGTACTAAAATCATCGATTGTTGTTCATAAATGGGTGCTTCTATATCCGTTTTCCCCATAACAATCCCAATTTTACAACGAGGATCGCCAGCTCCTGATGACCACCATTTTCGACCATTGATAACATATTCATTCCCATCACGAACAATACTAGCTGAAATATTTGTCGCATCGGATGAAGCAACATCTGGCTCTGTCATTGAAAAACAAGATCGAATGGTTCCTTCTAATAGTGGCAAAAGCCATTGTTGTTTCTGTGCTTCTGAACCATAGCGGACAAGTACTTCCATATTTCCTGTGTCTGGTGCATTACAATTGAACACTTCGGGACCGATAATTGATTTTCCCATTATTTCGCATAAAGGTGCATACTCTAGATTTGTTAATCCTGCACCATACTTGCTATCTGGTAAAAATAAATTCCATAACCCCTCTGCTTTTGCTTTTTCTTTTAACGTTTCCATTATTTCTGGTACTGCACACCATCTTGTTTCCTGTGTTTGAAGTTGTTGTTCATACAATTGCTCATTAGGATAAACATGTTCTTCCATAAAACCAGTTACTTTCTCTTGAAGAGATTTCACTTTATTTGAATAGTCAAAGTTCATATCGCTCGCTACTCCTTTCTACCTGTTTTTCATTTCAATATGTATCATTTTCTAATGCAAATGTAACTTTACATTTTATTTCGTTACTTACAAACAATAACCCTTTTAAAATACAAAAAAAGCCACTAAAATTAGTGACTCGTTTAATACTATTTTCGTTTACGTTTCCAAATAAACAGAATAACTAATACAAGAAGGATTCCACCAGTTAATAAAGCAATATGTTTTATGTTCCATAACTTAGCAGTGGCTTCTAATTCTTTGCCCTGGTCATTTAATGTAAACTCCCAATTGTACGAATTCTGTGTCCCATCTACATTACTTTTTGTGGCATTTTCTGCTTCTAATTCAATTGGTATATTTAAGTTTAAATTCAGTTTTATTTGTTTGGCATATAAAGGTAGTAATGCTCGATATTCACGAGGAAGCTCCTTTATAATGGCATCTATTACTTTTATCTTCACTTTGTATGTATCATAGAAAAAAGAAGATTGCTTTGTTATATGAACTTGGTCTTTAAATTGTTCCAACTCTAGCTTATTTGTATTAACAAACGTTAGCAACAAAACATTTCCTAATTCTTTCGTTGCAACAACACCTGTTTCCCCATCTTTTTCTACTTCTTTCACATCATCAAAATAAGATGCTAAATCTCCTACTTGGGATGGATCTATATTTCCTATTTGAGCAACATAATCATCTACAAAGGATTCATATGTTAATTTTGCATTTCCAAGCTTATCAATATCAACTGTTACATCTACTTGTACACATCCTGCTAAGAAGACGACAACGGCCAAATTAAATAGTAACCAAGTCCTTTTCACGATTTTTCCTCCTACATAAATATACGTTTACTATACCATATCTTGTTATCTCATCCTATTTTCCACTTTTAGACGTTATCTTATCAAAAATAGTCATTCTTCATTTAATTGGTAAACAGCACTAACAGAAGCACGAATTAAAATAAGTCCTGGAGCGATTTTAGTACCTTCACTAGCCAACTTTATTGTCATTGACTCATAAGTTCTCTCATCTCTTCCCTCTATTATTTTCTTTGGAATTGGGTATAATGTTGCACCCAAATTAGCAGCAATTTTCTCAGCTTTCTCTTTTGTAATATCAATCGCTTGTAGCAATGCTTGATCATAATACTGATTTTTATTTTTTACTGTATATTCAATTCCTTGAATAATATTTGCTCCCTCTTTCACAGCAAGGTCAATAAGTGTTCCAACTTTTCCTACATTATCAGTTGTAATTTTGAGAACATGCTCCACATACCCTCCTTTCATATAACTTTTCCCATCTTGATATTCATATATTGGTCCAATATGATAAGTGATTGTTTGAATTTGATTTGGAGGAATGCCTTGTGCTGCCAGCATCTCCATTATTTTATTCATTTTTTGATTTACTTCCTTTTGTGCATCCATTACAGATTCCTTCTCACTTCGTACACCTATTGTTACAAAAAATGTGTCAGGAGCCACACTCATTTCAAATGATCCTTCTACGTTAATCATCCTTACCTCTCCTCCTTTTTATTACTATATGAACAGCTATTTATTAGCATGTAAAAAACACCAAGATTTAGCTCTTGATGTTCTTATGTTTCCGTATATGTTGCTTCAAGTAATGGCTGATACATCATAATAGCAATATTCTCTGCTACAAATTCATCATCTATCTCAATTCCCTGTCGATTCAACACTTTTCGGTAAATACTGTTTTGGCGAATATAATCGCCCCAATAAGCCATCGAAATCCGATGCTCTTTTTCATATACTTCATATGTTTGCAATGCAGCTTCACTACAATACCATTGTCCAACTAGATGGCTGTCTGTTACGATTAATTTTAATTGATATGTATAAGGTGTATTATTTTGAAACTGTAAATCAAAATAATTATAATGACACGTTGCACCACTTCCAAAGGGTTGTGTTCGGTTGCTATCTGGAAAAACATCAAAGCTATGTCGATAACGCTCTGTAATTGTTAATGGTGTATGAATCGTCATCCAATAAATTAAGTTTGTTAACTGACACAATCCTCCACCAATCCCAGCATAAACTTTACCATAATGGAGTACCATTCCATCTACGTAGCCTTTTTTCTTTGTTGGTTTTCCTACATTTCTCCAAAAAGAAAAAGTCTCTCCTGGCTTTAGTATAAGACCATTCAGCTCTTTTACTGCTAATTTCAAATTAATAATTTTATTATGTTGATACCACATATCTACATTCTTTAACTGTCGCAATAAAACCGTTTGATGTGAAAATATCAAATGAGGTAATGTATCTACTTCTTGTTTATTTGCATATTTTTTCCCATCACCATACCAGGTAACATAGCGTTTCCATGTATAATACACGGTTCCAAGACGGATTCGCCATTTTGACCTTTTCTTTGGACGAAAATCAACAATATTCAA
>JBJEFI010000040.1:0-7519 GCA_051873875.1 Bacillaceae bacterium | reverse complement strand
AACTAGCGTAAGTATATCTGTTCAAGTATTAAAAGAAATGGATCAATTAAAGTCACGAGAAGGTGCAACAATTTTAGGTGCCGCAATTATTGATGATGTATTAGTTGTCATTATGCTAGCTTTTGTAACTAGCTTAGCAGGAAGTGATGCTAGCTTATCTTCCATTATTTTGAAAAAATATTCTTTTTTGTAGTATCCATTTTAATTGCTTGGAAAGTTGTTCCTTTCGTCTTAAAACGATTCGTTCGCTTACAAGTATCAGAAACCGTTATTTCAGCAGCACTTATTATTTACTTCCTCTTCTCATGGTTCGCTGATTTAACAGGAGTAGCCTCTATTATTAGCGCTTACATCGCCGGTATTGGTATTAGTATGACGTCGTTTTAAGCATCATGTCTTCGAAAAAGTAGAAACAATTGGGTATTCCATCTTTATCCCTGTATTCTTTGCGTATATTGGAATTGGTGTAACATTTGACAATATAACAGATGTTCTTCCACTTATTTTCGTCTTAAGTATATTAGCAATTATATCCAAGCTAGCAGGAGGAATAATTGGAGCTAAGTTAACTGGTTTTTCTATAAAACAATCTCTAGGAATTGGGTCTGCAATGATTTCACGTGGTGAAGTAGCACTCATTATTGCTTCGATTGGAATTGCCAATCAATTACTAGCGGAACAAATGTTTACAGTAATCGTTATCGTTGTCTTGATTACAAAGCTTGTAACACCACCATTAATGAAATTATTTCTAACATATAAACCTATAAAGTGAAACTTCCACTGATGGTTAGTTGAACCAATCGAGCTTTTACTGACACTTCCCTCTCACTTAAAATTCATTGCTTTTTGAAGCGAGTGTCTTAGTGTAAGTTAGAGCGGGATAAAGTAACATACAAACGAGAAGGAGCTAACAACTATTAGCTCCTTTTCTATATGTAATAATTTAATTAGCGAACAGACACTTGTATTCCTGCAGGTTTAGTCACATGAATTGGTGCATGTTCATACGAGTCTTGATTATCATCAAAATTTGTAATAAATGCAACGATATTATCTACAATTGTCGGATCAGCATATGCATATTGAGATTGTTTTATCTCGTTTAATTTACGACAGTTATTGCTTAATAAATCACCAATCGTCGACTCTAATTCTTGAATGTTTTTACAAGAAACCGCTAAATTATATTTTTGTGCAAAATATGGGTTTCCTTCTTCTTGACCTGGTAAAGCACCAGTAATAACCAATGGTGTATGACAACAAACTGCTTCCATCATCACGTTTGGACTTCCTCTTGTAAACGCAATGTCTGCTTCCATCATTAAATCTTGAATATTTTGTAAAAATCCGAAGACTTCCACTTTTTCTCCGTGTTTTTGAAGGGATACTTCCAATTGTTTTTTTAATTTTTCATTTCTACCTGCAATAATTTTCACGCGACAAGGAAAATTTGTTACAAGTGTATCAGCAATTTTTTCCATATTGCCAACGCCTTCTCCACCACTCATAATCAAACATTTTAATTCATCACCTTTATCTAAATTAGCATAGACAGGTGTATCTATTTGATAAAAACGTGAACGAACTGGAAAACCTAATACTTTAATTTTTTCTTTAGAAACACCAAAATGGATACATTTTTCTTTCGCTTCTTCTGTAGGGCTAATAATACAATCCACTCGAGGATCCGCCCAAAACGGTGATATACTAATTAAATCTGCAATTAATGTAAGAAACGGTGTAGAAATATTGTGTTTCTCTAATATATTTACGACTGAACCATTAAAGTTTGGATGCACAGTTAAAATTAAATCTGGCTTTACTCGATCAAGTAACTGTAAAAAGTTTTTTTCAATCTTCCATTGTATTAATCTATTTATAAACGGTGCTTTTATTCCTGTAAATTCCCAAATCACTTTCCATAATTTCTCTGATGTTCTTGTAATCGGTCCGTACATTTTTCCAATTTTCATTAGTAGTTGACCCCCTAATGAAAACCCATCAACAACAGTTACATTTACATTTTCCCCAAATTTTTCATTCAATGCTTCTGTAATACTTTTATGTCCATGCCCTGTATAATCCGATGATATAATCAGAATATTTTTTATCATTCAAACATTCTCTCCCCACTAAAAACTGATGCTGATCCCTTCCTTACTAATGATAAGATATTTCGAAATTTGTATTACCGCCAATTCTATTAAGCTTACAAATACCCCCAACAATCCAGTTACTTAAATATTAATTGTCTTCATATCTTTTCAACATCTCTGAAAATATTGTAAAATAAAAAGCAAAAGATAGCAATAGAAACTACACGCTTCTTTGCTACGTGATGTCATTGTATTAATTTTAGGAGCTTATTTATATGAAAAACACAAAATTTAAAACAATATATACCATATGCATTTTCATTAGCTTGGCTGCATTTGAACATATTGTTATCGGTTTATTTCCTCCACTCTTTTCATCTATTTCAACAGATATCGGCATCTCCATTGCCTCAATGGGATTAATCTCAGGGATAAATATTTTAGCAACTGCTTTATCTGCTATTTATTGGGGATATTTAGCAAGTAAATTTAATCGAAAAAAACTACTAGTACTAGGAACCATTTTATGGGTTATCTCTGTCTATCTTACTTCTACTAGTAACACTTTTTTCACACTATTGTTTTATCAATTGATTACTGGTATTGGTTTAGGATGTATGGCCTCTGTTGGATTTAGCGTATTAACAGACTATGTTCCCTTTAAACATAGGGGATTCATTTTAAGTTTATGGGGAATGGCACAAGGTTTTGGAGGAATTGCTGGGGCCCTTTTAGCATCTGTAATTGCCGCTAATTTCAATTGGCGTGCTCCATTTGAAGTACTAAGCATCATCGGCATTATATTGTTATTCTTATATTATTTTGTAGATGATCCACCGATGGGCAATTGTGAACCGGAACTATTTCATTTTCGAAAAAATGGAAAAAAATATACCTATTCTTTATCAAGGTTAGATGTACTTCCTCTTTTATTTAAAGGGAGTAACTTTTATTTATTTTTACAAGGTTTCTTTATGAATATTGCAACAGGTAGCCTTATTTGGCTTCCAACCTTCTACGCTGTTAAAATACAACAACAAGGTGTTAATGAAAAAGTTGCGATTATCGCTGCTGCCATTTTCTATGGAATCTTTCAGTTAGGTGGATTAACTTCTTCTGTCTTTGGTCATTGGGGTGATCGACTACAACGAAAAAACTATTCAAGTAGAGCAAAATTAACAGCAATATTTGTATTTTTAACATTCCCGTTGTATGTATGTATGTTTCTAATTCCGATGTATGACTTTGATTTACCAAATACAACACATACAATTCCGTTACTTTTTCATATTGGAAAAGAAATTTTATTTAACCCTTGGATTTTTTCTTTATTCATTATTTCCTTTTTTGCATCTGCTGCACAGTCTGCAAATACGCCAAACTCATTGGCATTAATTACAGAAGTAAATTTGCCAGAACATAGAGGTCTTGTCTTTAGTATCGCAAATTTGTTAAATAGTTTAGGACGAACGCTTGGAAACTTTGGGATTACATTTCTATTAGGATATATGCTTACTCTCACAAACGAAGTAAATAGCTATATTTGGACACTCAGCATTCTACAACTATTACTTGTTCCATCTGCATTATGCTACCTTTTAATGGCCAAAAAAAATGCCAAGGATATCAATTACGTCAAAACAACATTACAGACAAGGGCAAATACAACTACTTATTAACAATAAAAGGAAGCGCAAAATACGCTTCCTTTTATTGTTATCTTTTCTCTAATGCTTTCGCTGTCTTGCTCGTTTTTACGTCTTTCTCCCCCTTCAATGTTCCAAACAATTGATCAACAAATGGATTGGATACCCCATACCAATAATTTTCATTTTTAAAGTGATGTAAAAGATGTAGTTTTTTCATCCATTGACCAAATTTTGTTTTTGGTTTTATAGGTCGATGGGCAATATAATGCTTCCATTCATACACGAGTAGCATTGCTATTAATCCTGCACCAAAGGCAACTGTATAGACACCATTTCTCGTAATAGCATAAAAAATACCTGTTAGTACTAAAAAGTTAGGGATACTGTACCATATAGGCAAAAAAAGCAATTTTAAATCATCTGGATTCGTGTGATGATCATAATGTAAACGCTTTAATATTTTTAGAAAAAAAGGATTCTTGGGTGCTTTTAAGTGAAACAAAAAACGATGTGTGATATATTCACTAAACATGAAAAAGAATAAACCAAATAAAAAAATAAGAACTGTTAAAATTGAAAAATGAAAAAGCACACTAAAAGCAAATGTCAAACAAAAGAAAACAAGCATAACTGTGATATCAAAATGAAAAAAGAAATCTCGATATAATTTCTCCACTTTTATTCCCCTTCCCTTATACTCTTATTCTTATAGTATATGAGTTTCTCTTTTCTTCCTACAATGATTATTGTTCGACAAAAAACGCTTTATTTAAGGCAAACATTTTCTTATTGATTAATTAAGTCAATGTAATATAACCGCATTTCCTTAAAATTACTTCAAATTTCTAGGTATTAAAATCATCGTTGCAATGACAAATAATAGATTTTTTTATTCTATTGCGATACTTTTTCATAATAAAGGAGTTTTTCTTTCTATATGGAATACATATATAGAAGAGCTTTTTAAAAGGATGTGATAACATGTATGAATTAGAAATAGAAAAACAGCTTCAGCAATGGAGACAACAAATATATAAAAATGATTCCCTTGTCCAACGAGCATCTAAAAAGATTCAACGAGGCATTCAGAATAAGATCCCACAAAAAATTCAAGATGCTATTACCACTTCTATCAAAGCAATGATTCAAACGGTAGCAACTGGTTCTAAGTGGCTAACAAAACGAACTATTCATGGATCTCTTTCCTTACGTAATCGAGACGAACAAGCCAAAGAAACAATTAAATCCTATAAAAAAATGGCTGCCGTAGAAGGAGCAGCTACAGGGGCAGGTGGAATTCTAATAGGTTTAGCAGACTTTCCTTTGCTCTTAAGTATAAAAATCAAATTATTATACGATCTTGCTAGCATTTACGGATTTAATGTACAAATAAAAGAAGAACGATTATTTATTTTGCATATTTTTCAATTAGCTTTTTCTAGTGATGATCATAAAAAGAAAATATTTAAAATCATTACAAATTGGGACGATTATGAAAAACAACTTACAAAAGAGGACTGGGATAACTTACAAACGGAATACCGTGATTACATTGACTTTGTAAAGCTTTTACAGCTTATGCCTATCATTGGTGCCCCAGTTGGTGCATATGCCAATTATCGCCTCCTTGATACATTGGGTGAAACTGCAATAAACTGTTATCGATGGCGTTTATTATATAACCATCGAGAACGGCTTATACTCTCCTCAGAAAAACAAGACGAATAAAAAAGCCTGTGAAAACACAGGCTTTTACATATGATATACGTAATATATTTGAGTATCATAGGCTACAAATCCACACTTCTCATAAAGACGTTTAGCATGTTCATTTTGAGAATCTACTTCTAAATGAATCGAATTGTTTTCTTTCAGCTCTGTATTAATTACTTGAATCAATACTTCTTTTCCATATCCCTTTCCTCGATATGCTTGTAAAATACCAAAGCCATATATCCAAGTTTCATTTCCTTCTTGCTGAATAGCAATTTTTCCAACCTTTTCTTCGCCTACTTCTATAATGTAAAAAGAACGCCCTTCTCTTACCAATCGTTCATTTCGTTCATTAAAATCAATTGCTTCACTCATTCCAAATCCAAAGCACTCTACATCTACCTCTGCAAGAAAGGAAAAATCATCTGCTTCTGCTACTCTTAATCTACTCTTTTTTTGATAATCAGGAAAACTTCGTTCTTTCCAACACATTTGATATTCTGAAAAGGCATATGTACATGGTTGTTTTTTGATAAATGCTACTCCTGATTGTGAATTAGCAGGTGCATTCAATAAAATCTTTTTGGCATCAACAATGGAATTAAGAGCTTGTTGGAGCAAAGCTGTAAAAATGCCTTTTCGTCTATAAGTAGGATGTACCATTCCACAAATTTCATATTTCGTCCCAAAGCCATATACGCCAATAAAGCCCACAAGTATTTCGTCTTCATAATGAAAAAAATCACAGACTTCCTGTTCTTGTCTCTCTTTTAACATATCCCAATTTAATTTTAACGAAATGGGTTCATATTCCTCACATTGCATTTGTAAGTTCTTTATGTCGTTTAACTGTTTATTTGTCAGCATAAGCATTCCCTTTCCTAATGGCATATATTTCGATATCTTTAAATTCTCCTTTAACAAGGATTTCCTTTTTCTTCATTTCCTCAAAGGACATTCCTATTTTCTCCATCACTCGTTTAGAAGCGATGTTATCAACTAGGCACCTTGCTTGAATCCGAACTAAATCCATTTGTTCAAATCCAAATTGTACTAATGCACTAGCTGCTTCTGTTGTAAGTCCCTTCCCCCAATAATGCTTGGAAATAGCATACCCAATTTCAGCATGACGTTTCTGTTTATCCCACCAGACAAAATCAATCGTACCTATTAATTTGCCATTTTCTTTATATTCAATGCCCCAAGGAGCTACCTTATTCTTTTTATATTGCTGAAGTACATATTCAATAAAGCTACGAGTTTCTATTAATGATTGATGTGGATACCATGTTACAAATTTTGTTACCTCATGATCAGACGCATATTCATACATATCTCCTACATCTTCTAATGTTATCTTCCGTAATAAGAGTCTTTCTGTTTCTAGCGTTGGTAAGTGCTTATATAGATCTTTCATCTCTAACATACTAATCGCCTCGTTTTATACTAGTTTCATAAAACAATATGAAATGAGCACTTTTTCCTATTATTTAGAAATATATGCATATTTCTATTATACTATTCAATTCTTTCCTTTGCTAGATTGTTCTCCCATTTCCTGAATTATTCCGATATACTAAAAAATATTTTAATTTTTTCAGACCAAAAGAACTTCTCTTTCGTCTATAGTAATAGAGGTGCTATTTTTCAGTATTGAAGATTTATCACAGACCAAACATTATTTTCCATCACGAACTTTAGTCCATATATTTTAATTGGCATCCTATTTGCGACACCTTTACTTACGACTATTCGAACAAAAATACCAGCTATTTTTATGTACCTTTTTTATGTATTCGTGCTTGTTTTAAGCATCGCTTACTTAGTTGATTCAACCTTTAATCCATTTTTATATTTTCGCTTTTAGGAGGAAGAACAGATGTCTAAACGATTTCAATTATTACTTACCATCACCTTTATAGTGTATATAAGCGGCTTTTTCCTTCTTCAATTTGTATTGCCTAAAAAAGGATATTCTGAAATGGAAAATCGACAATTAGACAACTTCCTTCCTTTTCAGTTGATGCTTTTTTAACGGTGATTATAGACAAAAATTAG
>JBJEFI010000039.1:0-2881 GCA_051873875.1 Bacillaceae bacterium | reverse complement strand
TTTAAAAGAAATTGAGATTATTGCTGTAAATGATGGTTCAACAGATGATAGTTTACGAATCATGAATGAATATGCGAAAAAAGATAGTCGTATCAAGGTAATAACCCATAAGAACCAAGGAGTAGCTCATACGCGAAATGTTGGAATAAAAGAAGCAACTGGAGAGTATATAGCATTCGTTGATTCCGATGATTGGATTGAACGGAATATGCTACAAGTCATGTATGAACATGCAATAAAAGAAAAGACAGATTTAGTGATGTGTGGGTATGTGAGAGAATTTCTTAATCATTCGAAAGAAAAAGTGTTTTATTTACCAACAGAAGTAACGTATGAACAAGAAGAAGTGACAAACATGCTTCGTAAACTAGTTGGTCCTCTAGAGGAGGAAATAGGGAATCCAGAAGGGCTAGATTCACTTGGAACAATATGGGGGAAATTATATAAAAAAACATTGATTGAACATATCGAATTTGTTGACTTAAAAATCATCGGTTCCAATGAAGATTCACTATTTAATATGTATGTATTTAAAAATGTAAACAAAATTATTTTCTTAAATACGCCACTGTATCATTATTGGAAAGGAAATACAGATTCATTAACGTCTGTATATAAGCCACATATTCAAACTCAATGGAAGCAATTATTTCAATATATACGCACTTTTATTACAGATAATGAATTAGATGATACTTTTCATCATGCTTTAAATAATCGAATTTGTATGTGTATGCTAGGGGTTGGATTGAATGAATGCAGTCCAAGTAACACATTATCTTTAGTGAAGAAGGTAAAGAACATTCGTCAAATTTTGCATGATGACATGATAAAAAATGCATATACAACATTTGAATTAAAGCACCTGCCTATTCATTGGAAGGTCTTTTATTTTTTGAATAAAAAAAGATTAGCATTCCCTGTATATGCAATGTCAAAAACAATCAATTATTTACGAATGAGAATGTGAGGTGTGAACATGGAACCAATTCGAGTATTACAAGTTGTTACCCATATGAATCGTGGCGGCTTAGAAACGATGTTAATGAACTACTATCGAAAAATGGATCGAACCAAAATTCAATTTGATTTTATGGTGAATCGCCAAGAACGTGGTGACTATGATGATGAAATTGAAAGCTTAGGTGGAAGAATTTTTCGAATGCTTCCAATTCGACCAGGTAATTATCGAAAATACTTTAAGCAGTTAGATGAATTTTTTTCTACTCATAAAGAGTATCAAGTAGTACATGCTCACATTAATGAAAATAGTGGTTTTGTATTAAGAGCAGCGAAAAAAGTAGGCATTCCTTGTCGTATTGCTCATAGTCACTTAGCTGATTTGCACATTGATTATAAATATCCATTTCGACTGTATGGAAGAATGAATTTAAAGCAAAATACAAATCATTATTTTGCTTGCTCTAAACAAGCTGGTCAGTGGCTATTTGGAGCAAATGAAAAGGTAACTGTTTTAAACAATGCAGTTGATACGGAGGCTTTTCATCCAAATGAGCAAATACGTCAACAAATCCGAACAGAGCTACAAATCGAGGATAAACTGGTCATTGGTCATGTTGGTCGATTTAATAAACAAAAAAATCATGCTTTCTTAATTGATATTTTTAATGAAGTGTACAAACAAAATAAAAATGCTGTGTTACTTTTAATTGGGCAAGGAACATTAATGGATGACATAAAAGAAAAAGTAGCTTCTTTAGGATTAAATGATGCAGTGAAGTTTCTAGGGCTACGTTCAAACATTGCGGATATGATGCAAGCGATGGATATTTTTCTTTTTCCATCCCTATTTGAAGGATTACCAGTTGTATTAGTAGAAGCACAAGCTGCTGGTTTAACATGTATTACTTCAACAGGTGTTACAGAAGAAGCGAATATTACAAAAGAGGTTATGTACCTTTCACTACAAGCTTCTCCGAAAGAATGGGCAGATGCTGTATTACACGCTAATTGTACGAAGAACGATTATACACCATTATTAATTGAAAATGGCTATGATGTTGCGACAAATATGGAATGGTTACGAGATTTCTATTTGAAACAAATAGGATAAAAGAGGTGAGATAATGAAAACATTAACAGTATTTACACCAACCTATAATCGTGCATATACCCTTCATAAGTGTTATGAAAGCTTAAAACGTCAATCATGTGATGATTTTGTTTGGCTAATCATTGACGATGGCTCCACAGATAATACGAAAGAATTAGTCCAAACGTGGATAGATGAAGGGGCAATTGCGATTCAGTATTACTATCAAAAAAATCAAGGAATGCATGGTGCTCATAATGCAGCTTATGAACGAATGGAGACAGAATTAAATGTATGTATTGATTCAGACGATTATATGCCAGACGATGCAGTCGAAAAAATCGTTGCCTTTTGGGAAGTAAATCGAAGTGATAAGCTAGCTGGATTTGTAGGGTTAGATGCAGATACAAATGGAAATGTAATTGGTACGTTGTTTCCATCTACACTAAAAACATCTACGTATTTTGATCTATATAATAAACATGGCATAAGAGGAGATAAGAAGCTTGTCTACCGAACAGAATTAACGAAGCAATTTCCATATCCAATTTTTGAAGGAGAAAAATATTTTGGATTAGGATATAAATATGCAAAATTAGATGATAAGTATGAATTAGCCTTAATGAATGAAGTATTATGTATCGTCGAGTATATGCCAGATGGATCATCGAAAAATATGCTTCGTCAATATCGTTTAAATCCGAAAGGCTTTTCATATATGCGACTTGGAAATTTAAGTATTCCAAATACAACAGTGAAATGGAAATTTAAAGAATGTATCCACTATGTATCTAGTAGTTTACTTGCGAAAAATAACCATTTTTTACA
>JBJEFI010000038.1:0-2885 GCA_051873875.1 Bacillaceae bacterium | reverse complement strand
TCAAACGTATCGTAAATTCGCCCTGCACTTCGCGTTCCTTTAGCAACTGTATGGGGACTGTTTGCAACATAGCCAATTTTGCCAATGCTTTCAAGTTCGACCATAATTGCTTCATCGTCATATTCGTTATCTCTATCTTTTTTTAACTTCAACTTTTGCCCCACTTTACAAATACCTGAGCCAAAGTAATGCTTTAAACCAACAACAGAAACAAATCGTTCCATTCTCCTCACCCCTTTTGTTAAAATGAATAACTTCCTTTCATCAATTTTAACAAAAAAGAGCCTTATATTCTTCTATTATTAATGAAATGTATTAACTACATTCTTTTAACATACTTACCTACTTTTCTTATCTCAAAACAAAAAAACGACCAAAACGGTCGTTTTTTATTTATACAAACATTACATCTTTCGCCTCAAACATCAGCTCTTCTCTAAATTGAGGATGAGCAATAGCAATTAATCGTTTTGCACGTTCACGAAGTGGCGCTCCTTTTAAGTGAGCAACACCATATTCAGTTACAACATAGTCAACATCATTACGTGATAATGTAACTGCAGCGCCTGGTTGTAATGTTAGGACGATTTTTGATTTTGGTATTCTTTCTCCTGTTGCTTTATCCTTCACAAGTGCAGTAGAGTTTAATGCAATGAATGATTTTCCATTTTTAGCAAGTTGTGCACCAATTGCTGTATCAGATTGACCACCTGTTCCACTAAATTGACGACGGCCGATACTTTCTGAACAAACTTGACCCATTAAGTCTACTTCTAACGATGTATTAACAGATATCATGTTATCATTTTGTGCAATCACATATGGACTATTTACATGGCTAGCACTATAGAAAAGAACAGAAGGGTTATCATCTAAGAAGTCGTATAGTCGCTGTGATCCATACGCGAATGAAGTAACAGTTTTACCATGATGAAGTGTTTTGTATTTATTTGTTACAACGCCTGCTTGAATTAAATCAACTAAGCCATCTGTTAGCATTTCTGTATGGATACCTAAATCTTTTTTACCCATTAAAGACTGGGCAACTGCATTTGGCACCCCACCAATTCCTAATTGAATTGTTGCTCGATCGTCAATGTATTCAGCAATATATTGACCAATTTTTGTTTCTTCAAGTGTTGGTTGAACAATTGGTAATGTTGGTAATAATTCATTAGACTCAATAAAATAATTGACATCGTCAATATGAACAACTGTATCTCCAAATGTACGTGGCACGTTTGGATTTACTTCTAAAATTACTAAATCCACATCATTCAAGAACTCTTTTTCATATACTGCACTTGCTCCTAGTGAAACATATCCATGCTTGTCTACTGGTGAACAAGCAGAAATAAACACATTTTGTTTTTCATAGCTTCTTACATTTCGATAATATGCTTGCAGGTGGCTTGGTGTATACGAAACATTTCCTGTGCTTACATAATTTCGAACAGCCCCTGTAAAGAAAACACTATTCATTTGAATTGTATCTTTATAAATAGGATTAGTAAAATATTCACATGATGCAATTGGTAAAAGGGTTGTTATTGTAATACCATGAACTTTATTGTGTAATCGATGAAGATTGGAAAGAAGTGCCTTTGGCTCAGATACTCCTAAACTACTTACTACTTTATCCCCTGATTTAAATTTGTCTAACGCTTCTTCCATACTAATTAACTTTGATTCATACATTCCCTTAATATCCATTTTTTATCATCCCCCTATTATTAAAACGCTTTCACTTACTTAAATTATATAGCAATCGTATTATCCCATTCAAATAAGAGCACCTACGATATGCCTAAAAAATTCAAAATACAACAGACAATGGATTTATTTTTGAATTAATTCCCACTTTTCCCATATAATTATTTTATTTTTATCAATTGTAATAAATAAAAATTTACAATCGTTTTCTTTTGAATAAAGAGGAGATTCAATAATTACAGAAAAAGAGCTTGTTGATTGTTCAACAAGCTCTTTTCTGTATTAAATTGTATAAATATAATCATTAGGCAATACTCTTTTTAAAAATTTTTGGGTACGTTCTTCCTTTGGCGTAATAAAAATCTCCTTCGGTGTCCCCTCTTCTACGACAACGCCACCATCCATAAAAATAACCCGATTTGCCACATCCTTTGCAAAAGACATTTCATGAGTAACAACTAACATTGTCGTCCCTTCATTTGCGATTGTTTTCATAACGGTTAAAACTTCCCCTACTAATTCAGGATCTAATGCAGACGTTGGTTCGTCAAATAAAATGATATCTGGATTTAAGGCAACTGCCCTTGCAATTCCCACCCTTTGTTGTTGACCACCAGATAGTTCACTTGGATATGCATTGTATTTTTCTGATAAACCTACTTTATCCAATGCTTTTTTCCCTATTTCAATTGCTTTAGCTTTTGGAACTTTTCGTCCGATAATAAGTCCCTCTGTTACATTTTCCAATGCTGTTTTATTATTAAACAAATTATAGTTTTGAAAAACAAAGGCTACCTTTTGTCTAATGGCATGAATTTGTTTTTTCGATGCCGTTTTCAAATCTACTTCCAGTTCATCAAATGTAGCATGGCCTTGATCTGCTTTTTCTAAAAAGTTGATGCATCTAAGTAACGTAGTTTTACCAGAGCCACTTGGTCCAAGAATAACGACTACATCTCCCTTATCAATTTGGATGTCTACCCCTTTTAATACTTCATTTTTTCCAAATGATTTATGAATATCTATAATTTTTAACATTAGAATCCTCCTTAACCCCTCGCAACTTTATATTTACTTAACCGCTTTTCATACAATTTAAAGACATACTCTACTAAGCTACATAAAATTAAGTAAACAAGGAAAATATCAATATAAGCTTCTACATAGTTATA
>JBJEFI010000037.1:0-16154 GCA_051873875.1 Bacillaceae bacterium | reverse complement strand
TCTTCTTATTTTGGTTATAATTCATGATGGACCTCCTGATTTGAATGATTTGTCCCTTTAGCTGGCCAGCCATTTAGGACACCTTCATCATATCAAGAGGTTTTTTTATGCTCAAATCTCATTTTCATTCATTACAGGAATGCTGCCCCGTTTATTCTATAAGGAGTTCAACAGAAATGAGCATCAATCCTTCTAAGATCAATGCCCCAAAGATTTTAATCCTACACCTTATATAATCTCTGGACTGCTTTGTTTTAAAATCATGTCACAGAGAGAGGATTATGGATTATGCTAGAATCATTTGATTGAATTTTGATAACGGGATGGTTGCAATGTTCAATTCCTTTGCTTTTTCCAATAGGACATATTCCACCTCATCCTGATGAATGATTGCATCTACTTTATATCCATTTGTGCCTTTATTGCATCCTGATACACCCAAATGCTGAATCAGTATTTCTTCTACTCGCCTTTGGATTCGATTAGGCAAAAGGGCAATATTCACCGTCTTGCCTTCCAGCTCTTCTATTTTCTTGTAGGTTCTTTCTGCTCGTGTGACCGCTGTATGTTGGCGTGTCACCGATGCGGTCTCTAGATTTAAATCCTTAGAAACGGCGTCTATGAACCAGACATCTGTCTGGACTTCGACTCCTAATTCGTTCGCTTTATCCAATTTACTTCCTGGTTGATCTCCGCAAATCAAAAGGTCTGTTTTAGAAGACACACTGCCAGTCACAATAGCCCCGCACTTTTTGGCGATTTCTTTCATCAAGACTCTTGGATAGGGACTTATCCCTGTAAACACAACCCGTTTATCTTGAAACACAGTACTTTGCCCTTCCACAGTTGCCGTCTGTTCCATGAACTGTTTAAGTTTCTTTGGATTAGCTTGATATAATGGAACCCAAACAGGAGGGTTCGCTCGGACAATCACGTCATACAGAGCTCTCACATCATCCAATGCACAATGAGTCAACGTACGTTCTATTTCATAAAAGCGCAAGAGGTAGCCTAAGGAATACGAGAACAAATCAGGATTAGCGTATTTCAATGCCCGAACAGAGTCATAACACACATAATCTTCCTCCAACCACCCGTAATGGACCAAAAACTTGCGATCAAATGAAACATTATGGGCCACAAGCGGGTAGGGATAAGTGCGTATCAGGCCTTGGAATTGCTCCATCTTGGATGCATCCTGGGCAATTTGCTCATATCCTTGTCCCATGCCTAAATGAATCAACCCTTCCTCTTCTACTTTAGCAATGTGTTCGCTTGCTACGATGCTCCCGTCCTCCACCACCAGCAGGGCCACTTCAAAGATGCCTGAATCCGAATCAAAATTCCCTGTTTCGATATCTACAAGGATCATGTTATCCATCTTTTATCCTCCGAACAATTTGATTTTTCTTTCTCATACGAAATAGAAACCCCATATTGATTCCATACATACTGATCTAACGCTTCTTTATTCGAAAACAGCATTGATTGGTCTTTCACATCCCCTGGGTCTGATTCCTTATCTATCACAAATCGGAAATGATAATGCTCACTGTACGTACTTTTTCGAATCACGAACGTTCGGGACATCTTCTTTCCTTTTTCGTTCTTCCATTCCACCTTCTCTTTGTAAATCGGACGGTATTGGTGCCTGTCTATTTCTTTTCCATCTTTTTGGACAATGATCAGCGCATGATCTTTAATCTGATGGAACTCTATTTCCTGCCAATCGTACAGCCCCTTTAAACTCCAGTTTTCAATCCCCTTTTTTAAATGAGACTGCAACATTTCCTCGCGCGTAAAACCTGTTATATGAATCTTGTTGTCGATAATATTTAAAATCCCACTGTTCAGTTCATTCACCCGATTTTGTAACATCTCATCACCTCACATTTTTTTCCATATTATTATATCATTTCTCATCCCGCTTAAATGCCCATATTTGGAAAAAACAAAAAACATACTCTACCGTATGCCATGACTAAAAGATGGTATCCAATCAGTAAAAACATTAAGAACTGAACGTTTTTGGGGAGAAAATTAATTCCTTTAAAGGGATTATTCCTTCTCACTCAGAATATTGTAAAGACCGATTAAACGGTTTCTTGTGAATGTTTAAAGGAGGGGTATT
This sequence comes from Bacillaceae bacterium, assembly GCA_051873875.1. Lineage (GTDB taxonomy): Bacteria > Bacillota > Bacilli > Bacillales > Bacillaceae_G > JBJEFI01. The sequence continues at coordinate 14,023 of JBJEFI010000037.1, read as the reverse complement.
CATGTTTGAAAATATAGGTCCAAAAATACGTGAACTTCGTTTACAAAAAGGAATCAATCTGAATGAATTTGCAAAAGAAATTGATATTTCCCAGGGGCACTTGAGTGAGCTAGAGACAGGGAAAGCGAAGTCCATTAAATTCTCAGTTTTAGAAAGGCTGCAAACCGAGCTACATATCTTTCCTGAAGATGGTCACACCGCATTCTCCGATCGAATCAAACGAATAGAACTACAACTGGTGAAATTAGACGCCCATGATCCTTTGTATGCAGAACACCTTCTTCATCAAATGGAATCAGGTATTGAATGGTTTTTGAATAGCGCAAAAAAGAGCAGTGATTAACAATCCTTCACTGCTTAATGTTTTTATAAAGTTGCATCTTTGAGGGTGAACTTAATTCTTGTTCTCAATACTTTAATTACCATTTAGTTCATGTCTTTATCGCTTTCTATATACTTTTACTTTGTTCTTCTTTCCACTTCTTGATGATTAATGGAACAGTTTCTCTCAAGAGATAAATAAACTGCTGCTTTTCTATATTTGTTTCTAGACAAATATGCATAGGACCCTTTTCTGCGTTAACGAATACACCTTCTTTCATTTTGTTGTTTTCATCATAATAATGTTGATACACATAGTTTAATTCTTCATTTGTATACGAATCTACACTTGGTTTGATTAGTGCCTTTTTAAGAACTTCAATAAATTCAGTGAAAGTTTTTTTCTCATATTTCCTCCTTCCCTCATTACTTCCATTTTTACGTTGTTTAGGAATCTTGGCTAAGATAACTTCTTTTAGTTGACTTACCGATTGGGTAAGTTTCGCTTGAAACGAAGGGTGTTCAAGTATCTCTTGAATCCACCGTTCCGACGTTTCAGTTTTTTGTTGAATAACATCGGAAGGTATTAACTGATCAAGATCTCCCTTAGTTTCTGAGTACTCGGTTTCAGCATTCTGGCTTTTATTTTCTTCTGGAGAAAGCTGTAATGTTGTTGCTTCTTTATGAATCAATTGTTGATTTGATAATAGCGGCTGAATAAACGGTTCTGGATTAGATTCCACAAATAGGCTTTCTATGTACCGATCATAGATATATATAATTTCCACCATTCCAGGTCTCTCATCCTCTATAAAGTCGTATAAATCTTCCTCACGAATCCTCCAGCCATTTTTTCTTGAATCCCGCTCGGCTTTCAATCTTTCATTTCGTATAAAACGAGTAACCATTTGAATTTCATCTGTTATGTAATGCTTTTTTAAAATTTTCAATGCCTCATGAGTATTCAATATCCGCTCTTCCATTCCTGTCTCCCTCTCCACTTTTAACCTAATAATATGAGGGGGACAAGCTAAAAATGATACAGGCTACATTATTACCCAATCAAAATTACAAATTTATTATTACTGAGGTAACTTTATTATCCTATTTATAAAGAAGTAAAAATAATTTAATAAAATTATTTAGTATATATTAAAAATGTACATTTAAATTAGTATCTTTACCCCTGTAACATTACAACTGTAAGAACCGAGAAATTCCCTGTCGGATTTTAAAGAACCGAGAAGTTAAAAAAAGAGCCTTGTCGATAAATTTTTAATATTTCTATGGCATAGTAAAAAGAGGGCTTATCCCAGTAAAACAAGGTGTTTTTTCTCTTTTCGGCTTCGGTTTTTAAAAATCAAGGGATCCCTTGATTTTCTTTTACCGAAATTTTTGGATAAGCCTTCCTAAAAACCGAGAAATCAACATTTTATCTTTATCGAGCTTGTCCAATTTTCATATAAATTTATATAATTTTAGACCACCCCAAAAAAGTAAAGATACGTAACGTAAAATAAAGAAACAACACATCTACCCTCTTTCAAAAAATGACCCATTACAATCTTATCGCTTTTTAATCGTCCCCTTTAAAAATAAGCCTAATATTAAATATCCTAAACTTTGACATAAACAACTGATCAAGAATCCTGGATTAGCGAAAACAAAACATTCACTTTAGTAAGCAGCATATCAGAATAAAAAACCAACTTATAAGTATCTGTAATAATAACAGTTCAGCAGAGAGATGTGGAAAAAATCAAAGGGTATTTCATTCGTTTTAATTCACGGGGTAGATTAGCACAAAGAAAAGCTCAGAGTTTATCACTCTGAGCTTTTCACTCCTTGCATATACGATTATCTTTTCAACGTTAACAACTCTGGTGACAAACTCTTTATTTTTAGCCAAAGTTCTTGTCCATTTAATACTGTACATTTCTCAACAATAAACAGAGCAATGTTCCTCAGAACATTCCCTGATAAGTGTTCCCAATTCGGAGTAGTAAATTGATCAGCGATAATTTTTTCTAGCACATCATCATTTTCAATAAGTTTTTGTAATCTGGCGGCTTGATGTTCTAAAATCCTAATCTGTTTTTCTGTATTTTTAATCACCTCTTCACTATGCATCTTGGTCAAATAAAATGCTATAACTTCTTCCTTTAATTCTTTCAAAAGCAAGTCTTCCGCTTTGTAATCAGGCTCGTATTCTTTTATAAGATTGAGACCCTTTTCCTCCGCATTAATGCGTTTATTAAATTTATATAAATTGATTTCTATTGTTTTCATTCTCTTTTGAATGGCCTGTTTCATTTCACGAAGAATTAAATCGTCTGGTCGTGGCATTCGAAAAAGTAGATCAAAAAATTTAGTATGCAAATCATCGGCTTGAAATTTCACCTTGCAAGCCTTACAAAAATACCACCTATGTCCATGCCATTTCCCTTTTGTTTTTTTTATATTGGTACGCCAATCCTTTCCAACTAACTTTTCATCTGTTCCACAGGAACAGGATATAAGATCATTTAAATAAAAACTTGTATTAAAATAGCGAGGCGGCTTGTCTTTTTGTAACTCAAATTTCTGCCAACAAAACCACCATTCTTCCAGTGAGATTACTTTAAAGTCAACAACCAAACTCTCTGGCGGGAGCGCCTTCCATTGATCAATGGGTTTAAATGCCCTTTTCGTCCCTTTGTATTCATAACGATTATAAAAAAGAACACCAGCATATATAGGATTTAAAATAATACTTTTCACTTTTGTGACCGACCACTTCGTACCTTTATATTTCTCTTTCAACTTATTGGTAATGACTGTAAAGACTTCACCCTGCATATAATCGCTAAATATTTCTTCCACAATTAGCAACTCATCCATATTACCTTCAAAGGCAGGAATCCCTGTTTCACTACTCCTCACCATTCTATAACCAAAGGGCGGATGCCCTCCTATATACATATCCTTTTGTAACATGGTACGTAGCGTAGCCTTTGTCCGTACCGATATATTATCGGATTCCATTTTGGTTAGCGCATCTTCAATCAGGTCTTTTAGAAAACTCTCCGTGTTATATAAATCATTCTTTGAAGCAATTACGACAGGAATCCCTAGCTCGTTGAATTTCTCACGTAAAAGAGAGTGTTCCTCAGTTTGCCTTGATAAACGATCTCGATCTGACACAATCAATGCATCATATTTTCCTGATTCTAAAGCAGCCAGTAATTTCAAGAGGTCCTTACGCTCAGTATATGGTTTTGAATATGCTGACCTGACATCCCCATCATACCCATTGGCAATATCCTTTTCAAATCTTTCTAAGTACCGCTTAACTATTGCAGTCTGCTGGCTATCTATTTCCTGATCCTTCGTTGAAACTCTGCCATAAAACGCAATATTTTTTGCATTTTTTATAACTTCTTCTGCGGTTATCCATTTGGAAGATGATTTCATAAAATCGTGCTCTCCTCCAAATAATAATAAACATCACATGACTTTTTGTAATAGATAACCTTTTGCACAAGACTAAACAATTGTTCCCTCTGCTGGTTCGATAATTTAAGTTCTTTGGCTAACGCTAACACTTTTTTCTTTGGTAATCCCTCAAAGAATTCTTTCATACCAATTAGCTGTTTAGTTGCTTGACCCCACGAATCAGTCACTTCAACATATTGTTGGATAAGATCCTTCAATTGAATTTGGGTATCTAAATTATCATGAAGTATATTCTGTTGAAAGACATATTTAATCCTTACCTTAAGATTTGCAATTTTCCCCTTCATCTTGTCAGCCTTTTTCTCGGCAGGTTCAATCATAAACTTCATAATTGTGTTTTTTAACAATTCCCAATCTCTATCATCGCCTGCTTTTTTCAGCAAATTATTATACACCTTTTGAGAAACCTCTTGATGCACCTTTTCCATGTTTGGCCTTGATTTACAGCTTTCAGTCTTACAACAATAAGTTTTATTATTTGCGTCCATTTCTGCTTCACATTGTCCACAATATAATAACCCTTTTAATAAAGGAGCTATCTTCTTTGGATATTCTTCTTCCTCATCATCTTTTATAAAGTATGGTTTTATTTTCATCCTTTTTATAATTGCCTGGACCTGATCCCATTGTTTTTGACTAATAATTCTATAATGGGGTGTTTCTACTTCAACCTTCAAATCACCTATTGTCTGAACCATTAGCCCATTATAAAGAGGCTGATTCAGCATTTTCCACATTTTCCGTATTGGTATTGATTCCAATAATGGCTCTTTTTTTAGTTTTTGGTGTATTATCCGAAAATCTTGTTCTAGAAGCCAGTTTGGATCTTCCATCAAGAAAGTACTAAAGAGGGCATGAATGACTTTTACCTTAGTCTCATCGAATTCAAGGTTCTTCTGATTCTCCTCCTTCATTTTCTCTTTTGATAATTTAATCCTTTTATAGCCATATGGCTGAGTCCCCGCTACCCATTTCCCCTTTCTCGCTAAGGGAACCAAGGAAGATTTAATACGGTGTACAATGTTATCCCCTTCCTGTTGAGAAATACCAGCCAAAACAGCTTCCAAAAAATCACCTGTACTTCCCGAAAAGAGAGGAGGTTCGTTTCCAGCTGCAAAGTGCACTTCTACCTCATTCTTTCTTAATTGCTTAAGAATTTGTAAGTACTGAGGAACATTTCGCGCTAATCGGTCTCTTTTATAAACCAGTACACGACCTATCAATCCATTATCAGCATCTTTTAGTAATCGTGTTATGACAGGACGATCTTCAATAGCTGTTTTTCTTGCCGAACTCTGACCTTCATCAAATATCTCATCTATTAGCCAACCATGTTTCTTTGCTAACTCCAGACAGCTATCCTTTTGCATGTCCAATGAATGAGCCTGTTTGTCATTATCCAAGGATCGCCTCATATATATAACCGTCTTTTTCAATCATCCAACACCCCATCCTGTTCCATGTTTTCTTTGATTTGTTGCATTAAAATACCTGCTAATACCTTTGCCCAGTCTTGCTCAAATCCAGCATGATAGATAAATTCCAACCGAGAAAATTTTACCTCTTTATCTGTTTGATTTGTTTTTCTACTCAAATGGATCCCTCCTAATTCTTGATACCTCTATGATGACCAAGAACAGGAAGGTTATTCATATAAATGAATTTAATTTCATTTTTATGAACAAAATACCAACATTCAAGAAATCTTATTCTTTGTCTTGCCAGGTTAACTTGATGGTGGAAGCTAGCCCTCTTTCTTGAAGTTGATGATAAATCACTTCGGAAGCTAACCTTCTTCTCCAATGAAACAGTTGCTGTTGGATGTTCTGATAGTCTGTGGTAGGTAAATCAAGCAAAGAATCCACTACATTTCCTTGATAGGTATAACTCACTTTTCCTGGCAATCCCTCCATAGCTCATCCCCCTTTATACACTTTATGAAGGGAGATGGAGAAACAACCCAGGAAGTTCATAAACTACTTTTTGTCCTCATATATATGGGTGCAAGATAAGAACGGAGGCTCATCCATGTACGATGATCAAACAGACATACGGGACATCGCTATCTATTGTCGGGTATCAACAGACGAGCAGGCGAGAGAAGGCCTTTCACTCGATGAACAAAAGCATCGAATGAAGTCCTATTGTACGGCAATGGGGTGGAAGCAACAGATACGTTATTTCATTGACGATGGCTACTCAGCTAAGGACATTGAACGACCCCAATTAACCGAATTAATTCAAGCCATTCAACTTAATCACATTTCAAAAGTGATTGTGACAAAACTAGACCGTCTGAGCCGCAAATTGTTAAACCTTCTGGAGCTGATTGACGTTTTCTCCAAACATCAGGTTTCTTTCATCTCAGTCAGCGAAAGTTTTGATACCAATACTCCGTCAGGACGGTTGACCCTACAAGTATTAGGAGCCGTTGCTGAATTTGAACGGGAACGTATTCGGGAACGGGTCGTAGACAATATGTTTCATGCAGCCAACAAAGGGAAATGGCTAACTTCCGCTCCCTATGGCTATCAACTAATCGAAAAGGAGTTAAAAATCGATCCAAAGACTGCCCCAATTGTTAAGCGAATTTATCACATGTATCTAGAAAAGAATCTAGGGTTCTTATCTATTGCCAAACAATTAAACGAAGAAGGCATCCCATCTCCCATGAAAAAGGAATGGTGGAACCGTTCCGTTAAATTGATCCTGACCAATCCCGTGTATAAAGGTACAACCATATGGAACAGACGAAATGGGACGATTAAAAGTCGTCCAGTGAAGGACATAGAGGAGTGGGTCATTCAGGACAATACACATGAAGCCATTATCGAGCCAGAGGTGTGGGATCAAACTCAGGAAAAAATAAATAAAGGGACCATTCCAGCCCGTGCTCAATCAAGTCCTCATTTGCTAAGTGGAATTTTGAAATGCCCACAGTGTGGATCTGGTATGAGTGTTAGCCCATCTGGATCGAAAAAGAGTCCGTACAAAGCTTATCGATGTTCCGCCTATAAAAACAAAGGAACCTGTACAGGAAAGCAATATCGTCTGGATGACATGCATGCACTCTTTAAGAAAGGTTTAAATGATCTCTTACATAACTTGCCGTTAGACGAGCTTTCTCTTCAGTCGTCAAATAAACAATCTCAACCAACCACGGCGGATCAAACCAAAGCCATCTATAACGCTAAGAAACGGTATGAACGGAAGGTAGAGGCTTATGCAGATGAATTAATCACTTTAGAAGATCTACATAAAGAAAAAGAGCGATTAGACACGATTACTAAAGCGTTGACACGGGTAGATTCTAACCCAAAAGATATTGGTGAGCTTGAAGAAGAAATGAAAGGATTAATCGAATCACTGATTGAGGCTTTGGATACACTGCCTGCCGCTAAGGTAAAGAAGTTATTGGGGGAATTGTTTGAAAAGATTGTTCCTGTGGATGGGAATCATTTGAGGTTTGTTTTTAAACAGTAATAATGAAGAATCCTTTACTCCTCTCCATAAAAGATGTCATTTACATAATTTGGTTGATTGAGTAAAATGAAATAAATTAATAGAGTGTTCGATGACAAGGAGAGTAAATATGGAAGAAACTTAAACAAACCAGGGGCTGGTAGAATCCTGATGCATTACTTCCATAATGAACGGCATCTTAGATAAATATTCCTGAAAGATTTTGTAGAAAATTTCAGGAGAATCCGCCTAAAAATTTAGTATCCCAAAAGGCTCTAATTTAAGTGGTACCACTACCCTCGTCTCTTAGTAGAGATGGGGTTTTGTTTTTCTAAAAAGGAGGATATTTGTATGAATAATGTGTCACCAGCAATTAAAGGGGAAAAAGTTCTTTTAAGAAAGCCTAAGGATAGTGATATAACTGACCGTTTTAAGTGTGGAAGAAACAAAGAACTCATAAGAATGTATGGGGGAGACACACGCGATTTCAAACCATTTACAATGGAAGAGGCTACTGGATTTGTACATAAAATTCTTTCAAATAAACTTGAGTGGTGCGTTGAACACCAAGGGCGATGTATTGGTTCTGCAAGACTGACGGTAAACGAATTAGATAATCGTGCACGATATGCTGTTGGTATATTTGACACTACGGAATTAGGAAAAGGGCTAGGTACTGAAATCACACAATTGGTTGTACAATATGCCTTCGAAGAACTCAGCCTTCACCGAGTAGATTTACGAGTCCTCGAATATAACATAAGAGCAATAAAATGTTATGAAAAATGCGGGTTTATTCAAGAAGGTGTAGAAAGAGAAGGATCATTAATTGAAGGAATATACGAAACTGATGTTTTTATGAGTATATTAGATAGAGAATACGATAAGAAGAAGACGTCATTTGTCCAAATGGAATTATGCAACTAACGAGCTTAATCTCTATGTCAAAGGAATTGTATATCAGCTTAATCGGAGGTTGAGATAATGGGATTTTTAAGTAGATTATTCGGAAATACAAAACATGCAAAACAGAATAATGATCAAAAACATCTTGAAGAATCGGGAGAATTAACGAAACAAGAAACAAAGAAATCGACTAATAATGATATAGGAATAGGTATGGGTCTAACAATTAATATATCGCCAGATGAAAACGAAAATTTTGGGCTTTCTATTTCTTCATCGCCCGTGGGTTCCTCCACTGGTAGTACTGCAACAGATTTTTATGTTTATGAATGGTTCATCAAAAATACTGGTGAAATTTTCTATGTCGGAAAAGGCCGTGGCAATCGTTATAAAGCGTTCCACGAACGAGCATATGAAGCAGAAAAAATTCGTAAACTGTATGATACTGACTCCCGCTTTGTTGGAACTGGGTTAACTGAAGAACAAGCATTAGAGTTAGAAGATAAAGAAATGACGCGAATATTAAATGAAACAAATGATAGGCTAACGAATCGCATAACCCCATTATTTGCCAAGAGAGGTAACGGATATGATCGCAGTCCAAACACCCCCAAACATGAATTTGAAACAGCTCCGTATCTTTACGCATGTGAGATAGACGAACATTATTTCGGAAAAAAAGCTCGACCATTTGATGAAGTTAAGCATGAAAATTTAAAAGCAGTAGCCTTTATTACTCGAAGTATACGAGATGAAATCAGTATCATTTATGGTGGAAAATTAGATAAGTATCATGGTGAAACAGTTTCATTATTATCAACAAATGGGACCAAAATACTTAAAAGTAAGTATGCGAAATCAGTTACCGCTTGGATCTATATTGGTGATGATGACGTGGCAAATTATGAAAGAGACCAAGAGCAAGCCTTAGAAAAGCTAGGAAGAAACATACCAACATATCATTTAATTGATGTTTGGAAATTTTTAAAAGAAACTGTTGGCGGTATTGAAATAATTTCAACAGAAAATATCTCGATGAATCCTATCCATAATCGCATTCCACTAAAAGACATAAAAAACCTAGACGATTGGAGTAAAGGCTTTGAAGAAGGTATGCCGTATTGGCAAAAAGGAGACGATGAGCGAAAAGCAGGAAATCTTGAACAAGCGATTAAGTTATTTGATATAGCAAGATACAACGGCTATAATGCTCCTGCTTTGTATAAGTCGTATGCAATGGCATATCGAAAACTCAAAGACTACGACAATGAAATGGCGATCATTGATGAAGCTATTGAACGCTTACAGGCAGAAAAGTACGTAAATGAAACACGCATTATGGATTTTAAAGAACGCCGAGCAAAAGCTCTCGCACTTAAACAAAAACAAAAATAGTTCAGTAATTATATAAAATTAAGAAGCCAATCCCTGATTGGCTTCTTCTCATCACTCACACATACTTTCGACTTACACTTTTTCCATCATAACTGAAGAGGATTCCCTTCCCTTCAAGTACCGTTTCCATATGAACCGTTCGCCCCCATAAATTATGAAGATGAGGTAGAACCTTCTCCAGGTATTTCACATCGAGCTCAATATCTTCAAACCAATGCTTCAGATACAATTCTCCATTTTTCAGGAAATCTCCATCGTTTACCGTGATATACGGGAATCCACCATTCACTCGCATGCTGACGAGCTGATCACGTACCCCTTTCCATTCCTTATCAACAATTTTATAATCGCGACCTTTTTTCTGGAACAGATACATATCCTCGCGCATCACCAAGTCTTTTGTGAGGTAATTACGCAAGAAGCTGATATCAGATTCAATCTCACGCACTTCAAATATTTTTTCACGTCCAGAATTCGGTTTTATTCCGCGCTTCCTCATCTCTTCATCAGGATTGTTATATCGCTCTTCAATATCCTCATACATCTTGAGTCCTAAATAATATGGATTGATACCTGTCCGTGACGGCTGCACGACGCCCGCATTGAGTTTTGCAAATTCAATCGACTCACCACTTGTCAAATCCATTTCTCGAAGTATTCGTTGATGCCAATAAGAGGCCCATCCCTCATTTAAAATTTTGGTCTCTAATTGCGGCCAGAAATAGAGCATTTCTTCTCGCATCATGGTTAATATATCTCGTTGCCAATCCTCCAGGTTGCGGCTGTACTGCTCAATAAAAAGGAGTATATCCTTTTCTGGTTGTGGCGGAAACTTCTTCACCTTTGCCTTTTTCTTTGGTCCTTCCTTATTATCCATATTCCATAGATCATCGTATGGGGTAATGATATAAGGTGATTCATCTTCTATCTCTGCTTCATCCATTGACCAATTTAGTTTTGGGCGTACAAGTGATGGATCGATATGTTCCTCAATAGCCAACACAGAATCTAAAAACTTCTCAACCTCTAATTTTCCATACTCAATCTCATACTGCCTGACTCGCTCTGCCGTAGCCGCCATACTCTCCACCATATCTCGCTTCGTATTTCTGAAACGAACATTATTCTTAAAGAAATCACAATGGGCCAACACGTGCGCCACGATCAATTTATTTTGAATCAAGGAATTGGAATCTAATAAAAAGGCATAACAAGGATCCGAATTAATAACTAGCTCGTAAATTTTGCTTAGTCCCACGTCATACTGAAGCTTCATCTTATAGAACTGTTTACCGAAGCTCCAATGAGAGTATCGTGTTGGCATCCCATAAGCTCCGAATGTATAAATAATTTCACTTGGACAGATTTCGTATCTCATTGGGTAAAAGTCTAGCCCAAAACCAATTGCAATTTCCGTTATCTCATCTATGGCATATTCCAAGTCTTTCTGCTCGTCTACTCTCACCCTATCCCTCCTTATGGTTCATACTTAATAAATATGAAGAGATGATGAAATCATGTGTAAAACACCATAAGAAGGAGAAATAAAGATTGAATTATGAGAATAGATTAGGAGTAATTCTAAAAATGGAGTTGATGTTATTGATAGATGTAAATACAATGTACCTTCCTCGGTTTCAGGAGAAAACACATACATGGATACATCCAATTTTATTTTCGGACGGGGATTTATATGGAGAATTACATTTGTTTTATAATATAAAAGAAGGAGATTGGCAAATTCCACATATCTTTTACCATCAAAATGATGGCCCTATCTGGAAGAGGAATCTAAAAATGGAACCAAAAACTCGTTTCCAATTATATCAAAATCCTTATTTCCAATCTTTTCTTCAAAACCGTAAAAAGATTTATGATGACATAGAAACTATTCGAACCAATCCAACGCCTTCCGTATGCAAGGTCCAATACATTCAAGAAAACGAAGCAGTTTGTTATTATGAGGTATTTTTCAAAGAGACAAAACTCCCTTGGAAATTTGAATTCCTCCTCCATCCGCTGAGTATAGACTGGTCATTACATTGTATTTTAATTCAACATGGAGATAACATTTTCGGTAATCTAGTGAGGATGTTTCCCTTTGAATCTTATATTGTTGAAAATTATTGTAAACACAAAGAGACTCGCAAAGTATAAGCGCTAGTCTCTTTAGGTTTAGTCATAATTCAAATTTAATTAGTTGCTATTCTCTTGCAACTGTCTCTTCCTCAAATATCCTTAGAGTGTTAAATACAGATTCACCAATAATAAATTTAAAGAATCTTATAAGCCCATCCGAATAAGTTTCAAATTGATTATTTATTAATTCAGTTGCTTTCCAGGGTTTATCTGCATTCCATTCTTGGTTAAATATATGCTTTTCAAAATTTGGATTGTGTGTAAGACGATGACTTTCTGTCCCTATTGTGGCCAGGATAATGTTATTATTACCTTCTTCCAAGCCTTCACCATCTAGATCGTGAATTAAATATGGTTGGATGCCAAACCTTTTTAGAACTTGATAATATGCCTTCTGAGTTAATTTTCCGTTACAAGGTATAATACTGATCGACTTTGTTTCTCTTTCTATATCATCAGCTTTATCAGGATATTTTTCCTTTAGATAATCTTTTATAGCGATAAAGCTTGCTACTTCACAATCGCCTTCCACCAATATTACTCTTGAAGCAAAAAAAGCCTCTAAAGTAGATGCATTAAAATTGAGCAACATTCTCATTCTACTTCTCTTTTCCTTTTTTGTATCTCCGCTATATATATTATCTGATACCTGAATAGAATTAGCGGTTCCATTAGTTTTTCTTTGTAACAAGATTACTCCCTGATGGCGATCAGCCAAATCAATGAACTTCTCAGAATGAGAAGTACAAATCACTTGAGCAGAAGGATGCTCAGAAATACTTACTAATGAATCTCTCATTTTTCTTTGTAAATGAGGATGCAAATATATTTCAGGTTCTTCAATCAAAAATAAGATACTGCGCTTCCATATTTCTGGATTAATTTCTTCATCGAGTACGGTATCGCTATATTGTTCAGCCATTAACTCCAACAATGAAAGGATTAACATTCGCTGTATACCATTGCCTTGTTCAGATGGAGTTGTGACTAAATTATTATGCTTTATTTGTATCGTTGAATTTAAATGAAGTTTCTCCATTACTTCAGGGACTTCAAAATCAACATGCGCTTCAACTTCCATTATCCTTTTCAATTTTTTCGATAACTTATCTTGGAGTTTTTTTACTTCTCCATGTTTAGTATCCGTATCAAATATGCTTTTTAAAGAGTCTAATGCGTCTTTAAATTGCGTTATTTCTGGCGAACCATTGAGATGCTGTTCAAATAATAACGATGCAATTTGACTTGCAGCAGATTTTGTTTTATTTGCATCAGCTTCTTCACTAGTCATTTTTACCGCAGGAACATAAATAACCTTTGGCATAAATGTTCTTAATTTTGAAGCTAATCCATTTGGATTTGAAACCCACTTAGGTTCCCCATAGGTAATTAAATCTTCATTATGAAGAAGAACATAATCAATAAAACTTCCTTTTTCTTTATTTGAAATCGTATCTACTTCTTTTTCCTTACAATAAAGATTAAACAAATCTTTTAATTCACTGTTAACATTTTCATTTTCAAAAGCCTTTGCATTCCATGTTTTAAATCCATCTAAAATAGGAATAGATCTCTCATTTATAAAAACTTCAAACGGAACTTGGTTATCCTTTAAATCCTGCTTACTCCAAATCCTTTTAATGTGCAGTTCTTCATTATATATACAAGGCTTTATATAAGCATGCTTTTGATCTGCTAAGGTTAAGTCATTAAAAACAAAATAAATTTCCATGTACTCCTTTTCATCTTGGGGTTCTATCTTATATGGAAACATATCGATACTTGGATTACTGACAATATCAGTCTCTGGAAGAAAAAGACGTATTGCTTCCATTATTGATGATTTTCCAATATTATTTTCTCCAATAATTGTTAAAAAATCCGAAGAACCTTCACCATCAACTTGAGGGATTTTAATATTGCATTCATTATCGATTCCTATGTTTTTATAGTTTTTAATGGTAATTTCTTTGATCCTCATACTAACTACCCCCTTCATTTTATCTATAAATACTTCGACAAAAAACCATTTATTTCCTTTATTATTTCAGAGGGTAGAAGAATATAAAGTTAAAAATAAATAACGAAGTTTTATGAAAACAGTGTGAAGATATATTATTGAAAAGATTAAAGTGGATATTAAATTACTGAGGATTATTAGAGGGATTTAATATGTGTGATTCGAAGAGATATAAATTTAAATTAATACTCAATTCATACATTCAAACTGAAATCCTTAGACAAAATATCCCCAGCCTTCGTTCATGATTTTAGTTTCAAGCTGTGGCCAAAAATATAACATTTC
>JBJEFI010000036.1:1972-16237 GCA_051873875.1 Bacillaceae bacterium | reverse complement strand
AATTATGTAAACAACTAGAGGAACATAAAAATTGGGAACAAATTAAAAGCGCAATTGATTTTGAAAAACTAGAGCTTCGTTATAACGAACAAAAATCAGCTTGGGAAGTAACGATATGGCCTAATTTTGGGGATTATATTTGGATACTTATACCACCTGTTCGCTATTATCGGAAGCCACTACAAGCAGAAAAGAATGGAATGAATAAACTATTAGAAATGTTTGTGCAAGTGTTGAACAAAGCATAAAAAGATATAATAGAGAAATGAGCACCATTTAGTGCTCATTTCTTTTATTTAGCTAATAACCTTCATAGTAAGGAGGAGGATTACCATTTTGACCATTAGCAGTTAAACTTCCTCGTTCAACTGTATAAGATAAAGACCAAAATCCCTCTTCATTCCCTTTTTTCCAATTCTCTGTAAAGGTAACGACGTAAACTTCTTTTTTAATTTCTTTTACACTCGTTTCTCTTGTAATTTGATAACCTTTAATCATAATTTCTGATTTTCCAAGTTCTTTAGGAAAATGATCCATTGTTGTTCCATTACCAGAAGTTGCGAACTCGACAGCATCCTCTTTTGTGAAGGGAGGCATAGGTGGAGAAATCAATTGAAGGTATCCCCAAGATAATAGGATAGTTACGATTGGGATAATAAAAAACATTTTTACACCCTTGGACGCTGTCTGTCTCCTGTATAGCCACTTGTCAATAATAGCAAATAGTACAGCAGTTAACATTCCATATAAGGCAAGTGTTCGTTCTTGAAAAAAGATGCCACTTGCTAATCCAAAAATCCCAAGAATTAACACATATAGCCAATCATACCGTTGAAACCATTTTCTTTGCAAATACTCGATTACAATTGATACTGTATTTCCATATAATAGAATAATCGCTCCGCTATATACAAAAAAAATGAAAAACCATCCGAAAAATTGATTGCCTTGGTTATATACAAATTCTGACCTATCGTGACTACTAATAAGAAAACCTAGCAATAGTGAAAAGATTGTTGTAGTAAAAAATGTAGTAGCTGATTTTCTTATAATAAGCTGTTCTATTTCTTTTTTCATATTCTTCTCCAATTTTATCCCTTTTTGATAATAGTATCATTATTTATGAAACGTAAATATGTTATAGTACGTATTTTGTGAAATATTTTAAAGATTAAGATAAAATTTAAGTGGTAGTCTATTTTTCTTTGTTAATTAGGAAATGTTTATTAATAAGAACTTAATATTTTACCATTAGTAAAAAAATAGAAATCCCATTTGCATATGTATTATGAAATCGAACAAATAAGACGGAATAAATAGATTATGTTAAAATAAACTAGTATATATGGAAAGGGTGATTGGATGTTATCACAACAGTCAAAAGACTTTTTAATTCAATTATTAACGACAGAAACACCGTCAGGAGAAGAATGGGCGGGGCAGAAAAACTGGTGTAACTATATAAAAGCTTATGCGGATAAAATTGAAATTGATGAAATTGGGAATGCAGTAGCTATTTATAATCCAGATGCCTCATTTAAAGTACTGTTAGCTGGCCATGCAGATGAGATTTCCTTTATGGTCAAGCACATTGACGAAAATGGCTATATCTACGTCGAGAAATCGGGAGGTATTTCTCCGAAAGTTGCCATTGGAATGAAAGCACGAGTGTTTGGTAAAAAGGTTCTTCATGGTGTTTTTGGAGTAAATGCAGAGCATCATGGTGGAGTAAAAGATAGTTTTTCTGAAAATGATTTATTTTTAGATGTTGGTGCAAAAAGCAAAGCAGAAGTTGCAGAATATGTTTCTATCGGCGATTATATCGTATATGACCGTCAGCCTATCAATCTTTTGCAAAATCGATTAAGTGGTAGGGGATTGGACAATCGTACAGGTCAATTTATTGTAGCGGAAAGTTTTAAAAGAGCAGTAGAAAAAGGCGCGAAAATCGGCATTTATGCAGCCAGTACTGTAAATGAAGAAACGAATATGGGTGGCGCACATTTCGTAGCAGCACGTTATGAACCAACATTGGCAATTGCCTGTGATGTGACATTTGCAACGGATTATCCAGGTGTAAATAGACAAAAACATGGATTTGTTACTTTAGATGGTGGTCCAGTATTGGCAAAAGGTGCTCCTGTACATAGTGGAATAAATAAAATGTTAGAGAAAATAGCGAACGAAGAGGGAATCCCTTTACAATATGAATTAACACCGAGAATGACGGGAACAGATGCAGATAAAATGAGAGTGGCTGGAAAAGGAGTACCGGTGGCATTGGTTTCTCTATCTCTACGTTATATGCATTCTCCAGTTGAAACAGCAAGCTTTGATGATATTGAAAAAGAAATTGAGTTATTAGTAGCCTTCTTATGTTCATTATCAGGCGATGAATCGTTAATACCATATTCTATTTAACAATAAGGCTAGCCTCCAAATTTTTTGAGGCTAGTCTTTTATATTACTTATTTACACCATTTCCAGATTGATAAATGGCTTGTGATTTTAATTTGTGCCTAATAATGATAAAAAGTGGAAGGCTTAAAATAGAAATACATCCGATGATAAAGAAGGTAATGCCGCCGTCTGCATAACCGTAATAACTAAGAATAGCACCACCAAGCCAAGGGCCACATACTTGACCAATCCCGTTTAACCCCATTGCACCGAAATAAGTACCCCGTAAATGGGTTGGAGCAATTTCATCGACAAATACATCTGTCATTGAAAACATTAGTACTTCCCCAATTGTAAATAAAATCATACAACCGATAAGAGTTGGAACAGAATGGGCAATTCCTAAAAGCATTAAGCTAATACTTATTATAACACCACCAATTGTAATCGATGTAAGGGAAGAATATTTTTTCCCTATTCTTGTTAATGGGTATTGAAGAACAACAACGGTAACAGCATTTAATGTAATGAGCCATGCATATAGGGTCACACCATTTTTAATATCTGGAGAATTCCCGAAATATTGAGGCATTGTACTCATAAATTGAGAATAAGCAATGCTACATAAAATCATGGCACTAATGGAAAGCAAAAAGACGTGATCTTTTTTCACAACCTTCATTGCTTCCACCATATTTACTGCTTTTTCTCCAATAGTTGTTAGTTGGACTTTTACTTTTTTAAGCATAAAGAATAAGACAATACCATAAATGAAATAAATGAGTGCTGGTAGTAAAAATCCTTTTGTTGATTGAGCGCTTCCAATTATAACACCTAGTAGTGGTCCAACTGCTACACCAAGATTAATGGCGCCATAGCGTAAATTATAAACCATTAATTTGTGCTCTCTCGGTGTTACATCTCCAAGTAAGGCACGTGAAGCAGGTTCAAATAGGGAACGAGCTACACCATTTAGTCCCGCTAAAAAGAAGAACATCCAAATTTCATTCGCATAACTATATCCAACAAAGACAATGGTAAAAAAGAAAATAGAAAATAGCATAATCATTTTTCTTCCAAAGCGATCTGATAAATTCCCGCCAACAAAGCTCATAAAAATCCCAACTAACGCCGTTAGACCTACGATAAATGCAGCCTGAAATGGGGATGCCCCAAGTGTTTTTGTTAAATAAATGGTAAGGAATGGCATACTCATAGATGTTGCGAGACGGCCGAACATTGTTCCAATAACAATTGTCCAGACAATAGGGTGCAATTTTTTTAATGCTGTCATAAAATCATTCCTCTCCATTTTTGTTTGAATAGTTTTAATATTAAATGTATCATTAAGGGTTTTCAAGTTAAAAATGCCCATTTATTTTGCTCAAACTAACACAAATTTTAAATGTAATAAAGAAGTATAGTGAGGACAAAATGAAATTTCTATTAGTGGACGTTTCACTTTATAGCACTTAAAAATAATTTGTATCATGGTATAATAAAGGAGAGGTGAGAACATTGAAAAAGAAAAAACAAAATAGACCGATGCAACAAAAACAGCAAGATAAAGAACAAGTAACGTTAAAGGATTTTATGAATGATCAATTGTTACAAAAGTTTAAAGAGACGAAACAACAATTGTTACATATAGAAGAAGAGAAAAAAGAAGCAGAACAAAAGCGTTTGAAAGAAGAAGCTCGTCTTCGTGAAAAAAATAAATCTTTTGAAGAATTACTAAACGACAGTGATTTAAAATGGAACGATTTTAAATAAAAACTCCTATAAAAATAAGGCTTACTCTATAACTAAGTAAGCCTTATTTCTATTTATCTTTAATTTTTACTTTCGTTAAGCATATGCACGTTTCTCTTTACTGGAGAAGCAAGTACTTTTCCGTTCTTCACATCATATAACCCACTAGGTGTTGCGCGAATGAAAGGTAAATGGGTAGCAGAGAAGAAGAGTAGTGTGAAAGCAGGATCATTAAAGTGATAACCTCGATCTTGAAGAAGTTGTATCATCTTTTTATCCTCCACAATTAGAGACTCAATATCTAGATTAGACATAGTGCCAAATAGAGGTAAGACGATTTCGTGTAGAATTTTATTTTCTTCAGCTATAACAATACCACCACCAATATCTTTCATCCGTTCAAAGGCACATAGCATATCAGCTTTATTCTTTCCAATGATAATAATATCACCAGTACCGGAATAGGAGCTTGCAAAACCGCTTAATCGATTAGCAAATCCTTTCACTAATGTATTAATCCGCCAAGTACCATCACGGGCAACCATCATAAAGAAACATTCATCATGCTCAGAAGAAAGTTCATCACAGTCCAAATCAATGGTACTAACATATGGTTTTGCTATAACATCATTCAATAAGTGTATTCCAGTTGTTTCTGTGAAATTGAAATCATCTTTTTGTAAATCCCACTTAAGCTGTAATGGCGTAATTCCAAATTTATTCCATTCAATGAATGATTCATCATTCATTATTCTTCCATCACGCTTAATCCATTTTCCTTTTGCTAAGACACTAATTGGTGTTGGGTTTTCTTTACTTTCTAAAATGTTAATATTAGCTATTCTTCCTGTAGCTATCGTGCCATGTAAGTGTTCAAAATGATAATGTCGAGCAATATTAACTGTTGCCATGTTATATGCATCAATTAATGGAATACCTTGTTTTATTGCTGTTGCAATCATGGCATCATTCATCCCGTTTTCATAAAAGAAAGGGTGGGAGCCATCTGTCGTAAAGAAAAACTTATCAAATTGCTGAACGCCTAATTCTAATAATTCTTTCAATAGATTCTCTAAATCTGGACGAATAGATGAGTTTCTAAGAGAAACCGTGTAGCCTTGCATCAAACGTGTTAAAGCTTCTTTACCTGTCATTGCTTCATGATCACAATCAGCACCTAATAACATTAATTTTGCCAATGTTGTTTCGGAAGCACCTGGAAAATGCCCTTCGATTTTCTTTTCCAATTTTTTTGCTTCTTGTATCCAAGTAAGCATTTGGTCATCACCTTTTAATAACTTAGGCCATCCTGTTAGCTCGCCTCCTTGTAAAACGCGTCTATGCTGAAGCCATGCTAATATATCTTCATGATTAAAAATTTTATCTCCGTTTGGTAACTCGGTCTGACCATCGAAGCGGCACCACCAGTACATACTAGTAGGAATGGTATCAAAAACTTCTAATAGTTCAAATGCTACTTCTCGTTGTAATTGGAAAAAGAATACGAGATTATCATTAATTAATGTGGTCGTACCTGCTTGGGCTGCATATCTAGCTAACGAATGTGGATTATATAATTGATAAGGGTGAGCGTGTGGTTCAATATAACCAGGCACTAAATATTTCCCCTGACAATCAATAACTTCACATTGATCTACTTGATGTGGGACTTTATCTCCAACGTATACAATCCGATCATCATAAATCCAAATGTTAGCTGTAACCCATTTACGTAGATAGGAATTTAAATACGTTGCATTTTTTAAAATCATATGTGGATTGCTAATACCATCAAGTACATCAACGTGCTTACGAAGCTGCTTATTACTCCATCTATAGTTACTTGTATTCATTATTCTTCCCTCCGTTTTTATATAGCTTCTATTACTACATTTTCATATTGGAGAAGGTTTGTAAAGTTAGACAACTTGTGAAATTCCCTCATTTTTAAATTGTAATTAAAAGTAAAAAATCAATGGAGTAGTAGGGGGATTTCCTTTCTCTGTTTTTTAGTAGAAGTTATAATTTTAAATAAAAAATCCTTATGACATTATCACAAGGATTCTAAATAAAGAAGTCTACTAGTAACGCTATTTTTTCATTAAGGAACTAGTCGTTGGATATCACGAGGGAATGCTGTCGCTTCTCTAACATTTGATACACCAATTAAATTAGCTGTTAATCGTTCAAGTCCAATTGCAAATCCACCATGTGGAGGTACTCCAAATTTAAATGTCTCGATATATGCAGTAAAATCATCTGGATTTAGTCCTTTATTTAAAAATGACTCTAATAGCATATCAAATTGATGAATGCGAAGTCCCCCAGAAGTGATTTCTAGCCCGTTGTATAATAAGTCAAATGATTCTGTCGATTTAGGGTTGTTACCACTTGGCAATGTGTACATTGGACGAGTTTCTTTTGGATAATTCGTAATAAAGACAAATTCACTATTAAACGTTTCTTTTACATGCTTGCCTATTAATTTTTCTCCTTCAGAATCTAAGTCCCCTTTAGGAGAATCCTTCTTATAGACAGTCCATAATATATTTTGTGCTTCCTGAAGCGTTAGTTTCGGAATTTCAGTAATGGCAGGAAGTGTAACATTAAGAATTTTTAACTCATGAGTACATTGCTCATTAACAATAGAAATCATATATTTAAGTAATTCTGTTTCCCAATTCATAAGTTCATACACATCTTCAACGAAACCTATTTCCACATCGAGAGAAATATATTCATTTAAATGTCTTGAAGAGTTATGTTGTTCTGCACGGAACACTGGCCCAATTTCAAAGACACGTTCAAAGCCACTAGCAACCATCATTTGTTTATAAAATTGAGGCGATTGCGCAAGATATGCATTTTTACCAAAGTAGTCTAAAGTGAATACATTTGCGCCTCCTTCAGCGCCTTGAGAAACTATTTTTGGTGTGAAAATTCGTGTAAATCCATGTGAGGATAGAAAATCACCAAAGGATTGAGCTAATATACTTTGAATTCGAAAGATTCCTTGACTCTTTTCGTGTCTTAAAGATAAGGTACGATGATTCAGAACATGCTCTAATCCTGATTTTAATTCGCCCTTATTTATTTCAAAAGGGAGTTTTGTTGTTATTTTATTGATTATTCTGATATTTTTGATAAGAATTTCTACACCTAGTGATTGTTTCTTAGCTTCAACGACAATTCCTATTACTTCAACAATGGATTCATTATCGACTTTGAAACTTAACAATTCATTTTCTAAAATACATTGAATGATGCCGCTTCTGTCACGAAGTAATAAAAAGTTAATTTTTGATTGATATCTAATTTTATGAACCCACCCAGCAATTTTTACGGTTTCTCCTATTTTATGCGGAGTTTCATTTGTTAAAACACGAACTAAATTCATTTTTACTTCCTCCATTTCATTTTTTGATTTTGACATATTGAAATAAAAAAATTCGCCCCTATATAAAGTATATAGGGACGAATTTTCTCCGCGGTACCACCCTGATTGTCGTATGTATGACCACTCATTCCACATAACGGGTGAAGCCGTCTGATTCTACTTTGCATATATATGCATTTCTTTCAGCACTCACGGATGTCTTAATGAAACTCTTGATACGTTTTTCCACCAATTTAAACGCTCTCTGTAAACAAGAATTATTCATTTATTCCGATCATCGATTTAATTTCAATATTTAAATTAATAAGATTATATATTCTTAAAGTAACGTTGTCAATATTTTAGAAAAATTCAGATTTTTTAATAACAACTATATTTTTTAGAAAAAAGAGAGTGAGATAATAGATAATTCATTGGCCTTATCAGTCTTTTAATTTTACCTAATAGTATGTGTAATCTTTTCTTTTTTTATAAGTAGTAGTTATTATTTCACATTAGTATCATCAATATTCCTTCTTTTTTTGTATAAAGAAAGCGTGTTATTCTTACAATGGATAGTGTAATAGTAGAAAGGTGGATGAGGTAAACATGGAGATGGTTTCAATTGTGATGAATAGTGTTAGTCTATTCATTGTATGCATGATTTTAATAATTGTTATGAAGAGTAAAAAAAGAGACAAAGATACGATAAATGAAGTAATGCAGCGAGTGATGCAAGCGCAAGGGGAAATGGAGAAGCGAATGATGGATGAAATTCGATTTTCTCGTCAAGAGCAAACTACTACATTACGAGAAAATCGAGAAGAGATTGGTAGCAATATGAATCAGTTAACAAGAATTAATCTTCAACATCATAATGAGATGAACCGTACATATAAGACATTTGAGGAAACTATTTTAATAAAAGTAGAAAAGCTAATGCAAACGATGGAAGGAAAATTAGAAAAAATTAATGAAACATTAACAAATCACTTAACGAATCTTCAAGAAAGTAATGCGTCAAAGTTAGAAGAAATGCGAAAAACAGTAGATGAAAAGTTACATGACACATTGGAAAAAAGATTAGGAGATTCCTTTAAACTAGTAAGTGATCGATTAGAGCAAGTTCATCAAGGATTAGGAGAAATGAAAACATTAGCTAACGGAGTTGGGGATTTAAAGAAGGTACTATCTAATGTAAAAACAAGGGGCACCTGGGGAGAAATTCAACTCGGAAGTATTATGGAGCAATTACTAGTGCCTGAGCAGTATGAAACTAATGTAATTACGATACCTGGAAAAAGTGAACGAGTAGAATATGCAATTAAAATTCCATCTAAAAACGATAATAAAAAACATATATTATTACCGATTGATTCTAAGTTTCCAATTGAAGTTTATCAACGATTAATTGAAGCACAAGAAGAAGGAAATGTAACAGCTTGTCAAGAATACTTAAAAGCATTGGAAAATGCAATAAAGCTTGAGGCGAAAACAATTTATGAAAAATATGTATCACCACCGTATACAACTGATTTTGCAATTATGTTTCTACCTACAGAAGGCTTGTATGCAGAAGTACTACGAAAACCAGGATTAGCAGAATATTTACAACGAGAATACCGTATTATTATTACAGGCCCGACAACAATTACGGCCATTATTAATGCCTTACAAGTAGGGTTTCGAACACTGGCAATTGAAAAACGTTCTAGTGAAGTATGGCAGACATTAGGTATCGTAAAAACGGAGTTTGGAAAATTTGGAGATATTTTAGACAAAACACATAAAAAACTGCAAGAAGCAACGAATAAAATTGAAGAAGCATCACGTAAAACAAGGGGAATTGAACGAAAGCTACGAAAAGTACAGGAACTACCTGCTGAAGAAGAGTTAGTGCTAGAGGATTTTATTGGGACGAAATAGGGTAAAAGGGGGGAAGAAAGGGTGAAAAAGTGGTTGTTTATTTTGATAGGGATATTAGTAGTTTCAAATATCATTTTCATAACGACAACAATTAAAAACAAACAAAAAGCAGATGATCCAAAAGTTGAAGTGTATGCTTTTGAAGGAGAAAATGAGGATATAAAACTAACAAATGGTTTAATTATTATAGAGCCAAATAAACAAACAGTGTATGGTGGTAATATCATCTATGTTGGAGAGCCCATAGAAAATATCACTACTTATAGTACGAAAATTTATGTTGAAAAAGATGGAATGAAGGATGTGCTATATCATGGAGGTTATTCTAATGAGGGAACCGATGAGGATATCGCATTTCCAGATGAATTGATTCTAAATCCTGCTGTAGGAGCAATTAGTGGAGAGAATGTAATTGGAAAGAAAGATATTGAAGCACTAGTAAATAATTTTTATGTTTCCTTAAGTGGTTCGATGAAAAATGGAAAAACATTTGAATTTCCACTACAACTGAAGCTCAATAAAATAACGATGGACGATATAAAATAAAAAATCCAATTGAAAATCAATTGGATTTTTTCATGCAAATAAACTAGGTCTAAATTAACAATAGGATTGGCTAATGATAAATCCAGGAAGTTAGAATAAAAGTGTTTAAAAATGTAAAAATAGGCAATAAAACAATTGATAGTGTAACAATGTTTTGTTACACTGTTTTTAGAGGTGAATATGATGAAGGAAGAAACAATCTCGAAAAAGGAGTTATTAGAGCTAACAGGTATTACGTATGGACAATTGTATCGCTGGAAGCGAAAAAACTTGATACCGGAACAGTGGTTTATTAAAAAGGCTAGTTTTACGGGACAAGAAACTTTCTTTCCAAAAGAAAAAATATTAGAAAGGGTTTCAAAAATTATCGAATTAAAGGATGATTTTTCCTTAGATGAACTAGCAAATCAATTTTCCCCCCAAGTAAACAATGTAAATATGGGGAAAAGGGAATTGTTAGAACGAAACATTGTTACGTTTAATGTATATCAAATGTATGAGGCAATATTACCTGAACATGTTTCCTTTGGAGATATATTAGGACTTGTATTGTGTGAAGAGCAATTAAAGAATGGTGTTATTACAACTGAAGAAGGAAAAGGGTTACTTCATTTCTTACAAACGAACCAAACTCTTTTAAATGAAAAAGCCTTTCGATTATTATTCATTCGAAAATATGGAATAGGTATTTGGAATATGGTGGAGGTAAATTGTGTAAATGTATTCGATGAAGAAGCAAAAATAGTATTGAATATTGACCTGCAGCCATATATTGAACGTATTCAATTAAATAAATAGGGAGAGATTAACATGGGAAATAGTGTAACGAATAAAAATAAAAATATTAGTATTTCAGGGTCAGGATCAGCAGGTGGTGGAAATTACGATGATATTCACATAAGTGGTAGTGGAACAATTTATGGTAACACAACATGCGAGGACTTTAAATGTAGTGGAAGCGCGAAGATTGAAGGAATTTTTCATGTGAAACATGGCAAAGTTAGTGGTTCTGCAAAATTTTTGAAAGATGTGACAGGTGATTCTTTTCATGTAAGTGGAAGTACATCCATTGGTGGTACATTGGCCGTGAAAGAAGTAGAAACTAGCGGCAGTATAAAAATTGAAAAGTGTTTAAATGCAGAGCATGTTGATGTAAGTGGTAGTATAAAAATCGGTGAAGATTGTAATGCAGAAACATTTGAGTTAAGGGGGGCATGTTATATCGATGGGTTATTAAATGCAGGAGAAGTAGAGTGTAAACTACATGGACATAGTCGGATAAAAGCAATTGGGGCAGAAACAATTTCTATTGAAATGGGAGGTCGCTATAATTTTTTGATGAGATTAATTAGAAAGCTAGTCGCTAAAGAAATATTATTAACATCGTCCGAAATAGAGGGAGATGATATCGATATTGAATATACAGAGTGTAAGGTAGTTAGAGGGAAAAATGTAAAAATAGGAGATAAATGTAAAATAGATGTGGTGGAATATAGTGATACAGTTGAAATTTCACCAAAAGCAAAGGTTGAAAATGTAGTGAAATGTTAATGGAGGAAAGAAACAGAGGGGGATGGAAATGACGAATTTGCTAACAATTTTTAAAAATCGAAATTATACTTATATGTTAACGTCAAATTTTTTGTCACAAATGGGAAGTACAATTGGGATGACTGCATTTATGTATTATGTACTTGACCGTTTTACTACGCAGCCGGCATATGCATCTATTACAGAATTGATGTACTCTTTACCAACTTTATTTGTATTTTTATTCGTTGGTGTAGTAGCTGATCGATTAGATAGAAAAAAAGTAGCGGCTAATTCTGAATATATTTGTGCAGCAATGTGCCTGTTATTATTAGTTGCAATTCAGACTTCGTGGATGCCTTTAATTTTCGGAATATTATTTCTACGGAGTGCTGTTGCGAAATTTTTTCATCCAGCAGAGCAAGCATTAATTCAAGGCGTCTTGACGAAAGATGAATATACAACTGCAGCAGGATTAAACCAAGCAGTAAGTAGTATCTTAATGCTATTTGGAACGAGTATAGGAGTGCTTGTTTATTGGACGGTTGGGGTAGAAGGAGCAATTATTGTAGATTTAGTTTCCTATCTTGTTTCAGGCATTCTTATTTCAATTTGTTCTATTCCAAAAGAAGTAGTGTTACCAAATGGTAAAACGAAGATAGCAGAATTGAAAATGGGTCATTTTTTAAAAGACTTTTGGAGTGGGATTATCTATATTGTTCGTTATCCTCTTCTTTTTGCACTTATGGGTGGAGCAATTCTATTAGGAGTTGTAAATGGTGGCTTTGCTGTTATGCCGACGTTTATTTTAAAATATAAATTGGCTCCAAGTACCTATGAAGAGATGATGGTTGTAATCTCAATTGTTTTTGGGGTAGGCATATTGCTTGGTAGCATTTTAGCATCTATTTTTGTACCAAAGTTTGAAATGTATAAAGCAATTATTTTTGGTTTAGTAACAAGTGGTTTATTTGTTATTTTAGCTGGTTTTGCAACGAATATCATTATATTTTTTATCTTTATTTTTTTAGTGGCACTATCGATTCCTATTATTAACGTTTCCTTTGGTGGATGGCTACCACATATTGTGGATCCAAAAATGATGGGGCGAGTACAAGGAGCTAGTACGCCACTATCGATGGCTGCCCATACAGGAACATTAGCGGTTATTACAGTCGCGTATCCTCATGCACTCTCAATCGAAATGCTCTTTCTTGTGGTTGGTGTTGCCTTAATTACGGTGGGCATTATATATATCCTAACATTACCTAAATATGTAAAGGTAAAGGAAGTAGAGCGATCGGTATAAAATAAAAATATTGAATTTTTTGAATATTCATATATAATGCTTTTGAGGAGGATGATATATGAAAAATGTTGTTGTAACAGATTTACTTTTTTATTTAGCTTTACCGTTTCTTTTCTATAAGATTTGCCAAGGTTTCTTAGGTGATTATTATAGTATGCTATTATCAACGGTACCAGGAATTTTTTATACGTTATATCGATTTTGGAAAACACGTCAATGGAATGTAACGGGAATGTTTATTTTAGGTACCTTAATTGTTAGTACGTTAACAGATGTTCTAGCTGGTAATGCAGATAAAATGATTTTATATAGCGTGTATTACCAGATTGGTCTAGGAATCTTTATTTTTTCTACAGGTTTATTCAAACAACCGTTAACGTATCATTTTGCTTTGGATTTTGCCGTATTGCAAGGCCATGATAGAGAAATAAGTAAGAAACTGTATAAACATAAAACGATTTATAAATATTTTCGTTATTTGCTTTATTTTTTCGGAGGCAAAACATTATTGTTTGCAGGTCTATCGTATTGGTTTTATTTAAAATATGGAACGAAAAGTTACTTTATGAAAAATGCAGTATTTACTGCAGGTGGCTGGATTTTTGGAATTGTATTCGCGGCAGGTTTTATATATATAGGTAAAAAGATAACAGAGTTAATAGAACAACAACCCCATATTGTAGAGAAGTAAGGCTCTTAGATTCTTATTTTTTATTATTTATTTCTTTAAAGGCATAAATAATGATGGCTTTAATCCTTCACTTTCAATGACAATAGCAGTTAATCCAATAGTTGTTTTTGTTTCGTGCCATTCATTTTTATTCCAAAATACAGCGTCTCCAGCATGAACTTTAAAATATTTTTCTTTTTGACCTCTTACATGTCCTTCTCCATCTATAATTAAAAGTAGTTGAGGAATGGTGGCTTGGTGATAGCCAATAATACCGTTCTTATCTAAATACATACAACCAATGTATGTGTCTTGATTAGTTTGACTAATACGAGACATGATAAAGTTTGAATTGAATGCTGAAATCTTTTTCCCACTGTTTTCATTAAATGTATAAAACTCCATTATTTCCCTCCTAAATGGTAAAGAGTATGTAGTATTTATTCAAGGGAGTTAACTGATTTACCTTCTATATGTAATGATAAAAAACTGTGGCTACTATTCTATTGTATTTTGAATGTAGCTCACAGTTTTTGGTGATTAGCTAGCTTTGTTGTTTTGTTGTTTGGATACAGAAGGGAACGGATTTTTCATTAGAATTGGATAAAAGCACAAGCCCTAATAAAAATAATCCAATTCCTATAAAATAAGGACAGTATATTAGTTAAAGGGGAAGAGCG
Organism: Bacillaceae bacterium; assembly: GCA_051873875.1. Lineage (GTDB taxonomy): Bacteria > Bacillota > Bacilli > Bacillales > Bacillaceae_G > JBJEFI01. The sequence goes on along the minus strand of JBJEFI010000036.1, from coordinate 2,048 downwards.
ATGGATAAGTTATTACAAGAAATCGTAAGTTGGGTCAGAATGAATGATGAACAGATTGTTATTGGCATTTGAATTG
>JBJEFI010000036.1:0-1872 GCA_051873875.1 Bacillaceae bacterium | reverse complement strand
ATCGTAAGTTGGGTCAGAATGAATGATGAACAGATTGTTATTGGCATTTGAATTGCACGACGTTATTATTCTTTAAGAATCCAACTTTATTAGTACAACTAGATTCTTAAATAACTTTAATAGTCTTCTACCATTCAAATAGACAGAAAGCTACTGTATTTTTTAGGTTGAAATTAAATAACTTTATTATCATTACACAATAACCAGTTCAAATTACAGATAGCAGGGGAGTCATTTAATCTGATTCCCCCATTTTTTGTTTACTTTTATCATCACTTAAAAACTAAAATTTGGAATGTATACTGCTGAGGTTTTATAATTTAGATTAATTAGTTGGTGTGTGCCACTGCTCGGATTTCAATCAGTTGGTGAGGGAATGCCAAACCTGACACACCAATGAGGGTGCCGGCTGGTCGATGGTCGCCCACATACTCCTTGAATAGAACAACACATTGTTCGAAATGATCTTGTGGGTTTGTCAAAAAGATTTCCATCTCAGCAATGTTCGACCTTGTAACACCAAATCCTTCTAACACGCGGTCAAGGTTATTTAACGTCTGCCGAGTCTGTGCCTCAAAATCCCCCTCGCCAATGAATTCGCCTTGCATATCGTGGGAAAATTGACCCGAAATGTAGATGGTGCCGTTGACACTGTAACCTTGAGTGAGACCATAAGATTCTTCCCATGCAACACCATGATTGTAGATTTTAGTATTAGTCATTTTTTTCTCTCCTTTACTTTAAAGTAGTTCCAGTATATATTGAACAAAAATAAAAAAGTAGTACGCACTTTTTTGATAGGTACTACCAGAAAGGATAGTGTAAATATGGGGATGGATGAATATAAAGGTAAAGTTAAGAATATTCAAGATACACCTTTTGGTTATACAATTTCAGTTATCGGTGGAAAATGGAAAATGGTTATTATATACCTTTTGGCAGAAAATCAACCGATGCGTTTTAATGAACTGAAAAGACAAATAGGAGCTATTACTTTTAAAATATTAAGTTCACAACTAAAAGAGTTGGAAGCAGATGGTCTGGTGAAACGAAAAGAGTATCCTCAAATTCCCCCTAAAGTCGAGTACAGTCTCACAGATAAAGCCGAAACTCTATTACCCGTTTTGGAAGAATTATGTGAGTGGGGAGCGAAAAATCGAAATAATTAGGATAAATCTGCAGTTTTCTAATTCAGTGCTATGTTTATAAAGATAAAGTATATTTATTATAGATATCTTTGATGATTGTTTAGTTGAGAATATACATAACAATTATATGAAAAAGTTTAGTAAGGTAAATAAAGTAGAAATGCGAGCGTGGCATAATTCAATGTAGTATGTGTATAATGTAATGTTTGAACTAGAAATTACCAGTAGGTGCTGGAGTTGCGATTGAATTTAAGATTTCTTATATGTCAAAACGGATAGATTTTTTGGTTTCTGGTAGAAATGGAAATCAAGAAAACATTGTAATTGTTGAATTAAAACAATAGGAAATTTATTCAGGAAAAGAAGCTAGTTCCAGTGAATGAGGATAGTTGGAGAATAGATGGGAAGTATTTATTTGATCCAGTGGAAGTAGAAAAGATAAAAGAAGCATTTACATATGAAGGAATTAGTATTAACGAAGCAAGTAGAAAATTCGATGTATCTTTACATTACCTGAAAAAGTTCATAAAGGATGGAAAATTATCCTACAAACTATATGTGTATCAGAATAAGGAGACCGTATTTGTTAAACCTGAAGATGTGGAAAATCTACTTCATTCAGAGAGTTATGAAACGGTCTATGCGTATTCTAGAAAACATGAAGTAGTGTTGTTTCAAAAACGAGGGGATATTTTTGTAAAACAATTTTCGAGATAGCTTATTT
>JBJEFI010000035.1:0-16396 GCA_051873875.1 Bacillaceae bacterium | reverse complement strand
AAATGGACTATCCACTATTTTAGTGGATGGTCTTTTTTTATATAAAGGAAAAAAGCCACCTATTTAACATAGATGGCTTACAATTTTTTGTTAACTAGGTGAAACTTCGGCTGTTTCTTCTGTATTATCATTATTCGTTACTTCTTCAACTTTGTCTGTTACCATTTGAGCTGCATCTTTTAGAAAATCTTTAATAGGACTGACGCAAATGTTATATGTTTCTAATGAAAAGCATCTTTGGTATAGTGCAGTAAATGGACAATAGCGAACAATACCACTGCCAATCTTCATGGCAGCGATGAAGGCAACGAATAGATAAGAGCCACTTGCGTAAGGTCTGCGAACTAATTTTACAATTGACCAAGCTAATAAGGTAAACCCTATTGCAATTCGAATCATGGCATTAATCGGATGAATATTTTGCTCATTTTTCATTTCAATCAGCTCCTAGGAAAAAAACAATAATAGGGGAACGTTCCATTATGGATGTTCCTATTTGTATTTTGTACAGTACTTGTGAAAGTATAAGTGTAGGCTATTGTGAAAGTTGGTGTATTTTGGTGGAGAGGATGAACCAATGTTTTAAGTTATGTTATAATGGACTAATGCAAAATACATAAAAGTGGGGTCACAGCATGACGGAAATAAAACAATGGAAACATATCTTTAAGTTAGATCCAAATAAAGAAATAAGTGATGAACAATTAGAACAAATATGTGAATCTGGTACAGATGCAATTATCGTTGGTGGTTCAGACGGAGTGACGATTGACAATGTTTTAGCCCTACTCGTTCGGATACGTCGTTATTACGTTCCTGTTATCCTTGAGGTTTCCTCGGCAGAAGCGATTACACCAGGATTTGATTATTACTTTCTTCCAACGGTTTTAAATAGTACAAATCGTGATTGGATTTTAGGAAAACATCATGAGGCTTTATTGGAATTTGGAGATATTATGAACTGGGAAGAAGTTATGGTAGAAGGCTACTGTATCTTAAATGAAGATGCAAAAGCAGCAAAATTAACAAGTGCAACGTGTAACTTAAGTGTCGATGATGTTGTTGCTTATGCAAGAATGGCAGAAAAGATGTTTAAATTACCGATTTTTTACATAGAGTATAGTGGAAAATATGGTGATGTAGATGTTGTTCGTGAAACGAAAAGCGTATTAGAAGAAACGCAATTGTTTTATGGAGGCGGCATAACAAGTGAACAACAAGCCCGTGAGATGGCTCAATATGCGGATACGATTATTGTTGGGAACATTATATATGATGATTTAAAAGTAGCACTAAAAACAGTACGTGCAGTGAAGTAGAAAGGATTGGTAAGAGGATGCATTCCTTATTAACAGGATTAAACCCAAAACAAGCAGAAGCAGTACGAACAACGGAAGGTCCATTATTAATTATGGCTGGCGCAGGTAGTGGAAAGACTCGCGTATTAACCCACCGTATTGCTTATTTAATGGCAGAAAAAGGTGTTGCACCGTGGAATATTCTAGCCATTACATTTACAAATAAAGCAGCTCGTGAAATGAAAGAACGTGTACACAAAATTGTTGGTGAAAAGGCAGAAGATATTTGGATTTCAACGTTCCACTCTATGTGTGTACGCATTTTACGTCGAGATATTGAACGTATTGGTTATGATCGTAATTTTTCTATTTTAGATAGTGGTGATCAATTAACAGTTGTAAAAAATATTTTAAAAGAAAAGAATGTAGATCCTAAGAAATTTGAACCACGTGGTATTTTAGCTGGTATTAGTACGGCGAAAAATGAATTAAAAACACCAAAGGATTTAGAAAAAGAAGCAATTACGCCTTATGAAAAATTAACGTCCGAAGTATATACGATGTATCAAGAACGATTACGTCGCAATCAATCATTAGACTTTGATGATTTAATTATGGTGACAATTCAATTATTTACCCGTGTACCAGAAGTATTGGAATTTTATCAACGTAAGTTCCAATATATTCATGTGGATGAGTATCAAGATACGAACCGTGCCCAATATATGCTTGTAAATATGTTAGCAGCTCGTTTTAAAAATTTATGTGTTGTTGGGGACTCAGACCAATCAATTTATCGTTGGCGTGGTGCAGATATTAGCAATATCCTTTCTTTTGAAAAAGATTATGAAAATTCGACAACGATTTTATTAGAACAAAACTATCGTTCAACCCAAACGATTTTACATGCAGCTAATGCGGTAATTGAGAAAAATATTAATCGTAAACCGAAGGCATTATGGACAGAAAATGCGACAGGAAATAAGATTGGCTACTATCGAGCGTCGACAGAACAAGAAGAAAGTCAATTTATTGCCGGGAAAATAAATGAATTTATCCGTTCAGGAAAGAAATACTCAGATATTGCCATTTTATATCGAACAAACGCTCAATCACGTGTGATTGAGGAGGTTATGTTAAAGTCTAACATTCCTTATAAAATTGTTGGTGGAACAAAGTTCTATGACCGCAAAGAAATTAAAGACATTTTGGCATACCTTCGTTTAATTGCCAATCCAAATGATGATTTAAGTTTTACTCGTGTTGTCAACGTACCAAAGCGTGGCGTTGGACCAACTTCTATTGATAAAATTGTGAACTATAGCATTCAACAAGGGATTCCACTAACAGCGACAATGAATGAAATTGACTTTGTTGGTGTAACAGCGAAAGCGGCAAAAACAGTTGTTGGGTTTTATGATATGATTCAAAACTGGCGTCGTATGAGTGATTATTTATCGGTTACAGAATTAGTTGAAGAAGTATTAGACAAAACTAATTATATGGAAGCATTAAAAGCAGAACAGTCACTTGAAGCAGAATCACGCATTGAAAATATTGAAGAGTTTTTATCTGTAACGAAGAACTTTGAAGAACAAAGTGAAGATAAAAGTCTTGTTGCCTTTTTAACAGATTTAGCGTTAGTGGCAGATATTGATAAGTTAGATGAAGAAGAACAAATAGCGAATGATGAGATTGTATTAATGACGATGCACTCTGCTAAAGGGTTAGAGTTCCCAGTTGTTTTTATCGTTGGTTTAGAGGAAGGGATTTTTCCTCATACTCGTTCGTTAATGGAAGAAGCAGAGATGGAAGAAGAACGTCGTCTAGCATACGTAGGGATTACCCGAGCAGAAGAAGAGTTGTTTTTAACGAATGCTCAAATGCGTACATTATTTGGTCGAACACAAATGAATATGGAATCTCGTTTTATGAATGAAATTCCAGAAGAATATTTAGAACGATTAAATGGTAATAAGCGTCAAGGTGCAATCCTTCCAACACGTAAAACAACGACAACTGCTGCTCCACGTCAAAGTGTTGTTCGTCCGACAGTAACAACAACAGGCGGCGAAAAAATTTCTTGGGCAGTAGGCGATAAGGCTTCTCATAAAAAATGGGGAGTTGGAACAGTTGTAAGTGTTCGTGGCGAAGCAGAAGGAATGGAATTAGATGTTGCGTTTAAGGCACCAATTGGAATTAAACGTTTATTAGCAAAATTTGCTCCAATTCAAAAGGTATAGAAAAGAAGGTGTGAAAATGAAAAAGGAAGAGGCACAAAGTCGAATTTTACAGCTTCGTGAAAAATTAAATAAGCTTAATTATGAATATTATGTGTTAGATAATCCAACAGTAAGTGATTTTGAATATGATCGTTATATGCAAGAATTAATAGCGATTGAAAGTGAATATCCAGAATTAATAACAGTTGATTCACCTTCACAACGTGTAGGTGGACAGCCGTTAGAAGGGTTTAAAAAGGTTGTTCATTCTATTCCAATGCTAAGCTTAGGAAATGCATTTGGTGAAGAAGATTTACGTGACTTTGACCGTCGTGTCAATGCAGATAGCAATGAAGAAATTTCTTATGTTTGTGAGTTGAAAATTGACGGATTAGCTATTTCTCTTCGCTATGAAGATGGTTTATTTGTTCAAGGGGCGACTCGTGGAGATGGAACAACAGGAGAAGATATTACAAGTAATTTAAAAACAATTAAATCCATTCCACTTCGTTTAAATGAAGAAATTTCTTTAGAAGTACGTGGTGAGGCATTCATGCCAAAAGCATCTTTTGAAGCTTTAAATAAAGAAAGAGAAGAAAAGGGAGAAGAGAGATTTGCTAACCCGCGTAATGCGGCAGCAGGTTCTCTTCGTCAGCTTGATCCAAAAGTAGCGGCTTCTCGAAATCTTTCTTATTTTGTGTATGCTGTTGCCAATGATGATGAACTTGATGTTCAAAATCATAGTGATGCATTAGATACGTTACAACAATTAGGCTTTAGAACAAATGACTATCGTCAAACATGCAAAAATATTGATGAAGTAATTGAGTATATTGCAAGTTGGCAGGAAAAGCGTCCAACATTGCCTTATGAAATTGATGGAATTGTTATAAAGGTAAATTCATTTGCCCAACAAAAACAATTAGGCTTTACGGCTAAAAGTCCACGATGGGCTATTGCTTATAAGTTCCCAGCAGAAGAAGTGGAAACGCGATTAATCGACATTGAATTAAGTGTTGGAAGAACAGGTGTTGTAACGCCAACTGCCATTTTAGAACCGGTATTAGTAGCAGGAACAACGGTACAACGTGCATCATTACACAATGAAGATTTAATTCGTGAGAAAGATATTAAAATTGGTGATATGGTTGTTATTCGTAAAGCTGGTGATATTATTCCACAAGTAGTAAAGGTGCTGGAAGAACGTCGTACAGGGGAAGAAAAAGAATTTCACATTACACATTGTCCTTCTTGTGGCACAGAGCTTGTTCGTGAAGAAGGAGAAGTAGCATTACGTTGCCCAAACCCAATGTGTGAATCAAAAATTCAAGTTGGTTTAGAACATTTTGCGGCTCGTAATGCCATGAATATTGAAGGATTAGGTGAAAAAGTTGTTGCTCAATTATTTGAAGCAAATTTAATTCATCATGTATCGGATATTTATCGAATTGAAAAAGACCAATTGCTTCAATTAGAACGGTTTGGTGAAAAATCAGCGGATAAGTTAATAAAAGCAATCCAACAATCAAAGGAAAATTCTCTTGAACGTTTATTATTTGGATTAGGTATTCGTCATGTAGGGGCAAAAGCGGCAAAAACATTGGCTCAACAGTTTGAAACAATGGAACGACTACGTCATGTAGCAATGGATGAGTTAATAGCTGTTAATGAAATTGGGGATAAGATGGCTCAAGCAATCGTTGATTTCTTTAACAACGAAGATGCAATGCATGTATTAGATGATTTAATTGCTCTTGGTTTAAATATGACATATACAGGACCAAAGCAATTAAATGTAGAAGAAATTGATTCTCCTTTTGCTGGAAAAGTAGTCGTATTAACAGGTAAATACGAAAGTATGGGTCGAAATGAAGCAAAGGCAAAGATTGAAGCACTTGGTGGCAAAGTAACAGGTAGTGTAAGTAAAAAGACAGATATTGTTGTTGCTGGTGAAGATGCTGGTTCTAAATTAACGAAGGCACAAGAGTTAGGTATTGAAATTTGGGATGAAGCAGCATTATTAGCGGCATTAACATAAAATGGAAGGGTGTGAGGAAGCGAATGAAAAAAATAACAATCCTAGTAATGATGACATTTCTATTATTGACGGGGTGTGTACCACAGCTTCAAAAAGAAGATAAGGTAACACAAAATACAGATGATACAAAAACAAGTGCCATTATTCCAAAGTATTCAATTTCTGATGCATATTATAAAACGCTTCTTCCTTTTAAACCATCACCATCTCGAGGATTGATTGTATCAAATATGCAAAATCGAATTGATATCGATGCGTTTGAAGAAGGAAGTTTAAGAATTGCAACAGAGTACTTTGATACAAAAGATTATTTGTTCCAAGAAGGACAAACATTAGACAAAAAGACGATTGAGCGTCTTGTTATTCGTCAGCGTACAGCTGCGCAGCAAAAAGCAATTGAAAAGCAATTAGGAAAAAGCGTTCCAAATATCGGATTAAATCCACCGATTGAGTCTGCTAAATCAGGTGATACGGAAGAAAAAGATAAAGCGAGAAATGAAGCATCTCCTGAATATATTTCACACATATTAGAACAGAATTTCTTAGTGAAAAATAAAAAAGGAAATGTAGAGCTTGGTGGGGTTGTTATTGGTTTAGCAATGAATTCCGTTCATTATTATAATTTGACTGGTACAGGCTATCCAAGGGAGTATAAAATTCCTGATAGTAAAATTAAAGCAGAAGCTGAAAAGATGGCTCAAAAAATCTTAACATATATTCGAAAAGAATATCCGAAGTTAAATAAAGTGCCGATTGTATTTACGGTTTATAAACAAGCACCAAAAGGTTCTCTTGTACCAGGTGTATTTATAGAAAAAACAAAAGTAGACAAAGGGGAAAATACAATTGGAAAATGGGATAAGATTGATGAATCTTATTATGTATTCCCTTCAGATGAAGCAACGAAAAACTACCGTGATGATGCAACAAAGGTTTCTAACTTTAAAGCAGACATTGTAGAATACTTCCCTAACTATACAGGTGTTATTGGGAAAGGATACTACCAAGGCAATGAGCTACAAGAAATGGATTTAGACATTACAATTCAATTTAATAGTAAAGCAGAAGTTATTGGCTTTACCCAATATGTAATAAGCTTATTATTAGAACATTTCCCTTCTTATATAAAAGTAGAGGCAAAGATTAACTCGAATAAAGGAACAGAAGCGATTATTATTCGTAATCCAAATGAAGACGAGCCTTTTGTTGAAATCCTATAAGTTGATATGAAAAGAGACTGACGATGAAGTAACATTCAAGTCAGTCTTTTTTATTTATAACAATCATATGGATATAATTATTATACAATTGAGAGTATTCTTGCAAAGTGATACAATAAAAGATGGTAGTATTTTTATAATTTAAGGGGGAGAAAGCATGGTTGTAACGTATAAGCATGAACCATTTACAAATTTTGTAGCAGCAGAAAATCAAGAAGCATTTCAACAAGGTTTAGAAACGGTACAAAGCTATTTAGGGCAAGATTATCCATTGATAATTGGCGGAGAAAAAATTACAACAGAGCAAAAAATTGTTTCTGTTAACCCTGCAAACCATAATGAAGTCATTGGACGTGTTTCAAAAGCAACGCAAGAATTAGCAGAAAAAGCAATGCAAGTTGCTGATGAAACATTTAAATGGTGGCGGAAATCAAAGCCAGAAATGCGTGCCGATATTTTATTCCGTGCAGCAGCAATTGTGCGTCGTCGTAAGCATGAATTCTCGGCCATTTTAGTAAAAGAAGCAGGAAAACCATGGAACGAAGCAGATGCAGATACAGCTGAAGCAATTGACTTTATGGAGTACTATGGTCGTCAAATGCTGTCTTTAAAAGATGGAATGAAAGTAGAAAGTCGTTCTATTGAACATAATCGTTATACATATATTCCACTAGGTGTTGGTATTATTATTTCACCATGGAACTTCCCGTTCGCAATCATGGCTGGAATGACAACAGCAGCTATCGTTAGTGGAAATACAGTTTTATTAAAACCAGCAAGTACAACGCCAGTTATTGCATATAAATTTATGGAAGTATTAAAAGAAGCAGGCTTACCAGATGGCGTTGTGAACTATGTACCAGGAAGTGGCGCGGAAGTTGGGGATTATTTAGTTGATCATCCGCGTACTCGTTTTGTAAGCTTCACAGGTTCAAAAGAAGTAGGCATTCGTATTTATGAACGTGCAGCGAAAGTACAGCCAGGCCAAATTTGGTTAAAGCGTGTTATTGCCGAAATGGGTGGCAAAGATACAATCGTCGTTGATAAAGAAGCAGACTTAGAATTAGCAGCAAAATCAATTGTTACATCAGCTTTTGGTTTCTCAGGTCAAAAATGTTCGGCATGTTCTCGTGCAGTTATTCATGAAGATGTGTACGATACAGTATTAAATCGTGCTGTTCAATTAACGAAAGAATTAACAGTTGGCAATCCAGCAGACCACACAAATTACATGGGTCCTGTAAATGACCAAGCAGCTTTCGATAAAGTCATGAGCTATGTTCAAATTGGAAAACAAGAAGGACGTATCATGACAGGTGGCGAAGGCGATGACAGTAAAGGTTGGTTCATTCAACCAACGATTGTTGCTGACGTAGCCGAGGATGCTCGTCTAATGAAAGAAGAAATTTTTGGACCAGTTGTTGCCTTCTGTAAAGCTCGTGATTTCGATCATGCATTAGAAATTGCTAACAACACAGAATATGGTTTAACAGGTGCAGTTATTACTAACAATCGATTAAATCTGGAAAAAGCCCGTGAAGATTTCCATGTAGGAAACTTATACTTCAATCGTGGCTGTACAGGTGCAATTGTTGGCTATCAACCATTTGGTGGCTTCAATATGTCAGGTACAGATTCAAAAGCTGGCGGTCCTGATTATTTATTACTTCATATGCAAGGAAAAACAACATCTGAAACTCTATAAAAGAGAAAAGTTGATTTTAGATTAATAGCAGTAATAAATATAAAAAACTAGTCGTTTGACTAGTTTTTTTGTTGTCAATAAAGGTTTAAGAACTACAAAAAAGTGAAACGATAGGAAGTATTATTTTGCAGGTGAGTGAATTCGATATAATTTTCTGTTAAGAAAGAAGAAAGTTTGGTATCATCAAAAGAAATAGTGTTTGTTGTCGGAGGTGTCGGTAGTTATGTCAAGAATTACGAAAGAAGATGTGAAGCATGTCGCAAATTTAGCTCGTCTAGCCGTGACAGAGGAAGAAGTAGAGAAATTTACAAAACAGTTAGATGATATTATTACGTTTGCAGAGCAATTAAATGAATTAAATACAGAAGGTGTAAAACCAACATCACACGTTTTAGAAATGAAAAATATTTTACGTGAAGATAAAGCAAAACAAGGTTTACCAGTAGAAGAAGTATTAAAAAATGCACCGGATAGTCAAGATGGCTTTATTCGTGTACCAGCAATTATAGAATAAGGAGGGGAAAAAATGTCTTTATTTGAGTATTCTGTTTCACAATTACATAGTAAATTAACGAAAAAAGAAATAAGCGTTACGGATTTAGTAAATGAATCATTTCAACGAATCGAACAAGTAGATGGACAAGTAAAAGCTTTTTTAACATTAAATGAAGAAGCTGCTCGTGAACAAGCGAAACAATTAGATGAAAATGATGAGCGTAGTAGTATACTATTTGGCTTGCCAATTGGTTTGAAAGATAACATCGTTACAAAAGGGCTTCGCACAACAAGTGGAAGTAAAATGTTAGCGAATTTCGATCCAATTTATGATGCAACAGTTGTTAGAAAGCTACAAGAGGCAAAAACGGTGACAATTGGTAAGTTAAATATGGATGAGTTCGCAATGGGTTCTTCTAATGAAAACTCCGCATTTCAAGCGACACGTAACCCATGGAATACAGAACATGTACCAGGTGGTTCAAGTGGCGGTTCGGCAGCATCTGTAGCAGCAGGAGAAGTGTTATTCTCATTAGGATCTGATACAGGTGGTTCGATTCGTCAACCAGCTGCGTATTGTGGTGTTGTAGGAATGAAGCCAACGTATGGTCGCATTTCTCGTTTTGGCTTAATTGCCTTTGCATCTTCCTTAGATCAAATTGGACCAATTACTCGTACAGTTGAAGACAATGCCTATTTATTAAGTGCCATTTGTGGAGTAGACGAAATGGATGGAACATCAGCTAATGTTGAAGTGCCAAACTTCGTTGATTCTTTAACAGGTGATGTAAAAGGATTACGCATTGCTGTACCGAAGGAGTACTTAGGTGAAGGGGTTAGTGAAGAAGCACGTGAATCTGTACTAGCTGCATTGAAAGTATTAGAAAGCTTAGGTGCAACATGGGAAGAAGTTTCTTTACCACATTCTAAATATGCCCTTGCGACTTATTATTTACTATCTTCATCAGAGGCATCTTCTAACTTAGCTCGTTTTGATGGTGTTCGTTATGGCTTCCGTGCCGATAATGATGAAAGTTTATTAGAAATGTATAAACAAACTCGTAGCCAAGGATTTGGTGATGAAGTAAAACGTCGTATCATGCTTGGTACATATGCATTAAGCGCCGGTTATTATGATGCATATTATAAAAAAGCACAACAAGTTCGTACATTAATTAAACAAGACTTTGAAAATGTTTTTGAAAAGTACGATATTATTTTAGGACCAACAGCACCAACAGCAGCCTTTAAAATTGGTGAAAAAATAGAAGATCCATTAACGATGTATGCAAATGATATTTTAACAATCCCTGTAAACTTAGCAGGTGTACCAGGAATGTCCATTCCATGTGGTTTTTCAAAGGAAGGCTTACCATTAGGCTTACAGTTAATCGGAAAACATTTTGATGAAGGAACGTTGTATCGTGTTGCTCATGCCTTTGAAAGTGCAACATTATTTCATAAGCAACGTCCAAAATTTTAGGGGGGAAAGTGAAAATGGAGTTTGAAACAGTCATTGGTTTAGAAGTGCATGTCGAGTTAAAAACAGAATCAAAAATTTTCTCGAGTAGCCCAAATGCATTTGGTTCAGCACCAAATAGCAATACAACTGTTATTGATTTAGGATATCCAGGTGTATTACCTGTATTAAATAAAAGAGCTGTTGATTATGCCATGAAGGCAGCAATGGCTTTAAATTGTGAAATTGCGACGGAAACAAAATTTGATCGTAAAAATTATTTTTACCCAGATAATCCAAAAGCATATCAAATCTCTCAATTTGATAAACCAATTGGTGAAAATGGTTGGATTGAAATTGAAGTAGATGGTGTGAAAAAGAAAATTCGTATTAATCGTGTTCATATGGAAGAAGATGCAGGGAAGTTAGTACATAGTGGTGATGGTCATTCTCTTTGTGACTATAACCGTCAAGGAACACCATTAATTGAAATTGTATCGGAAGCAGATATGCGTTCTCCACAAGAGGCATATGCTTATTTGGAAAAGCTACGTGCCATCGTTCAATATACAGGCGTATCAGATTGTAAAATGGAAGAAGGTTCACTACGTTGTGATGCCAATATTTCTTTACGTCCAGTTGGCCAAGAGGAATTTGGAACGAAGACAGAATTAAAGAACTTAAACTCATTTGCATTTGTTCAAAAAGGATTAGAATTTGAAGAACAACGCCAAGCAAACGTATTGCGAAATGGCGGTGAAATCTACCAAGAAACACGCCGTTACGATGAAAATACGAAAGAAACAATCGTCATGCGTGTAAAAGAAGGGTCTGACGATTATCGTTACTTTCCAGAGCCAGATTTAGTTGAATTGTATATTGATGACGAATGGAAAGAACGTATTCGCGCTTCTATTCCAGAATTACCAGATGCACGTCAAGTACGTTATGTAGAGGGGCTAGGATTACCAAGTTATGATGCTGGCGTATTAACAGCGACGAAAGAAATGTCTGATTTCTTCGATGCAACTGTCAATGCAGGAGCAGAGCCAAAGATGGCATCTAACTGGTTAATGGTGGACACATCTGCTTATTTGAATAAAAATAACAAAGAACTAAAAGATGTAAAATTAACACCTGAAAATTTAGCAGGAATGATTGCCTTAATTGAAAAAGGAACAATCTCTTCAAAGATTGCTAAAAAAGTATTCCAAGAGTTAATTGAAAATGGTGGGACTGCTGAAGAAGTGGTAAAAGCAAAAGGACTAGTCCAAATTTCAGACGAAGGAACACTACGGAAAATTGTTTGCGAAGTAATTGAAAACAATCCACAATCAGTTGAAGACTTCAAAGGTGGAAAAACAAAAGCAGTTGGCTTCCTTGTTGGTCAAATTATGAAGGCAACAAAAGGACAAGGAAATCCACAAATGGTAAATGCCCTTTTACAAGAAGAATTAAAAAAGTATTAATTTAAGATAAAGTGTCAAAAATGGATATGTGAGGGAGTTTTTCTCCCTCGCTTTTTCTAAAAGATAAGAACGTATAAGTTTCTGCAATATACAAATATCTAACCTCCAGCTGTCCTTCTCAAGAATTTTCTCTCCATCCCTCAAAAACCCAAAAGAGGGCCTTTTAGTGTTGATGTGAAATTCTTTTTAGAGGACTCCTTTTAAACATCTCTTCCTATCCTTGTGTGATGTTAAAAGGATTGCTTGCGGTTTTTCTTGTTTTAGTAGATAAAATGAGTTCATTGTATTAATATAGTTTCTAGCAGAGTGTGTGAGAATAAATACCAATATTGGAAAGAAAGAAGGATAATATATGAGACCTCGGGCAAGAATTATTTATAATCCCACGTCAGGTCGGGAATTGTTTAAGAAGAATTTGCCTTATGCCTTAGAAAGATTTGAACAAGCAGGTTATGAAACATCCGCCCATGCCACGACAGGTGCAGGAGATGCAACAAGAGCGGCTGAAGAAGCTTGTGAAGAAGGCTTTGATGTCGTTATTGCCGTTGGTGGCGATGGCACATTAAATGAAGTTGTTTCTGGATTAATAAAATATGAAAAAAGACCGAAGTTTGGTATCATTCCAATGGGAACAACAAATGATTTTGCCCAAGCAATGGGCTTAAAGAAAACAATTGAAGCAGCTGTCGATGTTATTGTAAATGGAAAAACAGTTCCATTAGATATCGGTAGTGCCAACGATCGTTATTTCATTAATATCGCTGCCGGGGGACGATTAACGGAGCTTACTTATGAAGTACCGAGTAAAATGAAAACAGTCCTTGGACAACTTGCATATGTAATGAAAGGAATTGAAATGCTTCCTTCCATGCAAGCTTCTCATGTTCATATTGAATATGATGGAGAATCTTTTGATGGTGAAATATTAATGTTCTTTATTGCTAACTCTAGCAGTGTAGCAGGTTTTCATAAGTTAGCACCACATGCATCTTTTAGCGATGGCTACCTTGATTTATTAATTTTTAAGAAGATGAATATTGCTGAAATGCTTCGAGTGGCTACACTATTATTAAAAGGTGAACACGTAAATCATCCATCGATTATTCATGTAAAAGCCAAAGAAATTAAAGTAATTTGCAGCAATCATCCAATTCCATTAAATCTAGATGGAGAGTATGGTGGCGATACACCTGCAACATTTAAAATGATTGAGAATTGTTTAGAACTATTTGTGCCTTAAAAGGCTAAATAAGAAAAGCGCTACATTGTATTGTAGCGCTTTTTTTGAGGAAAAATGAGGTGTAAACGGAAGATCATGTGATAAGGCTGAAGGTTTGTAAATATACGATATACTATGATGATAACTTGAACGATGTGAAAAGTATGCTACAATGATGGATAGAAAAAGTGAGAGGTTAAAATTATGTCAAATACAAAACCACCTGTACAGAAAAACGATTATATTGATGTTACTTTTGAAGATTTAACTCATGAAGGTGCAGGAGTAGCGAAAATAGAAGGCTTTCCTATTTTTGTTCCAAATGCGTTACCTGAAGAAGAAGCAACAATTAAAATAGTAAAAGTGAAGAAAAACTTTGGCTTTGGTCGATTAATGGAACTAAAAAAAGCAAGTAAAGATCGAGTGGAGCCGATTTGTCCGATTTATAAACAATGTGGCGGTTGCCAAGTTCAACATTTATCTTATGAAGGACAATTAAAGGCGAAGCACAAGCATGTTACGGATGTAATGACACGTATCGGAAAGTTAGAAGATGTGACGATTCATCCGGTGTTAGGAATGGACAATCCTTGGTATTACCGTAATAAAGCTCAAGTTCCTTTTGGTGAACGTGCTGGCAATGTCATTGCTGGTTTTTATGCAAAAGGGACACACGACATCATCGATATGGATGAGTGCTTTATTCAAAATCAACAAAAAGAAGATGTTATTCAATTTATTCGTGACCTGTGCAATCAACTAAAGATTCCAGCTTATAATGAAGAAAAACATCGTGGTGTATTGCGCCATGTCATGACACGCTACGGCCATAAAACAGATGAATTAATGGTTGTGTTTGTAACGAGAACGAAGGAATTGCCACATGCCAATAAGTTAATCGAAGCATTAACAAAAGCATTCCCAAATATAAAATCTGTCGTTCAAAATGTGAATTCGAAAAAAACAAATGTTATCTTTGGCGATGAAACGAACGTATTATACGGTTCAGAATACATTTATGACTATATTGGTGATGTCCGTTTTGCCATTTCAGCTCGTTCATTCTTCCAAGTAAATCCAGTACAAACGAAAGTACTGTATGATAAAACATTAGAGTATGCAGCGCTAACTGGCGAAGAATCTGTTATTGATGCGTATTGTGGAATTGGTTCAATTTCTCTTTTCTTAGCCCAAAAAGCGAAGCACGTATACGGGGTTGAAATTGTTCCTGAGGCAATTGAAGATGCAAAGCGTAATGCTGCATTAAACAATATGAATAACGTTGAATTTGAAGTTGGAAAAGCAGAAGAAGTCATTCCTGCTTGGTATGAACAAGGCATTCAAGCAGATGTAATCGTCGTAGACCCGCCGCGTAAAGGCTGTGACGAAGCATTGTTAACTACAATTATTGAAATGAAGCCAAAGCGTCTTGTTTATGTTTCTTGTAATCCTTCCACACTAGCTCGTGACTTACGTGTATTAGAAGATGGCGGATTTAAGACGAAGGAAATTCAGCCGGTAGATATGTTTCCGCAGACGTTGCATTGTGAAGCTGTTGCTTGGTTGGAGTTTGTACCTGGTACACACGTTGTTCATAAGCGATTCTGAAAATTTAAAAGCTATACCATATAACTTGAAAAAGTAGACATATTCAATCCTGATCCTGCTTTTCGTGCAAATATCCTTTGTGAAATTAGGGACTTTTTATATGGAACTTAATTGGAAAAAATCTCATGTTCAGCATATATGATTAGCACACGGATTAATTCATCGGTTTCTTTTCTAGGAAAGGAATTAGCTTGTATTGATTTTATATATGAAGCCCTCCTATGTTTATCACCGGTAATCAAGGGGGTATTTATAGAGGTTTCCAAAAAGTTTCGCGACTTTTTGGAGGCCTTTATTTCATAGTTATTTTAGGGTGCTACAGAGAATAAATCTCCATTTTACCTCAACATAAAATATTTTGTCAATAATAAATTTGTGAATTTATCAAAAAAATGTTATAATAGTCTTACAATTGTTTTTTAATCGTATTTCAAATTCCGCTAGACTTTTTTGCAGATAGAATTTGGATACGTTTTTTTATATCCTTTTTTAAAATGAAGAAAAAATTCAAACAGTTGTGTGAGCTTTAAAGTAAGTTAGTTGAATAAAATTATCAATTATTAGTAACCGAGTTTTTATACTACAAGGAGGATTTGAATAATGAATCTAATCAATAAGAAAGTTACACACAAGCGTTTTGGCATGGGTAGTATAGTTAAGCATAATGATTCTAGGATTGAAATACATTTCGCATCGGAAAATAAAATGTTTGTTTTTCCTGATGTATTTGGAAAGCACCTAAAACTACATGATAAAAGTGATGCTAAGTCACTTGAAGAAATTATACAAAAAAAGGAAAATGAACGGAAGAAGGAAGAATGGAAAAAGGAAGAGGGAAAAAAACTACAACGAAAAAAACGAGAACTTCGCTTAGAACACGAGAAGTTTATGAAACATCATAAACTTCATCCCGAATCACAAATGGTTTTTTGGTGTGACACAGAAGAACAGAATAGTTCTTTTTCAGAGTGGAAGGTTTTTTCAGGCGTAATAAAAAGTGGTAATAACAAGGGGAAGCCGAACAAGCCGAGCCGCTTGTACCCAAATAGCGCTGTCCTGTTAACAGCAATAGATTCCAGCATGCCTGAAAAAGACAGACGTATCTTAGGTGTCTATATGGTGAATGAAGATTTTGTCGGTAAGCTTTGCGAAGATGGATATATTCCTGCTCATTCAAAATACAGACTCCAACTTACAGAACAGGAATCGGATCAGTTGCTTTTCTGGGAATATTATGTGAATGTAAAATCCCCAGAAAAAATGGCATGGAATACAGGTAAATATCGTTATTTTGATAATTTATGGATGGCTCAAGTTTTGCTTGATATAGTTTCTTTGAAAAGTGACCCAAATGAACGAGAGTTGGCTCAACAATTTTTTAAACATTTTTGTAAAATGAATCAGATAACAGATCAAGAGTTACCAAAGCCTAATGGCGCAATAATGCGTATTAAGACGTTAGCCTAAAGATTAGTTGAAGACGAATAAGAAAAATAGGATCGATTTCACTAAAATAGGAAACGAGTATATATAATTAAACCTACCAGCACCCCATGAGTTGCCACATACACTCCACACATGTGGAGTGTGTCTCACTACTCGTTAGAAAAGATTAAAGGCAAGCACCTTTTTAGGTGCTGCCTTTTTTATTTACATCAACATT
>JBJEFI010000034.1:14097-16415 GCA_051873875.1 Bacillaceae bacterium | reverse complement strand
TAAAAATAAAAGAAAGCTATCGTTTTGATCAATCTTTATTCAAAACGATAGCTTTTTGTATGTGATGAAATTAAGCTTTAATCGTGTTTTTTAATCAAACTTTATTATAAAGCTACATTATACTCAATTCCTTATTACTTAATGAAACAATCTTAGGTTTAAATTCTTCTATTTGTTTTGCTAAAAGTTCTACATTTTTATCGGCAGCCAGTGCTGATACACAAAACTTGTCAGGGTTATTTCTAATTACATCTAGTGTAGATGTACCAATAGATCCTGTTGATCCTAAAATACTTATCTTTTTCATTTAAATTTCCACCATACTAATCTTTCCTGTTTTAATATCCTTGTTTCAAATGCTTCTCTTGGTAATCGAATTGCTTTTGCTTCTTCAATTTAGTCTATCCATATTTTAGTTAGTCAAAAAAATCATCCTATGTTTGAATTAAATTTTTTAATCAAAATTAAATTCAAAGCAACAATACTATCTGTATGAGAGCAAAATTGGAGATAAAAAGTAATCCCTTCGTTAGAATAAGCTGCTTAAAAAAGGATGATTTCATTTTTGCAACTCATAAAACATAAGTTGCTTTCACAAAAACATTGTCGTCTATTACATACTTCCTACCTTCAAAAGGACGATTTAATTCTTTTCCCTCAATAAAGGTTTTCGTAACCTTCACTAGCAATTGCTTATTAGTTGCTTCAACAAGATAATAAGCACTCATGTCCTTAAAACTATCAGCCATTTCCAAGACACCAGGTTGCACAATAAAATCTATTATTGCTTCCATCTTATTCATTTTCTTTCTTCTAATTAAAGGATAGATTGTCTTTGCGTTAAAATATTTCTCTTTAACTACAGCATCGTATTTTGATCTACAATTACCGGTCTTATGGTACTGAGAAATATCTATTTTTTCTTTGATTACCGTGGTCGATCTGTCATCATTACTTTCTAATAGTGAATCAATACTGACACCAAATAATTTAGAAATATTTTGAAGATTACTAATATCAGGAACCCCACCATCAGCTTCCCACTTGGTTATCGCCTGTCTGGATACACATAATTTTTCTGCCAATTGTTCTTGTGTGAAACCAGCGTTTTTTCTGAACACCTTTAATTTTTCACCAAAAGTCATAGTTATTCCTCCATTCATTTATCTGATAATCAAATCATATATTTTTATATTCATATAACACAAGATACCAAGGTTTACATGTACGCTACTTTCCGTAGCATAAAGAAAAAATATAGTATTTTTTAATATTTACAACATAAAGGAATCTTGATAAAAAATGGTTAAGTTATATTATTGAGTGAAATGTTTGATAAACTATTGACTTAATAAAAAACGTTCCCATATAGTTTCATCAACTAGTAAATATCCCTCGTGTGAACATCCAGCTAATAGACACTTATCATTATGTTGAACTACCCGCCACTTAGCTGCGCTTGAAGTGGGGGCTTCCTACGAACTCTCCTCTTTTGAGGAAATATGAGTAGGCGACCCTCGGCTACCGCCGATTGCTTGCAGTTAAAGTACTCGGTATTAGACGTCTACTAATGCGAGTGCTTCAATATTCTTACTTGCGTTAACATCTGCATTGTCCGTATGTCCGCAGGATTGGCAAACAAACCGTGCCTGAGAAACACGATTCGCTTTTTCCGTGTGCCCACAGGCATGGCAACGCTGAGACGTATGCGATGGATTTACTAGTACCACCTTTTTACCATACCATTGGGCTTTGTAAAGTAACATTCTGCGAAACTCCGCCCAGGACACTTCACTAATGGCTTTGGAAAGGTGGCGTTTCTTTAGCATGTCTGTTACCTTCAAATCCTCTATGCCAATAACATCGTGGTTTTTGATGATAGTGGTTGATAGTCTTTGAAGGTATTCGGTACGTGCATTAAGGATGGATTCATGGATGCGAGCCACTTTCCTACGTTGCTTGTTCCAATTGGCACCACCTTCGGTTCTGCGAGCTAAAACACGTTGAGCTTTCGCTAACTTTGCTTCTAGCTTCTGAAAGAAGGTTGGGTTTTCGTACTGAGTGCCATTGGACAAGGTGGCAAAATGAGTTAATCCTAGATCAATCCCAATGCTAGACCCTGTTTTTGGTAGTGGTTGTACTTCGGTTTCTACTAAAACGGCAATATAGTATTTGCCACTTGGCGTACGACGAATCGTGGCACGTTTAATAGTCCCGTCCACTTCCTTAGACTTGGCAAAACGCACAAGTCCTAATTTTGGAAGTTTGATGTGTCTATCTAACACAGCAATATTGCCATTGGTATACTTGGTTGTATA
>JBJEFI010000034.1:0-13997 GCA_051873875.1 Bacillaceae bacterium | reverse complement strand
CATTATATTGCAACATATTAATGAAACATAAAAGGACTTTATGATAATGCTAACACACTTAAGAGGTATTTTGAGAGTATGTAAGATTTGAACTTGATATGGATATGGATATGGGCTTTACTATAGCCACTCTACTCGTCTAATATTGTAATTTGATACGGTTTACTCAAATGTTGTTTACTGTAACTAATGTAATATTTTCTAGTTAGATATTCCTCCCTCTTTTTTATGTGAATTCTAATGAGGAATTTACTATATCTCATATGTGTTGTATCATTATATATGGTGTAACATGTTAATTATATGGAACAAATAAGTAACAATAACATTCATTATGTTAACAAAACAGCGTTTTTAACCTATATTCTCACCTACTATTAGCGAAATTAAACCTTAATTTAATATAATTAGAGAATTAATGGTTAAATTGCATGATATTAGTTGAATAAGTTTTTAGGAAAGTCCTTATTTTATAGGATTTTTATCCATTAAAGTAAATATTTAAGGTTTTTAAGCAGGATTTTCTGTTATGTGTTGTGAATAATATATAATATAGAACTCACATGTTATGATTATTTACTTATATGTTGTTTATGTATGATTAACAAGTTATTAATATAGTATTATCAACTTATAAATATGTTATTAATAATATGGTTATAAGTGTTAATTATATTTTTAAGATTGGTAATTATAATAGGTTTATATGTTAATTATATGTCACATGTTAATTATTAAATGTGATTACATAGTTGTTTTATCAAAGGAAAGAAAGGTATGTTTGAGGGAAGGAGTTGTAATTGTAGTGGTAGAAAATAATACAAAAACTGCAACAGAAGAAAAAAGTAAACAATATTGGCAAATATCGGCCTTTGCACAACAAGTTGGTGTGCATTTTAATTCGATTTACACCTGGTTTAATCGTTTAGAAAATGAAAGAATTCATTTTATTTCACGCGTTGGAGGAAATAACGAACGTGTATACGATAATTTAGATTTAGAAATTGCTAAATACATAAAGAAAAAAAGGGATGATAAGTGGTCTCTTAACGCTATTTTTGATGAATTACCTAATGTTTTTGAGTTAAGACCATTCCCAAGTGATTTTCATGATGATAGTAAGCCTGGGGAACTAACTCCTGAAAAAGTGGAGGAGGTAATGGGTGAAATTGTAGAGAAACAAATGAAAATAATAAAAGACCAATATGAAGCTCAGCTTAAAAATCTTCAAAATTACTATGAATCGCAAATAGAAACAACAAAACAGGAGTTAATTAATCAATTACCAGCTCCTAAATCAAAAGAAGAAGAAAGAAAAGAGAAGTATGAGCGAGAATTACTTATATTCAGAGTGAATATGAGATTAAAGGATGAAGCATTGCAAAAATGGGAGAGTAAACCTGAAGGTGAACGTAAGAAACGTGTTGGTGTATTCTTTAAACAAGATAATTACGATGCAAAAGAGAAGTTTGTTAATGACTATATCAATGCAAATATCGAAAAGGCATTAAAAGAGTCTTTTGATATGGATGAATAATATAGAAAACCCTGCTTATTATAAGCAGGGTTTTTACATGCTTTTAAAAATTCATTTTTGAAGGATCCAAAAAGTCTAATTCATCATCCATTTCCTCTGTCTCTGCTTCTTTTTCCGGCTCTTCAGGTAATTCCATTAAGCCATCTAAGTCAAAATCAAATCCTTCATCATCTTCTTCGGTTTCAATACCAGCAATGGCTGATTTTTGGTATGTAAACTTACTATTTTTTTCTTGGTATTCTTTGTATTCTTCAACTAATCCTTTAGCTAAGCGAGCTGGTAGAGCGTCTGTTTTAAAGAACGTATAAACACTAGCATTATAGTCATTTTTACTAACGATATAACCATTATAGACAATGCCGTTGATTGGTAAATTATCGCTGATATCAACTTTGGCATCATCAATGAATGAATCCCCAAAATCTTTTTGTTGATCTAATACAGCTAACATACCAAAGTTATGAATCTTAGAAGCAACAAAATTACCATTTTCATCTTGTCTTGCAAGTGAAATAGGTTGGTGGAAAGAGCTGCCTTCAAGTGATTCTTTAAACATTTTACGAATCTCATGGCTATTTTGAATCTGCTCAATAGGCTTATCTACACGGTTGATAACTAGACAGCCAGTATTTTTTAATAAAATACGTTTAAAGTCAGCCGAATCTAATACTACAGATGAATTCCCTACAGTTGGTGCAGTGTTTAATTCGTGAATGATTTCAAAAATGCGTTGGTTTGCATAATCACGAGAGTTTGCGATTCCTTTTTTATCTTTTTCTTGTAATGAGTTAAATTCGTCATAGAAATGCTGGTTATCTGCAAAGACTACAAAAGCAATTCCTTTTGTCTTATTGTTTGCTAATTCCCAAATTTGACGTGTAAACTCATTTACTTGACGTAATACTTCTGGTCCGTCTGCACGAACTGGAAGGGTAACAACCACACCAATTTTGATAAAGTCTTGGCGGTCAATTGCATTCTCTAAGGCTTTACGTTGGTATTTAGTAGGATTTGCTTTAATAGCAGCTTTATCGTTTTCTCTAACGATTTTTGCCCATTCCTCAGAGATAATAGGGCGATTATAGTGGGCAGAGAACTCTTCAATAGCTTTTACAATTGTAGAGGTACCTGTACCGCCACCTAATCCTGCAAAGAATAATACAAGCTCATCATCTGGACGAACACGCTCTGTGATAAAGCTCTTTAGCGTATTTTGTACTTCATCATTTTCTTCTAATATTTTGATAGCTTTAGTTGGATCTTTTCCTAATCCACCAAGTTTTAAGGAAACTTGATTTTCTTTTGGGATGTATTTTAATCCTGATAAATCACCATCATTACTATTTAATGCTAAGCAGTTATATACAGCAGTACCATTAGTTTTTTTAATTTCTGCAAATTTATCAACAATACGAGTTCCTGCTTGTCCGAAACCTACCATTGTCATTTTTACTGCTGGTTCACTTAATGTGAAGTTTTTAGCCATCAATTTTCACTCCTCCGTTATTTTAAAGTTTATTTTTTATTAGTTGTTGAAGTGCTACTAGAACTTGTTGTCCTCGCCTTGTTAGTAACACAAACTTATAGGGTTTCATTGGTTTTTCGTAAAGTAAAGACATGCATAATAGGGTATCAATGCAACGTTCAGCTGCCTTACGATTTATATTTGTATTTGTTTGTTCAAATGTAAAGGTTTTTCCAACAGATTTTCTTGTAAGCCGATCTACTATTACATGTTCGACTACTTCATTTGCTGTAACCCCAGTCATTTGATTATTCTCTTTATATTGTTTATTTAGCTCTTTGCCTATGTATAAAAATACTTTTTCTAAGAATTCGTCATTTGTAATTATTTCAGCAAACATTGCTGCTGTTGCGTTATCAAATGCTAAATCTATATGTGCTTTGTGCTGTGATTCATTCAATTTCCATTCACCCCCAAAATATAGAAAAAACAGGCTATTTATATAGTAACTTATTAAGGATACTATTTCAAGGTTCTATTTGTAGTTACTACAAAAAATATATTCTATAAAAATGTTAAAAAAAGCTTTATTTATAAGCATTTTATTACAGTAACTATATATAGTAACTATCAGAGAAAATTCTTTATATTAATTGAAAAAATACATAAAATTTATATATTTTTTCATAGATTGCGCTATTTGAGCAAAAATTAATAACAAATTCTTTCGTGAAATGATGTATTTTTTAATATAGTAACTATAATAAGTTACTATATTAAGTTACCTTTTATAAAACGCTGATTTAACAGTAAATATTTAAAATAATTCAATTGAATTAATTACGGAAAATTATATGGATACTATATTTAGTAACTTTATATGTTAACTACATTTGGCATCTATTATTTTTGTGATTTATCAGTTTGTTTTTACTATTACTTGAACACTTTTATTCTTCTGTTATCAAAAAATATGGAAATATTAAATATTAGCTCACGAATGGTTATATATAACCCCTATTTCTTGTGATATTAGTTCTTTGTAATTAACAACGTGAGATTAATATGTGAGAGATTAGTAGATAACAAAAGCACAGTGAGAATGGAATTTTTCGATGTTATGAATCACATGTAGAAGTTATGGAGTTTATTAACCTTCTGACACTCCACACCGCTAAAGCAGTGGGGTTCTAGTGTACTGATGTGATTTCTTAACGACTCTCCCATCAACCAAAAGGTTGGGTACAACATCGAAACACTATCACATTTCCACTAGACTTCAACGAACAAGACGACCATTGCCATCATTAGCGTTCGTATTGGCTCGTGTCTAAACCATTGGCGGATTGATATTTTACGCACATGCTCCATTTAGCTGTGCAACTCCATCTATCAAATTATCAAGGGTATAGTGTTAGTATATAAAAAAAAGGGACTAAAAGGATATTTTTTTGCACTGCAAAAGTCGAACTATCATCCCTCGCCTAAAGGCGGAGTATACTCCGTAGTGGGCTTTCCCGTTCGACAAATTTTGTAATGTTATTTTTATGAAATGAATGATTAACTTTACCTTTAAAATGAGATATTAGTGATTCACATATGAGTGGGATATGAAACGTTCTAAATGTATTGATTACTATTTTGGTAGTCATAAAATATTAGTAGAATTTGTATAATGTTAATGTGGCTTATATGTGAAGAGTAGGGGTGTTATAAAGGGATATCAGATATTATTTCATGTGAACGTTTATTAATACTAATAAAAGAACGAATAAATAGTTTTATAGCATGCCATGCTAAATCCATTTCCTATGTAATTAATTCAACCATTTTAGATTTTGTAATGTATCACATGTACAACCTTAAAAGTATTATTCTGTAAATAATAACTCTTACGTAAAAGAAGGATTTTTGTAACTGAGAGAAAAATATGTATAAAAAGGGGATGAGCTATATGGAAGAAATATGTGTGTTTAAAAGCCAAAATAATCCTTCCTATATACAAATTGAACAAAAGGATCTATTAAAGTTTGTATGGATGTATCATTTTAGGGCAACTTCTCAATATGTCTTATCATTAGCAACGAATCAAGATGCCTTTACTAAAGGACAACTAGTATCCTTTTATCGAAGGATGAAAAAGTTTGAAGATTTTAAGCTTGTAAAGAAATATGCGACTAACTTAGGGTTTGGAAAAATAAATAGATATGGGTTAACACCTAAAGGGATAGAATTGCTACAAGATATGGAATTAGTAGATAATCCGATTCACCATACTACCATTCAAAAAATGATAAAGGCACCATATTTGTTACATCAACAGGGGATTCGTCAGTGTGTGGCAAGTGTGTGGAATCATTATCAATTTTTTGATGAAGGCTATTATCTTAAAATGAATGATTTGAATATGACAATAGATGAAAAAAACAACGTAATTTCCTCCTCAATACCAACATTAAACACTCCAGATGAAAAGATTAATACTGAATTACCTATTAAAAAATTGCTTATTTCCATTCCATCACCAACATACAGATATGAGGCCATATGTTTAAAACCAGACTGGGCTTTACGGTTAATCGATGAAGAAACTGAACATGTGATTAACATTGAACTGGATTGTTTAACAATGAATCATAAACATTTAGAAGCAAAAGCATGGAACTATGTGGAAGTACTAAAAAATTCGCCTATCAAACATTCTGTATATTTCGTAGTTGCTGATGATTCACTTGTGACTAACAAAAATAAAGCTAAACGTAGAATTCTTAATATGAAACAACATTTAACTAAGGTGCAAGCAAAGTCAGCTATGGCTAATATTCATTTTTTTGTTATTCCTTTATCACGTTCTTGTAGTATTGCTCATTACCATAATGATTCAAGTTTAAAGATGGACAAGGAAGGGTTACTTGTAAGTTATGCGAAGGAACTTGTTAAGCAGGGAGATCCAATAACATTGATTACCAAGCTAGAAAAAGAAGTTCCCACCGTTCGTTATTATAATACACAAGCTATGTATAGTGATTTATATATGATGTGTGAAGGAAGTGTGAGGGATTATAAGTGGTTATATGAGCTTTTTAAAGATGGTACTTTGGATAAACTAGCGATAAATAATTGGAATCATATTGTATATATGAACAAATTTGATATGGAAAATGACATTATACGAAAAGAGTGGGGAGATAAACTTAAGCGAGGTTATTTTCATGAGTATATTAGATGAATGTTTTATTACAGACTTAAAATGCCCAAAATAAAAGTTATGAAATTTCAGAAGCTAACAGGGCTTTTGTGGAATAAGAAATGGTCAGACTTTATACTCAAGCAATATTAATAGGTTAATATATCACAAAGTGATAGAATAAGAATGCACGTTCGAATTTAGTTGAGCTGTTAATCATAGGGGGGAGGACCAAAAAATACATGAAACATAGAATTGCTTTACTAGGCGATGTCCATGGAAATGTAAGTGCTTTAAAAGCTGTTGTTGAAGATTCCATCAAGGAAGGTGTCACAGATTATTGGTTTTTAGGCGATTTAATCATGCCTGGTCCAGGAGCAAATGACTTATTTGAAATCTTGGATAGTATCAATGTTGCTACTTATGTTAAGGGAAACTGGGAAGATTGCTTCCTTGACGTACTGAATAAAGAGATTGATTTTGATAACGCTACTGATATTTATGTTTCTAGGTTAGTTCAGTATCAGTGTGAAAATTTGAGTGAAAACTATATCAATCTTATTCAGAATTTACCATTACACCTAACAAAACAAGTTAATAATCTATCCATTAGTATTAGTCATAATCTACATGATAAAAATTATGGAGGGGATTTATGGCCTACTAATAATCAGGAAAATTTTGACCAGTTATTTGAGTTTGATTATGATATTGCAGTTTATGCTCATACCCATCACCAATTGCTACGTTATAGTAGTAAGGATCAATTGATTATTAATCCAGGTACTGTTGGACAGCCTTTTTATAAATGGGACAAATTATGTTCTGATCTACGTGCTCAATATGCAATTCTTGAAATTGATGAGGCGGGAATTGCTGAAGTGAAATTTAAAAAGGTTTCTTATGATGTAGAATTAGAATTAAAGAGCGCTATTAGGAATAAACTTCCTTATTTTGACTTATATCGAGAATTGTTGGAGACAGGGAAAACTCATACCCATGACATTAAATTATTACAACGGCTTAATGATAGATATAATTATAAACATGAAATAATAAACTTTTTTGAAAAAAATTATTGGGATTAAAAAGATGAATTTTATGCAACTTACAGAGGTTTTTCTTATTAATTGGGCTGCCATTCGGTGGCTTTTTTCTTATAATCCTAACAAAAATAAACTTATACGTAGAATTCCTAACATGAAATAGAAATTAACTAAGGTACAAGCAAGGTTTGCTTGGAAGTTATGCGAAGGAACTTGTTAAGCAGGGAGAACCAATAACATTGATTACTAAGCTAGAAAAAGAAGTTCCCACTGTTCGTTATTATAATACACAAGATATCTATAGTGATTTATATATGATATGTGAAGGAAGTGTGAGGGATTATAAGTGGTTATATGAGATTTTCAAAGATGATACTACGATTGAACTACCCGCCACGTAGCTATGCTTGAAGTGGCAGGTAGTTCAACTATAAGTACAAAGGGGGAAATAAAGTGAATGAGATCGAATTGATTGTTTTGAATTTTCAGGAAGTTAGACGTAGAAGTATCAAAGTATGGAAGGCAATTCCTAACGACTTTTTACATTGGAAACCCGATGATGAAGCATTTACTTGTGCTGAAATGATTCGGCATGTACTGGCATCTGAATATAACTATCATCAAATCATTCAAAATTGTGGGAGTGTGCAAAACCTTCACACCCCTTTTTCTACAAGAGAATTTACAACCGTTGAAAAAGAACTTGAATTTGCACTAACATATCGAGAAATTTTTATAAACTTTATTAAATCACTGACAAGAGATGATTTAGTAAAGATTAAGATTGACCGTTCGGATTTAAGTGATAAAGGTTTTACAGGCTACATTCGAACACTGGATGATTTTTTATTGAGAATTGCCTATCACGAAGCTGTACACACAGGACAATTATTAGACTATATGCGAAAAATGGAAGTTGAACGTCCTGATATATGGGATTGATAGGTCAACAACCCATGACTGAAAGAAGGAATATAACAACTTTTAACGAATAAATAAAGCTACTGCGGACTGAGGGAAAAGGAGTAGAATACTTTGGAGAAATTTGAAAAATTGATTTCTGGGGTAGATGACATAAAAAGAAAAAATAAGAGTAGTGCTTCAGCTTTATATATTCTAAAGGATAATAAAGTGATATTAGAATATTACTAAAAGATATTTGAAGTGGCTATAATCGTAATATCAATGTACTACGAGGAGGAAAAGGGATTTGAACAAGGCTTTCAACAACTTACTAAAACATTTGAGCAGTTTAAACCCAACACAAAAAGAAGGAGCATATCAATTGTTGAAACGTTATGTTGAACCCACATCCTCGGCTACTGGTCGCTTAATTAATGAAATGAGAGAGGCTCGCTTTAAAGAAGGGTTTGAATGCCCTCATTGCTCCTCAGAACACGTCGCTCGATTTGGAAAATATAATGGTCACCAACGTTATCGCTGTAAATGCTGTAAGAAGACCTTTACTGATACAACAAATTCGGTTTTGTATCGGACACGAAAAGGAGACGAATGGATTACATTTGTTGACTGTATGTTCAAAGGTTATTCTCTGCGAAAATCTGCTGAAATTGTAGGCGTTACTTGGGTTACTCTTTTTTACTGGAGGCATAAGCTGTTAACTGCCCTTAAACAAATGGATTTTGAACAATTTGAAGGTATCGTTGAAGTTGACGAGACCTATTTTCTATACTCTGAAAAAGGCAAGCGTGACATTTCAGACCGTAAACCCCGAAAGCGTGGAGGAAAGTCTAAACACAGAGGTATTAGCAACGAACAGGTCTGTGTTCTTGTTGCCAGAGACCGAACAAAAGCAACGGTTTTAAAGATTGCTTGTAGGGGGCGTGTCGTAAAAGCAAAGATTGATAATATGATTGGTTCGAAACTCATGACAAATAATGTGCTTGTTACAGATGCTTGGAGAGCCTATAAAACCTATTCAAGAGAAAAAGGGATAGAACATTATCGTATTAAATCAAACGGTGGAAAACACGTTATAAAAGGCTTGTATCATATACAGAATGTGAATGGTTTGCATTCTCGCTTAAAACAATGGATTGACCGATTTAAAGGCGTGGCAACTAAATACCTGAATAACTATCTTGCTTGGTTTTTGTTTATCGATAGTCGTAGTAATGAAAGCACTAAACATAATATCAAGGATTTCCTATTATCATCGTTCGTATTTGAAATGTCAGATACTTATGAGAGCTTACGTTTATCTAAATTCATCGTGTAATTGTTTATTCTTATGCAACAAAAATAATTATCACCCACTCCATAAAATGGTACAATTATGTTTGGGGGTGAAATTGTGAAAAAATTCAGCAAATTGTCGATGGCTATGATAATGATAGGACTATTATTCTTCGGAATGAATTGGATAATAGATGGTTACTCTGAACCGATTGTCCTTTTTGGTTTTATTTCTTTTTTAGTTGGAATTGTACTAAGTTTTATAGCAATTACTAAACGGGAAGAAGGAACCTTAAAATTCATATCACTTATTTCTTTCTTCGTTGTGATGTTTTTAATTACTTGGTTTGAATCATTTCAGGTGCTTCGAATTATTACTTGGCTAAAAAATATCTATTAACAGCGAAAGTGTCAGTGTCGGAAGAGTAAAATGGGAAACCCTTGTATTTTGGGTTTCCCTCTTTCTATTTGTTCAATTATCAACATTAAACATTAACAGAGCCATATAAATAAACAATCAGGAAGAAAAATTATAAGGATTAGATATTTCTTTTATTTTTTGTAATTTCTATAAAGATGCAACTTTTTCATGTTCGAGTCGTCTCTATTATGCTGAGGTATTGTGGGGAGATAAAAATGGCCAAAATCAATCTGTTTGAAGTAATTGAAGAAATATATAAAGAGCATTATGTGTATTTGAAAAATATATTAATAGGTTTAACCAAAAATGATGAGGTTGCAGACGACATTATTCAAGAATTATTCGCAAAGATTCTGAAGAATCCATCTATGATTCTTGAAGTGACTTACATGAAAAGTTGGCTAGTGAAAGCAGCAAGAAATACTCTTTTGGATTATTACAAAAAGAAAAAACCGGAGCTCCTAAAGAATGAAAATAGTATTGAAGTATTATTGATTAATAATCAGTCACCAGAAGTAGAAACCTTAATAAACAGCCAGCTTGAAGCAGTCCTAGGGAAAATGCCTATTTTAGACAGAACGATTCTTCTTGCAAAAGTATATTACGGTTACGATTATCAAGAGATTAGTGATTTATTTGATATCCCTGTTCCAACATTAAAGTCCAAGATATTTAGATTAAGAAAACAAATGGCTAAAGAGAGGTGAGAATTAATGGATGCTACAGAAAAGATTCATCTACTCTCACGAGAGTTGGTTCTTGTGATCAATGATATAGATGAAGATGCAAGGAAGGTTGTTTTGGAACATATTCGTCATTGTACAGAGTGCCAGCATTTATATTTAAACGTCAAGGAAATGGAAGAAAACTACCCACAAGCAACTATTGTGAATGAAATAGAGATTAAACCATTGAAAAAATTAGTTCAATTTAATCGAAGTCTCAAACTACTATTAATTGTCATTCGAGCCGTCATATTATTATCTATCATTTATTCAGGAATCCAATTTTATGATTGGGAAACCTCAGCACAGTCAGCAATTAATTACATTCAGAATGTTACATTTTTCTTCTATTTTCCAGCTTCCATATTCCTAACCATTTTTACTCTAGTATTTTTCAACAAAAAGTGGATATGGCTCTCTATCATTTTTGATTTAATTATTATTTTGTTTATTGACAGTATCATCACATTTTTTGTCTAACTAATTTTGGAGGTGTAGCAATTGTTTCCTATTATTTTCTTTGGTTTATTTTTGGGCATCATTATTTTCTTCTTTACTCTTATTGTATCTAAAAAGAATGGTAAATTATATTTAGCTCCTTTAGTAACTTTCTTAGCTGCTTTACTAATTACAGCCTATGGCTTATTTAAAGTTAGAGGATTCGAAGGTATGGCCTACGGCGTTTTAGGTGCATGTTTTTTAAGTATAGCAATTGTGGGTGTTATGTTACTTCCATTCTTCGCAAAAAAAATAAATGATAGAAGACTGACTAAAGTAGATAAATCTATTTTAGTTATCTTACCGATTATTTTTTTTGCATCTATAGGATTGCTCATTTACACAAATGAGGATTTTTGGGTTATTGATAAAGGTGTAGTTATGGAAAATACTGCCCCCTCTGATAGCTATTATAATGTATCTACTATATCTGAAGGTGCAAAACAAGTTCATATACAATTAGGTGAAGAGTATGTAGGAAAAGGAATTGAAATTGAAAAAGTTAAGACTGTAGGAAATACTGAAATCGTGGTGAAAGTAGTTGATGGTACGGATATTAATAAAGTACCTTACATTACGATCGGACTTGATGAGATAGTTGAACCTCTTAAAGTAAAGACCACAGATGGTAAGGTAATAGGTTCGATTAGAAATAATTATTAAATATAATTACAGAATAAATATAAATGTAGTTTAAGCAGTCTTTTTTGTTGATGTTCTTGTCTGAAAAATGTAGAAACATGCTCACCGATAAATGGTGGGCATGTTTTAGCTAAAAATTAGAAACTATTAGGTTAGGTTTCTATACTTCTTAATATTTTGGGACCTTGTTCCACTTCATGTTTTTCTCCGCGTATGGTTAGCACTGAAGTGACGCCATATTTAGTAAACCAACCTTGATAGGCGAATTCGTTCTCTTTTTCGATTATAAAATCTTTATATTCAGTACTATCTTTTTCTTCAATAACAGGTTTTTTTAGAAATTTGATATCACCAGAATATCCGCCATTTCTGATGGACTGTATTACGGCTTCTTCGGTAAATTCGTGTGATGCAAATATAGTCATTTGGATTGTGCCTTGAGTTTTATCGCTTATTTTGAATAGGTGAGATAAGCTTCCACTGGTTATAGGTACGTCTTCCCAGTGAGAAGGTATGGAAAGTGTTAATCCAGATTTTTCACTAACGATTTTTTTAAAGGTCACTGATTTAGATTCAACTGTTGTGTTGTTTTGTTTATTTGTGGTTGTAGTGCCATCACTGCAACCAACTAACAAACTTAGACTTAACATACTGGTAAAAAATAGACTTTTTTTCATAGAAAACCTCTTTTCTTTTGCTTGAAAGTGAGGATTATTCCTTTTAATTATTAATCAGAATATTCAGTATATTAAGTGCGTTCGATTTCATGTCTCCAATACCAGGTAGTAGATATACTTCTCCTCCTTTTTACCTATATTATCAATCTATTATTAGGAATGTCAAAAGAAAGACAATCTATACGAAAGTCAACTTAGAGAAAAAATAATAAAAGTTAACACCGAAAAAATTAATCCCCCTATAGCATGACCATGTCTTGCCGCAGGGGGATTTTTACATCAGCGTGAGCTTTAAGAGAACATTTTCAAGGCCGTTTCCTTATGGGAAACGGCTTGTTTTAGCAAAAAAAGATTGTGAATAACCGCACTTAAACTATAGAGAGCGATTTCGAAATAAGAGTAGTCGCTTTTTTACTATCGGAGCAGTTTATCGGAAGAAGGATTTTCTATTTGACTACCGAATAGTCAGAAAGGTATTTATTTTTTGAAACTATATATAGGGGGGATCTTCATGAGTTATAAAATTGTTTTCCTTGATGTTGATGGGACTATCACAAATTACAAAGACGGGAGCATTCCTCGTTCTACAATTAAAGCTATAAAGACGTTGATTAACAAAGGGATAAAGGTTGTAGCTGCAACTGGAAGGCCATTATCAATGTGTGAGGAACTACAAGAATTGGGCATACAAACATTTATTACAGCAAATGGGGGATACGTGAAGCACGTTCAAGAAATTATACATAAGGTAACAATGGATAAAAGTATTATTCAAGAAGTTATGGAATTTGCCAAACTAGAGAATAACGGTTTGTCATTCTATACAGAAGCATTCAGTATGAACGGCGTAAAAGAAAAGGAAATCTTAACTGCCCTGAAGGAAACTTTGTCTCTAAGTGAATATCCTAAAACTAATGCGTTAATCCATAATGAAGATGTATTTTTATTGTGTTTATTTGCCAATGATGAAGCAGTCGAAAAGTATAAACGAAAGTTTCCTCATCTAACATTTAAAAGATGGCATCCTTATGTGTTAAATGTTTTGCAAGAGGATGTTTCGAAGTCTTTGGCTATAATGAAAACTTTAGATTTCTTCGGGATTGATAAATCGGAAGCTATCGCATTTGGCGATGGCGAAAATGATATTGATATGTTGGAATTAGTAGGGTTAGGCATAGCAATGGGGAACGGAACCCAAAAATTGAAAAATGCTGCGGATTTTGTTACTAGACCATCAAGTGAAGATGGAATTGAATACGCATTAAGAAAATATAGTGTTCTTTAGATACATCGCTGTTTTTTTTATTAATCATACATAGGCATGAATACAAGAAGAATTAATGTCCTTTTCTGTTGAATTCCTTATGGTAGAAACGGTCAGGTTAGTACAAGAAGGATTTGCTATTATAAATACCGAATTATACGCTTATTGCATTGTAAGTTTGACCAATAAAGATGAATGGAGAGGGTTCATTGTGAGACTGTTGACGATTCTTATTATTTTATTTTTAGTATTATTTTTAGTAGAAAAAATAACAGAAAAATTTTTGGGTATAAAGAGAAAAGATATTTCCAAAACCCCCGGTAAAAGCATTGACCGATG
>JBJEFI010000033.1:0-16487 GCA_051873875.1 Bacillaceae bacterium | reverse complement strand
AAAAAAGAAACCAACTTATTAGCTATTTAAGTTGGTTTCTTGTAATGAACTATCTTCTTTCCTTGCTTCGCGAATTGGAATGAATACTCCTACTAAGATGAGAACTGCACATCCAATACCAAAATAAAAAACCTCTCAATCGAAAGGTTTTCACAATATCCTATCGCTCACATGCAATTAAATCTTTATCACGATCTTTTGATTTATTTACATCATAAAGCTCTTTTGATACATATGGCTTGTATTTTGTTTTTCCACCTTTGTTTTTAACGGAAGACGTACGAGCCACTCCACCTTTATATGCCTTATTCAATTCTGTACAATTTTTATACACCTTTGCCTTTGTTTTTGCTTCTACGCTGTCAGTTACTCCAAATGAAAAACCAATCATAATAACAAATGATACCAAAATTAAAAATACCTTTTTCATCATAGACACCCCTTTCTAAAGATACGTATCTATCACACTTATTTATTTCTGAATTTTCAATATACTTTAATACTTTATACTAAAAAACCTACCTTCCATTAACCGGAAGATAGGTTTTCTTTTATTATTCTACTGATTTTAACGCTTCAATCATATCAACTGCTTTTAGCTTGATGTGCATAACAATCATGACAACGACAGAGAAGAACATGGTCATACACGCGGATATTACTAAGTTACTCCAGAGGATGTCCGGATTAAACATGGATTCATCTGGAGGCATTGTTTCACTAATGACACCATGCATGAAATAGCCAAATACATACCCGCCTAAAATACCAATAAAGGTTAAAAGAAATGTTTCTCGATAGACGTACATGGTTACTTCCTGTGGATAAAAGCCAAGTACTTTTATCGTTGATAGTTCACGTATCCGTTCAGAAATATTAATATTTGTAAGGTTGTACAACACTACAATTGCCAGTAGTGATGCACAAGCAATTAATACAACGATAACATTGCTTAATCCATCCATCAATCCAGAAACGATTTGTCGAGCTGCCTTTGATTGAATAACAGTCATACTTGCTTTTTCTTTCATTAATGTAGCTGCTGTCTGTTCAACTTCTTTCTTTGTATTATCATGTAATGTAATAAGGTTCGCATTGTAAGTTGGTGCTTGCTGAAAAATCGTTTCATAATAGGTTGGCGACATATATATGTAATGACCAATATACATTTCTGTAATTGCTGCCACCTTAATAGTATGTTCTTTGCCGTCTTCATCCTTTATCGCAAATGTACTTCCCTTTTGAACATCAAGTAATTTTGCTAATTTCTCTGTTATAATTGCCCCATCATCTGACAATTGTAACGATTGATTTGATTGACGATTTTGTAAGGAAATAAATGTAGCCAACTCTTCTTTTTTATTCGGTGCAATTAATGTAATGTCTTGCTTCGCAATTCCTTCTTCTTTCGCTGTTACTTGTTCATACAAAACTTGTCCATATTGGTCAATTTTTTCATTAGAAGCAAGGGCTTGTTCATATGTAGCTAAGTCCTCTGGCTGGCTATCTGGATCAAAAACAGAAAGTAAATCATAGTGAATAATATTTGTAAATTGTCGGTTTACAAGTCCATTTAATGAATCACTAAGACCAAATCCAGTAACTAATAATCCGGTACATCCTGCTACACCGAAGATTGTCATAAACATTCGTTTTTTATAACGGAATAAATTCCGTGCCGTTACTTTATAATCGAAAGAAAGATGCTTCCATATAAAAGGAATACGCTCTAACAAAATTCGTTTCCCATTTTTCGGCGGTTTGATTCGCATTAATTCAGCTGCATGTCCTTTTAATTCATTTCTAGCCACTAAAATAGCAGATACAGTTGAACAAACAAGGGCAATGCCAATTGATAATAAACAATAACCAAGATGATAATTTATAGCAATTTTTCCGAAAATAAAATCCGCTGCATAGGCATCAAAAATAACTGTTGGTAAAATCGTATGTCCTGTCACAATGCCTACAATTGCCCCAAACAAACTAGCAATGCCGCCATAAATAATATATTTACTTACAATTGCCGCATTACTATATCCTAATGCCTTTAATGTTCCCATTTGCGAACGCTCTTCTTCTACCATTCTTGTAATTGTTGTTAAACAAACCAATACGGCAATGGCTAAAAAGAAAACAGGAAATACATTGGATAACACATCCATCCGTACAGAATAATCACTATATTGAGCATAACCAGGATTATTTTCCCTTTCATTGACCACATATCGAGGTAACGCTAAAGATTCTACTTGTTTTTTGGCATCCGCTAGTTGTTGTTCTCCATCTCTCAGTTCCTTTTCCACCTTTGGTTTTTCTTGTTGGAATTTTTGGAGATTTTCTTTGTACATTTTTTCACTTGCTTCAAGTTGCTGATAGGCTTCTTCTAATTTTGCTTCGCCTTCTTTTTTTGCTTGTTCATAGCTTTGTTGGCCTTCTTTTAGTTCCTCTTTTTTTGTTTCATATAATTGCTGTTGTTGATTTAATTTATTTTCGCCATTTTTTAAATCTATTTCATTACTTTGAATCGTTTTGGCAGCGACTTGTAACGTTTTTTCGTTTTGATTAAGCAATGCTTCATTGTCAGCAAGTTGCCCTTGCTTCATTGAAAGTTCAGATTTAGCAACTTCTAATAACTGTGCTTGTTCTGTTAAAGTTGTTTGTGCATTTTGTAGTTCTTGTTTAGATCTATTTAAAGTAGTTTGTAACTCTTCTAATTCTTTACGCTTATTATCTAATTGTTGCTGCTTCGCCTGAATTTCAGCTGTATCACCAATTTGTTCCCGCAAAGCATCTAACTCTGCTTGTTGTTCATTTAGTTGGACAAAGGCTACATTTAGTTGTTGTTCAGATTGGACTAATTGTCCTTCCTTTTCTTGAAGCTCAGTTTGACTTTGTTGTAATACAGCTTCTTTTTCCTTCAGCGTAACTTCATTAGTAGCAAGCAATTTTTTTGCCTCTTGTAGCTGTGCTTTTGCTTGTTGAAATTGAGATTCTTTTTCTTTATATTGTATTTTTGCATCTTGAAGAGCTTTTTTTCCTTCGGTTAGTTGAGTCGATGCCGCTATTAATTGTTGATTTGCTGTTTCTAGTTGTTTTTGTCCATTTAAAAGTTGCTCTTTTGCTGCTGTTAACTGTGCCTCTAATTGGTCTTTCCCATTGGCATAGTCTTTTTTTCCTGCTATCAATTTGTCGTTAGCATCTTGCAGTTTTTTCTCTGTATCTGCTAATTTCTTTTTCCCATCATTTAGTGCCTTTTCTTTTTCTCGTATTGTATCCGTTGCTTCTTTTTTTAATGTAGCCAATTTCTCCGTTGGTCGATTGACCAGTGCCTTTTCCATTTCTCTAACATGTTCAGTCATAAGCGTTTTATAGCGATTACTATGGCTTTTTAAAGACGCTGTATCTTTATAAGTTATTCTAGCAATGGCATAAACGTCCATATCAAAACTTTCCTTTGGTACAACTGCAAAGGCATCCAATTTCCCTGTACTTATTTGGGATTGACCAAAGTCTGTAATGGAAATAAATTCACTAGCATTAACAAACCCGACAATCTTAAATGTATTTTGTTTTAAATTTGCTAGCGTATCACTTCCTTCATTGTTTACAACTGTTATCTTATCGCCAATGGTATAATGACTATCTAAAGCCGTCGATAAGGCTATTTCATTTGCTTTCTTAGGCAACCTTCCTGATACAACTTGATACGTTGATAATTGAGTTGGCCGTGAAAAAATTCGCATTGTCGTCATTTCATCTTTTATAATTGTATCTTCCATATAGCCATATTCAATTTGATCAATACTATCTACCTGCTCAATTACACGCTGATCATCCTCATCTAGCCCATAAGAAGAAACAATTGTAGCGTCTGCTAAATGATGCTTATTATAGAAGCTTTCTGCTGTTTCTCGCATATTAGGTCCTGTCACTTTCAACCCAACAAATGCAAATATCCCTATGGCCATTAATGCAAAAATAGAAATAAAGCGCCCTTTTGACTTGGAAATTGTTCTCATGATATCTTTATGTAATGCTTTTTTCTTAATCATACCAACAGCCTCCTTACCATTCGATTGTATCGATGGAAACTGGATTATGATTTACTTGCATCCTTACTACTTTCCCACTTCTGAATTCTATTACCCTATCAGCAATTGGCGTAATGGCTGCATTATGGGTAATAACAATAACGGTCGTTCCTGTTTTTATACATGTTTCTTGCAATAATTTCAGAACTGCTTTCCCTGTCTTATAATCAAGAGCCCCTGTTGGTTCATCACAAAGAAGTAACTTCGGTCTTTTAGCGATTGCCCTGGCAATTGCCACACGTTGTTGCTCCCCACCAGATAATTGAGCAGGGAAGTTATCTAACCGTTCTTCTAATCCCACATCTATTAATACTTGTCGTGGATCTAATGGATTTGTCCCAATTTGCGATGCTAATTCCACATTTTCCAATGCAGTTAAATTTGGAATCAAATTATAAAACTGAAAAACAAAGCCAATATCTTTTCTTCGATAAGTAGTTAATTGGCGTTCATTGAACTTAGCAATATCAACACCATCTATAATGACTTGCCCTTCATCATTTTTATCCATTCCACCTAATATATTTAAAACGGTTGATTTCCCTGCCCCAGACGCACCAACCATTACGACAAATTCTCCTTTTTCAATGGAAAAATTCACATCATCATTCGCAACAATAATCGTATCCCCCATGTGATATCGTTTATAGCTATGAATGACCTCTATATACGCCATTTATATCCCCTCCAGAAAAAAATGGATTTTTTTATTATACTTCTATAGTAGACCAATCTGAAAAAATAGACAATAATTAACAGAAATTCATAAAAATAATCCTATATTTATTTTTTCAAATTCCCTCTTAATCTTTTTCAGAATTTAAAATCCTTTACTTTTTCTTTTCTAATAAAAATAAAACGTGGATTTTTGCTTAGAAATGGCATTGCATGTATGCTACGTTTCGTTTGTCATTCTCATCAAGCCATGTCCATTTGACGAAAATGTCCTTTATATTAGCTTAAGCTAGTACAAATGAAAACTTCTACCTAATGAGATAGCAAGTGGAGAATTGATTTTTGGAGAGATTGTATAATGCTCTTTCGTTGAAAGCTGACTACTTGCAAATGCAATTGTCATTAACAAATCTGGTGTATATACATAATCATGTGCTTTTTCAAGAAGGATCCCGGAGATAATTACATTTTTATATAAATTTTATGGTTTAAAAATCTTCCTTTAAAAATATATTCGACAAATTCTACTTTCTCCCCCCCTTTTTTCATGTCGTTATTACAAGATTTCTGTAATACTTTTAACTTATTATTAAAATGATATTAAAAAGAAAATTTTGTATAATATAATTATAAATTACTATTATTTAAGGAGGTGATTCATCTGAAAAAATTAATGATTGGACTATTCGTTTTAGCCCTAACTATTAGCGGTGCATGGGGAATTGCTCATTTTATAGGTGGAACTGCCATTGATTATCTCTTTTTCTCTAGTCTCTTTTTAACAATCGTCATCAGGCTCTTTACAAGTTCAGTTGGGTTCTTCCTAAATAACCTTCAACTTGCTACACAAGCTCAACTACTTATTAAGGTGGATGAAGTTCGTAATCCTTCCCCACAAACGAACACATCTTATGCTTTTACTGCATCCCTTATATACACAATGATTTGTTTCCT
This sequence comes from Bacillaceae bacterium, assembly GCA_051873875.1. GTDB lineage: Bacteria > Bacillota > Bacilli > Bacillales > Bacillaceae_G > JBJEFI01. The sequence goes on along the minus strand of JBJEFI010000033.1, from coordinate 10,764 downwards.
TGCTATGATTATTTATTATTGGGAAAAGTACTGAACATATGCTACCTAAACCTATTAGAAGGAAAATGATTCGCTATATCGAATAGATTGCATATCGAGAACAATCAAGTAGCTTTCATCATGTATAAAACAATGCAATCTTTATAAAAAACTTACTTATTTTAGAGAAGATACAGGAAATTTGACATATGAAACCTACACTTCTAATAAGGAGAATTTATATGAAAAAAATAATAACAACAGTACTTATCTTTGCCATAACATTGGGGATAGCGTGGGGTATTTCCTATTTGGTAAGTGGAAACATAATGGAATATCTCTTTGTCGGTAGTTTAATTGTCACCATTATTGTGCGAATTTTTACAAGCACTGGTGGAATACTTTCTAACAATTTGCGAATGGTGGCACAAACACAACTTCTTATAAAAGTTGAGGAAGATCACGGTCCTCATTTAAAAGTACAAAAATCCTTTGCCTTTCCTGTTTCTCTTCTATTTACATTCATCTCTTTTATCACCACAATGATTTATTATTGGGATAAGTTCTAAAAACAGATCAAAAAAGCCATTGACCTCTATGGATTCAATGGCTTTTTTACTATCGTTTCCCTTTTTCATACGTTACACCTAATGCTCTCGGTGCGTTTGTATTTTTTCCAACACCAATTAAAGCGATAATAGTTAAGATGTATGGAAAAATCGTAAATACAATAGATGGAATAGTATTTAATCCAGGTAGCATACCACTTGTAATACTTAAACTTTCAGCGAATCCAAAAAATAGCGCTGTACATAATGCACCAATTGGATGCCACTTCCCGAAAATCATTGCTGCAATGGCCAGGAAACCCTGTCCTGTAATCGTTCCCGCAGAGAAATTCCCGGCAATAGATGTAGCATAGACTGCCCCACCAATACCTGCCAAAACACCTGACAATAATACACCATAATATTGCATTTTCGCCACATTTACACCCATTGTATCTGCCGCTTGTGGATGTTCACCAACTGCACGCAAACGAAGACCAAATGGTGTTTTATATATAACGAACCAAATAACAAAAGCAAGAATGATTGCAAGATAGGACGTATATGGTACAGATGTAAAGAAAAGATCACCAATTACTGGAATATCCGATAAAATTGGAACATCAATTTTATTAATACGATGTTGAATGAAATCAGTTTGACCCGCTCCAAACAACTTTCTAATTGCAAAGACACCAATCCCTAGTGCTAAAAAATTAATCGCAACCCCACTAATAACTTGGTCTGCTTTAAATTTAATTGTGGCAATGGCATGTAAAAAAGCAAAAATTCCTGTCAAAATACCTGCTACAATAATTGCAATCCATGGAGCAGAAGCACCAAGAGAAGATTCTGTTAATAATGTAAATGAAATACCGACAAATGCACCAAAAATCATAAAACCTTCTAAACCAATATTTACAATACCACTACGCTCACTAAATACACCACCAAGAGCTGCTAAAATAAGAGGAGCAGACGTATATAGTGTACTAGAAATAATCATTGCAAGAATTTCTAATAAACTCATGTTAGTTTTCCTCCTTCACTAGACGTTTCAATGCAAAACGAACTAAATAACTGCATGCAACAAAGAAAATAATACATGCAATAATAATATTAATTAGTTCTGCTGGCACATTGGCATCAAAACTCATTTGTGCCGAACCGCTCTTTAATCCTCCAAATAGCGTTGCTGCTACAATAATTCCAATTGGATTATTCATCCCTAATAAGGCAACAGCAATTCCATCGAAACCTAATCCACTAAAAGAAGAAGTGGCTGTCATATAACCATATGTTCCTAAACCTTCCACTGCCCCTGCTAAACCAGCGAATCCACCAGCAATGCTCATGGATAGAATGATATTACGAGATACATTCATTCCTGCATATTGAGCAGCATGTTGGTTAAATCCAACCGCTTTTAATTCATAACCTAATGTTGTTTTAGAAAGAATAAAGCTCATCACAATCATGGCAATAATCGCAACAAGAAATCCCCAGTGAAAGCGAGAAGAACCTGTTATGCTACTTAAAAAATCAGATGATAATGATGCTGTTTCTTTCACGACTTCTGTTTTTTCATTTCCAGCATGCATAAATTCTTTAATAATATAAGCTGTACTATAAAGAGCAACATAATTTAACATAATCGTGATGATTACTTCATTCACACGATATAAACCTTTTAAAAGACCTGGGATGAATCCCCATAACGCTCCCGCTAAGAAAGCAACTAAAATCGCTAATGGAATATGAAGAACCATTGGTAAATCTACATAAATACCAACTAATACTGCCGCTAGCCATCCAACCAATAGTTGTCCCTCTACCCCAATGTTAAATAAACCCGTTCGAAATGCAAAAGCCACCGAACCACCAGTTAAAATAAGGGGAATTGCTGCACGTAATGTTTCGCCGATGGCACGTGGTGTACCAATCATTCCATTAATCAATGAGCGATAACCTTCTATTGGATCATAACCACTTATTATCATAACAATGGCTCCAACTACTAATCCAAATACAGCAGATAAAAGAGGAACCATTATATTTAACATTCGTTCATTCTTTAACACTTTTTTCATTATCTCTTCCCTGCCTTCTCTTGCTGTCCTCCAGCCATTAGCATACCTAATGCCTGTTCATCTGTTTCTTTTGTATTTACGATGGCAACAATTTCACCTTCAAACATGACTGCAATTCGATCACTCACATTTAAAATTTCATCTAACTCTAAAGAAACAAGTAATACTGCTTTTCCTTTATCTCGTTCTTCTATTAATCTTTTATGGATAAATTCAATTGCACCTACATCTAAACCTCGAGTTGGCTGAGCAGCAATTAATAAATCTGGAGAACGATCTACTTCTCGAGCAATAATCATTTTTTGTTGATTCCCACCAGATAATGCCCGAGCTGGTGTATCTAAACTTGGTGTACGTACATCAAATTCTTCTACTAATTTTGTTGCTTTTGAGGCAATTTCTCCAAACTTCATTACACCATAATTCGAATATGGTTGTTGATAATACGTTTGAAGGACCATATTGTCACGAACAGAAAAATCTAGTACTAATCCATGCTTATGACGATCTTCGGGAATATGTCCTATACCATGTTCTGTTATATCTCTTGTCCGCAAGTTGCTTATTTGCTTACCATTTAAGAGAATTTGTCCACTTGTCACACGTTTTAATCCAGTAATGACTTCTATTAATTCACTTTGACCATTGCCTTCAATTCCAGCAATCCCAAGAATTTCTCCGCCTTTTACTTCTAGATTAACATCCTTTAATACTTGGATATTTCGTGTATCGAAAGCCGAGACATTTTCTAGCTTTAATATCACATCTTTTGGATTAGCTGATGCCTTCTCTGTTTTAAAACTCACCTGACGTCCGACCATTAAAGCCGCTAATTCTTCTTCATTTGTATTTGCAACGTCTACTGTACCAATTCCTTTTCCTTTTCGAATAACGGTACAACGATCACATACCTGCATAATTTCCTTTAATTTATGAGTAATTAAAATAATGGATTTTCCTTCTTTAACAAGACGATTCATAATGCTTATTAATTCTTGAATTTCTTGTGGTGTTAGCACCGCAGTTGGCTCATCAAAAATTAATATATCCGCACCACGATATAATGTTTTTAAAATTTCAACTCGTTGTTGCATACCAACTGAAATATCTTCTACTTTAGCTGATACATCTATACTTAATCCGTACTGTTCTGATAAAGCTTGAATTTCTTTCGTCGCTTTCTTAATATCAACATTAATACCTTTTCTTGTTTCTCTTCCAAGAATAATGTTTTCTACTACTGTAAAAGTAGGAACTAACATGAAATGCTGATGAACCATTCCAATCCCTAAATCATTGGCCACATTTGGATTTGTGATTTTTACTCGATTGCCATTTACTTTAATCTCTCCATGTTCTGGTTGATACAATCCAAATAACACATTCATTAAGGTCGATTTTCCAGCCCCATTTTCACCCAATAAAGCATGAATTTCTCCCTTTTTTAATTGAAGGGTAATGTTATCGTTAGCAACAATACCAGGGAACACTTTTGTAATTTCTTTCATTTCTACTGCATACGGCATGAATACATCTCCTTTAAGATGGAAAAGACTGTCTAATCCAGTCATTGAAACAGACAGTCTTCCACATAATTTTATCGGTTTTTATATTCTGCTAGTGTACTTGGTACTTTAATTTCACCATTGATGATTTTTTCTTTATACTCATTTACTTTTTCTAAAATTGTTGGATCAATAGATTTAATATTTTCTTCATTGCTAGATAGAGATACACCATTTTCTTTAATACCTAAAGAAACAACTTCACCACCTGGGAATTTCCCATCCATTGTTTGTTGAACAACGTTATCTACGGCTAAACCTACATCCTTGACCATTGATGTTAATGTTACATTTTCCGGCATACCTTCTTGATGTTGATCACGGTCTACACCAATTACCCATACTTTTTCACCTTTTTTTGCACGGTTTTTCGCCTCTGTGAAAACACCATTTCCAGATCCACCAGCAGCTTGATAGATAATATCTGCTTGTTGGCTATACATCGCTGATGCAATTTGTGCCCCGCGTTCTGGTTTATCAAATGCTTGCGCATATTCTACAATTACTTGCGCTTTTGGATTTACCGCTTCAACACCTGCACGGAATCCATATTCAAACTTTTCAATCAGTTCTGTTTTGATTCCACCTACAAATCCAACCTTATCTGTTTTTGTTGCTAAACCAGCTACAACACCAGCTAAGAATGAACCTTCATTTTCTTTAAATGTAATACTTGCGATGTTATCTCCTTTTGCTACAGCATCCACAATTGCAAAGTTATTCGTTGGAAATTGTGCTGCTACATTCTCCATTGCACTTTCTAATAAATAACCAATTCCAAACGTAATATCAAAATTTGCTTCTCCAAACTTAGTTAAATTTGGAATGAATTCTGCTTCACTCATGGATTGAATGTATCGGTAATCTTTTCCTTCTGTTAAACCATTGTGTTCACCGATTTTTTTGATTCCTTCCCATGCTGATTGGTTAAATGATTTATCATCTACACCATTTGTATCTGTTACCATCCCAATTTTAATTGCTGTATCTTTCGTTCCATTTTCTTTCTTTTCTTCGCTTTTGCCACAAGCACCTAAAAGCATTGTCGTTGCCAACACCATTGAAATTACCTTTTTATTCATCTTTTTCTCTCCTAATTCTTCATTTTGCAACAAAAAAACCCTATGCACCTTTGCTTATATAAAGAAGAAAGCAAAATGGCATAGGGGTATTCACATTAAACTAATATTATATTTATATAAATATAATCCACTACACATATCTTGTTCTCCTTATAGTAAAGCATTTCGGTTGCTTTGTAGAAACTGTTGAAACCATCACATTCAACAATATATAAGGGGTATTTGTTATGTGTTTTATTATATTTATATATTTTCAAATAAAAAGGACAGATGTCCCTAAATCACTTCTCTAATTAATATTTACTTAATTTCCCTTGAATAGTCATTTATAAACATCATATATGCAGGTACTTACCTTATTTCATATTTGTTTATTTAATTCTGTTTGGATTTTATCGTAGGATTGAATCTTAATAATCCCTTTTTCATAAGAGATAATTTCTTTTTTCACTAGTTTTTGAATAATACGATTCACGCTACGTACACTCGTACCAAGCATTTCAGCAATAATATCTTTCGAATATGGTACAACCATTTGTAATTCAGTTCGAAAAGAATCCAGCAAAATTAAAAAACGATATTCCAAGGAAAAAACCGTATTGGTTGTTGTTAAGTATGCTAATCCTAATAACCTTTCTGTATAGTTTTCTAACAGATACGTAACAAGTTCAAAATCCTCTTTTAGCCATAATAAAAAATCTGATTTTGAAATTTTCACAACCTTACAAGGAGATAATGCTTCTACACTACAGGCTGTCCGTCTTTGACTAAACACTTCTAAATCTCCAAATAATTCCCATTCTTTAATGATACACAATAATAGAGTTGTTCCCTTCTTCGATAATTGTGTTACTTTCATATTTCCTTGAAGTAGAATATATATATCACCAGCACTCATATAAACATCTTGTTCCATTACAATATCTCCTGGAACATACTCTTCATAAATGAATTTTTCTTTAATATAAGATGGACAATTCTCAAAAATTCCCTTTAACGTCATCTCTGCCTCACCTCACTATGCATACATTTGCAACACATTCAATCATGCTTAATATAAAAATAGACGATTTTTCAAATCAAGGACAATTGTCTTTAATTAATATTTTTAATCACTATTTATTAGTTCCCATTCTTTTTACTCATATTTCATATTATTGGTTTCTAAATCTCCAAAAATTTATCGTTAATTATGACATAAAACGAGCTATTGCCTTTCCTAAATTACTTATATTAAATCACTACTTAATTAGCACTAGATTGATTTCTTTAAGTTGAGTAAATAATGAATATCTTATTTAGTAAATTCGTAAAAATAATGTCCTATTCCCTTGCTTACACCAATTATTGGCTTTTCATAAGTTATTTTAAGTGATAAATAAGGGCATATTAATTTAAAATATAAACTACACACTAAAAATAAAGAACTGGATAGGAGATAAAATGACTACAAATAAAGAAGATATGGAAATGGGATGGAACTTAGACAATAGTTATACGAGCTTACCTCCACAGCTTTATAGTGAAATTGATTTAAATCCAGTGAGCTCGCCAGAATTGGTTATTCTTAATGATTCCTTGGCAAAATCGTTAGGATTAAATGATGATGCCCTTAAAAGTGATGATGGTGTAGCCATACTTGCAGGTAATAAAAGAATACATGGCGGTGCTTATATTGCTCAAGCTTATGCAGGACATCAATTTGGACACTTTACAATGCTTGGGGATGGCAGAGCATTATTAATTGGCGAACAACTAACTCCTTCTGACAAAAGAGTTGATATTCAACTAAAAGGATCTGGAAGAACCCCCTATTCTCGTGGTGGAGATGGCAGAGCTGCACTTGGTCCTATGCTTCGTGAATATATCATAAGCGAAGCTATGCATGGGCTTGAGATTCCAACTACTCGTAGCTTGGCAGTTGTCAAAACTGGAGATCCTGTCTATCGTGAAACGATTAAAGAAGGTGCAATCTTGACTCGCATTGCTGCTAGTCATCTTCGCTTTGGCACATTTCAATTTGTATCTGCCTTTGGTAGTACAGAAGAGCTGAAAGAACTGGCTGATTATGCCATCAATAGACACTATCCTCATCTAACAGGAGATAATAAATATCTTCATTTTCTAAATGAAGTCATAAAGACTCATGCTAGTCTTGTTTCCAAATGGCAAACAGTTGGATTTATCCATGGTGTTATGAATACAGATAATATGACCATTAGTGGCGAAACAATTGACTATGGTCCTTGTGCCTTTATGGATACATATCATCCTGATACTGTCTTTAGTTCGATTGATGCCCAAGGTCGTTATGCATATAAAAATCAGCCAATGATTACTCAGTGGAATTTATGTAGATTCGCTGAAACCTTATTGCCTTTATTGCACGAAAATCAAGAAGAAGCTGTAAATTTAGCACAAGATGCCATTTCTCATTTTACAGAATTGTATTCGACAAATTGGTTATCAAAAATGAGAGCAAAGCTTGGAATCTTTAATGAAGAAGCACAGGATAAAGCACTCATTGAAGATTTACTTACTATGATGGAAAAATACAAAGAAGATTTTACGAATACATTTCTTGCCTTAACTTTTTCTACAAATATGGAAAAGGCTATGTTTAAAAGTGAGGAATTTACAAATTGGAATAAAATATGGCAAGAACGACTACAAAGACAATCACAATCAAAAGATGACATACATCAATTAATGAAAGATTCCAATCCTGCTGTAATTCCAAGAAACCATCGCGTAGAAGAAGCATTAGAAGCAGCTGAAAATGGTGATCTTACTGTTATGATGAAACTTCTTGAAGTAATCTCAAAGCCATACACTCATACAAAAGAGCAAGAAAAATATGCAGAGCTTCCTAAACCTTCAAGTTGTGCTTATCGAACCTTTTGTGGGACATAAAATGAAACTTCCAAAAAATAGCCTTATTAAGTAGGTTTTACTTAATAAGGCTATTTCCTATGTTTTAGCACTTCATCTTAAAATCATGATTATTTCCCTTGAAATATAGTCTGAATTTTCCTATTTTTGATATAATAGAGATATTACAATGCTATCGGAGTGAATGGTAATGAGATTAGTAGAACATGAGACGTAACAACGCAGGATACGTGGACCTCCTTTTAACCGCTACATCCCTAAAAATATACTTTTAATAGGAGGATACAAAAATGATAACAGATCAAATTTTTTTAGCTTATATTCAAACAGCAACTCAACCTTTTTCTGGCTGGGATTTTTCATTTCTTTCAAAGACTGGACGTATACAAGAAGAATTGTTGCCCTGGTCTTATGGAAGTATCGTATTGCCTTATGTTCAACGTGCTAACGCTATGTTAGATATGGGGACTGGCGGAGGAGAATTTTTAGAGAAACTACAGCCTTATCCTACAACTATTTGTGCGACTGAAGGGTATGAACCGAACGTTCCAATCGCCCAAAAACGACTTGAACCTTTAGGAGTGAAAGTAGTTCAGGTTGAAGATGATAACAATCTTCCTTTTGCTGATGATTATTTTGATTTCGTTATGAATCGACATGAGTCTTATTCACCAAAAGAAGTAAGGCGTATTCTTTCAGATAATGGTGTTTTCATTACCCAACAAGTTGGCGCTTTCGATTGTATTGAAATTAATGAGCATTTAGGAGCACCTATCAATGAAGAGTTTGCTAGTTGGAACTTACAGACTGCTGTAAATGAACTGAAAGAAAACCATTTTAACGTTACCTATAGCAAAGAAGCTAGTCCAATTCAACGATTTTACGATATTGGTGCACTTATTTATTATTTGAAAGCCATTCCTTGGCAAGTAGTCGATTTCGAAATCGATAAGTACCTTGAAAAATTGTATCAAATCCACCATCTTATTCAGACAAAAGGCTATTTGGATGTAAAACAACAACGCTTTATTATTAAAGCAGAAACAAAATAAGAAAAAGGAGTCTTTCCAAAAGAAAGGCTCCCTACACTTTATCCCATTCAACTAGCCATAAATGGAGATGCAAAATCCCCTTTGTGGCAGTTTCATTTTATAATCTTTTTTCAAAGAAGTGCTGGCTATGCCCCTTTGGATGATCTTCCACAACGCCAAATTCCTTATACCCCATCTTTTTATAAAAGTCTGCAGCTTGAAAGCTAAATGAATCCACCATAATAAGTCGACATTTCTTCTCTCTTGCAACATCTTCTATTTTTTGAAGAAGCTTACTTCCATAGCCACCATGGCGCAATGATTCATCTACCCATAAGAAATCAATGTGCATATAGTGCCAAAAACTTGTACCTGTTATTCCACCAACGATTTTACCAGTTTCATCTTTTACGACAAAATTTACATGTTCAAGAGGTGTTTTTACCTCATCTGATAGTTGAGACATATTATAATCAATTACTTTTTGTCTAATATACTCCCTAATTTCTTGCCCTTCTTGTTTTATAATTTCCACCATTACATCCCCTTTTCTCATGGCTTAACTAAATAGTGGCATAGACATAAACATTTTTATCCGATAAAACAATCTGTTTTTCTACATTCATTCCTATCTTTGTTGCAACCTTTTGAGATGCAATATTTCCTAACTGTACCAATGCAATAAATCGATTTCTGTCTAGCTTAGAAATTCCATATGCTTTAAGTGCAAATGCCGCTTCTGTTGCATAGCCGTGTCTCCAATAATCAGGAGCAATCCAATACCCTATTTCAATTTCTTCTTTTCCATCAATTATTTGTGAAACAAAACCAGCATGTCCAATTAGTGCGTTATCTTCTTTCCTCACTAAAAGCTTTAATCCCATGTCTGGGCCATGTTCATATCCCCGATAAATCCAATCTAAAAATGCTTTTGCACCATTTCGATCTCTCGTATTTCCATTGCCAATGAATCGCATCATTTCAGGATTTGATAACAAAGACACTAAAAATTCAAAATCATCATCCTCATATGGACGAAATAATAATCTTTCTGAATGGATTGCCATCTTACTCTCTCCTCCCATTCACCTTATTTCTCATTAATACTAAATATCTTCTTTAACAGGACATACACTTTCTTTTACAAAATTAATTAAACTAGGATTAGACAAAGAAGCATATAGTTCCTATAAATATGGATAATGTTCATTTCCCTTTAACAATTGCTATTAAAAATTGATTCACACAATACACACCGTTTTTCTTTTCAAATAAAAAAATATTTCACAAAAAAGTTTTTTGTATCATCATGAGTTAACTGATGTAAAACATTTTCCTTTGTTGTGAATCGAATATCATCTATTTCATTATCCAATGGTTGAAGACAAGTTTCATCCCCACTATATTCAAAGTGAAACATCGTTGTTTCTTGTTTTTCATACCCTATCTTCGTTCGTATATCATCAGGAAATTCAAAACAAATCTTCTCGTCATACTGTTTTATATACCTATAACTTGTTGAACCCGTTTCCTCTTCAAGTTCTCGTAAAATAGCCCTTTTCAAATCCACTTCATCT
>JBJEFI010000032.1:13679-16650 GCA_051873875.1 Bacillaceae bacterium | reverse complement strand
TTATCTCCCACTTAAACTTCTTTGATTTTGCTAAGCTTTGAAGTGGAAGTCTTAGTGGCAGTCAGAACGGGATAAAAAAGTAGGCGGAAGAATTACTTCGCGCCTACTTTTTCTATATTAGAAAGCTGTTCAATTACGACTTCACTAATTTTTTTATAGCCAAGGGCGTTTGGATGAACATTGTCTTTACTCCAATTTTCTCGTTGATCCGCTAAAGGATTATTCCAAACATCAAGGTGAACCGTGTTATATTTTTCCGCTAATTCATCTAAAATTGCATTACATGTTTTTAATTGTTTTTTTACAATTGGTTTTATAAACATTGGAATGGCTACATACTTTGTGAAATCTGGATAATTAGCTGTAATAACTGTTGCGCCTGCTTTCGTAAATGTAGTAATCATTTCTTCCATATGAGCACGATATGTTTTTGGATTCCACTTTTGTTGCATAAAATCATTTGCTCCTGCCATAACGCTTACTAAATCAGGCTTCATTTCTACTGCCTTTTGAAACTGTGTTTCATATACTTGATCGGAGCGGAGACCGCTTTTTCCGATATTGTGAAAATCACTAATTTGAAAATGTTCGGCTACGTAAGAAGGCCAATCTTTTTTTACAATGCCTTCTACTTCGTCTCCATACCCTTCTGTCATACTATCTCCTAATGCTACATACTTTTTCCACATACATAAATCCCCCTAAATAAATTATAATGTGATTTGCTCCCAACTAACTTGAAAAGCTTTTTTCCAAGCAAAGCTAGTTACAAGTATTAATAAAAGTAAATATCCATATATTCCAAAAGGAACTTGGCGAGCACCAAAATGGATAAGTACTAATAATCCCCATTGCATAAGGATAATGAAAAAACGAAATCCTTGCTTGTTACTCATCGTATTAATTGGTTTAGAGAATGGTAAATGATGCTCAATTTGTTTAAAGGCAAGAGCAACCATTAATAGTAAGTTAACAAATAGCGCAACTAAGTCTAATGTAATTCCAAATCCAAAAAGATATAAAAAGACAATGGCTTCAATGAAAAAAATAGGTAGAATAAAACGGACAAACATTGCTTTAAAGGTGCCATGATAAATAGATGAAACAGAGTCGATTGGAGCGGTTTTAAAAATAAAAGCTCCTTTATATTTGGATGTATAGCTTATCATGTAAACAATTGTTGGGATAAATAACCCACAAAAATAAATATTAAAAAATAGATTGTGGTCATGTGTTAAATCAAATCCGCTTGCAAAGCTATTATATAGAAAGAGAAGTGGAAAAAAGATTGCCATTCCAAGTGTTGGGTATATTTTTAATTTAAAATCTCTTTCATGTTTAAACATACTCATTGCGAATGAATAAAAGGCTTGTTCTTCTTTATTTCTACAAAGGAATCGTTCTAGGAATCTTTTTTTATTGCTTTGTTTTTTTAAAGTATCACTTTGATTAGTTAATTTTTGTAAATTACGTTCAAAGGTAGGCAATAATCGAATATAGGCTAGTAATAGAAGAAGTGGAATAAAAACAGCAAGTGCTACTAGACCGAAAAACATTGGTTGCCTATTGCCTGTTATTATTACTTCAAAAGGTGCTGCAAACCAAATTGGAGGTAGGAAATATTGCCACCATGCAGCGTTAAAGACGAATTCATTGTCAAAGAACACAAACAATCTACCAACAAATTGGTACCCGATTATTAAAACAAAGGTAAAAATAATTTGTACGTATGTAATCATGTCTTTTAACTTTTCACCATTAAAGACTTTTAAAATAACTAAGTATAATAAAGCGGTAATAACAAGAATAAAGATATTAATAAAGAAAAGGGTAAGGGTGAAAAGTAGAAAAAAATGAATACCAATCTTCATTGTGCCAACAATTAATGTTGGGCCTGCTATGCTAAGGGAAATGAAAAACATATAATAGCAAATATGTATAAGCTTTGCGACACCAATTGTTCGTTGATTAATTGGTTTTGTATGTAAAATGTGAGTATCTTTTACATCTAACAAAACACTAGAAAAATCGGAAATAAAAGCCATTGTAATAAGAAACATTGTAATTCCAAAAATCATACTCATACTTAACATAAGGTTGGCATTAAAGAATAATAGAAAGGATAAAAAAATACCAGTAATAAGATAAAAGAGTAATGATTTAAAGAAATTGCTATTGCTTTCTTTCGTTGGTTGTGCAGAAGTATTCATAATCGTAGACGGACGACGATTATCCATCGTTAACTTTAATTGTAAAATTTGTCTCAATATAGGATAGTCTACGTGTATACGTGAAAAGAGGGCTTGAAAATAATCTAGCAATTTAAGAAAGCGAAAGTCTTTCATTTTCCTCACCCTTTCATAATCGAAATGCATTGTTCGGCAATTTCTTTATGTTGGTTAAACCCAGTTAGTGTATTGAAAATTTCCTCTAATGTTCCCTCTTTACTCTTACTTTGAAGCTCAGAAAAGCTACCATCAGCGACAATTTCCCCGTTATTAATTAAAATAATTCGATTGCTGATTTTTTCAACCACTTCCATAATATGAGAAGAATAGAAGATTGTTTTCCCTTCTTTGGCTAGCTGTGCCATTAGTTCTTTTATAATCATCACACTATTGGCATCTAGTCCACTTAATGGTTCATCTAAAAATAAAATGTCTGGGTTATGTAATAGACTTGAAATAAGCAATACTTTTTGACGCATTCCTTTTGAATAAGAGGAAATTCTCTGATTGTATACGTTATCAATATTGAATAGCTGCATAAAGGCATGGGCTTTTTCATCTGCATCTTCGTATTCTAGTCCATATAATGAACCGATAAAGCATAAATATTCACGGGCAGTAAGGGTATCATATATTTCCGCAACTTCTGGTACATAACCAATCCGACGCTTATAATCTATGCTATTTTTGAGAATGTTTTCTCCGAAAATCTTAATTTCACCTCGATAGCCTTCTACTAACCC
>JBJEFI010000032.1:7708-13579 GCA_051873875.1 Bacillaceae bacterium | reverse complement strand
ATAATTTGACCTGCATATACATCTAAATTAATGCCTTTTAAAATGGATTTTGATCCATAATCCATTTCTAAATCTTTAATGGAGATTGCTAACTCTCTGTTCACGGCTGTCCCTCCTTATAGTAGTTATGGTATCATAGATGAGTGTTAATTTTAAGAAAAATTTGATAATTTTTAGGTGGGAGAGATACATATGGAACGATGGGATGTTATGGATAAAGATAGAAACCTGTTAGGAAAGACAATTGAACGTGGCCAATCGTTAGAAAAGGGAGAGTATCATTTAGTTGTATTTGCCTGGATTCGAAATAAAGAAGGAAACTATATTATTACTAAACGAGCAGCTAATAAACCACATCCTTTGCTATGGGAGACGACAGGTGGTTCTGCCTTAGCGGGAGAAAGTAGTGAAGAAGCAGTTTTGCGTGAGGTAAAGGAAGAAGTAGGGATTACTCTCCAAATTGAAAATGGAAAAAAACTAATGAGTGATTATTACGAAACAGCTTGTTCTTATATTGTGGACATATGGCTATTTGAACAAGACGTAGATATAAACGATGTTTCTTTACAAGTAGAGGAAGTATGTGATGTTACGATTGCTACAAAAGAAGATATTGTTCATCTCATTCATACAAACCAATTTGTGGCAAGTAGATGGTTGAATGAATGCTTGCCTTATTTATAATAAGCTTAATGATTGACGTAGAAATCTTTATTTATTAAGGTGAATACATAGATAAGTCAAAGGGGAGAAAGCGCATGTTTGTTGTAACAAATAACATTAAAGTGAAAAAAGGGCACGGCCTAGAGGTAGCAGAACGTTTTCGTCAATCAAAAGGCATTACAGAATTTGAAGGATTTGTAAAAATGGAAGTATTACTTTCTACTGGATATGAAGAACATGATGAATTAGCTATTCGTACAACATGGGAAAGTGAAGATAATTTTGTAAGTTGGACAAACAGTGAAAGCTTCCGATCTGCTCATGCTCATGGGAAACCAGGACAATCTCGTCCAACACCGGGCATGATGTTAGGTAGCTATTTAACAAAACAAGAATTAGTCTTTACGAACGAAAGAAAGTCAGAAGAAGTATAACTAAAAGAACATGTCCATGGCATGTTCTTTTTTATGATTGTTAATGTTTATCAATTTTAAGAAGAGAAAACACATATGTATCATGTGACTTGCCATCTTGATAAATATATCCTCGAAGAATCCCTTCCTTTTGAAATCCAGCCTTTTCTAATAAACTAAAAGAGGCGTTATTTTCAAGGAAGGTAATAGCACCAATTCGAAATAACTGTAAATCTGTAAAGCAGTAATCAACTACTCGATTTAATGCTTCCGAAATATATCCTTGTCGCCAATAAGCTGGATGCAGTTCGTAGCCTATTTCTGCTCGCTTTTGCCACAATCGTAAATTATTTAGTCCAATTGTTCCAATCAAGGTATTATCCTTTTTTAAAACAATTCCCCAGCGTATCCCTGTTTTATTTTCATAATTTGTTGCGAAAGATGCAATCATTTGAGCAACTTGTTCTTCCTCTTGTAAACTGCTCATTCCATAAAATTGTGTAACTTCATCTTTTGAAAAAATATCGAAAAGTGCCTTTTGATGTGTCTCTGTTATTTCAATCAACTGCAATCGTTCTGTTTCTAAAAGAGGAAACATCTTTTTTCGCCTCCTAATGTTTTTTTATAGGTAAAGGTATTTCTTGTCTCAATGGAAAATATATCAAATTTCTTTATACACGTATTCACGTTGTTGTTTAAATCCGTTTCGTTCATAAAATCTTCCTGCTTGTTCATTGTTCGTCCAATAGTTTAATTCAATTAAGGGGATATTGCGTTCTTTTCCAATCTGTTCGATTTCTTTCATTAATAAGGTGCCATATCCTTTTGCTCGTGTTAGTGGGGCGATACTAAGGTGATGAACAACTATTGATTGATAAGCATGCCGAAAAGCATTTTTTTGATAATCTTTTATTTCAAGCCAAGCGTAGCCGACCTTTTCTCCATTATCTTCTACTAATAAGAAAAGGTAAGATGGCTCATGAATGATTTTTTCAAAAAAAGATATGCTAGCTTCATAATTGTAGGGTTTAAAAATAGATGGATACATATGAACATGATGAGATTGAATGTGTTCATTTAATCTTGCAATTGTTTTATAATCAACAGTTTGACATATTTTCACATAATTTCCCCCTTAATAATGTTACATTCAAGTATACAGAAAAAATAAGTGTAATAATAGGGAATATTTCGTCGATTTAAGACGTACAGATGTGAAGAAGAAGGGAAGGGATATAGTTTATACATGTCAAATGGTATACATATGGAACTTGTTAATAATTGTATATTGCTAGAAAGGATTGTGATAAAGATGACTAGATTACTCATTTCTGCAATTACAGCAATTATATTTTTAATGACTATTTTTATTTTTACATTTTTTATGGATGTAAAAGATTATCTATTATATGCAGTCGTTCTTTTTGTTAGTCCGTTTATGATTATTGTTTTTACTCCAATCATTACACTTGTATACGATCTATTTGCAAAAAAATACACAGAGCTTATGAAGGAGCGGTTGAGAATTCCTATTTTTATTGTTTACGGTAGTGTTTGTTCCTTATTTTTTTTTCCGCTATATTTTAAGCTAACTGGTGTTTCCGTTTGGAATAATGGGAAAATCATTGCTATTTGTATTGTATATGGCGGACTTGCTATGATGATATGGATAGCAATAGAAAAAGTGCTCATTTTCGTGGAGATGAAAGAGAAAAAGATTTTGTTTAATAAAATAAAGGAAAAGCTTATCCGAAGGAAGAATGATAATGATAAAGAAAATCAAATAGTAACGAAATAAATGAAAGGGCTCGATTTATAAAGATGCTCTTTTTCTTTTTATAAGGGGATAGAGGATATGGGAAAAACAGTATTGATAACAGGGGTAACAGGGACGTTAGGAGGAGTAGTAGCACGAAGGTTTTTGAAAGAAGGATATAAGGTAATGGTGCTTATTCGAAACAGAGATAAAGTGTCTCTTATGGAAGAACAAGGCTTTCTACCTATTTATGGAGATTTAAGCAAGAAAGAAGAATGGGAAAGAGAATTAATTGGTATTGATTTTGTGATTCATTGTGCTGCTTACCTTGGAGATAATAAAGAACAAGCAGTAAAAGCGAATGTGATTGGAACGAAACATATTGCTAGTGTGGCTTTTGAAAAAGGCGTAAAGAGATTGATACATATTTCGACTACATCGGTATTTGGTGAACCAAATAAAGGACATTTTACAGAGCAGTCGCCAATTGTGTATCAACATGAAGAGACATATATTGATACAAAAGCGGAATCAGAACGGATTTTACAAAAATATGCAGAACAAGGATTAGCGGTAACAATCATACGAGCTGGGGCTATATGTAATGAATCCAATTCTTACTGGGGAGATAGACAAGTAAAACGAATGCTAGCCTGCGATGTGGTTAGGTGGGTTCATCCAGAGGATATTGTTCCATGGGTACATGGGGAGAATTTAGCAGAAATGATTATTCTTGCAACAAAGAAAGATAAAACGAAATTAGAGATTTATCATGGCATTGATGGGAATTATCCTGAATTAGATTTTCGAGTAAAAATAGCAATAGGCTTAGGGAAAGAAATAATCATTCCAAACCGTCATAAGCAAATTCCAACATATTCCTGTGATAAAATAAAAACAAAATTAGGTTATAAACCAATTAAAAGATTTGATGAAACAGTGGAACGTTTAATTGAAATGGGGAGTAAGGATGAAAGTAGAAAAAATAGCTTGGGTAGGAAATGAACAAACGTTTATTGATCATTGTTATACAGAAAAGGTAGGAAATGTTACTATTGGACGTTATGGAGGGAATTCACTTAGTGGTGCAGTTAAAAATGAGGATGGATGTCTTATTTGGTCAAGTGATAAATGGGAATTTGTTGTTATATTAGATGCCCATGATTCAAGTGAAAGTGCGCAAGTTCTTATTCAGTTATTACATGAACATGAGATGGATTTATTAGACATCTTAGCGAATGACACAATACCCCCATTTAAAAGAATAGAAGACTACTTACTTTCTCTTTTTCAATCAGAAGTATTTAAAGAAAAATGTAGACAAGTAAGAGGAGAAACAGCTTGTTTAATTTGCTTACGTTATCGAAACTTTCTTTGGTGGTTTTCTGTAGGCGATTGTTTGCTGTATCTTCTTCATCCGGAATTACATTTGCATGGACAATGTAAAATAAATAGTCGGCAATTTTTCGAATGGATTGGAAAAAGAAATACGTTTGAATTAGAAATGCCTTGTTTTACGAGTGGTATACGGGAATTGAGATCAGGAAGAAATCAGTTTTTACTTGTAACAGATGGATTACTAGAAGCAGGAGATTGCTATTTTAACACAGATGAAAATGCCTATCATTTTTTTGTAAATGAGGAGGATGAAGAACAGACAGTTTCTCAAGCACTTCATTATATTGAAAAGCAGCAAGGTCGTGATAGTGCGACTGTTATTTGTTGGCATTATGATAATCCAATGGATGCCACTTATCCAGATAATTATTATAAATAATCGTTTACGGAAGGGGATGTCTATGATGAAAGTAGAACAAGAGACAATAAAAGGGTATAACGATTCAATTATTCCATATACATTATTAACAAATGAAGAAAAAACATCTACACTTGGAATTATTTTGCCAGGAATGGGGTATACAACACAAGCGCCCTTATTACATTATGCAACAGGTTTGTTACTTAGAGAGGGATGTGATGTTTTACAAATAAACTATCAATACAAGAATGATGTATTTCGTGCTGCATCAGATGAGGAACAAAATGAGTGGATTAATAATGATGTACAGACAGTAATAACAACTATTTTAAATCAACATGATTATACTAATTTTGTTATTGTTGCCAAATCGATTGGCACCATCCCTTTAGCGAACGAATTGAAGACTCGGAGTACATTTTCACAGGCTAAAGCTATATGGTTAACACCATTATTAACAGAACATATCGTTTATGAAAAAATGCTAACGTGTATGCAAGATAGCTTGGTTGTTATTGGAGACAAAGATCATTTTTATGAGCAAGAAAGAGTGCTAGCTGTTTCTAACTTAGACAATATGCATACTGTTGTTATTCCTAATGCAAATCATAGTTTAGAAGATGAGTATGACTTGCTCATATCCATTGATAGATTAAAGGAAATTGTGAAAGAAATGTATACATTTATTCAAAAGGGAGTGAAAGAATGAAAGAAATGAGGGAGGCTAGAGAGCTGTTATTAAAAGAAATTGAAGGTTTATCTGATGAAGATATAAATAAAAAAATTTCTGAAGAACAGTGGTCGATTGTGCAAATAGTAGAACATGTATGTTTACTTGAGCAAAAAATCATGAGGGGAATAAAAGTAACAGTAGAACAAGGAATAAGCGAGCAAGCAACGAATTTTCCGTTAGAAAGAATAGTAGATCGTTCTGTTAAGATAAAAGCACCTAATGATATGATGCCAGGCGATGCTTATAAAACAGTAGGTGAAGTAAAAAATGAATTAAATCTTATCCGAGAACAATTTGTAAAAGTAGTCAACCATTTGACAGAAGATCAACTTAATCGATTAACAATGACGCATCGTCGATTTGGTATATTGAATTTACAAAGCTGGATTTCCCTTATTGGTTTTCATGAACAAAGACATATTTTGCAAATTAAAGAGGTAAAGGAATCATTAAAAATAAATTAAATGAAGATAAAATGAATGATAGACACAGGATAGGAAAGATATTCTGTGTTTTTTATTTGAATGAATACTAGACGAACACCAGA
>JBJEFI010000032.1:5790-7608 GCA_051873875.1 Bacillaceae bacterium | reverse complement strand
GCTAGGCTGGTCTAGCGGTTTTCCTTTGTTGTCTAAAAAGCTTTTGAAGGGAATTTTCTTCTCTTTGTCGAAAAAGAAGGGAAAAGGAGGATGATGAAATGGGAATGTCTGATTACTATAAATACATGCGAGAGAAGGTTGGAAATACAAGGATTTTTATGCCTTGTGTTGCAGCAATTATTCGTAATGAAAATGGTCATATTTTATTTCAATATCCAGGGGGAAAGTATTGGAGCTTGCCAGCAGGAGCGATTGAATTAGGAGAAACACCCGCACAAGCCGTTATTCGAGAGGTATGGGAAGAAACAGGATTAATTGTGAAACCAACTCATTTAGTTGGTGTATTTGGTGGCGAAGAGTTTCGACTTACATATGAGAATGGACATCAAGTTGAATATAATGTTTTCGTGTTTCAATGTGAGCAAGTAGGGGGAGTGTTAGAAGCAATTGATGGAGAATCCTTACAGTTAGGGTATTTTCATCCATTAAAGCGGCCGCGCTTAGCACTTCCATATCCAGAATATATATTTACAGCACGTGAAGCGACAACATATTTTCAGTGGAAAGAAGAATGGTTAACGAATTTTTTGAAAAAGAGGGAATAAGCATGACAATCGGGCAACATGTATTACAAACAGCTATTCAAAATTTTAAAAGTATAAAGACACTTGGTGATAAAACACTAATGCAATTAACCATATATGAGTTATGTAAGAAAAGTTCATCAGAGTCAAATAGTATTTCAATTATTGTTCGTCACTTACATGGAAATATGCTGTCTAGATGGACGGATTTTTTAACAACAGATGGAGAAAAGGCAACAAGAAATCGGGATAGTGAGTTTGAAATTGAATATGAGAGTAAGGAAGCGTTAATAAAAGATTGGGAAGATGGATGGCGACTTGTTTTTTCTACTCTTGAATATCTAACAGAAGCTGATTTAGAAAAAAAGGTTACAATTCGAGGAGAAGTTCATACCGTTATAGAAGCAATTTTTAGGCAGATTTCTCATTATGCATACCATATTGGACAAATTGTTTATATTGGTAAGGAAATTAAAAATGAAAACTTTCAATGTTTAAGCATACCAAAACGAAAGTAGTTGAAGAAGATGACGAGTAAAGAAAAATTTTCAGGGAAATCAGAGCATTATACAAAATATCGTCCAGGATATCCGAATGAAGTATTTGACTTTCTAAGAGAAGAAATCGGGATAAATAGTGATAGTATTGTAGCAGATATTGGGGCAGGAACAGGTATTTTTACAAAGAATATAGCAGCTATTTGTAAGAAGGTATATGCTGTTGAGCCAAATGATGATATGCGAAAAGCATGTGAAAATGCCGCTCAAGCTTATGAAAATATTGAAATCATAAATGGAAGTGCAGAGAATACAACTTTAGCAGAAAAAAGTATTGATTTTATAACAGTGGCACAATCTTTTCATTGGTTTGATCATCAAAAAACAAAAATGGAATGTCAGCGAATTTTAAAAGAAGATGCCTACGTTCTTCTTATTTGGAATAGTCGAGACAATCGTCATCCTTTTATAATAGAAAATGATGCATTATTTAGACGGATTTGTCCTAATTATAAAGGATTTTCAGGTGGTACTCATGAAGATGACACGATGTTTAGTAGCTTTTTTCGAAATGGAGAGTACTTATATAAACAATTTGATAATCACTTATCTTTTGATTTAGAAGGCTTTTTAGGTCGGAATTTATCCGCTTCTTACGCACCGTTAGAAGGTGAAGAAAGCTATGATTTGTTTATAACGGAATTAACAGCTTTATTTAATAAATATAGTATTGATGA
>JBJEFI010000032.1:2602-5690 GCA_051873875.1 Bacillaceae bacterium | reverse complement strand
TGTGGGAAAGATGAACATTCGATTTAGTAATAGAAAAAGAAGATATGGAGAAAAAAGTATTGGATTTATAACGGAATTTTTTAGTTAATCAATACTACCAGCTAAGTAGAATTTTTATCGGGGAAGGATGGAAAAGAATGATTTTAGAGATGGCCATTTTACAAGTAAAACCAGGATTATATAATGAATTTGAGGAAGCCTTTAAAAAAGCATCCGCCTTTATTTCCAGTCAAAAGGGCTATATCCATCATGAATTGCAGCTATGTTTAGAGAAAAAAGGGAAATATTTGTTGCTTGTACAATGGGAAACATTAGAGGATCATACAATTGGGTTTCGACAGTCCGCATACTATCAAGAATGGAAAAAGTTATTGCACCATTTTTACGAGCCTTTCCCAACTGTAGAACATTACAAAAAAGTATACGAAATGTAGTGGAGGATAACAACAATGATTGAAACAGCAAGACTTTATTTACGAAAAATGAATGAAGAGGATATGGAGAATATTAAGTTTGCTCTTCAAGATATAGAAGTTATGTATGCCTGGGAACACGCCTTTACAGATGAGGAAGTAAGGGAGTGGATAGAAAAAAATATTACTAGATATAAGCAAGATGGATTTAGTTACTTAGTAGCTTTTGAGAAAAATAATGGCAACTTTATAGGGATGATGGGTCCATTGATTGAACAGATAGGTGATAATAAGCACATTGGTGTCGCTTATATTTTAAAGAAAGCTGCCTGGCATAAAGGTTTTGCTGTAGAGGGTGTAAAAGGTTGTTTGGCCTATGCTTTCAATGAACTAGGAGCAAAAGAAGTAATAGCTCAAATTCGTCCAACAAATCATGCATCTCAAAAGGTTGTAGAACGATTGGGGATGAAAGTCGTTGATTCATTTGTAAAGCATTACAATGGGAAAGAGATGGAACATCTTATTTATTGTATTTCATATGATGAGTTTATGAAATAAAACTTCCATGAACGGGAATTTTCTTCTATTTTTCACTAATAGTGTAAGCGTTAAACTGTACCCACCTACAACTAGCATCTGTTCCATTTTATAATCTCTTTACGTACAAAATGGAAAGAAGATTTTTATGACTAAAATAGATTCTTCAATAGAGTGGAAGAATCGAGTGGATGCTTGCCGTTCCAGTGGTTTAAGCATCCGTAAGTGGTGTGAGGCCCATCAAGTGAAAAACTCTTAATTTTATTATTGGTGGAAAAAGTTCAATAGTGTAGAAAAGCAATTATCTTGTCGATGGCTGCCTGTTGTTCTTTCCAATAAGAAAGAGGAGCAGAAGGAATATGGGAGAAAGAACTGGATGTTTCTATTTTTTAAAGATATAGTCTAAGAATAAATGGAGGATTAAAAGAGTATTGTTATTATGTCAGATGATTGAAACCTTAAAAAATTATTGAAGAACAACTATTTTCAATATATGAATTACCGTTAACACTAATTTTTTTTACAGAAAGTGAATTATTACAATATTTTTTTTCGTAGCTTGAACTTTCCCCCGGAACTCTCCCTATCTTTTCCTCTATAGAATTATCAATTGGAAACGAATCAGCATAATTTGGACTGTTGTTTAGAATTACAATTGGGGGTTTTCCTATCCCTTTCCCTATAAAGCTATCAATGGGAAAGAAATCTAATTTACTGAAACCATAAATACAATGAATATTTATAACTGTTGGTATACCATAACTGTCTATTCCTTCTATTAAGTTCTTTTTTCTATTTCTATGCTTAATCATTAAATTACTACAATAAAAATATATCGCATAAATATAATCAGGATTAATTGAATCGAGCAATAATCTTAAAAATTTTATTTTTTCTTCTTCATCTTTCCTTTTTCCTGATTCAAAAAATAAGAAATTAATCAGATTCATTATTTAAAGATTTAATTAAATCCTTAAACGTGTTACGATTTTCTTCTAATAAACTATCCAACCTTTTAAATAAAGAATCGACATCAACTTTATCATCATCTTTCCCAATAAAGTATTGATAAAATAAGAGCATTGCGTATGCAATTCCAGTATTATCGATATATACAATACCATTTCCACTTTGTTTAATACTTGCATTCCCATTTTCATTTTTTAATTCTGCTGAAAATTTGTTTTCAATTTTTTCTATATGCTTTTGAATCTCTTCTGCTACTATATCCTTAATTATTTTTTCTTCGCTTTTTTGCATGGAATCCACCTCACTTTTATTACTTAGTATTTATTTATATGTAAATTGCGTTATATCGTATAGGTCATTAAGCTAGAAAATTAAAAAATACTAGGAACCTATACGTCCTAGTACTTCTTAATAGTTCAGCTACGTTATTATAACTAATAGATTTATAACATAGCCACTAGCATAGTACATTTATTATTGAAGTAGATAAGGTGGGAAAGAGATTAATAAGAATTACCACTGTTCACAATAAAAGAGTTACCATTTTTCACATCTGTACGAATTTTTTGGTCATTATCTTGATCAGTCTCTTGTTTTTGACGTTGTTTGTTTTCTTGTTCATTTTCTTGCTTCTGCTTTTGTTTTTGTTCTTGTTCTGCAGATGCTTCTTCACCGTAATAGCCCATCAATATCAACTCCTTTCTATACCAACTTACACTTATTTTATGAGGAATACTAATAATTTGAAACGGACAAACTTACTAAGCTAAATGACTTATTATTTAATATAAAGATACCCTTACGATACATATACGAACATTTTAGGAGGAGCAGAACATGCATAAAACAACCACCGAATTACAACAAGATTTTCTTCAATTACGACTAGCGGGGACAGCAGAGGAGCTACCAAAGCTCCTTCGACAGGCAGAACAATCCTGTTGGACTTATCAAGAGATTCTAGAGCAATTAACGGTGTTCGAATTAACAAAAAGAGGAACAGAGAGTATTGAAAAAAATATCTCGGTGCTAAGTGTAAAAAATTACTTGACGGTTACCTAATAGTGCTTTGAAGAAATCGGTTCTCTATGAATATTTATTTTGTTAATTTCCTAAAGTATTGAAGAATAGTTTTAATATTAATTAGGAAAGCACCTTACATAAAGGTG
>JBJEFI010000032.1:0-2502 GCA_051873875.1 Bacillaceae bacterium | reverse complement strand
TGTTCAAATGCAAAGCGGATACCTTGATAATCATTTGAACGTGTTACCATACTGGCCTTTTCTTTTAGTTGTGGGAGTGCATTTCCCATCGCCACACTTGTTCCAACATGCTCAAACATTTCTAAATCATTTAGTGCATCTCCAAATGCAAATGCATCTTGTCTAGACAGGTTTAGAATATGCAATACATGAGAAATAGCGGATGCTTTACTAACTTGCTTTGGTAATACATCATAATGATGTTCGCCCCATTGAACAAATTTGAAATGAGGGAAGTGTTTTTGTGCCAAAGGAATCCATTCAGGTGTACAATAAAGAAGACCTTGGTAAACAGCTTCTTTTTCAAAAATATGTGCATCTACTTTTGGTGTAGAAGAATGATTATAAGGTTTGAATACATTTTCGTCATGGCCATGAGAGACATAATGAAAATGTGGTGTATGGAAACCGTAGATTAAATGATTAGTATGGCAAAATTGTGCAAAGTCTCGGCATTGAGAAGAAGGTAAAGGACTTTCATACATAACTTCGTTTTCATGTACAATGTATTGTCCATTTAAAGAAATAAAAGACTGGATACCAGTTTTTTCTAAAATAGGTTGAATATCAGCAGGAAGTCGGCCACTAGCGATAAATGTATGGATATTTTTTTTATGTAATGCATCTATAACGGAAATGTTATCTTGATCAACGGTTCCATCACTTTTTAGTAATGTACCGTCGATATCAAAAAAGACGATTTTACTCATTTGTTCCTCCAAAAAAAGTTAGTTTGTTATTTTAGTATATAATAATAGTGGTAACGTTTTCAATTAGGTGAAGAGGTGATTAGATGATATTTGGAGAAAAAATAACGGGGATTGATTATAAACAACGAATTGGTGCTTATGGAATTGGATTTAATGCAGAAGGAAAAGTAGCAGTTGTTCGAACAGCCACTGGTTATTTTTTACCAGGAGGTGGCATTGAAAATAATGAAACCCACGAAGCATGTATTAAACGAGAATGCATAGAAGAAATTGGGTATAAAATTAAAGTAATTGACTTTATTGGAACTGCATCAAAATTTCATTATTCAGATACATTGCATTATTATATGCATGGTATTGGCTACTTTTACTATATGAAATTAGAAAAGAAAATAACAGATAGAGTAGAAGAAGATCACCAATTAGTTTGGTTATCACCAGCAGAGGCTATTGAAAATTTATTTTTAGAACACCAGCGTTGGGCTGTTGAAGAAACGATAAAAAATTTTCATAAAACTAATTGACAAAAAATATCGATAAATGTAATATTAAAATCAACATAATATAACAGTAAACGAAATCGAAGAGTAAGAGTAAGTAAATATAGTTGATTCGGTACAGAGAGCTGGGGATGGTGGAATCCAGTACGATAGAGTATATTGAATGGACTTACGAGAGGGAACTGAAAGGCAACTAGCTTAGTAGGTGACACGGGTTCCGCCGTTAAAAGGATAAGAGTATCGGAATAAGTCTTCCCGTACTTGAAAAGAGGGTTTTTTATTTTAATTTAAAAAACCAATCGAGGTGGCACCGCGGTAATGTACATATCGTCCTCTACATGGTTAATCATGTAGAGGACTTTTTTATTTTAAAAAACGGCGCCAAGTAAGCTCATGAGCAATCACAAAAAATAATGAGGTGATTGTAATGCGAAAAAAAATCGTAACAACAATAATAGCGCTTTCTGTTATGTTAACAGGATGTGCAAATAGTGAAGGAAAAGAAAAAGTAGAAAAGCAAAAAGCAGTTTTAAATTTAATTGATGTAGATGAAATAACGAGTTTAGATACGATTCATTCTATCGATGGTGCATCAGCGAATGCAACGAATAATGCGATGGAAGGGCTATATATGCCAAATGAAAAAGGTGAATTTGTTCCTGCTTTGGCTACTTCTCATACAGTCAGTGAGGATGGAACGGTTTATACATTTAAACTTCGTGATGCGAAATGGTCAAATGGAGAACAAATTATAGCGGATGATTTTGTTTTTGCTTTTAAAAAGGCACTAGATCCGAAAAAAGGGTCTCAATATGCATACATGATGTATGATATTTTGAATGCAGAAGCAATTCAAAAAGGAGAAAAAGCAGCAGATTCGTTAGGAATAAAAGCAATTGATTCTCATACGCTAGAAATTACATTAAAACAACCAGTACCATATTTTATTACACTATTAAGCGTGCCAATTTTCTTCCCACAAAATCAAGCATTTGTAGAAAAGCAAGGAGATAAATATGGTGTATACGCAGAAACAACACTATATAATGGACCATTTGTCGTAAGTGAATTAACACCAGGCAAAGGTTTTAAAATGGTAAAAAACAATCAATATTATGATAAAGAAAATGTGAAAATAGATGAAATAAACGTAAAATTAGTGAAAGATACATCAACAGCCGTTAATTTATATGAATCTAAACAAGTAGATCAAATTCCTGTATCTGCTGAATTTGTAGATAAATATAAAGACG
>JBJEFI010000031.1:4858-16919 GCA_051873875.1 Bacillaceae bacterium | reverse complement strand
TCCCTAAAAAATACCCCATCACAAAATTCTCAAGTGGCGAATGGGATTCCCTACACATTGTCACATCCATAACGAATGAAAGGGAATAGATATACATTTAATAGTTAATCAAAAGGAAAAACCGAAAATGCTATGCTTTTCGGTTTTTCTCCTTTAAATGAATCCATTTTGAAAGAAATAACTTTTCAATATTTTAGCCACTTCCTCATTATCCTTAGAAAGGGTAATTTCTTTCTTCAATCCACTACATAATACATTTAACAAGCATCAGAAACACTTATCATTGTACTATCAAGCTTTATTCAAAATGTATTTATGTGGCAGAAAAAAATAAGAAAGATGTTTAAAGTAACTAAATAAAAAGAGACAGTATGAATTAATTCATACCGCCCTTCTATCGTTATTTACTCTTTTCCATCACCGCAAAGTAATTACCTTCGCTATCTGCAAAATTAAACACTTTACCAGAAGGCATTTTGACAATTTCTCCAACCGTCACATTTTTATTAGATAAACTGCTGTATAATTCATCCAGATTTTTTGTAAAGAACATTAAAGAAGGTGTACCAAGATTTAATTCAGGCTGCATTTTAGAAATTAACTCTTTGTTGTGGAGAATAATACTTGTTTGTGCATCTTTTGTTGGCGCAATTTCAATCCATCTCATTCCTTGACCATTATCTGCTTCCGAAATGACACAAAACTCTACTTTTTTTGTCCAAAAATTCACTGCCTCATCTTGATTGTTTACATACATCATAATTTGACCAACATTATTAATCAGCTATTTCCCTTTTACACATTCAACCACTCTTATTCATTTCTCTAATTACTTTCAATAACTCTTTTCATTTCCTACCCCTTCACCTTAAAAAATAAAAGGAAACTAACCAAAAACCCCTATTTTTCAAGCCAAATATAGATGTTTGTAACATATACTTCTCTCTTAATATATCATTTCTCATAATCTTTTTAATTGATAATGATTATCATTTTCATTATAATGTGGTTAGTGTTGCAATTTTGGAAAAAATAAGGATGAATCAAATGCCGCCCTATACACCTTATTCTCATTCATTTTACTCATGTCGGTAAGGAGGTGAAGTAAATGACATACGAAATGAAAAACAAATTTGTACATACGAAAAATAAAAAACACCTATATATTGGTTTATCTTTGAATAATCGCCAAATAAATAGGTCTGTAGATGAAGCAACAATGGATACGTATTCTTCAACCATTGAGGAACAGATTGAGCTAGCAAAAAAAGCTGAAAAAGCAAAATTAGATTTTGTTTTTAAACCTGATTCGTTATTTGCACATCCTGAAATGCTCTTACGTTCTAAAGGTTCTTCAAGCCTAGATCCAACATTATTGCTGACAATTATAGCTCAACATACTAAAAAAATTGGGCTAGTTACGACAGCTTTGACATCCTATAATCCGCCCTATATTTTAGCAAGACAGCTACAAAGCTTACACTGGATTAGTAATGGACGAGCAGGATGGAATATTGTTACATCGATTGATGGTTCTGAGAATTTTGGTAATGAGGACAAACCGTCATCTGAAGAGAGATATGCAAAGGCTGCAGAATGTACAGAGGTAGTGCGTAAACTTTGGGGAAGTTATCCTTATAATGCCCTACAAATGGAGAATAAGAATATGGAAGTGGCCATTCGTGATCTGGTTCAACCGATTCATCATGAAGGAGCATTCTTTCAAGTGAAAGGTCCTCTCAATATTGCCGCTCATCCTTCCGGCGAACTTCCTTTATTCCAAGCTGGTGCTTCAGATCCTGGACGTCATTTTGCAGCCTCAGTAGCCGATGCTATTTTTGCAGCTACCCCAGATATGGAAGCAGCCATGGAGTTACGCCAAAATATAAAGAAACGTACTCAACAACATGGACGTCAACCAGAGGAAATTCGCATTTTACCTGGCCTTTATTTCTTTATTGGAGATTCATATGAAGAGGCACAGGCTATGCATCAGCAAGCTCATGAACATTTAACATTAGAGCATAAATATGCTTCTGTCGAAAGAATTATAGGATCAAATCTTCGAAAATTTTCACTAAAAGAGAAAATTACAGAACGTTCCCTTCCAATTGGAAATCAGCCTGTACGTAGCCGGACTCATGCAGATTTATTACACCGTTATATTATTCAAAATGAACCAACTGTAGAAGAACTACTTTCAAGACCTGAAGTAATTGATTCTGCTCATTGGGTTGTAGTTGGGACGGCCAAACAAGTTTTTCGTGAAATCATGAAATGGTATCAACAAGGTGCAATTGATGGTTTTATCGCAATTCCAGGGGGAACTTCTAAGTCATTAGATCTCTTTTTCAATCAAGTCATCCCCTTACTTGTAGAAGAAGGTGTATTTAGAAAAGAATATACAGGTAGCACGTTACGCGAACACTTACAGATCTCCCGATAAGCAGTAGCATGAAAAAGACTTTTAATAGATTATAATTTTCATTTATTTTGTACAAAGAAAATGAATTAGATAAAAGGAGCAAGGAAGAAAATGAAAAAAAAATTTAGTTTACTAACCGTTATCGCTTTATTTTTGTTAATAGTAACAGCTTGTGGAAACTCTACTGAAACAAATACTAAAGAAAAAAGTAATGCATCTGAAAAAAGTACAAGAACAATCGAATATCTTGGCAAGGAGTATACTATTCCTAAAAATACCGAAAGAATTGTCATTACTGGTGCCATGGAAGCAATGGAAGATGCTGTCGTATTGGAAGTAGAGCCAGTGGGGGCTATAACTGTTGGTGGACAATTCCCAGAAATCTATGCATCTGTTATGAAAAATACAGAATCAATTGGTGAAAAACAACAGCCAAACTTTGAAAAAATCTTAGAGCTAAAACCAGATGTAATCTTAGGGACAACCAAATTTCAAGATGAAGTTATGCAAAAGTTAGAAAAAATAGCACCTACTATTCAAGTTTCTCATATCTCTTCTAATTGGGAGGCTAATTTACAATTAATGGCTGAACTAACAGGAAAAACAGACAAAGCCGACCAAATTTTAACTGATTATAAAAATAATATAGAGAAATCAAAAACAACTCTTCAAGAAAAATTATCGGATAAAAAAGTGGTAGCCATTCGAATCCGTGGAGGACAAATGTTTATTTATCCTGAAAATATTTTCTTTAATGCAGTATTGTATAACGAGCTTGGCTTAAATGTTCCAGAGGAAATCAAAAAGGCAAAGGCACAAGAAGCCGTTACAGTAGAACAATTAGCCACTGTGAATCCTGACTATATTTTCATGCAAATCCAACAAAGTGAAAACCAAGAGAATCAAAATGCATTTGATGAAATGAAGAAAAACCCAATTATGCAAAATATCAATGCATTTAAGGACAATCAAGTATTCGTAAATGTAGTAGATCCGCTTTTAGAGGGTGGTCCTGTTTATAGTAAAATTCAATTTTTGGAGCAATTACAAAAAAATTTAGAGAAGTAATAGAATAGGAGCAGTATTCAATGCGCTCTTTCATAGAGAAACGTTTCGTACACATACTTTTTATAGTCATTTTATTTATTATAACGATCTTTACGTCTGTAGCATATGGTTCTAAATCGATTAGTTTAACGACTGTATGGGAAGCATTTGTACAATTTGATTCGAAGAATATGGATCATCTAATTATACAAACATCACGACTTCCTCGTGTTATTGGTGCTTTGTTAATTGGTGCATTTATGGCTATTTCAGGTGCATTAATGCAAGGAATGACAAGGAACTATCTTGCCTCTCCTAGTATTATGGGAGTAGCAGATGGTTCAGTCTTTGTTATCACCTTATGTATGATTTTTTTACCAGGAGCATCCCCTATGATGCTGATTGTTTATTCTTTAATTGGATCTGCATTAGGAGCTTTCTTGGTGTTTATGACAGCAAGACTATTACCAGATGGAATGACGCCATTAACTTTAGCAATAATAGGAACGATTTTAGGGACGTTTTTAAATGGCATTTCCCAAGCTTTATCAACCTATTTTCAAGTCTCACAAAATATCAGTTTTTGGTATAACGCAAGATTACATCAAATGGATCCCGTTTTGATTAAATGGACAATTCCCTTTGCCATTGTAGGACTAATACTTGCTTTTCTTGTCTCACATTCCATTACAGCTATTTCTTTAGGGGATGAAGTTGCTCAAGGTTTAGGGATTAATTTATTAATAATCAAAACTTTAACCATACTGAGCGTTGTGATTTTAACAGGTGTATCAGTAGCAATGGCTGGAAAAATTGCCTTTATCGGCTTGATAATACCGCATATTACTAGATTTTTAGTAGGACAAGATTATCGAAAAATCATTCCCTTTACTGCCATCTTTGGTGGACTATTTTTAGCATGGGCTGATATTATCAGCCGATTTATTAATTATCCTTTTGAAACACCTATTGGGGTTGTGACTGCGTTATTCGGTGTTCCTTACTTCCTTTATTTAATTAAAACGAGAGGAGGAAGGAGCCTTTGAAACTAGAAAATCGCGCTAAATTTCTATTTGTTTTGTTGGTAGGGATAGCCCTTTCTATCGTAGTAATGTATATGAGTTTAACAAATGGTACATTTGATATGACCGCAATCGATGCTTTACGCACACTTTTTCGTCTTGAACAAATTAGTGACTTTGATTTAGTCATTTTTGAATTTCGTTTACCTCGTATTATTATTGGTGCCTTAGTGGGATTTGCTTTAGGTATTGCCGGACTTGTACTACAGGGAATAACAAAAAATCAATTGGCTGATCCTGGTATTCTTGGCATTCATTCTGCAGCTGGACTATCGATTGTACTTTACATGTTTTTTATACAAGGAACGATTAAAGGAGCAAGTTGGTTATCCATTATAAATATGACCTTTTTTGGATGGGTTGGTGGAATTGCTGCTGCTATTTTCTTAATGCTTTTTTCTAGGTATCGTCAGGAAATTGATCCTAAAAGATTAATTTTAGTTGGAATCGCTCTTAACTCTGGATTTAGTGCCTTAACCCTTTATGTCTCATTAAAAATGAATCCTCAAGATTTTGAAATGGCAACGGTATGGTTATCAGGAAGCATCTATAGTGCATCTTGGGCTCAAATTGTAGCAATTTTACCATGGATTGTACTTTTAGTTCCGATTTTATTATGGAAATCGTCCATTTTAAATGTCTTACAGTTAGATGATGTTACAACGACAGGCATTGGTGTTCATTTAAATCGTGAACGCAAGGTTCTTTTAATTAGTTGTGTAGGACTTGTCAGTGCTTGTGTCGCTGTGTCTGGAAGCATTGGTTTTATTGGTTTAATTGCCCCACATATTGCAAGGCGCTTAGTAGGTATACGTCATCAATACAGTATCCTAATCAGTGGTGTAATAGGAATGTTGATGGTCTTGATAGGAGATTTTATTGGAAAGACCATCTTTTCTCCAACAGAATTGCCAGTAGGTATTGTTATAGCAATCATTGGCGTTCCATATTTCATTTATTTATTAGTGAAATCAAGAAAATAGGAGGATACAGCTATGTTCGAAAAAGAAAAATCACAAACCTTTACTATGTCAGAAGAACACCATTCTTATCAAATACATGTATATGTTCCTAACCAGTCAGCACCGGAAGGAGGTTTTCCGGTGCTGTATATATTAGACGGCAATGCTTATTTTACAATGCTTCAACAAATAACTGCCCTACAAAGTCGTCGCCCTGAAAAAACCGGAATAGAACCTATGATCCTCGTTGGTGTAGGTTATGAAGGAGAAGGTTTTTTTAATCCATATCGTGTATATGATTTTACGCCACCAGCATCAACTGTCCATTTACCAAAAAAACCAAATGGTGAGCCTTGGTCTGAACATGGTGGTGCCAATAGTTTTTTACGTTTTATAGAAGAACAGTTAAAACCTACTGTTGAAAGATTGTATTCCATTCATCCAGAAAAGCAAACTCTTTTTGGTCATTCTCTTGGAGGTTTGTTTGTTCTTTATACACTTTTTAATCGTTCAGATATGTTTAACCTATATTTCGCTTGTAGCCCATCAATCTGGTGGAATGAGCAGTCAATTTTACGAGATGAAGAAAATATAGCTAATATTAAAACGTCAAAACGCCTTTTTATTGCCGCAGAAAAAGGCGAGAAAGCCTTTATGTATGAGGATGCATTTTCTTTATATAATCGAATTTCAAGTCGATACACATCATTAGAAACAGCATTCTTTTCTCCAGATGGTGAAAATCATATGTCTATTGTACCGGCCGTTTTTAGCAAGGGCATGCGCTTTCTTTATTCATAGCCAGTGCCTAAAGCTAACACAAATATGATATTTTAATAATTTTTAATGTAAAGGTAGTAGCCACGTCTTCTACCTTTATATCAAAACTTCTCAACTTTAGATGTTCTTTTAGAAAATACCGGCTAAAAGAGGCGAATTCATTATAGCTTTAGAATAAAAATTGATCATTTCAAGTTTTCAGCTGAGCAAACAGTTAGAAGATCCATTAACCCTCACAAAAAAATAATTTATCTTCTTCTCCTCTTCTTTCTCTTTTTTCTTTTTGGTTTTTGATAGCCATTTCCTTTTGGCTTTTCTTTAGGTTTAAGCAATTTTTCTTTAACTCTCTGAAACCACCTATAAAACGCACTATAGATTGGCATAAGCAGGAAAAACAATCCAAAAAAACACTACTCCAAATGCAATTTCACCGCCCTCTTCATCAAATGTCATAACATCTTTTACTAACATCCAAAGCGAAACGATTATCAAAATAATGATACATACTAAAAATAACGGCACCCCAAACCTACCAAAACTAAAGAAGAAGTCCCAAACATTCAACATACTTTCTCTATGTATAAAGAAGCCAATAATCATTAAAACAAAACTAACCCCTAGCATTGAAATGTTTCCCTTAGTCTCTTCATCTAAAACAAAACCATTTGTAATTCCTCCCCCTATTAGCGTAAAGAGGCTTAAGCAAAACAGAAAACAAATAAACGTTAAAAATAAATAATACAGAATCTTAACAACCGACCAAACATACTTCATTTACATACTCTCCCCTTTAATACTACGTTTCCTCCATACTGTCCTTATTCTAATAAAATCATCTAAATATTCACTCTTTTTGTTATACACAAAATAAAAAAGCCGCTTAAAGATTTCCCCTCTTTAAGCAGCTTCATCAACCTAACTAGCCTTTACTTGTTTATCAAATTGTCTTTCCTTCCAAAATACAGTAATGACAAGACCAATGACCAAAATCATCGCTGAGAATAGATATGGAAAATTTAAATTCCAATCAAATAATATTCCCGCAAGTGCTGGGCCTGCGATATTCCCTAAACTTGTATAAGCAGAGTTCATTCCTGCCACAAATGCCTGCTCACTGCCAGCCATTCTCGATAAAAAAGTCGTTAATGCTGGGCGTAAAATATCGAAGCATAAGAAAATAACACATGTCACAATAAGTACAAGCCAGAAGTTCCCTACTACTGTTGAGATAACCGCTGAAACTGCGCCTACACTTAAACAAAGCTGAATTAATTTCTTTTCTCCCCAAACCTTTACAACCTTATCGAAGATTGCCACTTGAGCGATAACAGCAATAATAGAGGAAATCGTAATAATAAAGGCGATATGTCTTGGTAAAAAGCCAAATTTATGATCCGTAAATAAGCTAAATACCGTCTCATATGCGGATAAACCAAATGCTAATACAAATACAATAATAAACCCGATGAAATAAACCGGTTTAAATGATTTTCGGATATCTGCAAAGAAATTGGTTCCCATACTAACTGCCGCTCTTTCCTGTAACTCTTCTTTCGATAATGGTTCCTTAAGGATAATAAGCGAAACAATAGCAACGATAAAGGCAATAACTGCCGCAAAGAAGAATGGCGCTCGAACACCAAATTCAGCAATTAATCCACCAACACCTGGTCCGATGATAAATCCTGTACTAATGGCAGCAGATATATAGCCCATTGCTTTCGGTCTTTCCTGCATTGTTGTAATGTCTGCCATGAACGTTGTTACACCTGGCATAATAAAAGCGGCACTAATTCCTCCTAAAATACGAGAGAAGAATAACATTCCCACATTCGTTCCTAAACCAAAAATAAGTTCAGATACCGCAAAGATAAACAACCCAATTACAATCATCGTCTTTCTTCCAAAACGATCAATCCATTTTCCAGCAAAAGGAGAGAAAATGAACTGAGTTAACGAAAAGGCCGCCATCATATAGCCCATAATACTTCCCGAAAGATTCATTTCATTCATAAATGAAGGCATAATTGGCACAATCAAGCCGATACCTAAGAATACAATAAAGATATTCATTAACAACGTAATAATTACAAATTTATTTTTCTGCATCTCTTTCCCCTTTTCCTAATCAACCATGACTGTTCCGTTTCATCTCTCACTAACTTCTATCATATGATTGAATTTCTCATTTTTCATTTTCCACTAAAAAAATACAGCCTATTTTATCGTCTCATAAACGTTGAACAAAAAAAGAACACCCTCCATAAAGAGAAAGTTCTTATTTGCAGATGACAGTTGTCTACTGGCACTTTTTGAAAGGTTTATCTTTCATCGCCACTATCCACCCGATAATGTTTTTTAATAATGCCCAACATCTCAATAAATGTATTTATTTCGGCTTCACTATAACGCTGTTCAATTTCTTTATAAGCAGCCATTAAGGATTCATCAATCATTTTATAATCCTTCGCTACTTCAGGATTCACCTTTAAATAACTTACCCGCTTATCTGTCTCACTAGCTGTTTTAATGACTAGACCTTTAGCAACTAACTCATTTACTTTTACTGTTACGGCTGAACGTGCAACATGAAGCGTATCCGCCAAAAAACTAGGGGTACAGTTTTCGTTAAAAAGAATAACTTCCAAATACAATAAACTATTATATGTTAAATTCTTATATACTTTATCTTTATTCATAGCACGAAGATTTTTCAAAAGCAATTCATAATAATATTCATCCATGGCTTGAACAAGCTTCATTACATCACCTTCATTTAGTTAAACTAATTTAATTATAATCATTTAACTAAATTTCGACAACTGTCTTGTTAGATTAGTTACTCTAACCTACCAAAAAACCGACTGATTTCTTACTAAAACCAGTCGGCTATACCAATTTTCATGTATTTAATTATTACGCATTTACTATTTTACGTGCCTGGCTTACATGTAATTTTTTCATTGCAAATCTTGCAATTGGTTGCGCGATTAACACTTCAACCCAAAATGCGATGGAAAAGTTACGTGGCCAGTCATAAAAGAATGTTCGAATTGGCTCCAAACTAATTTCTCTCATGCCAATCCATGATCCGATAACTGTCAGTAAACTAGAAAGAATCGTTACACTAAATAGGATCGTGAATAATACTCTTGCATTAAAACCATCCGTAGGTTCAATAAACTTTTGTACAAGCTTATTAACAATTGGATTTACAACAAGTGTTACTAGTAAAATAACACAAATCCATACAAAGGGAATGATTTGTAAAGCTTCAACATACATCTCTTTACTGAATCCAAATTTAAATCCCATAATAAGAGGTGCGATAATGTTGACTGAAAGTATTGATATGATGCCTAAAAATAATGCAAATTCTTTTCCGTTTCTCGGTAATCTTATTTCACCGTGCATATTGATCATCTCCATTAAACTATTTCAGATGGTAGACGTATCGTGAGACATATATTTTTGGCCGATAAAACAGACCAATATCTCTACACACTGATTTATCAAAATTATCATGTTTTTAACTACATTTCAAGGCTTCCACATAAAAAATATTTTCAACCTCACCTTTTCTACTATTTATAAAGAACGTAATTAAATAGTAATAACATCCGATTTTCCCTTCTTTAATCTACTTGTCAACTTTGGATTTTCATTTTCTTTTTCAACAAAAAATTCCCCTTCAGACAATCACATCTAAAAGGGAAAAGGGGTATAGCTTTTAAAAAAATTCTCTAACAATTTGTTCTGGTGTTACAAAAATCCCCCTATTTCTTAATCTCATACTATTATAATTATAAGTGAGTTTATTAAAAGAAACTGTACCGTTAGTAAAATAAAAAATCCTATTAACTTAGAAGCTAATAGGATTTTTATAAAACTTTATATCGATCTTACTCCACCGTAACCGACTTAGCTAAGTTACGTGGTTTATCTACATCACAATCACGATGTAATGCTGCATAATAAGAAATGATTTGTAATGGTAACACAGCTACTAATGGGGATAATGCTTCGTTTACTGCTGGTAAAACGAATGTGTCACCATCCATTTCTAAGCCTTTCATTGAAATGATACATGGTTTTGCACCACGTGCCACTACTTCTTTCACGTTTCCACGAATGCTTAAGTTAACATGAGATTGTGTTGCTAAAGCGATAACTGGTGTACCATTTTCAATTAAAGCAATTGTACCGTGTTTTAATTCCCCACCAGCGAACCCTTCCGCTTGGATATAAGAAATTTCTTTTAATTTTAATGCGCCTTCTAGACATACATAATAGTCTTCACAACGACCGATGAAGAAGCAGTTACGAGTTGTTGCTAGGAACTCTTTCGCAATTTGTTCCATTTCTTCTTTTTGACCACATAATGTTTCTAGGGCGTTGGCGACAATACCTAGTTCTTTCTTTAAATCAAATCCAATTTCTAACCCTTTTGCACGGGCTACATCCGCTGCAATAATCGATAATACAGCTAACTGAGCTGTATATGCTTTTGTTGAGGCAACGGCAATCTCTGGACCAGCATGTAACAATAACGTATAAGCTGCTTCACGAGATAATGTTGAACCTGGGACATTTGTCATTGTAATAGCTTTATGGCCCAATTTATTTGTTTCTACTAATACAGCGCGGCTATCTGCTGTTTCACCACTTTGAGAAATATAGATAAATAGTGGGCGCTCTGATAATAATGGCATGTTGTAAGAAAACTCACTTGCCACATGGACTTCAACTGGAATTTTTGCTAATTTTTCAATTAACTGTTTTCCAACTAAACCAGCATGATAACTTGTGCCACAAGCTACGATATAAATACGGTCGGCATCTAAAATTGCGCCACGTACGTCTTCTGGTAAAACAATATCGCCCTTTTCATTTTCGTACTTTTGGATAATGTTACGAATTACAAATGGCTGTTCATCAATTTCTTTTAACATGAAGTGTGGGTATGTGCCTTTTTCAATATCACTTGCATCTAATTGTGCTGTATAAGGCGCACGTTCAATCACTTCACCATCTAAATTTTTAATCGTTAATGTTTCTTTCGTTACGATAACAATTTCTTTATCCATTAATTCGATAAACTGATTTGTGACTTGAATCATTGCCATGGCATCACTTGCCACAACATTGAAATCATTTCCAAGACCAACTAATAATGGACTTTTATTTTTAGCTACATAAATCACATCTGGATCCTCATTATCTAGCATTGCAATTGCATAAGAACCTTTTAATGTTTGTAATGCGCTACGGAATGCTTCTTCTACTTCCATCCCTTGTTGGACATTGTATTCGATTAATTGAACAATAACTTCTGTATCTGTTTCACTTGCAAATTCAACATGATCTAACATGTCCTTTTTAATAAGTGTATCGTTCTCAATTACCCCATTGTGCACCAATGTAAATCGTCCTGTTGCACTTTGATGAGGATGTGCATTTCCTTTACTAGGAACACCGTGTGTTGCCCAGCGTGTATGGCCAATTCCTACAGTACCGACTGCATTTGGGTCTACGGCTTCACGCAACATGGCGATGCGTCCTTTTTCTTTAAATACACGAACTCCCGCTTCTGTATGGACTGCGATACCAGCTGAGTCATAACCACGATACTCAAGCTTCTCTAGTCCTTTTAATAAAATCTCTTTCGCTTCAATCTTTCCGTTAAATCCTACGATACCACACATAGTTGATATCCCCCTTATCATGTTTAGTCATGACAAAAGAAAGAAACGTTCCCAAAACTA